>JANNFI010000015.1:0-2051 GCA_031379665.1 Ignavibacteria bacterium
ATCGTGGGCTCGAAGATGGCGTAGAACACCTTCAGGACGTACTCGTCGGAGCCGAGGATGATCGTCGTGACGTCGACCTTCTCGCCGATCGCGTCCTGGCAGTACGAACGGACGTGCTGATCGTCCACGGCGCGCGCCACGAGCAGTTTCAGCAACAACGTGCCGCGCCATTTCATCTCACTGCTGTAGGTCACCAGGTGCGACTTGTTGACGATGTGCAGCTGCCGGAAGATGTCGTTCCGGAGGAAGATCTTGAGGTGGATATTCTTGAAGTGGTTGCCGTACTGGACCAGCAGCTGGACCAGGCCGGTGATGGAAGCCTTCAGTTTTGGGAAATCGTCCACAAAGAGGAGGTCGAGCTTGTCGAGCATCATCCAGGCGAGGCTGTTCGTCTCACGCAGGACGATGTCAACGTGCTCGAGGAAACCGATGATGCTGACGCCGGTACGGTCCTTGAACCCCGATTCGCCGCCGGCGGCGTTGCCCCCCCGTCCGTTCGATCGGAACATCCCGGAGAGCGCGGATTTCATTTTCGAGAGCTTCCGGGGGTCCTCGCGCAGGCCGAGCGTTACCAGCACGCGCTCGAGCGTTGCAAACGACTTGATGAGGTTGGGCTTGTCGGTTTTTTCGACAAGGCTCCGGATTTTCTCGTCCTTCACGATCCGCTGCGCGCCCTTCATCCCCAGGTACAGGAGCCAGAAGTCCCGGAAATCATCCACCGTCGAAGGGCTGAGTTCCTTCAGCGACACGACGGGGACGTCCTCCTCGGTCTGCAGGCCGTAGGCAGGGATGCAGAAAATCTCGTTATAATTCTTCGGGAGGAGGGGCCTCACCTTTCCGAGGTCCTCGATCAGGAGGCGGCAGATGGCGCTCTTCCCGGAACCCTTGTTCCCCACCAGCAGCGTGTGCTGCGCCTGGAGCATGCTCCGGAGCATTTCCGTGCCGATGAAACAGGTGCTGAACCTGTCATCCGATTCGCCGTCGACGCGGCCGAAATTGAGGCACACCAGTACTTGCTGGGGATCCATTGAACATCCTTTCATGCAATTCGACGAATAATCCGCTCTAACATACTGTCGCGGTATAAACTTACGTAATTTACCCTCTTCCCTGGTGGGGTGATGTGCCTGAAGTCACACGGTGACCCCGGGCAAATCGGCCAATTTGAGCAGTTTCCGGCCCCTCAAATAGACTCCGGTTGCTCCCTTTGGCGGAAATCATTACCTTCCATCCGAATATGAAATCACCGGATGCACGATAGAGGCCACTACCACTATTTTTCAAGCCTCGAGCGGACGATCAAGGTCGCCCTCGCCGTATACCTCCTGCTACTGACGGCGGGAGCGGCCTGGCTCATCGCCGGGGTTGGCCCGGCGCTCGACCTCCTCAGGGGTGTGGACAACTACGCGTTCTATGCGACCCTCGGGTTCGTGTTCGCCTTCGGCGGCATCTATTTCATCGTGAGTAAAATCAACTGGCTCGGCGAGCTCCACATCTGGCTCGACCAGCGGTTCTTCGGGTTCCTCGAAAAGTCGAACGACATCATTTTCCAGGCGATGGTCCGGGTGCTCGAATCGGACGACCAGTCGTACGCGAAGGATCTCGGATCCGACGAGCGGTACTCGATGATCCATTCGGTCTTCTCACGGCTCGCGGAAAATTTCAGGCTGTTCGACTCGCTGATGGAGAGCGGGATATTCAGGGCCTGGATATGGTATTGGGTGATGAACTATGGCACATTCACCTTTTCGCTCCTCACCGCCGGGTGCTTCGCCGCGATGCTCGCCGGCGACGACCCCTCCGTCCGGACGCTGTTCACACTCTGCTGGTCGGCCGCCCTGGTCCATCTCGCGATCAACCTCATCCTTGGGCACTACCTGACCGGGATGACCAGAAAGGTATCAGAGTCGATCGCCCTCACCTATAAGCCGCAGATCACGTTGATGCTCCGGGACTCGATCGCGCGTTAGGCGTGGGAGGCTCGAACTGTCCACGGACCTCGTGGACGAGATGATTCAATTGAGGGGGATACTGTTGTACATCGGGGTGGG
>JANNFI010000070.1:0-3458 GCA_031379665.1 Ignavibacteria bacterium
GTCGCCGGGGTGCTCTCCGTCATCGCGGGTCACGATCCGAAGGACTCCACCTCCTCGGACACTCCCGTCCCGGACTACGCCGCCGCCCTCACGGGGTCGGTGGCCGGCCTGAGGGTGGGGATCCCGTCTGAATATTTTCCGACCGGCCTCGACCCCGCGGTCCGCGACGCGGTGATGAAGAAGATAGAGATCCTTCGAAAGGGCGGGGCCTCGGTGAAGGAGGTTTCCCTTCCGCACACCGATTATACGATCGCGACGTACTACATCCTGACGACGGCCGAAGCCTCGTCGAACCTCGCGCGCTACGACGGCGCTCGGTACGGGCGGCGCGCCTCCGGCGCGAAGGATCTGCAGGATATGTACGTGCGGTCGCGAAGCGAAGGGTTCGGCGAGGAGGTCAAGCGGCGGATCATGCTCGGCACCTACGTCCTCTCCTCCGGGTACTACGACGCCTACTACCGGAAGGGGCAGAAAGTCCGCCGGCTCATCAGGGACGACTTCGACAAGGCGTTCAACGAGGTTGACGTCCTGGTCACGCCGACGACTCCCACGACCGCCTTCCGCTTCGGCGAAAAAACCGACGACCCGCTGACGATGTATCTCTCGGACATCTTCACCGTGTCCGCGAATCTGGCCGGCCTGCCGGGGATCAGCGTCCCCTGCGGCTGCGACGCGAAGAACCTGCCGATCGGGCTCCAGATCCTCGGGCGGCGGTTCGACGAAGCAACGATTCTCCGCACCGCCGATTACATTGAAAACAACTGATTCGACTACACCAACGAAACGCATATGAGCATACTGGTCAATAAGAAAACCCGTCTCGTCGTCCAGGGCATCACCGGCGGCGAGGGCACCTTCCACACACAGCAGATGATCGAATACGGCACCAACGTCGTCGCCGGCGTCACGCCCGGCAAGGGGGGCGGGGCCTACAAGGGAAACGAGCAGTACGGTTTCAAAAAGAGCGTGCCGGTATTTAATACGGTCGCGGACGCGGTGCGCCAACAAGGAGCCGACGCCAGTGTGATCTTCGTACCTGCGGCGTTCGCGGCCGAAGCCATCCTGGAATCGGCGGCGGCGGGGATCAAGCTGGTCATCGCGATCACCGAGGGGATTCCGGTCCGCGACATGGTCTCCGTCTTCGACTACATCGGGAAGACCGGCACCCGGCTCATCGGCCCGAACTGCCCCGGCGTCATCACCCCGGGTGAATGCAAGATCGGCATCATGCCCGGGTTCATCCACCGACCGGGAAGGATCGGCATCATCTCCAGGAGCGGGACGCTCACCTATGAGGCGGTCTGGCAGGTGTCGGAACTCGGCCTCGGCCAGTCCACCTGCATCGGCATCGGCGGGGACCCCATCATCGGGACGAAATTCATCGATGCCCTCCGGCTCTTCAACGACGACGACCAGACCGACGCCGTCATCATGATCGGCGAGATCGGCGGCTCGGCGGAAGAAGAGGGCGCAGAATACATCAAGAAGCATTTCAAGAAACCGGTCGTCGGCTTCATCGCCGGCAGGACGGCTCCGGCCGGCCGGAGGATGGGCCACGCAGGCGCCATCATCTCCGGCGGAAAGGGTACCGCGGCCGAGAAGATGTCCGTGATGAAGAAGGCGGGCATCCACGTGGTCGAGAGCCCGGCCGCAATCGGCTCGACGCTGCTCAAGGTGCTCGGGACGAAAGCGACGAGAAAAACGGTCGCGGCAAAAAAGACTGTCGCGAGGAAGAAGACTGTCGCGAGGAAAAAGACCGGCACGAGGAGAAAGGCCCGATGAAGCATTCCCCCGGGTTCCTCCGTCTGGTCGGGGACGCGAAAGGGCGGATCAGGGAGACCACTCCCGAAGCGGTGCACGAACGGCTGGCCCGCGGCGAGCGGTTGCTCCTGGTCGACGTCCGTGAAGAGTCGGAATATGCGGCGGGCAGGATCGCCGGCGCGGTCCACATCGGGCGCGGCGTACTGGAACGTGATATCGAATCGAAGGTGCCCGACCACGCGGCGGAGGTCATCCTCTACTGCGGCGGTGGCTTCCGGTCTGCGCTCGCGGCGGACAACCTCGCAAAGATGGGATACACGAACGTGATCTCGATGGACGGCGGCTGGCGCCGGTGGATGGAACTGGGTTACCAAACCGAACGATAATCAACAACAATCAACGTGGAGCATACTGTGGTGGAACAGACATTGGCGATTCTGAAACCGGATTGCGTGAAGAAAAACCTCACGGGCGCTGTCATCGCCCATATCGAAAAAGCCGGCTTCAAAATTCTCGGAATGAAAAAAATCAGGCTCTCGAAGGAAGCGGCGGGCGGTTTCTACGCCGTGCACAAGGGAAGGCCGTTCTACGACGGGCTTGTGGAATTCATGAGCTCGGGGGCGTGCGTGCCGATCGCGCTCGAGAAGGAGAACGCTGTGGCCGATTTCCGGAAGCTGATCGGGGCAACCGATCCGAAGGAGGCGGCCGACGGCACGATCCGGAAACGCTACGCCGACAACAAGGGGGAGAACATCGTTCACGGATCGGACTCCGCAGAGAACGGCAGGATCGAAATCTCCTACTACTTTACCCAGCGCGAGCTTGCCGAGCTCCGCTGACCGCCTCTATACTATAGCGCTCACCCGTTCGCGCTTAGCCTGCTGAGCGCTGCCGCCGTGCCTCCGACAGGAACACGGCGCACGCGCTGCTCACGTTGAGCGAATCCGTTCCGCTCCACATCGGTATCGCCACCCGGCGGCCGCACGCGGCGAGCACCCCCGGCCTGATCCCCGTTCCCTCGTGCCCGAGCACGAGGCAGACGCTGCCGGTCAGGCGAGTCGAGTAGAGGCTTGCGTCGCCCGCCGGATCGGCGGCGATCGTCTCAACCCCCGCCAACGACGTGAGCTCCGAGAGCGTCGAGACGAGGTCGGGCGAATGGTGGATGGGCAGCCCGAAGACGGTCCCCATCGACGCCCTGACCGAGCGCCTCAGGTAGGGGCTGCTCGATGTCTCGCCGCAGATGAGCGTGTCTACGCCGAACGCAGCGCAGTTCCGTACCACCAACCCCACGTTTTCCGCATTCACCAGGTCGTCGAGCGCCACGTAGAGCCGCGCTCCCCCGGCGGCCTCGCGCACCAGCCGGTCACTCCCGATTTCAGCGGGCGTCTCGGCGACGGCCATCAGCCCCTGGTGGAGGTTGAACCCGACGATCGATTCGAGCAGGTCCTTCCGCGCCAGGTGGATCCGGGCGCCGGCGACGAAGGCGCCCGCGCCGGCGGCGCCAGCCGCAAACGCGGCGGAATCAGCGACGCCGGTCCCACCGGGGAACAAGGCGTCGAACCATTCCGGCGTCAGCAGCATCGAGCGCACCTTCAGGCCCGAGACGAGAAGCCGCCTGACGACCTTTTCCCCCTCGGCGACGAAAATTCCCTCGCGGAAATGGTCAACCTGCCGCCGGAGCGTTCGGTAGGGCTCCA
>JANNFI010000080.1:0-102333 GCA_031379665.1 Ignavibacteria bacterium
CGATCCGAGCCTTAACCGATACCGCACCGTCGAACCGGGTACGATGCCCGGCAACGGGTGGGCGTACGTCAGCCGGTCGCCCGCGTCGAACGACTGGCCGAGCCAGTTGAGCCCGGACGAGAGGATGTTCACCCTGTCGTCCTCGCGGAAGAGTTTTCCCTCCACGCTGAGCGCGGTGTAATCTGCGGTCGGGCCCGGGTTTGCCGGCGGCATCGACCGGCCGGGGGCGGCGCCGTAGGTAACCCAGCAGTAGCCGGTTTCCCAGTAGCGGTTGATCGTGTGAGAGATGCGGCGCGCGACGGGGTCATACTTCCACCCCCTGGCGGTCGCCGCATAGAAGACCACCTCGTCCGCAGGATCGAGGACGCCGGCGGCCCCCACGTCGGAGATGAGTCGCGGAGATTCGACGAGGTCGATGGGGACGGGCGTGAGGGGGTTCAGGGGAAGTTCCGCACCCCCGTTCCCGAAGATTCTGATCGTTCCGGGATCGGTCGAGGCGGGCACTCCAGCATTGATCAGCATCTGTCCGGTGAGGAGATACATCCCTTCTTCGGCGATCGAGAGCTTGAGCCAGGAGCCCTGGGCGAGGACGCTGTTCGCGAGCCGGGCCGTCCGCTTTGCGGCGTTCGGGACCGGGGCAAGGCCCCGACCACGGGAATCGTTGATCGCGATCCCCCTGACCAGCGGGTCGTCGACGGGGAGCCCGGTGACCGGGCCGTCGGAGGAGACCCTCACGACGATGCGCTTGAGCTTCCGGAGGATTCTCCGGGCAGGATCGTACCGTAGCGGCGAGATCACGAGGTTGCCGAGAATTGTCCCGCGGACCGCGCCCACATTGGCGAGGACGGCGACTGCCACGGGAAGAAATCCCGCTACGGCATAAGCGGAGGGATCGGGGCGGTGCGTCCAGGCCGGGACCTTGTCCGCATCGATAAGATCCGGGGCGGGCGCGAGGAGGATCCCGGTGGTATCGGTGTATTCTTCGGAGACGATCTCGACGCGGTTGGCCAGCGAACCGAGGAGGAGCGGTACGGAGCGGACGAAGATTTCGGGCGCGCCGGGCCGGACCGTCGCCGGCGACTGGCTGCCTTCGAAATCGTATCGAAGGTATTGCCCGTCGCCGATCTTCCTGGAACTAACCGGGAGGTACCGGGGCGTGTACTCTACGACGGTCGCGCCGGGGGATGAAGAGACGACCCTGAGGTCCGCAGAGGAGGAGCCCCACGCGGGGACGGCGCCGAATAGGAGCGATGCGAGCGTCAGCCCGTGTATAGAGAGGCGATATGTCTCCAGGTATCGATTCATCGATTGAAAATCACGAAAATCAGAAAAAAACATAAAAAAACCGGATATCGGAAAAAACCCGACATCCGGCAAGCTCACTAGAAATCATGAACAACCGTTTCCGTCAAAGGTTTTTCGCGCCAACTGAAAACGCTGAATCGCCGCCGTAGACGGCGAAACGCTCTTTCTTGCTACTTAAACCTTTAACAAAAGAATCTGTTCAGAACTCCAAGTGACTGATTGAATCGATACGTACAAATATAGAAAAAGCGGGAGATATTGTCAAGGCGACGGTTGATTTACAACACAAAAATGCGTAAATTAAATCACTATTCGGGACATTTTCTCCACTCCTCACCGACCATGACCAAAAACCTTGGGGTTCTCTTTGTAGCGAGCGAGGCGGATCCGTTCATCCGGACCGGCAGTCTCGCAGACCTGGCGGGGAACATTCCCAAGGCCATCAAGAATTCCGGTCACGACATCAGGGTGGCCCTCCCGGGTTACAGCTGCATCAACGGGAGAAAGTTCCAGATCCACAACCTCCTGAGAATGAAGGACATCGGCGTCCCAGTCGCCGGTGTGACGGAATTCGGCCAGGTGCGGTCCTCGTACCTGAACGGCGACACCCAGAAGGTGCTCGTCTACTTCCTGGCCAACGATCGGTATTTCAGCCGGGAAGGGCTCTACGCCAACCCCGCAACGAAGAAATATTTCCCCGACAACGACGAACGGTTCATTTTCTTCTGTCGCGGCGTGCTCGAGATCCTCAAGCGGCTCCGATGGCAACCCGACATCATCCATTGCAACGACTGGCAGACGGGATTGATTCCCGCGTACCTCAAGACCATCTATAAGAACGACCCGTTCTTCAAGAACGTGAAGACCGTATTCACCGTTCACAGCCTCGCCTCTCACGGGACGTTTCCGAAGAGCGCGTTCGAAAAGAGCGGGCTTCCCAGCGCGCTCTTCCCGGCCAACGGCGAACCGGCCGGACGCCTCAATTTCCTGAAGGCCGGCCTTACCTGTGCCGATGTCGTCACGACCATCGGCGCCAAGGCGGAGAAGGGCATCCGCCATTCGAGCCAGGAGGACATCGAACAGCTGTTCCAGGACCGGAAGAGCTCAATCATCACGCACATGACCGACCACACGCGAACCAACGGCGTGGAGACCCTCGCCCGACAGTTTATGGACATCTACGCATCGATCGTCAAGAATGGCTGATGGGAAACATCGCGGTATTTCTCGACCGTGACGGCACAGTCAACGAGGAAGTCGATTTTGTCACCTCACCACGGGACCTCCACCTGATTCCCCGCTCCGCCGAAGCGATCCGCAGGGCCAACGACCTCGGACTGAGGGTTTTCATCGTCACCAACCAGTCGGGTGTCGCGCGTGGCCTTCTCAGCGAGCACGACCTCCTCGAGGTTCACCGCGACCTGACCGAACGGCTCCTGGAGCAGAACGCGCGCGTGGACCGGATCTACTATTGCCCCCACCACCCCACCGAGGGGAGTGATGGATACCGGAAGGAGTGCGATTGCCGGAAACCGAACACCGGGATGATCGATCGCGCGGTGAGGGAGTTTCAGGTCGATGCGGCGAAATCGTACGTGATCGGCGACCGGACCGTCGACGTGGGAATGGCGAAGAAGGCGGGCGCGCACGCGATCCTGGTCCTCACCGGGTACGGCAGAGCGGAACGCGGACTCTGCGAACGGGACGGCATCCCCCTTGATTACGTCGCCGACGATCTCTATGACGCGATGGAATTCGTCGCCGGGAGCCTGGCCAACGAACCTGCACGCGCCCCCCGATGACCGCCATGAAGTGTGCCACAGCCTTCCTCCTGCTCGCCGCGCTCGTCCTTGGCCAGGCCGGGTGCGCCGACGAGCCGAATTCTTCCGGCTCGCAGCTGCTCCCCGACAGCCTGATCATCGTCGGGCTCACCACGGCGGCCACCTCTGACACCAACTACCTCGTGCGCGTCGGCGGCAACCAGGGCACGCTCCTCGTCGGCACGACCCCCGGGTACGAGGCACGATCCCTCCTGCGGTTCTCGTTCACAGCATTCGACACCACTTCCCGGATCGATTCAGGCGTGATCGAAATGCGGCCGGGCTACCTCCTGCCCGACAGCGGCGGCGCCCTGTCGTTTGCAATCCACGAGATGACGTCCACCTGGAGCAATACCTCGTTCCGGTGGGACAGCGTAGCGGGCTCGTACGCCCCCCTCCCCTCCGGCTCGTTCTCCGGCACCGCTTCGTCCGGGGACACCATCCTGAAAATCCGCGTGGACACGATGTTGCTACGGTCGTGGCTCAAGGCGGGGACCGGTTCGCTGATGATGGTGCCGTCCTTCGGCGGGTCGACGGTCTTCGGATTCAACAGCCCGCTGATGGTCTCGACCGGACGCCAGCCCATCCTCAGGGTCTATTACCGGGGCGCCGCCGACACAACGCTGAAGCTGGCCCGGAACGCGATCGAGGGCGTGTTCGTCGCAAACGGCGCCATCCCCGTACAGTCCGGCCTCACCGTCCTTCAGAGCGGGGTAGCGTACCGCAGCAGGATACGGTTCGATTCGCTGTCGCTCCCGGCTGGCGTCAGCATTTCCCAGGCATACCTCGAGCTGACGCCGAACCCCGGCCTCCCTCCCGGGCCGGGCGCGACGAGGGACACGCTCACGGTCTCCTTCGTGCAGGACAGGGAATTTCCCCTCGACTCGATCGTGCTCTCGGGTCTCTGCTACCCCCTGACGGTCGACGGGGCGAAAATCTATCGCGCCGACATCAAAACGTACGTCCAGCTCTGGAACACCATAGAGCCGAACGCGGGCGTTGTGCTCCGAACCCTCGGCGAGCTCAGCACGCTCGACCAGGTCGGACTGTACGGCTCCGCAGCCGCCGACTCGTTCCGGCCCAGGATCCGGATCACCTACACGAAATTCCCCTGAAATGAAAACGCCGACCGGTTTCCCATACGCCAGGGCCTTCGTCGTCTCGACCCTTTTCCTTCTTTCGGTCGTCCCACTCCAGGCCGCGGGCGGCGGTTCGGTGTATTCGCGGTACGGCATCGGGGACCTGCGGTTCACCGCGTCGACGCCGATCTTCGGCCTCGGCTCGACCGGCGCCGCATACCGGCCTTCCAGTTCGGTCAACGACGTGAACCCGGCCACCTGGTCCTCCATTTCCAGGATCAGGTTTTCCACCGGCGCGATCTACGAGGGCTTTTCCACCGACGACGGAACGTCGTCCGCCTACCTGAGCGGGGTCTATTTCAACGGGCTGAGTTTCGCGATCCCGGTGGACAGCGCCCTGGGGATAACCTTCGGGGCCGGCATCGTGCCGTACAGCCGCGTGAATTACAACATCGTCGAACCGGTCGAACAGGAGGGCCTCTCGTACGACCTGACTCACGTCGGCGAGGGCGGGACCTCCAGGTTCTTCGCCGGGGCGTCCGTCAGGCTCCTTCCCGGCCTGACTGCCGCGGCGCAGTTCGATTACTACTTCGGCACCACCCGCTACACGATGAAGCAGGATTTCACCGAAACCGGGTACACCGACGCCGAATTCACGCGGCGTGAAAGCGTGAGGGGCGTCGGCTCCACCTTCGGCCTCCTCTGGGACATCGTCGACCCGTGGACGTTCGGGTTCGCGATCAACACCACGGCGTGGCCCACAGTGGAGACCGTGAGGATCTACCAGTACGGCGCCGCCGTGTCGTCGACCACCACTGACACCGTCGAGGGGGGCGAGCGCAAGATCCGGCTCCCCATCTCTCTCACCGGCGGGGTGAGTTACAAGTCCGGCACCCTCCTCGCCGCCGCGGACGTCAGGTTCCAGGAGTGGGCCGGGAACACGTATGAAACCTACCCGACGGTCCGGCTCAGGAACAGCCTGCGGATCTCAGCCGGAGCGGAGCTCACCCGGGCGGACGCGCTGAACGTGAGCCCGGGGAGGAAGGTGACCTACTCCTTCGGGGTCTATCACGATGGGGGCTACCTGGAGGTCGGCGCAGTACCGATCACCGAAAACGGCGTCACGGCCGGGTTCGCGTTTCCGATCCTGAACGAGACAAGGCTTTCGCTCGCGGCGGGATTCGCGATGCGCGGGAGTACGGACGGCCTTTTGCAGGAAGATAAAATATTCCGTATATCGGCATCATTGGACATCACCGAATTCTGGTTCCAGCGCCCCGTCGAGGAATGACCGCCCGGCAACCCATAACGACACGCACCATCGCCGTCGGGGCCGACCACGCCGGCTTCGAGTACAAACAGAAAATCGTGGAACTCCTCCGGTCGATGGGGGTCGAGGTGATCGACCTCGGGGCTTCGTCGGCCGATTCGGTTGATTACCCCGATTACGCCCACACCGTGGCCCTCGCAGTCTCCTCGGGGAAGGCGCAGCTCGGCGTCCTGGTGTGCGGTTCCGGTATCGGGATGTCGATCGTCGCCAACAAGCACGCCGGTGTGCGGGCCTCAAACGTCGAGTCCGCGGAGGCCGCGAAGCTGGCCCGGGAACACAACGACGCCAACGTCCTCGCGATCGGCGCGCGCCTGACGTCGTGGGACCGCGCGAAGGTGATCCTGATGGCGTTCCTCACCGCCGAATTCCAGGGCGGGCGTCACCAGAAACGCGTCGATAAAATACACGACCTGACCGACCTTTGACCGGCCACTCTACGATGGACCACCTGAAACAAGCCGACCCGGAGATCGCCGCCGTCATCCAAAGGGAAACCGGCCGGCAACACACCAAGCTCGAGCTGATCGCCTCGGAAAATTTCGTCAGCCCCGCCGTGATGGAGGCGGTGGGCTCGGTCCTCACGAACAAGTACGCCGAGGGGTACCCCGGGAAACGGTACTACGGGGGGTGCGAATTCGTGGACCAGGCGGAGAACCTCGCCAGGGACCGCGTCAAAACACTCTTCGGCGCCGGGTATGCGAACGTCCAGCCGCATTCGGGTTCTCAGGCCAACATGGCCGTCTACTTCACATTCCTGAAGCCGGGCGACAAGGTGATGGGGATGGACCTCTCGCACGGCGGCCACCTGACGCACGGGTCGCCGGTGAATTTCTCAGGGCGGCTCTATAATTTCGTGTCGTACGGCATCCGCCGGGAAACGGGGCTCATCAACTACGACGAAGTGGAGACGGCCGCCCTCAGGGAGCGGCCAAAGATGATCACCGTCGGGGCGAGCGCCTACTCGCGGAACATCGATTACCGCGCCTTCCGGCAAATCGCCGACAAGGCGGGAGCGTTCCTCTTCGCCGACATCGCCCACCCCGCCGGACTCATCGCGAAAAAATTGCTCGACGACCCGATCCCCCACTGCCACGTCGTAACGTCCACCACCCACAAGACCCTGCGGGGCCCGAGGGGCGGGCTGATCCTCGTCGGCAAGGACTATGAGAACCCCTTCGGCCTCACCGCCCCCAAGTCGGGACGGGTGAGGATGATTTCCGAGCTCCTCGACTCGATGGTGATTCCCGGGGTCCAGGGCGGACCGCTGATGCACGTCATCGCCGCGAAGGCGGTCGGGTTCCTCGAAAACCTCCACCCGTCGTTCGAGGCGTACGCCCGCCAGATCATCGCGAACGCGCGCGCGCTCTCAGCGGCTCTCTCATCTCGCGGGTACCAGATCGTCTCAGGCGGAACCGACAACCACCTGATGCTGATCGACCTGCGGAACAAGGGCCTGACGGGGAAGGACGCGCAGGAGGCGCTCGACCTCTCGGGCATCACGGTGAACAAGAACGCCGTCCCCTTCGACGACAAGAGCCCGCTCATCACCAGCGGCATCCGGATGGGAACCCCCGCGCTGACGACCCGGGGGATGCGCGAGGCCGAGATGGAGCGGATCGCAGGGCTGATCGACACGGTCCTCACCTCCATCGGGAACGAGGGCACGTACAAGACCGTCGCCGGCAAGGTGGCAGAGCTGTGCGAGGGATTCCCGCTCTACGCCGGGTGAGGTTCCCCGCACCGGGCACGTGCCCCTCGCGGTCCATCGGGGGCCGGGGCTGCGTCCCGCAACCATTCATTCTAATACCTGTATCGGAACACCGATGACGCCACCTTCTCCCGAGACACCTGACGCGGCCGAGGAATACTCCACCGACGAGAGGGAGATGTCGTTCCTCGACCATCTCGAGGAGCTGCGCTGGCACCTCATCAAGTCCGTGGCCGGCGTCCTCGTCGCCGTGGTGGTGTGCGGCTACTTCGCCGACTGGATCATCAACGAGGTGATCCTCCGGCCGGGCAGGCTCACCAACCCCCCCCTCGAGCTGATCAACACGATCCCGTACGGCCAGATCACTTTCTACATGATGACCGTCGTCGTCGGGGGGCTGGTGCTGAGCGTCCCCTGGCTCCTCTACCAGGTCTGGAAGTTCATCCAGCCCGGCCTCCTGCCGAAGGAGCGGAGGTACATCTCGCGGATCGTGACCTTTTCGTCGCTCTGTTTTTTCGCCGGCGTGGCGTTTTCCTATTTCGTGATGCTGCCCTACATGCTCCAGTTCTTCACCGAGTTCGGCACGAAGGACATCCGCAACATGATCGCCGTGAGCGAATATATGAGCTTCGTGATCCAGCTCGTCCTCATTTCCGGGCTCATCTTCGAACTGCCGATGGTGTCGTACTTCCTTGCCCGGTTCGGCATCCTGACGCCGGCCTTCATGCGCCACTACCGCCGCCACGCGTACGTGGTGATCCTGATCCTTTCCGCGATCGTCACGCCGACGACCGACCCCGTCACGATGTCGGTGTTCTCGGTTCCGATCGTCGTCCTGTACGAGCTGAGCATCGGGATCGCGGGGATGGCGAAGCGGAAAAGGGACGCAGCCAAACCCTCAATCATGGACGTCACGTGAAACTGAAGGAATTAACGGCGCCGGTCGACCGGGAGCTGGACGTCTTCGACGACCGGCTCCGCGACGCGATGAAGTCGAAGGTCGCGTTCGTCGACCTCATCGTGCGGTACATCGTCCGGCAGAAGGGAAAACGGATCCGGCCCGCGCTGGTCCTCCTCTCGGCTCGCGCCTGCGGGGACGTCAACGAAAGCACCTACCGCGGCGCGGCACTCGTCGAAATCCTCCACACCGCCACCCTGATCCACGACGACGTGGTGGACGACGCGGACACGCGGCGCGGCATCGCGTCGATCAATGCGGTGTGGAAGAACAAGATCGCGGTGCTGATGGGGGACTACATGCTCGCCAAGGGCCTCCTCCTCTCCCTCGACAACGACGATTTCCAGTTCCTCAAGATCATCTCCGACGCCGTCCGCAGGATGAGCGAAGCCGAGATCCTGCAGATCGCCAAGAGCCGCGACCTGGACCTCGACGAACCGACCTACCTGCGGATCATCTCCGACAAGACCGCATCCCTTCTCTCGACCTGCTGCCAGATCGGGGCCGCCAGCGCCTCCGGCGATCCGGGCCTCGCCGCCCGGATGAGGGAATTCGGAGAAAACATCGGGATGGTTTTCCAGATCCGCGACGACCTCCTCGATTACACCGGCCGCAAGAGCATCACCGGAAAGCCGACGGGGATCGACCTCAAGGAGAAGAAACTCACGCTCCCGCTCATTCATTCGCTCGCGCGGGCGCCGAAGGCCGAATCGCGGCGGATCGTTTCGCTCATCAAGCACGGGGCCTCCGGAAAGGACATCCAGCGGATCGTCGAGTTCGCCGAAGGCTACGGGGGTATAGAGTATGCCCTCGTCAAGGCCGGTGAATATTCCGCGAAGGCCGCCGCCGCGCTCGAATCGCTGCCGCCCTCGGATGCGAAGGTCTCGCTCGGTAATTTCGTCGGATATATGATGGATAGGAAAAAATAAGGTTACCGCACGACCAGGACGGGACAGGGGGCCTTCCGAACGACCTTCTCGGCCGTACTCCCGAAGAGGATATGTTCCATACCCGTGTGTCCGTGGGTGGCGATGATAATCAGGTCCGCCTCGAGATCCTTCGCCGCGCGGATGATTTCGATGAAGGGACGGCCCGCCGGAACGTGCAACCTCACGACGAGTTTTCCGCCGACGTACTCTTCCGCGAGGCGGTTCAGCTCGGATTTACCGCGCTCGGTGAGCTCGCGTTCGATGGCCGGTATCGGCGCCTGGCCGAACCCCAGATCAGAGGGGTAACCCACCATCTCGACCACGAACACCAGGACGATCTCGGCGTCGAACACCAACCCGAGGTCGACGGCGTATTGGAGGGCTTTCCTGGAATGCTCTGAAAAATCGACCGGCACGAGGATCCGACGGATCCGGGCCTTGCCGATCCCCGGCGTTTTCGCTCTTTTTCCCTTCACGGTTCAGCCTCCTACCCCGGCGCGCCGGGGATTTTTCAACAGCCTGCTAGTCTTTATACACGAACGTCAGCCAGTTCTTCGGATCGTTCCCGTTATGGACGACGTCGAAGAACCGCTTCTGGACGTCGAGTGTGATCGGGCCGGGCGTACCGTCCCCGATCGGGAACCGGTCGACGCTCCGGATCGGCGTGATCTCAGCGGCGGTCCCGGTGAAGAACACCTCGTCGGCGATCGTGAGGATCTCTCGCGCCACCGGCGCCTCGATGATCCTGTGCCCCGCCTCGCGCAGCAGCGCCATCACCGAAGAGCGCGTAATGCCCGGGAGGATGCTCGACGTGAACGGCGGCGTGTAGACGTCCTTGTTCTTGACGATGAAGATGTTCTCGCCGCTCCCTTCGCTGATGTACCCGAAGACGTCGAGGGCGATCCCCTCGGTGAATCCCGCCTTGATGGCCTCCATCTTGATGAGCTGTGAGTTCAGGTAGTTCCCCCCGGCCTTGGAGACCGTCGGGAGTGTGTTGGGGGCGGGGCGGGTCCAGGAGGAGACGCAGCAGTCGATGCCCTTGGTGAGGGCGTCCGCGCCGAGGTACGTGCCCCACTCCCACACGGCGATGGCGACGTCAATGGGGTTGTTGAGCGGGTTCACCCCGACGTCTCCGTAGCCGCGGTAGACGATCGGGCGGATGTAGCACGATTTCATCTTGTTCACGCGGACCGTCTCCATGATCGCGGCGGTGAGTACATCGCGCTTGAAGGGGATTTCGCCGTGGTAGATCTTCACCGAATCGTAGAGCCGTTCAAGGTGCTTTTCGAGCCGGAAGATGGCCGGCCCCTTCTTCGTGTCGTAGCACCTGATCCCCTCGAACCAGCTCGATCCGTAGTGAATCACGTGCGAGAGGATGTGGATATTCGCATCGGCCCAGTTGACGAACTTGCCGTTCATCCAGATCTTGTCCACCGGTTTTACTGGCATGTCGCTTCTCCTTCGGGGTTAGAGTGACTTTTCGTAGATTCGGTAGAGCTTCGTTCGTGCGCCGCTCATCAGGACGGCCGCGCGGTTCATCATCAGGTTGTCCTCGAGCACCCAGCTGGCCTCCCCACCCGGGTAACCGAGGTCGTTCGCCCTCCGGCCGGTCTCGAACATCAGTAGGGTCCCGGCTCCGGTCCGCAACCGGTCGGGTAGGACGCCCAGGACCAATATACGAACCCTGTCGATTTTATTCTTGAAAAACATCATGCAGAACAGGGCGCCCAGGAGTGATCCGGTGCGGTTGGACCTGAAGGCCTGGTTGTAGTCAGGCAGGGAGAGCGAGAACCCTATCGGGACGCCCCCCGATTCCGCAAACAACACGAGACTCGGTTCGATAACCGATTTCAGGTCTTTCGCGAGGGCATCGAACTCCTCCTTCGTCAGGGGTACCGCTCCCCAGTTATGCTGCCAGGCGCGTGAATAGAGGTCCCTGATCCGTTCCACTTCCGCGGGAAAATCGGCCATGTTCAGCGGCCGAATCGTCAACCCTTCCCTCTCCATCAACCGGGCGGAGACCCTGCGCATTTTGTCGCTCATGAACGTCTTCTGATGCAGGCCGTAGGCATAGAGGTCCTTCGCCTTCACGTACCCCGCTCCCTCGACGAGTCGGGCGTAATACGGAGGATTGAAGGGCATCATAATGGCTGGAGTTTCCCCGAATCCGTCAATGAGGAGACCGTACTCGTCGTTCACCGACGGGCTCGCCGGTCCGCGTACGGCGACGACCTTTTTCGCCCGCAGCCATTCCTCGGCGGCGGCGAAGAGTGCGCGCGCGACGTCGACGTCGTCCATGCATTCGAAAAATCCGAAGAAGCCGATGTTCTCGCCGTGCTCGCGGTTGTGGTTCGCGTTGAGGATGGCCCCGATTCTTCCGACGGGGGTCCCGTCCCTCTCGGCGATGAAGAATTCAGCGTCGGAGTGGAGGAAGAAGGGGTTCTTCTTCTTGTCCATCAGCTTGCGACGTTCCATCAGGAGGGGCGCCACCCACTTCTCCTGACCGGCGTTCATCGTCCACTGGAGTTTGATGAATAGGCGACGGTCTCTTCCCGTGCGGACCGTGCGGATGGTAAGCGGGGGCATGAGGATCAGGGAGTGACGGATGTCGGGCTGCACCGTCCCTGCGCTCCGGCGATCAGCTGATGATACCGAGTTTCTTCCCGGCCGTTTCGAACAGGCCGAGGATGGCATCGAGGTGCGAATCTTCGTGGGTCGTCATGTAACTGGTCCGCATCATCTGGAGGCCCTGGGGCACGCCTGGGCTGATGAAGGCGTTGACGAACACACCCGCGTCGAAGAGTGCTTTCCAGAAAGTAAACGTCAGGAGGTCGTCACCGATGATCACCGGGACGACGGCCGACTGGCCGTCGATGATTTTGAACCCGAGTTTCTTGAAGCCGGCCCGCATCCTATCGGCGTTTGCGATCAGCCGGGTAATCCTCTCCGGTTCGGCCTCGAGGATTTCGAGCGCCGCCAGGGCAGCCGCGACCGAGGCCGGCGTCGGGCTCGCGCTGAAGATCAGGGCGGGCGACTGGTGCTTGAGGAAATTGATGACGCGCTCCTCGCCCACGACGAAGCCGCCGAGCGACGCGAAGGTCTTGCTGAAGGTCCCCATCGTCATATCGACCTCGTCGACCAGACCGAAGTGACTGGCGGTTCCGCGCCCCCCCCGGCCGATCACCCCGACCGAATGGGCGTCGTCGACGAGGATCCGGGCGTTGTATTTCTTCGCCATCGACACGAGGTGCGGCAGGTCGACGATTTCCCCCGAGGTGCTGAAGACCCCATCGGTGGCGATCAGCTTCCCGGCCCCCAGGGGGATGCGGGAGATGACCCTCTCGAGGTCGGCCATGTCGTTGTGCTTGTACCGGACGAAGTCGGCGAACATCCCCTTCGCCATCATGTAACCGGCGACGATGCAGGCGTGGTTGTCCTTGTCGGTGACGAGGTAATCGCCCCTCTGGACGAGCGTCGGGATGATCCCCTGGGCGGTCTGGTAGCCGGTCGAGAAGAGGAGGCAGGCTGGTTTGCCCAGGAACTTCGCCAGGCGTTTCTCGAGCTCGTTGTGCAGGTCGATCGTGCCGGTGAGGTAGCGGGAACCGGAACAGCCGGTGCCGTATTTTTCGACCGCCTTCACGGCGGCTTCCTTCACCTTCGGGTGCGACGTCAGGCCGAGGTAGTTGTTCGACCCCGCCATGATCACCTTTCTCCCCTCGATCCTCACCACCGGGCCTTCGTTCTCCTCGATCGCGCGGAAGTACGGATAGAACCCGGCTGCCTTCACCTCGTCGGCGCGCGTGAAGTCGTGGCATTTCTGGAAGAGGTCGACCGCCGGTTTCGACGGCGTCGTGGCCGGGGTCGCGGGTTGCTCGGGCGATGCGCTCATGGCGGGTTGGGTCTGTTCGTTCTGAGAAAGTGAAGGTCGATTTTCGGCTTACATCCGGTCGGATCGTGACGGGGCCGGGGAGAGCGAGTCATTCCCCCGCACGCGGGAATGAGATAATTTGATGCGAAAATATTTTTTAATATACTGCAAGCGCTCGTGAAAGTCAATTCATCCCCGGTCATTCGGGGCCCTTCAGAGAGTACATTCCCGACAATTTCATGAAGATCCTGATCACCGGGGCGACGGGTTTCATCGGAAGCCACCTCGCGGACCGCCTCCACGCGCAGGGCCACTCCCTGAGGGCGATCGTCCGGAGGAGCTCCGACAAAAAATGGATCGCCGGCCTCCCGGTCGACTACCGGGAGGGTGAGTATTCCGACCCGGCATTCCTGCGAGGCGCCGTCGCCGGCGTCGATATGATCTATCATCTCGCCGGCGTCACCAAGGCCAGGAACCGTGAGGGGTACTTCGCCGGGAACCACGCCGTCACCCGCGACCTCATCGCGGCGACGGTCATCGCCAACCCGAAACTGCGCCGATTCGTGCACATCAGCAGCGGCGCCGCCGTCGGACCCGCCTCGCCCGGGGCCGCGGTCGACGAAACGACTCCCTTCCACCCCATCACCTCCTACGGCGTCAGCAAGATGGAAGCTGAGAAGGAGTGCCTCGGGGCGATGGACCGCATTCGGCTGACGATCGTGCGCCCGCCCGCGGTCTACGGACCGCGGGACACGGAAATCTTCGAGTTTTTCCGGACGATGAGGATGGGTCTCCAGCCGCTCATCGGTTTCAGCGAGAAACTCGTCAGCCTCATTCACGTCTCGGACCTCGTCGACGGCATCATCCTCGCCGGCGAGCACGCCGACTCGGCAGGCCGCACCTATTTCATTTCGAGCGGGAAGTACTACAACTGGCTCCACGTGGGGGACGTGACGGCGTCGGTGATGCGCCGCAAGCCGTTCCGGGTCAAGATCCCGGAGTGGTGCGTCTACGCGATCGGGGCGGTCGCGCAGTTCGTGGCAATGTTCGGCAGCAAGCCGGCGACGCTGAACCTCGAGAAGGCGCGCGACATCGTCCAGGACGCCTGGACGTTCGACGGGTCGAAGGCTGTGCGCGAGCTGGGCTTCAGGGAAAAACTGACGCTGGAGGAGGGAGTGCGCGGCACGCTCGAGTGGTATCGCGCTCAGGGCTGGCTCAGCTGAACAGCCCACGTCGGGGCGGCGGCGGCGCGGGCGTCCCGCCGGGCTTCAGCGCCCGAGGGCAGGCCCCCCGGCACACAGCCCCGCGCCAGCGAGCTTCACATACTAATAGAGGAACATCGGTTTGCCCAGCAGGTGGGCGACCTTCGGCCGGTACTCCTTCACGTCGTAGAGCTCGTCCACATCCACCCGCTTCTTACCGGTCACGATCATATCGATCGGGACCGAGGTGTACTTCCCGTCCTTCAGCGCCACCATCCGGCCGTGCTGTTTCGACAAGAGCAAGTCGGTGGCAAGGTAGCCGTAACTCGTGCTGACCATTAAATCGAGCGCGTCCGGGGCCCCGCTGCGCATCAGGTAGGCGAGCTGCTGGTAGACCGTGCGGACGCCGGAGCGCCTCTCGATCTCCCTGCTCACCGCGTCTCCGATGCCGCCGAGCTTTTTGTGCCCGTACGCGTCGGCCTCCCCCGTCAGCGACATCTCCCCCCCGACCGGCTTGGCGCCCTCGGATATCGTCATGATCGAGTAGTGGCTCGGGTTGGCCTTGCGGTCATCGACCAGGAACTTCGTCAGCTTGTCCATGTCGAAATCCACTTCCGAGATGATCGCCCTGTCGACACCCGCGAGGTATGCCGAGATGAGCGACGTCTCGCCGGAATAGCGACCGAAGAGCTCCACCACGGCGATGCGCTCGTGAGATCCCGTCGGGGTCCTGAGGGCATGGATGAATTCCACGCTCCTCGTGACGGCAGTCGAGAAACCGATGCAGTAGTCGGTGCCATAGACGTCGTTGTCCATCGTCTTCGGGATGCAGACGATCGGGACCCCTTCCCTGTGGAGACGCGCGGCGTAGCTAAGGGTGTCGTCGCCGCCGATGGCCACGAGCGCCTCCACCTTCAGCCGTTCGAGCACCGACAGCACGTGAGGGGTGCAGTCGACCGTGTCGCCCTCGCCCGTTTTCCCGTAGGCGCTCTCGAGGAACGCCGGGATGTGCTTGCGCCCCACCTTCCCGGGATTGGTGCGCGAGGTATGGAGGTAGGTTCCCCCCGTCCTGTCGATCGTCCGTGTGTTCGCCTTGGTCAGCGCGATGACGGAGCGCTCGTGGGACTTTTTATCCGCGGGGTCATAGCGCAGGAGGCCGCCCCAGCCGAGACGGATGCCGAGCATCGTGTGGCCGGCGTCGGTGGCGCGGTAGACCGCGGCCTTGATGCAGGGATTCAATCCGGGGACGTCGCCGCCCCCGGTCAGGATTCCGATGTTCATCGTTCGTGCTCCATTCAGTCTGTGGTTGTCGCGCTCGTCGTGACGGGAGCGTGATGACGTAATTGCATTTCGTCCGCGGCGGCGCGTTCGCGAACGCCCGGGAGATATGCGTAGACGGCCGGAATGACATAGAGCGTCAGACCGCCCGAAACGATGAGGCCGCCGATGACCGCGATGCCCATCGAGATCCTGCTCCCCGCCCCCGATCCCAGGCCGAGCGCGATCGGCAGGATGCCGAGGATCGTCGAGAGCGACGTCATCAGGATCGGCCGGAGCCGCGCCACCGCCGCGCTCACCACCGCCTCGGCGGCGCTCAGGCCGGTCTCGCGCCGCTGGTTCGCGAACTCCACAATCAGTATGCCGTTTTTCGTGACGAGACCGATCAGCATGATGACGCCGATCTGGCTGAACATGTTGAACGTCTGGCGGAAGTACCAGAGCGAAAGGAGCGCGCCGGCGATCGCCAGCGGGACGGTGAACATGATGATCAGCGGGTCGCGGAAACTCTCGAACTGCGCGGCGAGCGCCAGGTAGGTCAGGACGAGCGCAATCAGGAAGACGAAGAGCAGGCTGCCGGAACTCTCGGCGAAGTCCCTCGAGGGACCGTCGAGCGCGGTCGTATAGGTGTCGTCCAGGACCTTTTTCGCTATACCGTCCATCGCCTCGATCCCGTCGCCGAGGGTAAAGCCCGGGGCCAGGCCCGCCGACACGGTCGCCGAAATCTGCCGGTCGAAGCGGTAGAGCTCCGGCGGGGTGGCCTGCTCGGAGAGTTTCACCAGATTGTCGAGCTGGATCAATTCCCCCGTCCTGCTCCGGACGAAAATCGCCGTCAGCCCCGCCGGCGTGTCACGGTTTTGCCTGGTCAACTGCCCGATCACCTGGTACTGCTTCCCGTCGAGGATGAAATACCCGTACCGTTGTCCGCTCAATGTGAGCTGGAGGGTCTGGGCCACGTCGCTCACCGAGAGGCCGAGCGAGCGCGTGCGTTCACGGTCGATCTCAACGACGAGTTCCGGTTTATTGAACTTGAGGTCGACGTCGGACACCACGAAGGCGGGGTTGGCGTTTACCGAGTCGATGAAGCGCGGGAGAGCGTCCCTCAACTTATCGAAATTCGGCGCGCGCAGGACGTATCGGACCGGAAGGCCGCCCCGGGAGCCACCGCTTCCGAGCGCTATCGTCTGGTCCTGAGTGACGACGGTCCGGGCGTCGTTCAACTTCCTCACCGAACGGAAGAGTTCGTCTGCGATTTCCTGCTGCGTGCGGTCCCTGTCGTCGGGGGCCACGAGCGTCACGGTGGTCCTCCCGGAATTCGCTGCGCCTCCCTGGCCCGAGGTATTCGCCAGCACCGCGTCCGCTTCTGGCACTTCGTTGCGGATAAGCTGGATGAGGCTGTCCATATACGCGTCCATCCGCTCGAACGATGTGCCTTCGGGCGCCGTGGAGTTCAACCGGAGCCTGCTCCGGTCCTCGAGGGGGGCGAGCTCCTGCGGCAATGCGGCGAAAAACGTCCACATCAGGCCCGCCATCGCGAGGATGATCACGAAGGCGGTCGAGCGTCGTCGCATGAAAGCGCGAAGGGTTTTTTCGTACCCGGCGATCATCCTGACGAAGAACGGTTCGGTCAGCGTATAGAAACGTGTGTGTTGCGTGCGGGCGCGGATGAACCGCGTGCTCAGCATCGGCGTGAGCGTCAACGCGACGAACGCCGAGATGACCACGGCGCCGCCGACGACCATCCCGAACTCCCTGAAGAGCCTGCCCGTGAGGCCCTGGAGGAACATGATCGGCAAGAAAACCGCCACGAGCGCCACCGTCGTCGAGATCACGGCGAAGAAGACCTCCTTCGAGCCGGCGAAACCCGCCTCCATCGGGTCGACACCGCGTTCGATTTTCGCGTAGATGTTTTCGAGAACCACAATAGCATCGTCCACCACGAGGCCGATGGCGAGGACCAGGCCGAGGAGCGTCAACACGTTGATCGAAAAGCCCGCCAGGTACATCAGGAAGAACGCGCCGACGAGTGAGATGGGAATCGCAAATACGGGAACAAGCGTCGTTCGCCAGTCGCGCAGGAAGAGAAAGATGATCATCACGACCAGTCCGAACGCGACGAGGATCGTTTCGCGCACTTCGAGGATCGAGCTCCTGATGTACTTCGTCGCATCCCAGACGATGCCGGTCTCGATGTCCGCGGGGAGGTCCTTCCTGATCTGCTCCGCGCGGCGGTAGAACTCGTCGGCGATCACGATGTGGTTCGAACCGGGCTGGGGAACGAGGGCGATGGCAACGCGCGGACCGGCGAGCCCCTTGGAGACCGACCTCGTGTCCTCCGGGGCCAGTTCGGCGTACCCGATGTCCCGGAACCGGACGATGCGCCCGTCCTGCACCCGAATGATGAGATTGTTGAACTCTTCGGCCGTGCGGAGCCGGCTGAGGGTCCTGACCGTGAGTTCGACCTCATACCCCTCGATGCGGCCCGCCGGGAGCTCGAGGTTTTCCGCGTTGAGCGCCGTCCGTACGTCCAGAGGCGTCACCTGGTAGGCTGCGAGCTTCGCCGGGTCCATCCAGAGCCGCATCGCGTACCGTTTTTCGCCGAAGATGCGGACCTCGCTCGCCCCGGGGATGGTCTGCATCCGCTCCCTGAAAATCCGGTCCGCAATGTCGGTCAACTGCAGGAGGTCTCTCGTCCTGCTCGAGATGTTCAGGACGATGATCGGGCTCGCGTCGGCGTCGGCCTTGGCGACGACCGGGGGGTCGACGTCGGGCGGCAGGCTCCGGAGAGAGCCCGCGACCTTGTCGCGGACGTCGTTCGCGGCGGTTTCGAGGTCGACCGAAAGGACGAACTCGATCGAAATGTTGCTGCTCCCTTCGCGGCTCGAGGATACGAGCGTGCGGATGCCCGGTACGCCCGAGATCGCGGCCTCGAGCGGTTCGGTGATCTGAGACTCGATGACTTCCGAGTTGGCCCCCGGGTACGAGGTCCTCACCGTGATGATCGCCGGGTCGACGCTGGGAAATTCGCGGACCCCGAGAAAGGAATATCCGATCAGGCCGAAAAGCACGATCACGATCGACAGGACAATCGTCAGCACCGGCCGCCTGATGCAGACCGCCGAGAGGCTCATTGTGAGGGTTTCCCTGCGTCGGTCCCGGACCCGGCGGGCGCCAACACGACCGGCATTCCCGGGCGGAGCTGGAGGATTCCCGAGATGATCAGCGAGTCGCCGGCCGCCAGCCCTTCGGCGATCTCCACACGGTCGTTCGACCTCTCCCCGATCACGACCGGCCTCGCCGCCGCGAGCCCGGCAACGCAGACGAAGACCTTGTGCCCCCGCAATTCCGGGATCAGCGCGTACGCAGGGATGGTGAGGGACGTTCGGGGATTCAGCGAAACCTCGACGTTCGCGAACGAGCCGGGCAGGAGCGCGCGCCGGGGATTTGAGGCGACGGCCCTCACCCGGAGGGTGCGGCTTGTGGGATCGATGCGGGAATCGGTGGAGTAAATGGTCGCAGCGTACGATTCGGGTCTCGTGGCCACCCGGAACGCGATGGGGTCGCCCACTCCGATCATTCCGGCGTACTTTTCGGGGACGGTGAAATCGACCTTCATCCTGCTGTTGTCCTGGAGGGTCGTCATCACGGCGGCTGGCGAGACGTAGCTCCCCTCGCTCACGAACCTCAGGCCGATCGTTCCGTCGAATGGGGCCCGGATCTCGGTCTTCGCGATCTGCGCCACGATGAGCTGCTCCTCCGCACGGAACACGTTCAACTCATTGAGGGCGTTGTTGTACTCTTCCTGGCTGCTGAACTGTTTTTCGAAGAGCTGTTTCTGCCTCTCGGCCTGTTGTTCGCCAATGGCGAGCCGCGACTTCGCGCGTTGAAGTTGGGCCTGGAGTTCGTCGTCGTTGATCTTCACCAGAAGGTCGCCCTTCGACACCCTGGCGCCCTCACCGAACGTGATCCGTTCGACCTGCCCCGAGACCTGGCTGCGTAGCTGGACCTCCTCGTTCGAGAGGAGCGTGCCGACCGCTGTGACGGAGCCGCTGAGCTTCGTCGCGCGGACCACCTCGATCCTCACCTGCATCGGCTGGTTCCCGGCTCCGGTTGCGCCTGCCCCACCGGTTCCGCCTGATCGGCTCGCTCCGCCGGCTCCGGTCGACCCGCCGGCTCCACCAGTGCCTGCCGCGCCCGGCGAGTCGCTCCCCGGTCCGAAGAATCTCAGGAGGAGGAGGAGGGCCACCAGCAGGACGCCTCCCCCGATGATCGTGTATGATTTTCGCGAAGCCATTGTCAGATGGTATAATGAATTTTACCGACGACGAGTCTCCCGATGTCGGGAGCGCCCACGAATTCGCGGTGTTTGCGGTCGAGGAGGTTCAGGACTGAGAGCGTCAAGGCGGTGCCCGGAAACCAGGGGAGCGCGGCCCCCGCGTTGAGGTCGAAGAGCGTGTAGGGCAAGACGTCGCCGGCGTACACACCCGACGACATCCTGAACCCCGACATCCACCGCGAGCGGGCCTCGGCGTGAAAGCTTCCGCCGACGTCGCGGTACCGTAGGGTAAAAGTCCCTCTGTGCTCGGGGCTATTCAGCGCGAGGCCCCCCACCCCGTCGAGATTCTCGAAGAAGTTCTTCGAGATGACAGAGACGGTGCCGATGACCTGCCACGACGGGTGCGGCAGGAATTCGAGTGAGAGGTCGGCCCCCCAGAGGCCGAGGTTCCCAAAATTCCTCGGGGTCACCAGCAGAGCGGTGGGGTCGGCCACACCCTGCGGCGTCACCGTTCCGAGCGGCAGGGACGAGATGATCGAAGCGTAGAGCGATGCTTCGGTCGCCGAAAGCCCGTTGGTCTGGAGATAAGTCCTGACGTCGGCCCGGTCCATAAACACGCTCGGGGTGATGACCTCGAACTGACCGATGAAGTTCGTGACCGTCGTGTGGTACACGTCGAGACCGGCGATCAGCGATTCCCCCACGCGACCCTTGTATCCGACCTCGACCGTGCTGGTGATGGTCGCCTCGAGGCGGGGGACGTCGGCGACGTCACCTGTCGGATTGAAGGACCCCGCCGCGGGATCGAGCAGGCCCATCGCCGATCCGATGTCCGATGCGGCTGGCGCGGGTACCCCGGTCAGGTCGATCCCATATCCGGTGAGCACCTGCACGAGGGTGGGCCAGAGGAGCGCCACGTCGTCCACGCTCATCGGAAGGGACCTGTCGGCGTTGAGAGTGGAATGCATCACCGGCCTGCCGTTGTCGTCCCGCGCGAAGACGTATCCCCCGTCCGGGATGCCGCTCCCCCGAAGGTCGACGGCGTACGGGCCGGGAAAGCCGAAGACGTTCGGTTCGGCCACGATGTCGAGGAAGAGCTCGGTGGTGTTGGGAGTCGAGTACGCGCGGTTCCAGGTGATCCTGAGGTTGTGTTCTTCGGCGGGGGTGTACACGAGCGCGGCGCGTGGCGACACGACGATGTCCCCGAGGTGGTTGTTATGGTCGCCGCGGGCGGCGAGGACCAGGTCGAGCATCCCGGGGAGGAGGCGCGTCTCCGATTGCAGGTAGGCGCCGAACTCGTCGATGTCGTCGTCGTCCTCGTTCCTGCCGGTGATCGTCCCGTCTGTGACCGGCCTGGTGAGCTGGAGGTCGACGCCGTAGGTGAAGAGCTGCCGCTCCCCCGGCTCGTACCGGTGCTGTGCCTGCGCCACGATCATCCGCGACCGGTCGACCACCGGCATCCCCGTGCGGAGCATATAGGAATCGCCGGCGTCGCTGAGGTTGATGAACCCCTGGAGGAAGAACGACCCGACGGTCAGCCGCGACTGGAGGTAGCCATACATCCAGTCCCGCCCCTGCGAAGCGCCGATGTCGGTCAGTTCGATGGTGCTCACGGCCTGGTTCAACCCGGCGATGAGGTTCACCGTCGCGTCCGTCGCGAGGATATAGTCCATCCGCGCCTCGCCTCCGAACCGTTCGACGAATGCCTCCCGCCGGCCGATCCTCAGCGTGTCCGGGTCGGCGCCGCCGAGCAGGGCCTCCTGACGTTCGAACACCTCAGTGGAGTCGACGTACTCCCAATCCCGACCGCGGAAATACTGGGCGGAGATCTTGTACCCGAACCGTTCGCCGGCCGTGCCGGCGTGACGGACGCTCGCCTGCACCAGCGAGCTGCTCCCCCCGGCGAGCGAAATGGTCGTTCCCTTCGACGCGAACGGCGAGCGGGTGATGAAATTGACAACGCCGTTATGGGCGTTCGGGCCGTAGAGGGCCGACGCGGGGCCGCGTACCACCTCGATCCGGTCGAGGTCGTCGTCCACCAGGGGGATGAACGCCGGGATGTTCGCCCTGAGCGACGCCACGGCAGCGATCCTGTTGTCGGTCATCATCGTGAGGGTGGTGGAAAAAACGTTGTTGAAGGCGCGCGTGACGACCGTCTGCTGCATCAGGCCGGTCTGGGCGATGTCGATGCCGCCTGTTGAACGAAGGTGGTCGACCGGTGTGACGGCCGAACGGGACGCGATGGTCGCCGCGTCGATGATCGAGGTGGAGCTGGGGGCACGAACAGCTTTTTCCTCTTTCCTTGAGGCGGAGACGATCACCTCGTCGAGGTCGAGGGGGATTTCTTCCATCGCCGCATCGAACGTCACATCCGACGAATCGCCCACCGCGACGGGGGCATCAACGATCCTCCGGTAACCCACCGAGGAGAAGGAGATCAGGTAGTTGCCGACCGCGAGGGAGCGGATGAGGTAACGCCCCGAAAGGTCCGTGAACGTCGCGCCGGCGGAGAGCGAGTCGCCCGCGCTCTTCGCCGACACCGTGACGCCGGGAAGCGGGGATCCTGACGCCCGGTCGGTGACCACGCCGCGCATTCCCCCCGGTTGCGCGAATCCGTCCGCAACGATCGCTAGGAGGAGCGCGCCGGAAGCGAGGGTTATCCGGGAGTGTGATTTCATTTCGGGATGGGCGGTTTGCGTACTATTATAAAGGAATTTTCCTCAAAACGCCATTCCAGAACGTCACGCTCCCCCCTCTTCGGGACCGTCTCGACGACATTCCGTTATTGGCCGAGCACTTCCTGAAGAAACATCGTTCGCTCACCGCCAACCCGCTGAAGGGATTTTCCCCGTCGTGCATCCACGACATGATGAACCACTCCTGGCGCGGGAACATCCGGGAGCTGGAGAACCTGATCAAGCGGGCGATCATCACGACCGAGGGCGAGGTCATCACGCGGCTCGACATCCGCGGGTCCGCGCCCGATGGACGCCCGGGCGTCGAGTCACCCCTGACGACCTCGATCCCCTACAAGGCGTACGTGGAGCAGGTCCTCCGGGACGCGGAGAAGAAATACCTGATGAGGATGCTCGAGGAATCGCACGGCAATATGAACGAAGTCGCCCGGAAGATGGACGTGGACAGGAAGACGATCTACAGGAAAATTTCGGAATTCGGCATCGACGTCCAGGTGTTCAAGGGGTGAGAGTTTGCCCAAGCCCTCACTCGAATGGAGGGCGTTTCCGGATCCTTATCTGATCAACGCCATCTTCATCGTTTTGCTGAACCCGCGTGTGACCAGTCGGTAGAAGTAGATCCCGCTCGGCACACCCTCCCCATCCCATCTCACGACATGCTCGCGGGCTTCCTGAACACCCTCGACCAGGCCCGCGACCCTCCTCCCCAGCAGGTCAAAGACCACGAGGGAGACAGGGCCCGCCGCGATCAGCGTGTAACGGATCTCCGTCACAGGATTGAACGGATTCGGGGTGTTCTGCTCGAGGGTATATTTCAGAGGGTGCGGTTCCGCCGGCTGATCTGACGGCTCCGGCGGCGGCGGCGGAGTTTCACCCCGGTCATCGATCCGTATCCTTGCGGTTGCGGGAAGTGAACCGCCCGCGGTGAACAGAAGCTGCCCGGGCACCGCAGCCTTCACCCAGTACCCCCTGCCGGGGTCGATCACCGGGCTCTGTGTATACGATCCGTCGTAACGGTAAAATGCCGAGGTGACGATGCCTCCCGGGATCGAACCGATGTCGACGACATCAATCCGGGAGCTCAACGATCCCACCAGGTTCCAGCCAGCCGCGATATCGACCGTCTCCGCTTCGAGCCACGTCCCGTCCATCACGATGGTCTGCACATCGGTGAACTTCAGCCAGTACCCCCGGCCGTTCTCGAGCGTGTCCCGCGGCACGTACCCATCGTCGAAGGAGAACGCACTGCTGACCGCGGTCGGGAAGAGGGCCGCTTTCCGGTAGTCTCCGACCCGATACGGCACCGAAACCAAATTCCATTGCTCCATCACATCGAAATACGTGAAGCTATCGGCTGCATGCTGTCCGTAGTGCAGGATCGTCCCAAGGTCCCCGACGGCCCAACCTGTACTCGAATCGAGGAAGAAAACATCTCTCAGAGCAGTGTCCGCAGCACTCAGTTGACTACTCCATTGAGATCCCCCGTTTGTCGTACTGATAATCGTCCCACGAGTGCCTACAGCGACGCCATGGTTCACATCAGTGAATGAAACCCCATAAAGTGCGTTTGGCGTGCCGCTAGTCTGGGAATTCCAGGTGTTGCCCTTATCGGTGGTATGAATGATGTAACCGAGATTGCGAACAATGAACCAGGTGCTGTCTCCGGGCATACTGAGTGCGTTGAGATTACTCCACGGGTTGGGATAAGTCCTCTGATAATTCCAACCAATACCCGCACTATTCGAATAGTAGACGGCGTCAATTTCGCCAATTGCGATCCCCTCGGACGAGTTGATGAACTCTACGTCCCGAAAATTTATTCCATAGCCAGAGTCTACAATCGTCCATGAGGCACCGATGTTTGTCGTCCGTAAGAAAACATAATCATCACCGACCGCAACTACCAACTGTTCCGTAAGAAATGCCACACCGTAGAGATTGACCTTCACACCACTACTCTGCGGCATCCAGGTAGAACCGCCATCGCTGGTATGCAGAATAGTTCCCCCATGTCCAACAACCGTCCCCCTGAGGGAGTCAATCAGACATATCCCGTTCAGATTACTGACGGTCCCGCTTTCAACTTCGTCCCAGTGAACACCTCCGTCGGTCGTCCTGACGATCGTACCCCCAACTCCGACCGCCATCCCCAGCATCCTGCTGGCAAAATATACCCTATTGAGGCGTTGCCTCGTCCCCTTCACCTGACTGATCCAACCACCCCCACCATCGGATGAATGCAAGAGCGTTGCTGTTTGACCCACGACCCACGCATGATCACTGTCCGCGATACTGACGCCATACAGATGTTCCGTGGTGCCTGTACTGAGAGCGATCCACGAAGCTCCCCCCGTCGTTGTCGTCACGACCGTGCCGCCCGTACCGGCGGCGATTCCATGGTCGACATCGACGAAATCGACTGCGAGTAACTGTGTCCCGACGACGGTCGTTTGCACTGCCCAGGTTACCCCACCGTCTGCTGATTTCCGGACGGATCCATCAACGCTGACAACGTATGCCACCGTTGGACTGACGTAGGACACATCGTAAAGATGGTCAGTCGTGCCGCCGGATTGAGCACTCCAGGTCGATCCCCCGTCGGTGGTTCGCAGTATTGTTCCGTTGAACCCAACCGCCAGGCCATTTCCTGCATCAACGAATGACACGCCAAAGAGATGTTCACTTGTACCGCTCGTCTGGGAATTCCAGACTGAACCGCCGTTGGTGGTTCGAACGATCGTGCCGGAGATGCCCACCGCCGTCCCTTCATTCGCACTCGTAAATGAGACCGATCTGAGCCAGTTTGGTGTCCCGCTTGACTGAGCGATCCAGAGATTACCCCCGTCGGCGGTTCGGAGAATCGTACCTGCTTTCCCGACGGCTGTTCCCGTGTTTTCATTGAGGAACACCACATCGTACAGATCGTGTACGGTTCCGCTGGAGAGCTGGCTCCAGGTAGTTCCGCCGTCCGTGGTCTTGTTGATCGAGCCAAAGAAGCCAACGGTGTAGCCGACCGACGGTGTCACAAAGGAAACCGAACGGATGTCATTCCCCTGCGGGTGGGGGTTCTGCCACGTCCAGGTGAGTTGAGAAGGAGACGAAAGAGGAAAAAACAAGGATGTCAACAACACGAGACTTAATCGCCCCATATGGTATTTCCTGGTAATTACCCCGTTTGGTGGACAGTGAGTCACATCGACATTTAATGACTGCTGTCGAACGCAGCTGATCGATGTTTGCATGCGCGACCGCCGACCGTGACCGGACACCCTCGTCGTACCGGATGTGGTGCTCAGGGGAAGTTTGTATCTGGCAGGTACGAGTGCATGCAATCGAGCATGCACTCCTCCCCGATTGGATGGAAGGAGTACACTCGACTTGCTCCTGATCAACTACTGCTGTACGCAGTAATTCATGCACTTATTCGGACTGCCAGGAGCGCCGTTGCAGAGATGGGAATCTGCACATAACTTGTTGGGATCAACTGCCCCTTCACAGGGAGCCGGATCACATACGCAAACTACCGAGCACTCGGGGATTGCGTATGCCTCGTCATGGAGCGCCTGGAGAAGCCCACCCACGGCGATAAGGACTCCGACGCCCAGGAAGAGTACTGGCTTCAGACTGAAGTTTTTCATGGAGCCTCCATCAGGTTAGTGTTGTCGGAATTACTGGTGATTTATTGAAGCGGCCGCGTTGAGGGTTATACGTGAAACTATATCTTTTTCTTGTTCATCATCGAGTCTGCCCTTCCACACCCCTTCTACCGTCGCATCCGTGGCAATAAGCATTGTAACCGGAACGCCGCTGATTTTGTACCGCTGATAAAAAGCCGTATCATTGAGACTCACCGTGTAAAAGGGGAATTCCCGTTTCGTGACGTAATCGACAGTCCGTTCGACATCATGGATGGAAATGGCGATGATAAAACATCTCCCGTTCAATGTTTCGTTCAGCGATTTCCACGTTGGAATATTCGCCTCGCAGTGAGGGCATGTAGTAGAAAAGACGAAGAGGATGTATTTCGCGTAAGCCTCGTCATACGAGATGGAATCGTTTCTCCCATCGAGCAACGTGACGGATATTTTACCTGCGACAGATCCCGGCTCAAACGGTTCGGGCGGTTCGAAGCCCGAAATCTCCCGGATATGATCCTTGAGGTCTCGATTCTTCACTGACAGAACGACTACATCAATGGCCAGCAGAGTAATCACCATGAGGCCCAAGATATTGAACCATTTCGTAGGGATCTTCATTTTGGGCAACCCAGTATGACGTCGCGATCCCTCCTGCGAGGGGGGAACGGTTGAAGGATCGATGGACCTCCTGAAGGGCGGGAGGCCAACCCTTTTAGGGTGCGCTGGATTATTCAGTGATCGGAAGAACGCGATGGTTGTGATTCGTCGGAAGGGAAAATCGGCAGAGTGGAATCCCCCCCGACAATCGAGGGTAAGAGATATTCCAACGAATGTCAAGAAATATTCCGGAAATACTCCACTATCTTCACATTTCCCTTTCCCCGCTTCTGCGGACGCTACTATTTTCAGATACGATCGGTCAATTCCATTGAAGCGGGGAGAGCGAAGATGCTCGAGGAATCGCACGGCAATATGGACGAAGTCGCCCGTAAGATGGATGTGGACAGGAAGACGATCTACAGGAAGATTTCGGAGTTCGGCATCGACGTCCAGGTCTTCAAGGCCTGAGTGTTTGCCCAAGCCCTCGCTCGAATGGAGGACGTTTCCGGATCCTTATCTGATCAACGCCATCTTCATCGTTTTGCTGAACCCGCGTGTGACCAGCCGGTAGAAGTAGATGCCACTCGGCACGCCCTCAGCCTCCCATCTCACGACATGCTCGCCGGCTTCCTGAACACCCTCGACCAGGCCCGCGACCCTCCTCCCCAGCAGGTCATAGACCACCAGCGAGACACGGCCCCCCGCGATCAGCGTGTAACGGATCTCCGTCACAGGATTGAACGGATTCGGGGTGTTCTGCTCGAGGGTGTATGTCAAAGGCAGTGGTCCCGCCGGCTGCTCTGTTGACTCCGGCGGCGCCGGCGGAGTTTCACCCCGGTCATCGATTCGTATCCTTGCGGTTGCGGGAAGTGAACCGCTCGCGGTGAACAGAAGCTGCCCGGGCGCCGAGGCCTTCACCCAGTACCCCCTCCCGGGGTCGATCACCGGGCTCTGCGTATACGACCCGTCGTACCGGTAAAATCCCGAGGTGACGATGCCCCCGGGGATCGAACCGATGTCTGCAACATCGATCCGGGAGCTCAACGATCCCACCAGGTTCCAGCCCGCCGCGACATCGACCGTCTCCGCTTCGAGCCACGTCCCGTCCATCACGATGGTTTGCGCATCCGGGAACTTCAGCCAGTACCCCCGGCCGTTCTCGAGCGTGTCCCGAGGCACGTACCCATCGTCGAAGGAGAACGCGCTGCTGACCGTGGTCGGGAAGAGGGCCGCCTTCCGGTAGTCTCCAACCCGATACGGCACCGAAACCAAATTCCATTGTTCCATCACATCGAAATACGTGGAGCTGTCGGCGGTTTGCGGTCCGTAGTGCAGGATGGTCCCGAGGTCCCCGACGGCCCAACCTGTACTCGAATCCAGGAAGAAAACATCTCTGAGGGTCGTGTCACAGAAGCCGAGTTGTTTAATCCAGTTCGATCCGCCGTTTGTCGTGTGGATAATTGTCCCTTCCCGACCGACGACTGTTCCATTGAATTCATCGGTGAAGGAGACTCCCCAGAGCGAAACGTCTGTCCCACTTGCTTGTAAATGCCAATCTGCACCTGCGTTGTCAGTATATACCACCCTTCCCAGAGGCTGCGTGATAAAAATCTTTTCTGGTGTGGGGAAACTCATGTCTGTAATGGGATAGGTAAAACCGGGGAGCGGATAGAGTTGGCGGATTTCCCAACTCATACCTCCATCGGCTGTCCATTCAATCCCACCTCCACCGCCACCGATAATCCCGAGGAGGGGTGTGAGGAAAATGACCGCCTGGTTCATCGCCACGAGGGACGTCGGTTTTTCCTCCCAGCTCACGCCTCCGTCCAAGGTACGCAAGACAATTGCGTTGTCCCCTACGACCCAACCAGTGTCCGACGTCGGGAAAGAAACGGCCTGCAAGTGCTGAACAGTGCCGCTCTCCCGAATCATCCAGGACTGGCCCCCATCAGTCGTTTGAAGAATCGCCCCTTCGTCACCGACCGCGGTTGCGCGAGTCGTATCCAGCAACAATACATCGTTGAGGTTATTGACCATTCCGCTGTTCTCGAGTGTCCAGCTCGATCCGCCGTCGGTCGTTCGATAAATGGAGCCGCCATTTCCCACAACCATCCCGAATCGCTCATTGGCAAAATGCACGGCGTTGAACCGCACTCTCGGACCGGTTTCCTTATTACTCCAAGACGCTCCGCCATCCGACGAATACAGGATCGTGGCTGTTCTGCCCACAACCCAGCGCTCATCCGTACTCACTATGCTGATCCCGTACAGATGCGTATCGGAGCCGCTTGACTCCTTCACCCACGTCGTACCGCCATCTGTTGTGGTCAGTACCACGCCGAATGTCCCGCACGCCATACCGGTCTGTTCATTCAGGAATTTTACCACGCTGAGGGGATTCGTCGTCCCGCTCGTCTGGGGAGTCCACGAAATCCCCCCGTCCGTCGTCTTTAGAATCAACCCGGCACTGCCGACAACGTATCCCACACTCTCGTTCACAAGGGATACACTGTTCAAATCAACGGTCGTGCCGCTCGTCACCGGGAGCCAGGTTCCCCCGCCGTCTGTCGTCCGGAGAATTGTGCCATTGAATCCTGTTGCTACCCCACGATTCACATCCACATACGACACGCTGAGGAGATGCTCCAGTGTGCCGCTTGGTTGAGTATACCAGAGGGAACCGCCGTTGGTTGTCCGGAGGATGGTCCCACCGATCCCCACCACCGTTCCGACGTTCACACTCGTGAACGAGACCGACCTCAGCCAGTTGGTCGTCCCGCTCGACTGGGGGAACCAGGTCGTTCCACCGTCAGTGGTCCGGATGATCGTGCCTGATGTCCCTACCGCAGTGCCGGTCGTCGTCGTGCGAAAATCCACATCGTTCAAATCCAGCACCGTCGAGCTGGTTTGCCCGATCCACGATGTACCCCCGTCGGTGGTTTTCCCGATCAATCCGTACACACCGACCGTGTAGCCGGTGGTTGAACCGATAAACGACACGGCCCGGACATCACTCCCATGGGGAAGGGGATTTTGCCATCTCCAGCGTTGTTGACATAGCGCCGATTCTTGTGCGACGATCAGGCAGGCAGGGATGGCAAGGAGTCCTATTCGTCGAAACATCGACATGGAGTTATCCCCATCGGGGGTGGCACAATCTAACCGCCCCCCCCCGCGCTTGGACAGGAGCAGCGTACCTTAGCGCGACGATTTAATACCATAATCCCATGAAGAATACAGCTGAAAGAAGATATTATAAAATCCGAGGTCAGGCAACCCCCGCGAATCGATAGTTGGTACCGCTTGGCGTCGGGTTGAGAATAATCAACGGATCAATTATACCGGGGCCTCCTCGCTGAAGAGCAAAGAGGCCTCGTTCCAATTCCCTGTCGAGTTATGTTATGGGACAGTAATCCCCACAGTTGTGTGCTGTCCCACCGCCTCCGCATATAGTTCCAGCACATGGCTTACCGGGGACGGTGGCTGGACCACCACAAGGAGGGTTTGTACACACGCACACGTTCACACACTCTGGTATGGCGTATGCTTCGTCATGGAGCGCCTGGAGAAGGCCACCCACGGCGATGAGGACTCCGATGACCAGGAAGAGCACCGGTTTCAGACTGAGGTTGTTCATAGAACCTCCATCAGGTTAGTGTTGCCGGAATTCCTGGTGATTTAGTGAGGCGGTTGCGTTGTCGGTTACACGTGATACTATGTCCCCTACTTGTTCATCATTGAGCTCGCCCCTCCAAACCCCTTCCACTGTGGCATCCCCGGCAACGAGGATCGTGACCGGAACACCGCTGATTTTGTACCGCTGATAAAATGCTGAGTCATTTAAACTCACCGTATAAAAGGGGAATTCCCGTTTCGTGACGTAATCGACAGTCCGTTCGACATCATGGATGGAAATGGCGATGATAAAACATCTTCCGTCTAATTTCTCGTTCAGCGATTTCCACCTCGGAATATTCGCCTCGCAGTGAGGGCATGTCGTAGAAAAGACGAAGAGGAGGTATTTCGCGTAAACCTCGTCATATGAGATGGAATCATTTCTCCCATCGAGCAACGTGACGGATATTTTTTCTGCGAGCGTTCCCGACTCAAGCGGTTCAGGCGGTTCGAAGCCCGTAATCTCCCGGATATTATTCTTCAGGTCCCGATTCTTCAACGACAGAACAACCACATCCATGGCAAGCAGCATAATCACGACTATGCCCAAGATATTAACCCATTTCGCAGGGATCTTCATTCTAGGTAACCTGGTATGACAGCTCCATCCCTCCTGGCAAGGGGAGGAACGATTGTCCGAAGTCGGTTTCTACGAGGCCCTTGCCACGTCTTAGGGCAGGAGAGGTTCTGATATTACCCGTACCCAAGGGGCAGGTCCGTTGTGACTCATAATCCGGGGACCCTCCACCAATCAGGAACGGTGTTCGTTGACGGATTGATGGACTTCCTTAAGGGCGGGAGCCCAACCTTTTTAGGGTGCGCTGAATCCTTCAGAGATCGGAAGAACGCGATGGGAGTGATTCGTCTCAAGGCAAGATCGTCAGAGTGGAACACCCCCGACAATCGAGGATAATACATATTCCAACGAATGTCAAGAAATATTCCTGTAATACACCCCTATTTTTCACAGTTCCCTCTCCCCGTCACTGCGGACGCTACTATCTTCAGATACGATCGGTCAATTCCACTGAGGCGGGGAGAGCGGGGATGCTCGAGGAATCGCACGGAAACATGAACGAGGTCGCCCGGAAGATGGACGTGGACCGGAAGACCATCTACCGAAAGATTTCGGAATTCGGCATCGACGTCCAGGTATTCAAGGGGTGACTCCTCGTCAAAAGGTTTTACGATGCGGGCAGGGTTTTTGCGTCGCCATCAGCGGAGAACCGTGACGTGCGAAGCGACGAAACCATCCACGTGCAGATGTCCAACCAGCTCGAGCACAACCGCGTCAGCAATTTCCGGTGGTGCCGGATCGTGGAGGTTGATTTTCACAACCACGTCGTCCTTGTCCGACCCATAAAAGGATGTGATTCTCCCGTCCCCGTCTTTTACGATCGCTTTCGATTTCACGATGGCGACATTGATGTCCTGATTGATCTCGCTGTTGGTGCTAAACTTGCTGAAGGCGCCTAATTCGTCTGTCGGTTTGATGAAGCTGTAATACACCGATCCAACGACGGTGAGAGATATCAGCGCGATCATGAGCCTTGAAATTGGTTTCATGAAGGTACTCCATGGATTATTGGAATTAGGTCGACCCTTACCTCAGGAGAACGAGTTTCCTCGTTTCCGTGAAGTCGCCGGCCATCAGCCGATAGAAATACACGCCGCTCGATAACCTGCCCGCGTCGAACCCGACCGATTTGTATCCCGGCTCCTGGACCCCGTTCACGAGCGTCGCGACCTCCCTGCCGAGCGCGTCATAGACCCGCAGCGTGACGTAAGTCTGTTCCGGCACCTGGTACCTGACCGTGGTGACCGGGTTGAACGGGTTCGGGTAGTTTTGCCGAAGGAGGAATTCACCGGGAAGGACGGTCGGTTCGTCGACATCCACGCCGGTGATGATGCCGTCGACATCGGTCTTGACGAGGTACACATCCAGGTTGATGGCCCCGAGAGAGAGGATCGATCCCGCGACGACGTACCCGCCGTCGGACGTCTGATGTACCGACGAACCCTGCTCGCTGGCGGTGTCTCCGTGGGTCCGCGTCCAGAGCGTGTCCCCCGACGCATTCGTCCTGATGAGATACACTTCGCCACGTGAATATCCGGCGACGATGTATCCGCTGTCGGACGTCTGCCGTACGGAATATCCCGCATCCCCCATCGGACTCCCGTAGATCCGTTGAAACCCGGTTTGAGCCGGCACCGGAATGACGCCCGCGGTGAAGGTCCACCGGAACCCTGTACACGCGATCAGGAAAAACCTTGGGTTGGGCATACAACCACCTTTCTGTCCTGGGATAATGAGGGATTGCGATACTATCGGACCAGGACGAGCCTCCTGGATTCCACGTAATCGCCGGACTGCATCCGACAGACGTAGACGCCGGTCGGGAACGCCGATCCGTCCCACTCAACCGAGTATCTCCCCGGCGCGAGCCGTTCCGCAACGAGGGTCGAGAGCTCGCGGCCCAGCAGATCATAGACCTTCAGGCTCACGAACGCGTTCCCCACGGCCGAGAATTGAATTGTGGTCGAGGGATTGAACGGGTTGGGGTAATTTTGATCGAGGGCAAATCCGGTCGGCAGAGTGCCGCCCGGGACCTCCTTCACGGACGTCGCGCTTGCCGGGAGACTCCACGAAATATTGCTGATGCTGATCGTGCCGGTCTGGGGCTGGTTCGTGTCGGACGGAGACACGTTGACGGAAGCGCCCTCTTTCGTAAGGAACTGGTAGGAGATGAACCGGAACGAGTTGGTGCTTGACGTCGAGCGCCTGTCGGTTTTCAGCCGCAACGCCTGGTAGACGGCACCGCCGGGGAGCGTGAGAGTGCCGTACGCCTCCACGGAATTTTCGGCGACGTGGTTGTTGAGGCTCATATAGGTCGTCCCCGAAATGGTGACGTAGCTCGATTCGGCATATGTCGCGGTCCAGGACGATCCCATCGTCAGCGGCAATTGGTTGATGACCTGGGGAGGGATCTGCTTCGTCCGGATCTCGGTGGGTGGCGGCTGACCATAGCCGAGAAACTCGAGGTTGGTGGCGAGCTTGTAATAGGAATACCCGCTCCCGGCCCTGATGGCGTGCGTCGCGCCGGGATAGAAACCGATCATCGACGTCGTGTCCGGGTCGACGGGGGCGGAGAACAGCGTCATGCCTGCCGTAAGCCCGCTGAAATCCCAAGAGTTGGACCCAAGGGTGCCGATATCGGTCGTGTGGGTGCCCGTGTCGAGCCTCGTGGTGCTCACGTTTCCCGGGGTGAAGTAGGTGCCCGCGTCGACTGCAGTGATGACGATTTGCCCGGCCGCCGGGATCACAGCGACGAGCCCGATGCCCATCGAGAGAACGAATTGTAGAAAATGTTTCATGACGAGTCTCCTGTCTTGTTGGTGGTGGTACCGGTGATGATGAAATCGAATTCGAGTTACTCTTTCACGGCAATGATCTCGACCATCGGAGGTGAACAGAAAAACGCGCCCGGATCATTCGACCGCTGGTCCCAATCCCGCACGAGGGCCTTGTGTTCCTCCGTCGTCATCCTTCCCTCCTCCACGAGCTTCGGCGCGTAGGTCTCGATGAAAATCGTCGGCCAGGTCCAGAGCTGTGAATGCGGACGGGCGACGCGGTGGAGGGGGCGTATTTCCCTCAGAGTCAATCCGTACTTCGTGAGCAGGGCGGGTAACCGCAGCCCCACTTTCGTATCGCCGCCCCTCTCATTCCACGCCACAGATACGACACTGACGAAGCGAAGAAACGCCTTGCTCTCAGGCGAGAGCAGTATCCCCTCATAGTTCATATAGTCCTGGATCGCAAACACGCCTCCGGGCTTGAGCGCCTTCGCAACACCGCGTACTACCGCCTCGGGGTCCGGCACGAAGCAGAGCACCCAGCGCTGGTAGGCCGCATCGATGCTGTTCGCCGGCAGGTCGAGCTTCTGCACGTCGCCCACGCGGGCGTCGATCGGAATATCGATGTCGTGCCGGAGCCGCGCCTTCAGGTGTTCGATGAAACGGGTCGATTCGTCGATCGCGATCACCCTTCCCTTCGACGTGACGACTCCGGCCAGGTCATAGCTCGTGTACCCGGGGCCGGAGCCGATGTCGAGGACGGTCTTTCCGGCGCTGATGCCCGCCCGCTCCCAGATCGCGAAGGCGGACGAGCTCCAGAGCTTGTGTTGAACGCCGAGCCGGACAATTTCAGCGTCATTGGTTCCGAGGGCGTATTCTCGTGGTTCGGTTTGGGTCATTCTTCTTCAGATTGTATGATTGACGAGAGTGAATCATGAGGAAAAACGAAAACAGGATCACCACCCTCCGTGATGACAAACAGCGTCATGATTACTGCACCCGTGACGGCGCCAATGGCCATACCCCTCTGACCCGGGGTTCCCTCTCCTAGCGTGTATGTCCACCCGCTTCCAATTTGCCAACCTATCAGCCCCCCGAGCACGATTCCACATCCAACAAAAGCCATTCCTTCCACAAACGTGGTGGGCACTACCACGAGCTGCTGAATCTTGGTCACAGGAACCTTGACCAATCTGCCGCTTGATACCTCCGTCCACGATGCTGAATCTCCATCGAGATAAAACATTTTTGCGGTTGTCGTTTGATCCCCATCAGATGTGACAGTAACTTCGTGGCTTTTGACTCTCCTATTGACCCCTTCGAAAGACATAGTCTCCCCCTGCCCGGCGGGTGTCACCAGGTGTGTTGAACTGCATCCCGGAAGCGTGAGAGAAAGGATGATAACCAGGATTTTGACTTTCAAGCGAGCATCCTTACTAACTTATGAAGAACGGGTCACAGAGCGGCTGATTAGTGAAGGGGAAGAACGTCGAAAAATGTACGGCGAATTATTGTGAAGGGCAACACGCAATCGATGCCTAATCCCCCTCCACCCCCGACTCGGTGATCTTCCGCAGTTCCCGCACCTTCCTGAAGAATTCCGGCAGGGCCATTTCCCTGAGGAAGATCATCCCCCGGGCGGCGCGCAGGCGCGGGTGGTCGTGCTTCAGGAAGTAATCGTCGCCGAGACAGGTCTTGGCCGCGGCGTACTGCTCGACCTGGATCCGGCGCGCGAGCTCGGAGAACGGCCCGTCGTGCTCATAACTTGGGAACGACGCCGAGCGCTGCGAACCGAAACAGGTCATAAAGGCGGTATGCAACAACGATAGCGAGTTCAGCGACACCGGCACATACAAATTGGCTTCGGCCGGCCTGAAACGGTACCAGACGTTCCGGTATCCCCAAACCCTCACGTCCTTCCCGCCGTCATTATCGGCGTACAGTTTCAACGCGGCCGCGACAGCCCTCAGGGCCTTGTAGTGCGTGTCGGGCCCGCTTCCTTCGGGGTCGAACGCGACCGTGACCACCCCGGGGCGGATGTCGCGGATGTATTCGTAAATCGGCGCGGCATCCCGCCCGGTCTCCGGTTCGGGCGAGAAAATATCCCCCGTATAGAATCCGAGCCGGAGGGGGCGAATGGCGGAGGCCTCGATCCCGAAGTAGGCCCAGAGGAGCTCGACTTCCCACTCGCGAACCGTGCCCTTCAGGGTTTGAATGTCGGGCGGGTCCTTCGCACCAGGGTAGGTCGACGTGAAGTAGTCGTGGAGTACACCGACCTTCGACGAGAGTTCACTCATCCCGGAAATACCGTAGACCTCGACCAGGCTCCGGACGAGTCTGTACGCCTCGGCGCGTTCCTGCATCAGCGGGTCTCCCGCCGCCACGCCGTCAAGATAGAGGTAGACGTCGGCCATCCGGTGCTTGACGTCCGCGGGGTCGAAATAACCTTCGGCGTGCCGGCGACGCAGCTCGAGGTCGCCGGAATATTTCTCGAGCTTCATCACCTGCGCGAGCATATAGGCGTTCGTCACCGAGGTGAACCCCGATGTGAGGTTCGCGAAATGGTGCACGTTGCTCGCGTCGCGCACGAGGTGGTAGATGTGCGCGAGGTAGGCGAGCATAATATCGTCGTGGTGCGGCTCGGTGTGGAGGAAGACCGTGTCGGAGACGTGGCGAAGCCCGCCGGCAATCTTGTCGATCATCCTGGAACGGGCGTCCATCCCGGCAGTCCCCGCCCTGTCCCCCAGTTTGTCGAGGAGGAGGGAACCGAACCGGTCGGCCCTGAGGTCGGCGTCGGTGATCGCGTGCAACGGTATTTCCTCACCGAGCGAGATGCCTGTGGCGATGTCATCGGCACTCTCTTCGTCGAACCGTTCGAGGGCGGCGAGGTCGGCGTAACGCCGTTCGGTGAGCCCCGATGCGGCGCCGCGCGTCAGGTAGAAGCGGGCCCCTTCCAGATCCTGGAGGACCGAGGCCGGGGCCTGAGGGCTCTTCGGCTCCTGGATGGCCCGCGCCACGACGGCCGCCTTCGCTTCGCCGGCGGCGACGATGATCGCCGTGCAATGGGGGTTGTAGGTGATCGTTTCGAGGCCGATCGTGATGACCAACCGGCTCCTGGAGATCTCGATCCCCCCCAGGTCGGTGGCGGCGGCGGCCTGTGTTTCGTAATTGGTGCCGGTGAGACGGGTGACGGAGAAAAATCCCGAGCCCCGGACGTTAAAGGCGAGGTGCCCGTCCGGGCCGATGCCGCCGAGGAAGAACCCGATTCCGCCCATATCCCGGATTTTCGCTTCGTAGGCAGAGCAAAATTCGTCGACGCGGTTGATCGCATCCTTCTGCGCCCGTTCCTGCTCGTTGCGCAGGTGCCTCGTCCGCAGCGAGAGGTCGACGACGCCGTCGGGGAACACCTCCGCCATCGTCGTCTCCGTGGGCAGGCCGAGCGACGTCGAGTCGATCAGGAGCGAGCGCGACGGGTCGAATCCAAATCCGTCGATGTAGAATTCCCTGACGTAGTGGTTGAAGCTGTTGTGCTGGCGGGCGTCGATCGGGTAGAATTCGTCGACCTGGACGAACGACAGGCCGCGCATCTCCGGAGGGCGCGGCGAACCGATGCCGTATTCCTCCATCAGCGAGCGCGCGTCCTTCCGGGACCAGTTGGCCAGCAGGTGGCGCACCCACTTGATGAAGTATTCCGGGGTCTTCCCGGTGGGGAGCGCGACCACACCGCCGGGATTCTTCAGCGCCCACTCGACGAACCGTAACGCCGCAAGCCGGCCGAGGGAGGGGAAATTCTCGACCTCGACGACCCTGATCTTCTCGACCGGGGGATAGATGATCTTGTGCGCGCCGTGGGAGAGCTCGCGTTCCTCGACGGTGGAGGACGCATCGTATTGCCGGATGGCCATCTTATTCTTTCCTTTTGATACGATCAAGGATCACTGCGGCCAGGAGGATCAGCCCGCTCGCGACGTATTGATAGAATGGTTGAATGTTCAGGAGGTTCATCGCGTTCTGCACCGTCCCCATAATCAGCACCCCGACGATCACCCCGCCGATGGTGCCGACGCCGCCGGTGAGCGACACACCGCCGAGCACACACGCCGAAATCACCTGGAGCTCGAGGCCCTGCCCGGAGGCCGGCTGGCCGCTCGTCATCCTCGAGGCGAGTATCACGCCGGCGAAGGCCGCGACGATCCCCTGCATCACGAAGATGGTGACCTTGATCGATGGGACCCGGATCCCGGCGAGCCACGCCGCGTCCCTGTTCCCGCCGATCGCGAGCGCGTACCGCCCGAAGACCGTCCGGTTCAGCAACACGCCGAAGAGGACAAAACAGGCAGTCATTATCAGGACCGGCGTCGGGACGCCGAGGACGTCGGAGATGCCGAGCGAGAAGAACGATTCCTCGCGGATGCCGACCGCCTTTCCGTCGGAGACGATGTAGGAAAACCCGCGCACCACCTGCATCGTGGCGAGCGTTGTGATGAGGGCGTTGATACCGATTCGCGCGATGACGACGCCGTTCACGAGCCCCACGAGCGCGCCGGCCGCCAGCGCGGAGAGGACCCCGATGACGACACTCCCGGTGGCGTTGATGACGACGGCGCAGAGGACCCCGGCGAACGCCACCACCGAGCCGACCGAGAGGTCGAAGTCACCGGCGGCCAGACAGAAGAGCATCGTGCAGGCGATGATCCCCACCGTCGCGACAGAGAGGGCAAGGCCGTTGAGGTTGACCCAGCTGAAGAAGTTCGGGACGAAGAACGAGACGAGGGCGAAGAGGATGAAGAACACGGCGATCATTCCAGTATTCCTCCAGAGGGCACCGAGAGCGGTCACGGGGGCGGTCATCGGTCAGCGGTTATCGATCTGCGATCGGCGCTCAGCGGAGTCCCTGTTCGGCGAGAACCTGCGTGAACGTGTCGCGGGTGATCAGGATGCCCGTCGTGTATGTTTCGCGGGGCGGTTCGACGCCGTCTTTCACCCAGCGATACATCATCTCGGCGGTGTCGAACCCGTGCCGCTTCGGCGCGAGCAGGATCGACGCGAAAAATCCGGTCGGCGTAGTCTTTTCGAATTCGGCGATGCAGTCGGTGCCGTTGATGCCGATCGCGATCACGTTCGAGGCGTCGTACCCACGGCCCTCCATCGCCCGGACCGCGCCGAGCACGGCGTTGTCGTTGTTGCCGCAGACGAGCCAGCGTTTTACGCCAGCGCGCCGGACCAGGAGCGAGTTCACCGCGTCAAACGCGCCGGGGATGTCGGCCACGCGCTGTGGAGCCTTGAAGACGTTCTCCGCCGGGAACCCGGCCCCGGTGAGCGCCGCGATCGCGCCGTCGGTGCGTTCGCGGGTCGTCTGGAGCTCTTCCCACGTCGCCGCGCAGAGGGCCGTTTCCTTCGGGTCCCAGCCCCGCTTCTTCATCTCGGCGAAGAGGGCAAGGCCGACGACCCGGCCGATTTCGGCCGCGGAGATACCGAGGTGGGGGACCTCCGTAATGAAGGCGCCGTCGGCGGAGACGAACCGGTCGTCCACACTCATCACCTTGAGCCCTTGCGCGCGCGCCTTCGCGACGATCGATGGACCGAGGCGGACATCGGGAGCGCAGATCACGAAGCCCTTCGCCCCCTGCGCCGCCAGGTTGTCGATCGCAGAAAGAACTTTTTCGCCGTCGGTCGCGCCGATCTTTATCAGTTCGAAGCCGAACGAATCCGCGCACTGCTGGGCGAACTTCCACTCGTTCTGGAACCAGGGTTCGTCGGGCTGCTTCACGAGGAAGCCGATCTTCACTTTCTCTACTCCTGATTGAGAGTTCTGGTCGGAGCCGTCGCGGCCGGTGCACCCGGTGAAGAAGGCCGCCGCGCCGAGCGCCAAGACCAGGGCGATGGGGAGGGATTGTCGTACCGTTCGTCGCATGTTCGCTTGTCGTTCAATGATAGTGAATCGCCGCAGGTCGTTCATTTCACTTCCCAAACTCTCACGAGGACCACGCCGTGGTGCGGAACCGTCGCCGTGAACCCACCGGAGGGGGTTTCGAGGTCCTTCTGCCTCCAGAGGTCGCGGACCCGAAGCTTTCCTCCGAACCCGAGCTCGGCCGCGGTGACGGAAATCTCGACCGGACCATCCCCGTCCCAGCCGAAGTACCCGGCAGGGTCGCTGAATTCGTTCGCCGGGTAAAAGAGGCCGACCGCCTTCGATCCGTCTTCCATCTCCCTGACCCAGATCTCACGCCCGCCCTCGCGGCGCAGCAACGCACCCTGTTTCCCGAGCGGGTCCTGGTTCACTTCCAACACCTCGTCGTTGGTGAGCAGCCCGAGCGTGAAATCGTCGAGTCGGGCGAGGTCATTACCGAGCAGGAGCGGCGCCGCGAGGAGAGACCAGAGACTGATGTGCGTATATTGTTCGTCCGGGAGGAGCTGCGTCTGCCGTAGCTGCGGCCCCCATCCGACGAGCCCCACGACGAGCATATCCGGGTCGTTCCAGTGGCCGGGTCGGGCATAGGGCCGCCACCGGTCCTGGGAAAATCCGATCCTGCTCATACTCTCCCACGTGTCTCGGATGTCGCCGGTCGTCCTCCAGCATTGCGAAAGTGCGGAGAGTTCAGCCGCCGATTCGAACGGCGCGCTGTTTGATAAACTTAGCGCGATGTCGCGGCCGCTCGCCCTCAGTGCGTCGGCCATTTCCCTGACGTGCGGAACGTCGTTCGGGTTCCAGTCGTACTTCAGGTAGTCGAAGCCCCACGCCGCCCACTGCCGGGCGTCGTTCACCGCGAAGGAATGTTCGCCGAACTCCCATCCCCTGTTGCGTCCCTTCTCGTAGTCAGTGTGCCGGAAGTCTTCGTTCGCTTCCCCCGCCGCAATCCAGTCGTACGTGCCGTCGGCGTTGTCGCCGGAGCTCCCGATGTGCCCCTCGTAACTCCCCTTCCAGGGCGTCGAGTAGATCCCGACTTTCAATCCGAGGGCGTGCACGGAATCCGCCAGCCCCTTCATGTCGGGGAATTTTCCGTTCCCCTGGATGCCGTTGAACTCGCCGCCTCGAACACCCTGCCACCCGTCGTCGATGTTGATGTAGTTCCATCCGTGGTCCCTCAGGCCTTTGTCGGCCATCGCGCGCGCCGACGAGAGGACCTTTTCGGCGCTCACCGACCCTCCCCAACAATTCCAACTGTTCCATCCGAGCGGCGGCGTGAGCGAGATATCCTTTCCGGCGACTATTTTCAGGATCCGTGTGGCGGCGCCGAGGGAGTTCGTGGCGGTGAGTGTAACCCGGTGCTCGCCCGGAAACTGAAGCATCCCCGAGATCCTTCCCGAGGCAGCGTCGAGCGTGAGGCCAGCGGGAAGGTTGTCGGCTGAGAACGTCATCGGCCGGGTGCCGGTCGCCGGTATAGTATAGAGGATGGGATGGCCGGGGCGCGCTCCGAAGAGCGAAGCGCCGTTGATGAGGGGGGGCGGTGATGCGACCGGTGTCAGGATGTACGGTTCGCGGACCGGGGCAGGTGCGTCCGCGGTGAGCAGTGCGGCCGTGAGGTCCGGGTCCCCCTCGATACGGGCGTCGGCCCAGTCGGCGTGGTCGTAGTTGATGCCGTCTCCGGCGTCGGTCACGAGGAGTCCGAGCTTCTTGACGCCGGAGAGATCGACCACGACTCTTTTCGCCGCATCCCCGTGCGTCATTCGCCCGCTTTGCCAGAGCACTTTCCTGTCACCGAGCACGAAGAATTCGACGCTGGCCGCCTTGTTGCGGGTTTCGTCGTCGACGCCGACCGAGGCGACGAACATCATCGCGTTGCCGTCGACGTTCAGAAGGAATGTGCTGAGCGCGTGCGTGCCCACCCCTCGTTCGAACGTCTTCCCGCCGATCGAGAGCGGATTGCCGTCCACCGATTTTCCCGCCTTCGGCGTGCTCCATCCGCATTTCATCACGCCGAGGTCCGCCTGGTCGAGCCAGACCGCGTTCGACTGCGCCCGCCCCGATACTGTCGAGAGCACCAAGAGTGTGATCACGACTGCAAGACGGGAGCTCATCTGAGCGTCACTTCATCGACGAACAACCACGCGGTTTTTCCCGCCGCCGAATGTCCGGGCGGGCACACTCCGATATTTTTCACGACCACCCGTAACCAACGCTCCTGGAAACCCTCGAGGGATATTGTAAAACCCTGAGCGCCCTTGACGCTGTTCCGCATTTTCATCAGGTCGGAGGAGAGCTGGCGGACGGGCCGGAAATCCTTCCCGTCGGCGGAGGAGAAGAGTTCGGCGGATGCGGGGAGGAATATCCACGCCGCCGTGTCGTTCAGGCAGCCGATCGAAACGGAGGCGAGCTGTCGGGGCGAACCGAAATCGAGGAGGAGGTCGAGGTCGCCGCCGTCGAAGCCGAGCCAGCCCCCGTCCTTGTAGCTGTCAGTCCCGCGTTTGAGGTCGACGAGTGTCGGGGCCCCAACGGCCGCATATTTTTCCGCAGGCGCGACTGCCAGTGAGACCGATTTGACGTCCCGGAGTACGATAACCTCACGGCGGGTCACGGCGCTCAAGCCCCTCCTGTCGACCGAGACGGCGCTCACGACCGACGGGGTGTCGACGACGACCGGGTCGCGGTAAACGGGCGAGCCGATGCCGGGGACCGATCCGTCGAGCGTGTACCGGATGGGGACGTCGTCTTCCTTCGTGGACATCGTCACCCGTTGGGGTTCGAAGTAGATGCCCGATGCCGCTGCGATGCGTGGTCGCGGGATGTAGGATGTTCCCGTCCCCGAAAGGTCGAACGCTTCGAGCATCGGCTTTGCGATCCACGATTCGGGCTGCTTCAGGCCGAGCGCCCAGGCAACGGTCGACGCTGTGTTGAAAGAGTTGTTCGGTTCCTGGAGGAGCCTGTCGACGATCGTTCCAGGTCCGGAGACGATCCAGGGGACTTCGATCTCGTCCATACTCTCTCCGCCGTGCCCGTGCCCCACACCACCGTGATCGGTGATGACGAAGAAGAGGAGCGAATCGAACAGGCCCCCGGTTTTCAATTCCGCGAAGAGGGTGCCGAGGGCCTCGTCGACGTCGGTGACCGACTGCCAGTAGGCGTTTGTGCCGTGACCTGAATCGTGGCCGACGTCGTCGGCGTGTCCGATGTAGATGAAGGTGAACGCCGGTCGTTCGGTGAGGATCCAGGCGGCCGCCTTGCGGACCGTCTCGTGGTAATCCTTCGAAAACACCTCCGCATCCATGTACTTCGGGTTGTAGAAGTTCGCCAGCTCGTCCCAGTCATAGAACATCGCCGTTTTCCGGCGGGGCATCTGCTCCCTTACGACCTTGAAGATCGACGGGAAATAACCGTCGCCGTCACGTTCGACGGGCACCACCGTCGAATTCTCCCGCGTCCAACCGTTCCTGGTGATTCCGTGCTGTTCCGGGCCAGCACCGAGCAGCATCGAAGCCCAGTTCGGAGCGCTGACCGTGGGCATCACCGCCCGCGTGCCGAGAGAGAGGGCTCCCCTGCGGATCAGCGTGTCGATGTTCGGTGTGTGACTGAACTGAAGCCCCTCCGTCGAGAGCGCGTCGATGCCGATGACCACCACGCCGGCGGGCAGCGGTGGCCGGACGGCGTCCTGTGGAAATGCGACGGCGATGGGAATGAAGAAGAGCAGGAGGGAAATTGAAATCAGTACTCGCATCCGGGGTTCACAATAGTATTAGTTGAGTATCGATTGAGTTTCGATTGAGTTTCGATAGCGCTTCTGCTATTTTTTCCTGAACGGCTCCTGCCGGAGGTAGAAATTGAACCCTTTCACCTGACCAGGGGCCGTTCCTCTGCGGGGAAGATACGCAAACCCGCCGACATTACGGAACCCACCGAGGTCCACCACGATGTGGTGGGGGTGGGAGGGCCTGGCCGAGCCCCACTGCGTGTGCCAGATCGATTCCCGGTCGCCGTCGATGGCGTTTTCCGCGCGGCCGTCCTCGGCCACGAGTTCCTCGCTGTCGACCGTAATGATCTTCCATCCCTTCCGGTCGATCTTTTTCCCCTGTTCGTCGAGGAGGTAGAGTTCCGCCGCCGACGCGAAGGGATCGCCCCGCATCGACGAGAGGGATTCGAGAGCGAAATACCGGGCCTTCCGCGATTCAAATATGACGACCTGCTCGCTGTCGCCGGCGGCGAACGCACCCTGTCGGACGATGTCGGCGGAATCGAGAACGACGCGCCCCTCCCTCACGGGTGGGGGCGGGGCGTGTTTGTCGGCCTGCAGGCTGTCCAGGATCGGCTCCGTCAGTCCGCGCACCGTGCGAGCCCCCCTGTCTTCGATCTCGAAGACGACAATATCGTTCGTCCCTTCGTTCAGCCAGACACCGGGAAGATAGAGCGTCTGCTGCGGGCCGATCGACCAGAATCTGCCGAGGTTGTGGCCGTTCACCCAGACGCATCCCTTCCCCCATCCGCCGAAGTCGAGAAAGGTGTCGCCCGTTTTCGTGAGGGTGAACTCGCCGCGGTAGAGCGCCGGGACCTTGTCGACCATACCGGGCACGATATTAAACGACCGAACGTCCGCCATCGGCAACGGATAGATCCTCCATCCGGCGAGCGGAGCGCCGGCGAGGCGGACCTCCTTCGTGATCCCTTTCAGGTTATCCACCATCTCGCGACCGTAATTGATCCGGCCGCCGTTCTCAACGAGGATGTCGAGCAGGGCCGGCTGAGCGTTGGCGGGAATTCGGATCGAGCGTTGTTTGTGCCGGCGGTCGAGCGAACCTATTTTATTCCCGTCGAGGAGGACGACGGCGTAATCGCGCAGTTCGTCGATCGAGAGCTCGCCGCCGTTCCCGGGGTCGAGTGTGGTCCGGTAGAGGACGTACCCGGTTCCCTGTCCGATCATTTCCATCGGCAGCGGCGCGTCGGAGGTGACCGGTTCAGGGAGCTGGTCCAGGAGCGGGACGCTTTCACCGAGGGTGATCGGCGCTATGGAGATGACGGAATTCGCTGGCGGCACTTCGGGTACGGCCGTCCCGGCCGGAAGGTGACGCAGGACCGCGTCACGAAGGGCGAAGTATTTCGGCGTCGGGCGGCCCGCCTCATCGAGGGGGGCGTCGTAATCGTAACTGGTGGGTTGCGGCTGGTAGTGGCCGCCGAAGTTCGCGCCGTTCGTGAAGCCGAAGTTGGTGCCGCCGTGGAAGACGTAGAGGTTCACCGAAATGCCGCCGGCGAGCAGGCCCTCGAACTTCGCCGTGTTCTCCTTCGCGCTCACGACCGAATGCGCCTCACCCCAGTGGTCGAGCCAGCCGGGATAGAATTCCGGGGAGAAGAACGGCCCCGCCCCGTTGTTCCATTTCTTCACGGTGTCGCGGATCGACGCCGGGTTGTCGTCGCCGTTGATCGCCGGCAGGACGCCGGAAACGTATCCGTTCCTGCACTGCGACGGCCCGTCGGCGGTGAAGAGCGGAACGTCGAAGCCGGCGGCGATCGTCTGGTCACGCACCGTCGCCATAAACGCCTTGTCGGAACCGAAGGAGCCGTACTCGTTCTCGACCTGGACCATCAGCACCGGCCCGCCCTTCGTCACCTGGAGGGGCGCGACCTCCTCACCGAATCGCTTCAGGTATCGACCCGACGCCTCGACGAAACGAGGGTCCATCCCGCGCACGATCAACCCCTCGTTCCGGAGGAGCCACCAGGGGTATCCGCCGAAGTCCCACTCGGCGCACGCGTACGGGCCTGGGCGGACGATCACCCACAGACCCTCCTCACCGGCGATCCTGATGAACGCGGCAATGTCGCGGCTTTCGGTGGTGAAATCGAACCGGCCGGAATCGGGTTCGTGGTAGTTCCAGAAAACGTACGTCGCCACGGTGTTGAGCCCCATAGCGCGGGCCATTTTCAGCCGATGACGCCAATACTCGCGGGGGATCCTCGCGAAGTGCATCTCGCCCGCGATGATCTGGAACGGTTTTCCGTCGAGGAGGAAATCCTCATTCCCGAGCGTGAAGGTGCGAACCTCTCCCGCGCGGTACTCCGTTCCGCCCTGCGCCGGGGCGGTATCGTCCAGTGCGGGAGTCGTACCAGTCTGCGCGGGAGGTATTCCGTCCTGCCCGGGAGACGTTCCCTCCTGCGCGGCGGCGGGGCGGGCCATCGGAAGGACGATCAGGATAAGGATGACAATGAGTCGTGCGAGGCGGGTTATCGTGTCGCGTGAGGTCATTTGATGGTTCTCCCTGTGAGGACATAGCGTGACGCGTGCGGGGCAAGCGTGAGTTCATCGACGGTGGCGCCGGCGAATTTGCCCGACGGATCGCACGGGGTGACGGGAATCCGCTCCCCGTCCCTTCCGGTGAGCGATACGGCCGCGGGGGAGTCGGACGGATTATATAATAGAAGGAGGAGCGACTTCCCATCGTCGGCGGGTTCGAGCGACTCGACGATGACGGTCTGCGGGTCGACGGTGAGGAGTGGCTCTATCGGTTCATTTATCGCCGACGCCAACCCCGTCAGGTGAAGCAGTCTTTGACGCCGTTCTCGTCCCCGCTTCACCGCCTCAACCGGATCGAACGGCCCGTGAGGATGGATCGAGTAATTGAAAATGAAAGTGCCTCCCTGATCGGCCTTGTAGTTCGTATGCCAGTAGTTGTTCATCAGGTAGGAATAGAATCGGGACGAGACGGGGCTTTCCTTCATCCAGGGGGATTCGGCATTGATGGCGCCCATCTCGACGAGCGGCGCGCCATCGGTGGTCCAGGTGATGCCGGCGCTGTCGTTCGAGACGTCTACCCAGGATTGCACGGAGAAGAAATTCCTACAGGAGCCGTCGAGTTGGTCCTTCCCGGCCTCGACGACCGCGTTCGCGACGTCGTACCTGAATTTCGCGTTCGGTATCTCGAACGGAAATGCGATGTGGATGCCCTCCTTTTCCCTCGTCGGCTTTTTCGAATACTCCATATGGAGATCGATCCGTCCGATCCCGGTCGTGACCGAAACCGTTGTGGTGCACGACCCACCACCCGGGGCATCGCCAGAGACGATGTACGACGCGACAAGGGGCCCTTCCTCCCCGATGCGCACCGTGACGTTCGACAGGTAGAGAGCGCTGTCGGGGTTCGTCCCCGGAACGTAAATAAACCGGTTGACGCCTGGCGTCCCTGCGCCGAAGCGTCGCCCGCCGGAGATGATTTCGACGATCGCTCCTGTCACCGTGTCGACGCGGACGGTCAATTCGCCATTCGAGAGGAGGCCGGCTGTTGCCGTCGCGCTCCCGAGTCCCGCGCTCCCGGTGGTGACCGCCGGCCGCTGATACACCGTAAGGATTTTAGCGGAGAACGGAGCGATGTCACGGATCAGCACCGCCAGGTCTCCCGACTTCAACCGCTGCGACGCCAGCGGCGTACCCGTTCCGTCAACCACGACCTCTCCCCCGAGGTTCTCTACTTCGTGGATATGGACGAGATCGGTTCGTGGCCAGGAGGATGTGTTATAGAATGCTCTCTTGCCATCCGATGCCCCCCTGTCTGCATCCTCCCCGGTCAGAGCTCTGGCCAGGATGCTCGCCGATTTTATGTAACCATCCACGACGTACCGTCGCTTGATCTCCCACTGCCCGGTCGTCTTCGAGCTGTCGGGGTCCGAGACGCTGATGTCGGCCCCCCAGGTGTGCTCGTCCCAGAGCGTTACCTGTCTCCACGCGTCGGAATACTCCTTAGCGGGCCAGGAGTCGGGCGACCGCATCGACCAGAGTGCGCCGGCTTCAAGAAGCCGGTCGGCGACCATCCGGTTCCCCGCCGTTTCCTTCGCGGTCGAGAGCGCTCCGTCCTCCCAGTAGGGCGTAAAGTCGCCGCGCTTCACCGGCAAGTCCTTTCCGTGACGGCGCTCGAACGTCTCGAACATCTCCCGGTGGGTGGCGATGCGGAGTTTTGGCGTTTCGTACTCTTCGTTCCACTTCTTCACGAATGCGGGGAGGTTGGTGTCGGGGCCGCCGTTGTCGCCGAGGGTATAGGGAAGGTAATACATTCCGTACGGATACGCCGAAGCGCCCACCTTGCGGAGGAGCTTCATCAGTTTCTCGCGCCCGAGGTGCGAGAGCGTCCCTTCGTGGAAGAGCGAGTAGCTCGCACCGGCCAGCCAGAAGAGGACCCGCTCCTCGCCCGACTGCGATTCCCACCAGAAGGGCCGGTCCCCCTGCGACGAGATCACGTGGCCGATCCTGTCGCCGTTGTTCGGCGCGCTCGCGAAGTAGCGAACGCCGCTGCGCGCGAGGGCCGGGACGATCCCCCAGGTGAATCCGGGGATGTCGGACACCGCCGCCGTGGGAATGTCCACATTGTATTCCGACCTGAATGAACGCGCGTATTCGAGGTACCGGTCCATCCCGGGAGCGGTCGCGAGGCCGGTGAGCGGGTTTACGAGCAGGGCGTTCAGGCCGAGTCGGCCGTCCTTCGCCGCGGCGACTATCTCGCTGCGACGCTCCGGCGTCGCGTTCGCCATATAGGTTTCGAGCGGCCAGAGGACTTCGATGTTCCATTTGAACCGCGACCCTTCAGGGTAGTCCTTGGTGCGGTCGGCGAGGTCGAGCGCGATGTCGAGGTTTCTCCAGTGCTTCTTCTCGACTTCGGCCTGGAGGTCTGTGTAACCGATGTCGGTGTGCGAATGGGGGATGAGCCAGATCTCGAGCGGCGTGGCCGGTACTGGCGCGAAGCGTTCGAGAGCGGCCGTATCGCCGTCGACGCGGTAGACCATCCGTCGGCCTGTGTCCCCGCCAGCTACCGGGACGACGAAGATGTTGCCCCCGACGGCGAGCGCGGTGTCCGCGATTGTCCTGCCGCCTTCCGAGATCTGCACACGCCTGCCGGGCACAAGGTTGTCCAGGCTGACGCGCAGGGGAATGGCACCACCTCCGGCCGATTTCAGGAGGGCCGGCTCGGTTCGCACGCGCGGCGTGAAGCTGAACGAATAAGTGAACACCATCATCCATTCCGGCGCGTTTGCGTCCACCCCCTCGATCCTGAAGACGGGCGCCCGGCCCGACCTGAAGGACTTTTTCGGTAGGGTCAAGGTCATCAGGCCGAACAGATCGCCGAACTTGTCGGTAAATGTCGATCGGAACTCCAGTTCCGCGCCCCCCTCGCCCCGAACCCTCCAGGCGGCCGCGGTGGAATCCTTCCGGTTGGTGAACGTGAAGTACTTCACGCCGTCGACGAATAAATTGAACGTGCGTTCCCCCTTCGGGTTCCCCCACCCGATCCGCTCGATCCCTGCGAGCCAGATGTAACGGTACGAGTCGCCGGCGAACTGTGCCGGAAGCGTGTCACCGCGCCACTCGATGGATCCGGCGTCGCGCCTGGCGCGGCAGATCAGCGCGTCCTCCACGTCGGGGTGAGAAGAATGGTATGAGATGGTGGCGCCGCCGAGCGATTCGCGATAGCCGTTGAGGTAGGCCGGTGCCGCCCTCTTCCCGTGGGCGCGCGGCCCGCCGGTCACATCGACGAGAACGTCCTGCTGCGCTACGAGAGGCGCGACGGAGGCGATCGCGGCGATGAGGAGGAACGTGAGTCGGGGGGAGATGGACCTGATGACAGCGGTGTAGCTGGCAGCGATATGGATGACAACGGTGCGGACAACCATAAAGGGAGCAGGGGTCATTTTTCACCCAGGTAATCGGGCGCGCTATAGACTTCGATCGATGAGATGGCCGGAGCAGCCTTCGATGAGAGGACTGACAGCCGGACCTTTGAGGCGGTAACCTCCGGAAACTGCAGGATCCGCTTTCGGCCGGCGGTCGTGCCGGTCGCGACGCGCTTCCATTCTCCGGATGAGGTGTACGCTTCGAGGCTGAACGATTTCACCCGCTGGCCGAGGGCGAGGTGTTCACGAATGAGGATGGTGTTGAATGCCTTCTCCCGGCCGAGGTCGATTTCTATCGAGGGCTCCACGGTGGAACCGGCTGCGCCCACGCCGATGTCAACATCCTTCGCCGCCCAGTACGTCCCGGCATCGGAATCTGTGACGGATGCGGCCTCGAAACCGTCGCGCGTACCATTAGACTGCGCCGATGCGCCCGCCGCGAGGTTCGCACCGTAAAACTCGTCGACCAGTTTCCGAAAACCGACGAGTGATGCCGAGTCCTGAGGCGCGAAGCGGCCGTTCGGGCCGGGAGGAACGTTCAACAGGAGGGTCGAGCCGCGGCCCACCGAGAGCAGATGGAGCCGCATCAGGTCGCGGGGAGATTTTACGAGCGAGTCTTCGTTGGCGTGATAAAACCACCCGGGTCGAATCGAGACGTCGCATTCGCCGGGAATCCAGAACGCCCCGTCCTCGTTGCCGCGGTTGAGCGTGTCCTGCGGGGGGCCGGTTGCGCCGCGCCCGAAACCGGCGGTGTCGAGCAGGTTCCAGTTCGTCTCGCCCGCGACGCCGTTCTCATTCCCCACCCACCGGAGGTCCGGGCCGACGTCGCTGAAGATCACCGTCGATGGCGATATTTCCCGGACGGTGTTCTCGTACCGGCGGAAGTCGTACTCCTGCCGTCGTCCGCCGGGGCCTTCACCGTTCGCGCCGTCCCACCAGAGCTCATAGATGGGGCCGTAGTCGGCGAAGATTTCCTTCATCGTGTTGACGAAGACGTCGTTATACTCCAGGGTACCGTAAGCGGGGTGGTTCCGGTCCCAGGGGGAGATGTAGACGCCGAATTTCAGTCCGAATTCCCTGCACGTCTCCGAGAGGTCCTTCAGGACATCCCCCTTCCCGTCACGCCAGGGGCTTTCCCTCACCGTGTGCGCGCTGAACCGGCTCGGCCAGAGGCAGAACCCGTCGTGGTGTTTCGCCGTGATGACGATCCCCTCCGCTCCGGCCGCCTTTGCGATGCGGCACCATTGCGCGGCATCGAACGCCGCCGGGTTGAAAAGCGATTCGGGCTCCGTCCCCTTCCCCCACTCGTTGCCGGTGAACGTGTTCGGGCCGAAGTGGACGAAGATGAAGAGTTCCCTGTCGAGCCGGTCGAGCTGATGGCGCGTGGGGAGCGGGCCGACCGGTTCAAGCGGCTGTGAGCAGAGCGGGCCTGGCGAGACGAGGAGAGTCGTGAGGATTGCGACGACAACTAACGGCATCGACATCACTCCATTTTCTCCACGACGCGCACACGCTTGTTGAATTTCTGGACGCCGTTCACGAAGACCTTCAGATAGTAACGCTGCGGGCCCCTGGAGGTGAGGTCGTAGGTGAACGAGCCGGCCTGAAGGTCGGGATAGTCGCGCGCTTCGATCACCTCCCCGCCCGGATCGGCGACGATCTTCACTGAAACCGCCGCGGGCGCGTTCGAAACATAGTCCATCGTCGTCACGCCGAGCGTCCGCGTCGGGAACAGACCGATGGCGGGCGCGGCGACCGGCACCGAAATAATGCGGCGATCGTCACTCACGCGGAAGCCGTACCGGATCGAGCTCCCGAAGTCGGATTCGAAATTTTTCAGCATCATCCCAGCCAGATCGAAGAGCCTTACGTATCCCCGTCCACCCTTGACGTTGTACCAGAATTCCAGCCCGTCGCCCGCGGTGTCGGTCACCGTGAGCTCGTAACAGCCCGGGTCGAGCCGGAGCGTGTCGCGGTAGAGGGAGTCCGGGGCGAGCGTCCCGACCTTGACATCCCTCGCGACAGATCCGTCGCTTCGACGGACGACATACGCGGTCTGCGCCGGCTCGGCGTTCGTCTTCAGGACGAGGACGACCGGCGACCGGTGGGCGGGCGTCGCATCGAAGGGGACTATCAGCTCATTGTCGTCGGGAACGACGTCCTCCGCGTCGTTGACGGACAGGAGCAGGACCCTGAAACGGTTTCCGCCGACCCGGGCGGGGATATCCCCCGGCAGGTCGATGAGCGCCGTGTCGTTGAACGCCAGGTTCCCCTTCCAGACGAACGACCGCTCCTCGAACCCGATGGTTCCATAGCGGATGTAAAGGCTCGTGAGCGGTATCGCGCCGTTGTTCCGAACGACGACCCGGGCGCCTGCGCACGCCGGGTTCAGCCGCCGGCCGGCGGCGTCCGTCGAGGGGACGACGATGCTGACGAGCGCGGCCTCGTTCTCCGCGGCCGGAGGGGAGTACTGCACAAGGTAGGCGCAGATCGCTTCGTTCGCCTGCGTGCCGGCGAGGACGTACGGCTCCATCTCGATGTCCACTGTGTGGACACTCCCGGGGGCGACCGCCAGATCGTAGACGTCCGGAGTCAGGAGGTCACCCGGACACCAGTTCGCCCTGTCGTAGATCCAGGTCCCCGCCTGCGGTGAGAGCGGGTTGTCGCCGCACTCTTTCCAGATACGTCTCGCGTCCACGACCTTTCCGTCGAACACGATCTCCCTGTACTTGCCGCAAAACTCTCCGCAGCCGCTGTCGTCTCCGCCGTGGCCGGTTTGGTAGACCAGCAGCCGAGCGAACGCGGCGCCCGCGGCGGCCGTGAATTTCACAGGGGCGAGAGAAGCGGTGATGGGCCGGGCCGTGTCGCCGTAGGGATAGTTGCCATCGTAGATTCGGGTGATCGAAATCGCCCGGGCCGGGGACGGGCCGCCGATGAACTCGAACTCCACCGAGATTCGCCAGCCGCGGTCGTTGTTCGGCTCGTAGCCACTGTGGTAATAATCGATTTCGACGCTATCGCGCAGCAGCGAGGCGAAATCGGTCACGTCGGTCGACCAGTCGAATTCCCAGTCGTGGTCGAACGCCCCGCCGTACGGCGTCAACATCCTGCCTATTTCATACCCGAGGGAATCGCCCGCCAGGCCCCCCTTCCTGCGCACTATTATATGGTCGAGGTAATCCCAGTCGGCGCAGCGCATCGAATCGGGACAGCCGAACCGAACGCGCATCGTCGCTTTCCGCACTGAAAAGTCAGCCCGGGGGAAGACCGCCCATCGCGGATACGACCTGAATCCGGTGGAGGGATCGGTACCCACGGTGACGTCGGAGTGCGTCACCACGCGAATCGTGTCCGCGGCGGCGGCCGTTCCGGGCGTAAAAAATATCGCGCAGGGGAGGAACACGCAGAGGAGAATTGCCCAAGCCGGCGCTTTCAGGTCAGGAAACGGTTTCATCACAGGCCCCCGTCATTCGATGATGATCTCGTCCACGAAGAGCCACGAGTCCTTCCCCGCGCCCTGCTTGCCGTCGGGGATCAGACCAGCGTTTTTCGCCACCACCCGGATGTACCTGGCGCTACGCGCTGAAAATTCGATCCGTTGAACGTTCCCGGCCGAGCGAATCTGTTCGGCAGTCAATGTTCCGGCGCTCGAGAAGGCGGCCCCGTCGTCGGAGACGAACACCTCGATCTTCTTCGGAAGATGGATCCAGCTCCCTTCGCCTTCGAAGACGTCGAGCGTCACCGAGGAGACGATCCCACTCTTTCCGAGGTCGACCATCGCGTCGAGGTCCGGACCCCAGAACCCGATCCAGTCCTTCCCGAACCTTGAGAAATCCCCCCTGATGCCGTCGGTGAGCGTCGCCGGGCCGGAGCCGGGATAGTTTTTGTGCGGGGGCTCCTTCAGCGTCACCCCCTTCCCGGTCGAGAGACATACGGTAAAGCGCTGATCGATGGCCGGCCCCTGGATGGCCCCGTCCCTGAAGTACGCCGCGCGGACGATCATCGAGGTGTCGATGGGGATGGGCGATTCGTACTCCGACGACGAAGTCGTTGGTGCAGAGCCGTCGGAAGTGTACCTGATCTCGCCACCCGGAAGTGGGGTCGAGAGCTCGTAGAGCATTCCGCCCTCGCCCCCGGGAGCGGGCTTCGGTGAGGCCTTCAATTGAAAAAGCGAGCGGGAGTAGTTCACGTCCAGCACGTCGAGCCGCCGGAGGTGTTCCGTCACCCGGAGAAGGAAATCGTTCCAATTCCTGTTGCCCGGCGGGCTCCAGACAACTTCGGCGAGCGCCGCCATCCGGGGGAGCGCCATATATTCCACCTGGTCGGTCGTCGTAATGTATTCGGTCCAGACATTCCCCTGGGCGCCGAGGATGAACCCCGCCTCCCTTGGGCTGAGGCCCGGTGGGATCGGTTCGTACGAATAAACTTTTTCGAGCGTCGTGTAGCCGCCGATCGCCAGCGGTTCGAATTTCGGCTCCCCCTGGTAGTGATCGAAGTAGCAGTGGGACCCCGGGCTCATTACCGCGTAGTGCGACTGCCTCGCGGCCGCGATGCCCCCTTCCTCCCCCCGCCAGCTCATCACCGCGGCGTTGGGGGCGAGGCCGCCTTCGAGGATCTCGTCCCAGCCGATGAGCCGCTTTCCCTTCGAGTTCAGGAACTTTTCGATGCGGCCGACGAACCAGCTCTGCAGTTCCTCCTCGCCCTTCAGTCCTTCCGATTTGATGCGTGCCTGGCAGGAGTCGCAGCCCTTCCACCTCGTCTTCGGCACCTCGTCACCACCGATGTGGATGTAGGGCCCCGGGAAGAGGTCGCTCACCTCCGACAGGACGTTCTCGAGGAACCCGAACACGGTGTCCTTCGTGCAGAATACGTCCTCGTAAACTCCCCACGCCTTCCCCACCTCGAACGGCCCGCCGGAGCAGGAGAGTTCCGGGTGCGCGGCGAGCGCCGCCATCGAATGGCCGGGGAGTTCGATCTCCGGAACGACCGTCACGTTACGCAGCGCGGCGTAGTTGACAACCTCCCTGATCTCCGCCTGCGTGTAGAACCCCCCGTACCGGACGACATCGAATTTCATGTCGCTGTACGGACCGATCATCGAGCCGCTCCTCCACGCGCCGACATCCGTCAGCCGCGGGTACCGCCGTATCTCGACGCGCCAACCCTGATCGTCGGTCAGGTGCCAGTGAAAGATGTTCATTTTATGGAGCGCGAGGAGGTCGATGTATTTCTTGACGAAGTCCACGGGGAAGAAATGCCTCGAGACGTCAAGGTGCATCCCCCTCCAGGGAAACCGGGGGGTGTCCACGATCGAGACGCAGGGGATGATCCAGTCGATGCCACGATCGTCGTCACCCTTCGGGGCCCTGCCGAAGGCCTCGGGGGGGAGCAACTGGAGGAGCGTCATCGCGCCATACATCAGCCCGGCCGCTGAGTTGGCCCCGATCAGGATGTTGGCCTCGTTGACGACGAGCCGGTATCCCTCGGCACCGAATTCCTCCTCGTCAAAAATCATCACGCCGATGTAATTGTTGTTCGTGCGTTCGTTGTCGAGCATCATCACGCCCTGCCTGGAGCCCACCTGAATTTCTGCGAGCGACAGCCCGGTCGCCTTCCGGATCCGGTCCGCGAGGAACATCGCGCCCGAAGCCGCCCTTGGATTGTCGTGGTCGAACGCGAGGATGGTCTGGGCGTCCAGCTCGAAGTCTCCCTCCCGTACCTCCAGGAGCGACGGTCTCGGGATGACGGTGATTCGCGGCGGCTCCGGGTCGTCACCCCGGGGGGACGCAAGCGACGGAATGACCGTCCCTGCCGCAAGAACGGAGCACAGAAGCGCTGCCGCGAGATCCCGGAGGACGATACGGTTGGGAAACTTGGAAATATTCATTCTCGACCTGCAACCTTATTGATGAATAAATTTTATCCGGCGAGTTCTCGCCGGACCCCGGGGATGTCGGCCGGCTGCGTGAGGTCGGGAACCCGTTCCGACGCGCTGATCGCGAAGACGCTCCCCGGCCGTTCCGAGGCCATCATCCGGACCGCGACAGGCAGTTCCTTCTCGTTGCGTACCGGGTGGAGGGGCACCGATTCGAGAAATGGGATGATATCGTCGACGCTGAACCGGAAGATGTTCATACTCACGCCGATCCGGCCGTTCCCGTCGGCGGCCGCGGCGATGTCTGCCGGCGATGGCTTCTCGATGATCTCCGTTACGAAACCCGAACGGTCGGTCTTCAGTACGGCGAACTGCGACGTCCGTTCCGGTGGGAATCCCAATGCGTCCCTGTCGTAATTCACGAGGGCGTTGGGGTGGGGGTCGTCCAACAGCGTCTTGAGTACGTCGACGGAATAGATATTATCGCTGTTGCACACCGTGCATTTCCCGCCGCGCCAGGCGCGCCGCGCCGCCAGGACGATCGCGAGGGCGTCGGCGGTACCGAGCGGCTTCGTCCTGCCGGCCGGAATCCGCTGGACGACGTATGAAATCGCGAGCGAGGGAAAATCATTCGCGTGTCCACCGGCCGCATAGTGGTCGGTGATGGACGAATCGCGCTCGCCGGTGACGATCACAACCTCGGCGTATCCGGCGGCCGCGATGTTGGAGAGGCAGAAGTCGAGGAAGGGTCGATCGCCCGACCCCACCGGTATCATCGCCTTGGCCATCCCGACGGCGGCCTGTTTCATCCGGGACGACATCCCGCCGGCGAGCACGACGATGCGGCGATCCATCAGTCAGGCCCTCCCGTGGGTTCGTTCCTCGTCCCCGCGTCCACGGTGATGACGTATGCCTCGCCGCCGAGGGCGGTGATCGCCGCGGCCACGGCCTCCGCGGTGTCGGGCGCGTACGCGAACATACAGCCGCCGCCCCCCGAGCCGTTGATCTTGCACCCGGCGGCGCCGGCGCGCAGAGCGGCGTCGATCATACCATCGATCTTCGGCGTCGATATTTCGAGCGCGCCGCCGAGGATCGATTGCTGTTCGTTCAGCATCTCCCCGAGCGCCCTGGCGTCTGGTTCCGCTTTCTTCAACAGTTCATAGCCCTCGCGCGTGATATCCCTGTTCCTGAGCGTCGCCCTGATGAAATTCCTGTCGCCGGCTGCGTGTTCCTCGAGGAAATGGTCCACCTCCGATGGATGGACGGTGTGGAGGGAGAAATCAGGATGGCGTCCCCGCACCGACGTCACGATGTCGAGCACGCGCGTCTTGGTCTTCGCAAGGATCGCCTGCGTGTCCTTCTGCGCAAGCGAATCTCCGAGGACGAATTTCCCGAGCCGGGCCGGGAGCGCCTCGATGCGGGTCTCGGGAAAGAACGACTGGAAGAGGAGGCCGCCGATCGCCGTCGCGTACTGGTCCATCTGTCCTCCAACGCCGCCGGCCATAACGACCTCGGCCCTGTGCGCCAGGAGGGCACACTCGTCGGGCGAGAGCGCGCGCTCCTGGTCGCTCATTTGGGAGAGGAGCCCGATCCAGGAGACGACCATCGCGGACGAACTCGAGGTGCCTCCCCTGATCGGGATGTCGCCGCGGATCGTACAATCGAACCCGGTGGAAAACGTGAGGCCTTCCTTCCGGAGGGCTTCGACGCCGTTAATGAGGAATTTCCTCCAGCCGACCGCGCCCAGGCCGAACCTTTCGCCGACCCAGTCGGGGGTCGCGTCGAGGTCGAAACCGAACTCCTTCGAAATATCGGGCGCGATCACCCTCACGTGGAGATCGGGCCGTAGCCTGCCCTCGATCCCGAGCCTCAGCGAAATCGCAGCGGAGATGACGGGAAGGTCGAGGTAGTCCTGGTGCTCGCCAAAAAGACAAACCCTGCCGGGCGTCGAAACCCGCCAGGGACCCGGGTTCCGGGATGGTCGGCTGCTCATGAGGGGTGCGGGAATTATAGTCGTTGGGAATGCGGCGGTAAGATAATTAATATTTCAGGATGGGTCAATTTCATCGAATCGCACACACCCGACCGGCGGAACCGGATCGCGGCGATCGGCGTTACCACCCTTATATGGACCTCAGAACAACCTGCCGCCGTATGCCTCTTGCCGCAAGGATTTGTATATTATAGTCAATCGATACATTTCCAATCATTTCGGCGAATTCCCGGGGTTTCGGACGCCGACATCAGAAGGAGTCATACCATGAAGTACGCAATCCTGCTCATTCTCGCGGCATTCCTCCTCGTCGGGTGTAGCGGCCGCGCGGAAGAGCTCGAGAAACAGAATGCCGCCCTCCAGCAGCAAAACAAGGATCTTTCGCAGGACCTCACGTCGCAGGACGAATACATCGACGAGGTTGTGACCTCGGTCAACGAAGTGTACCTGAGCATCGAAGCCGCCCGCGCCAGCGAGAAAAACCTGCTGAGCGAATCGAAGGGCATCGAGGGAACGAAGGCGAAAAACAAGGACGACGTGCGGAAGGACCTCCTGGGCCGTATCGCCACGGTGAACGAAAACCTCCAGGCGAACTACAAGAAAGTGGATGACCTGCAGAAGAAGGTAAACTCCTCACGCAAGCAGTCCGGCGCGCTCCAGACGATGGTCGACAACCTCCGCAAGACCATCGAAGAACGCGAGCAGTCGATCGCGGCCCTCGAGATGAAAGTGAGTGGCCTCGAAGGCGAAGTCGCGGCGAAGAGCGAGGTGGTGCGGCAGCGCGAACTTGTGATCGACGCGCAGAAGAAGGAAATCGCGACGGTGTACTACGTGATCGGCACGAAGAAGGAACTGGAAGAGAAGGGGATCATCAAGGACGAAGGCGGGTTCCTCTGGGGCCTCGTCGGCTCGACGACCACCCTGGCGAGCGGCCTCGACCCATCGTACTTCACACCGATCGACAGGGCGCGAAACACCACTTTCCGGGTCGAGGGGAAGATCCGCGAAATCCTCCCGAAACGGAACGCCGAGTATTACACGCAACAGAAGAACGAAGGCGGCGAATCGGTCCTGACGGTCGCCGACCTGGACCATTTCTGGAGGGACAAGTATCTGGTCATCCTCACGGATTGAGGCCGACCCTCCCGGGTCCCGCAGGCCTCCCGATCCAGACAGCGCCGCTTCTCCCATTGGGAGGAGCGGCTTTTTTTGTGGAGGTTATAACGATAATCTCAGTATATTCCATCCGTCAAACGATACACGATGATGTCCTGCGCATTTCGTCAAAAGCCGGCTCAGCGTCACGTCGCGGCCACGGCTACCGTCTTCTTTTTCATCCGGATCCTCCCATTCATGGCGGCGATCATGCTGGCCGGGTGTTTGGGGGCTGGCGCCTCCGACGGCCGCGTCACCGTCGCGCAGTTCGAATCGCTGAACGACCTCGAGGCGCTGCTCCCCCTCACCCCGGACTCCATCGTCACGCGGTACCGGAACTATGACAGCCTCGCCTTCAGGGAAATCTACTCTGAGAAGCTCGCCTACGTCACCGGCCTGATCGATTCCCTCAACGCCTCCTTCCCGGAAAACCTTCGCATCGACACCCTCGCCATCGACCATTCGTTCTCCTCGTTCGGGACGGCCGCCAGGAACGGCAGATCGATCGGCATCTCGGCGAGCTACTTCATCGTCTTCGATGACTGGATCGTTCTCCGGTCGGTGGTCTTCCACGAATTCGGCCACATCGCGTATGACATCCTGGAGCCGGAAGAGAAGAGGGAGGTTGGATCGATCTGGAAGGAACTCGAAGCCGGCGCCCTCCTGTACCTCTTCCGCGATGGCGAGTACGCGGGCAATGCGCGCTTCGGCGGACATCCCGACGAAAACCCCGCCGAGCTCTACGCCTCGGCGTTCAATCTCGTTCAGAACCGGCTACCTGAGATCAGGGTGCGCCTTACGTACGTGGAGCGTCGCCACTTCCCCCTCCTTCGACGACTCGCCACGCTCGCCGGCGCGGCGGGCGAGCCATTTCCGGAACCCCCGCAATAAAAAAGGCCGCCGACTTATTTGTTCGGCTGCGGCGTCATCCGCAGATACGGCTTGACCACCTTGTACCCCTTCGGGAATTTCGCTTTCAGCTCGTTCTCGTCCTGGATGGCCGGGAGGATGACCACGTCCTGCCCGTCCTTCCAGTTCGCCGGCGTGGAAACGCTGAACTTATCGGTGAGCTGGAGCGAATCGATGACCCGGAGGATCTCGTCGAAGTTCCTCCCCGTCGAGGCCGGGTAGGTAATAGTGAGCCGGATCTTCTTGTTCGGGTCGATCACGAACACCGAGCGGACGGTCTGTGTATTTTCGGCGTTCGGGTGGACCATGTCGTAGAGCGTCGCCACCTTCCGGTCGTGGTCGGCGATCACCGGGTAATTCACCGTCGTCTGCTGCGTCTCGTTGATGTCCCTGATCCAGTCTTTGTGGGCCGAGGAGGGGTCGACCGAGAGGCCGATGATCCTGACCCCGCGCTTGTCGAACTCCGACTTGATCTTCGCGACGTATCCGAGCTCGGTCGTGCAGACCGGGGTGAAGTCCTTCGGGTGCGAGAAAAGTACCCCCCAACTACTGCCGAGGTACTCGTGGAATTTGACCTGTCCCTCGCTCGAATCCTGCGTGAAATCGGGGGCGATATCGCCTAAATGGAGAGCCATTGTAAACCTCCTTAGATTGATATTATTGTGGGGGGAAGAAGACGCTATGGTCAATGATACCAATTGCGTCAAAAAGATCCAAAAAATTCCGAGGACCCCGAAGTCGCCCGCTCAGGGCACCACGAGCCGGTACCCCTTCCCGTGGACGTTCTTGATTTCGAGGGCGGGGTCGGCCGCGAGGTATTTCCGGAGCTTCGACACGAACACGTCGAGGCTGCGGCCGTTGAAGATGTTGTCGTCGCCCCAGACCGAGGTGAGGATCTCGGAGCGTTCGACCACCTGATTCGGTCGCGACGCAAAAAGCCGCAGGAGCTGGGCTTCGCGACTCGTGAGGTTCTGATCCCGCTTCGAGCCGGTGAGAAGCTGGCGCCTGGCGTCGAACGAAAGCTTTCCGATCCGGAAGAGTTCTTCGCCGGCATCTTTCGACTGAGCGCCCTTCGTCCGTCGCAGGACTGCCTTGATGCGAAGGAGCAGCTCATCGATGCTGAACGGTTTCGTCACGTAATCGTCCCCGCCGATCCGGAACCCCTCGACGCGGTCTTCCTTGAGCGCCTTTGCGGTCAGGAAAATAATTGGTGTAGCCGCGTCCTTCGCCCTGAACTCCTTCGTGAACGTGAACCCGTCCTTCTTCGGCATCATCACGTCCACCAACAAGAGGTCGAACGTCGCCTTCCTCGTCTCCTCGAGCCCCTCGACGCCGTTCGTCCGGAGCGTGACGCCGAACCCGTGCGCTTCGAGGTGCTCCCGGATCACGAACCCGAGGTTGGGGTCGTCTTCCAACAGAAGTATGCGGTTATCGACCATCGTGCACCCTGAACCTCAACTCGATGGTCGTGCCGGCGCCCGGGACGCTCGAGGCCCGGACGCTCCCGCCGTGCCGTTCCATCACGAGCCGGACGTAGCTGAGGCCGATGCCGAAACCCTTCACGTCGTGGAGGTTGTTGGTCGGGACGCGGTAATATTTCTCGAAGATGTTGGGGAGGTGCTCCGCTGCGATCCCGATCCCGCGATCGGAGACCGAGAGGACAACCCAGCCTTCGGTGTTATACGTCGAGACTCGTACCTCGGGCGCCGTGGGTGAGTATTTTTCCGCGTTGTCCAGGACGCTGCTCACGACGTTCTCGATGTGCACCGCGTCGCCCCGGACGGTGTGCGAGCCGGCGCGGAAGTCTGTCACCACCGCGCCCCCGTTCTCCTTTACCCTGAGGGCCGAGTTGGCCGCCGCTCGCGAGGCGATCTCGTGAAGATCAACCGGCTCGTTCCTGAATTCGAACTCCCCCTCCTCGAGCGCCGCCATCTCGAGGATCCGGTCCACCTGCGACTTCATCCGTTTCTGTTCGTCGGCGATGATCGTGCCGTACATTTCGACCTTCGACCGGTCTTCGGCGACGTCGGGCCTCGCGAGCGCCTCGGTCGAGAGCGCGATCGTCGAGAGTGGCGTCTTGAACTCGTGAGTCATATTGTTGATGAAGTCTGTTAGTCGTCCGGCGAATTCCCGCTGCCGACGGAGCGTGCGGATCGCGTACCGGAAGCAGGCGCCGATGATGAGCACGAACATCAGGTTCAGCACGAGCTCGGGCAGGATCGACTGCACAAGGTACGACCGATAGCCGGGGAACCAGAGGAGCAACTCGCCTGGCTTGCCGGAAAGTCCCGCCGGGAAGAGAAGCGCGGTGTAAGCTGCTGCCGGAACGGCCGCGCCCGAATCCATACGCGCCATCACCACCGAATCCCCCTCGAGGTCCCGGACGGCATACTCGTACGGGAGCGTGATCCCGTTGGCGGAGAGTCCTTCGGAAATCGCGGAGTCGAGCAAGCCCGGGCGGAGTCTCTCCGACAGATCGGCGAGCCGGCCGGCGGTGACCGTTTCGGCGACCCTCCCGATGATTTTCGCGGTGCGGGTTTCCTCGTTGGTGTGGAGGCCGTGCCAACCCCCCGCCCCTCCGTCCCACCTGATGGTGGAAGTAGAACTGTCTGCCCTGATCTGGATGAAACTCACTCCGGTCTTGAGTCTGTTCGACGGAAGGTTCAGCTCGTAGCTGCCGCTTTCTTTTCTTTCGTCGAGGATCGTCGTGTCGAGCCGGCCGAGTTCGTCGAACACACGGATCGAAACGTTCTGCGGACCGTCGATGCGATAGGTCAGGCGGTCGCCGCGCACCTGGGCCGAGAGCGTGCCCGATTCGGATGTCATCACCGAGACGAAGACCATCGAATCGGGGGGCCCCGCACCGGGGAGCCGGCTTCGCTGCTTGAACCGGACGACGAACGGCCCGGTCGAGTCTGTCGAGTCGGTCGACGCAGTGAAAAGCCGGTCCCGTACATCGACCTCCTCGACGCGCTCGGAGGCGGCGTTGAGCGCAGCGAGCGCGTTGCGGTTGAACGATTCCTCCTTGAGTTCGACGTTGTTCCTCAGGAGCCGGTACTGCAGGTAGAGGATGCCCAGGAGCGCGATCGCCATCAGGCCGATCAGGATGCGGACGGTATTCCGGGAAAGTTCCACAGTTGAATATACGAAAGCCCCGGGCAGGGTTCCAAGGCCGTTAACATTCCTTAACACTTGGTAACACCATTTAACTAGGCGGATCGAATCTTTTTCGCAATGTTGTACGCATACTCTCCGGGACACACATCAGAAAGGAATCAGGAATGAACAAACCCAGGATCCCCCTCGCCGCGTCCATCTTCGCCTGCCTCGTTCTCCTCGTCTGCGAGGCCGCTCAAGCCCTCACGCACGACGAGTCGCCCCAGCAGAAGAAAATGAAGACGATGCAGTTCGACGCCGACAAGGCAGTGATGATCGACGAGGTCGGGATGGTCGTCGTCGAGAAGGAAGGCAAACTCATGGTCGAACACATCGGACCGAAGGAAGCCCGCCCGAAGGAAACTGCCGACCTCGACGTCGTCGCGGGCGACGAGGTGGGGATGGCGGCCGGGAAGAAGGTCGCGACGGTCGCGGCCCTGAGGGCGGCGTACGATTCCACAAAACCTGGCGAGGAATTCAAGCTGGGGCTCCGCCGTGACGGGAAGGCGTTCATCGTGTCCTTCAAGCGGATGGACCAGAAAGACCTGCCAACGATGATGGTGATCAAACGCGACGGACCGGACAACCCGAACCAGGACGTCCGCCCAGCCCTGGGCGTCGTCATCGAGCAGAAGGAGGGGAAGGTCGTCATCGTGGACACCTTTCCGAACGCCCCGAAGGAGATGCTGAAGGGCGACGTGGTCAAATCGATCAACGGCACTGCCGTGAAGGACCTGAAGGGCTTCTCCGGCGTCTTCGATAACGTCGATGTGGGCGCTGACGTGAAGTTCGAGCTCCGCCGTGCCGGCAAAACAGTCACGGTGTCGATAAAACGGCCGAAGCCGCAGGGACAGGTCATCGTTAAATGAGAACCTCACGCATCATCCGGAGGGTCGCGGTCCTCCTCATCCTGGCTGCGTTCCTCCCGACAGGCGAATCGGTCGCGCAGTACAACAGCTTCAACCAGCGCGACGACAAGTACCGGCTCCTCGGACTGAAGCGGTCGAAGGAGTACTTCGAAGTGACCCGGAAGGAGTTCGACCGTCAGAAGGGCCTCTTCGAGAAGGGGCTGATCTCCGATGCGGAGCTGGACCGCTTCAGAAATTCGCTCGCCGACGCGGAGGTCAACTACCAGCAGTCGCTCCTCTCGGTTCTCTTCGAACAGCAGTACGTCTCGGTCGAAAAAGCCGTAAAGTACCAGGCGGCCGACGGCTCGAAACACGTGAAGCTGACGGTGTCGAACGCCTCGGGGGGCAGCGAGGAGTTCCGCAAGCTCCTGGGGATCGACGACCAGCTCTTCCGAAGCCTTCAACCCGACGTCATTCAGAGCGTCTATATTTCACTCTACAATAACGACGGGGCGATCATTTCCCAGCCGTACGAGTTCAAGGTGGAGGAGCTTCGCGCCGGGTCGCCGAAGGTGGTGGACTTCGCCCTCTTGCAGGAACTCGATGCGCTCACCGTGAACATCATCTACGGCAACGGATCCACCAGGACCCTGAAGATCCTCCTCCAGAAAGATAACACCGTCAACAAGGTGGTGGTGCAGTCGCAGCAGTTCTCGCAGGAGGCGGAGCTCGGCCGGACGGCCTCCTACGGGCTTACGCTCGAACTCTTCGGCGGGGTGAACACGTCGTTCAGCCTCCACGTCGTCAACCTCCCCCTCCAGATCAACCGCTTTTTCCGGGAGACGGCCACCCAGGCGCGGCTCAGCCAGATCAAGTTCACCGAGAGCGTCAATACGATGCGCGCCTCGCTCGAAGTCTCGCTCCCCGACCGCCCGACCGACGAAATCGCGATGGACAGGGCCATACCGTTTTACATCATGGTCATCCCCGCCGGACGCGGGGCGGAGCTCAAAGGGGCCGAGTCGAAGACCTGGACCGAGGACCAGATCAAAAAACTGAACGTGGGGTACGTAAAGCTCGAACTGATGCCCCGCGGAGCCGGACGGCTGCTCGTGCGGGCCCCCCAGCTCTATTATAACGTCGGATCTGGCGAGGCCGTCGTGATGACGATGGACCTCGTCAACGAAGGGACTCGCCGGCTCGACAACGTGAAGGTAGACGTCGACCTCCCGATGAACTGGACCAAAACCATCGAGCCGGCGGTGATCGCCACACTCGACATCAACCAGGAGCAGAGGGTCACACTCACCGCCGTGCCGCCGGAAGGCATCTCCTCAGGACGGTACGAGATGCGCCTGCGCACGAGCGGGCTCTCGGACAATTCGCCGGTCAACGCGGAGGACAAGACGGTGACCGTCGAAATTGAAGAAGACGCGAACGTCTTCGGAACGATCCTCCTCGTGCTTGTCATCCTCGGAGTCATCGGGGGAATCGTCGTCTTCGGCGTCCGGATGTCAAAAAAATAGTAGAACCCACAAGAGACCTGGAAGGACCCCATGGACAACCGACCCATACTCGAAGCGGACAAACTCACCAAGCGGTACGAAGACGGCGTGCTGGCGCTCAACAGCGTCTCGTTCTCGGTGCGAGGGGGGGAGATTTTCGCGATGCTCGGCGCCAACGGTGCCGGCAAGACGACCGCCATCAATTTGTTTTTAAACTTCGTCGAACCGACGAGCGGCGAGGCAAGGATCGACGGCATCCCGACCCACCGGGAGCCGCTCGAGGCGAAGAAGCGAGTCGCATACGTCTCCGAAAACGTGATGCTCTACCCCAACTTCACGGCCCTGCAGAACCTGGATTATTTCGCGCGACTCGGGGGGAAGACAGCGTACACCGCCGACGATTACCGGGCGGCCCTCGGGCGCGTGGGGCTCTCCGAAGACGTGCACCGGAAGAAACTCCGCGGTTTCTCGAAGGGGATGCGCCAGAAATGCGGTATCGCCATCGCCATATTGAAGGACGCGCCGGCGATCCTGCTCGACGAGCCCACCTCGGGCCTCGACCCGCAGGCGGCATACGAGTTCCAGGGGCTGCTCGGGGCGCTCCGCTCCGAGGGGAAGGCGATCCTGATGTCTACCCACGACATCTTCCGCGCGAAGGAGATCGCCGACACGGTCGGTATCATGAAGAACGGGGAGCTCGTGATGCAGAAGAGCTCGACCGAACTTGCCGGCGAGGACCTCGAGAAGATCTATATGACGTACATGGCCGGCCATACGAATTAACCCTGAAGGCATCGAACATGTTCAAACTCATCGTCGAAAAGGAGCTTCGCGAGATCATCGGATCGATGAAATTCGCGGTGACGTTCGGGATCTCCTCCCTCCTGCTCGTACTCACATTCTACGTCGGCGCGCGCAACTACCAGGTGAGCGCCGAACAGAACGAGACGGCACGAAGGGAGAACCTGAGGAAGCTCGAGGGACTCACCGATTGGGGGGAGGTCCAGAATTTCCGCGTCTACCTCCCGCCCCAACCCGTATCGTCGCTTGTGATGGGCATATCGAACGACATCGGACGAACGAGCGACATCCGCGGCGCCGGCGAGATCAACGCCCGCGACAGCAAATATGGCGAGGACCCGGTCTATGCCGTGTTCCGCTTCCTCGACCTCGATTTCATTTTCCAGATCGTATTGTCGCTGTTCGCGATCCTCTTCGCCTACGACGCCGTCAACGGCGAAAAGGAGCGAGGTACGCTGCGGCTGACGCTTGCGAACGCCGTACCGCGGAGCACCTACATCGCGGGCAAGATCGCGGGGTCGTTCCTCGCCCTTGCCGTACCACTCCTCGTCCCGATCCTGCTCGGCGCACTCCTGCTCCTCGCGATGGGGATCCCGATGGCCGGTTCGGATTGGACCCGTTTCGCGCTCATCGTCGCAGCCGGCTACCTTTACTTCGGCGTATTCCTCTCGTTGTCGCTGTTCGTTTCGTCCGCGACCGAGAAGTCCTCGACCTCGTTCCTGGTCTTGCTCGTCGTCTGGATCTTTTCGGTGATGATCATCCCAAGGACGGCGGTCCTCCTCGCCGGCCGCGCAGTCGACGTGCCGACGGTGGACCAGCTGGTCTCGCAGAAATCCCGTTACTCCGCGTCGCTCTGGCAGGAGCAGCGCAAGACGATGGCCGACTGGCGGGCGCCCTCCGACACCCCGATGGACAAGGTGTTCCCGGAATTCGAGAAGTTCATGGCCGGCATCGACGCGGAACGCACGGAAAAAATGAACGCCTACGGCCAGCGCCTCAACGAAGAACGATCGAACGCGCAGGCCGTCCAGGAACGGTTCGCCTTCGGGCTGGCGAGGGTTTCCCCCTCGGCGGTCTTCTCGCTCCTCACCACCTCGGTCGCGGCCACCGGAGTCCACCTCAAGGACGAGTACAAGCTGCAGGCGTTGCAATACCAGAAACAGTACGCGGAGTTCTTCAAGGGGAAGACCGGCAGGAACCCTTCGGGCAGCTTTATGTTCCGGATGACCACCGACGACGACCAGAAAGAGAAGAAGAAGATCAATACCGCCGAGATGCCGGCGTTCGCGTTCGTGCAGCCACCGATCGCGGCGGCGCTCGGGCCGGTCATAATGGATTTCGGCATCCTCGCCCTGTTCAACATCGTCTTCTTCGCCGGGGCGTTCGTCGCGTTCCTGCGGTTCGATGCACGGTAGCCGACGGATCGGACACACACGCTCATTACGAAAGGCCAGGAAATGTTTACCACCATCGTCCTGAAGGAACTCAAGTCGATTCTCGTCAGCCCGAAGTTTCCGGTGACGTTCGCCGTCGCCTCGGTGCTGGTACTCCTCAGCGTCTTCATGGGGATCAGGGAGTACCGGGCGTCGCTCGACCAGTACCAGGCGGCCAACGCGCTCGTCAAACAGGAGATGCGCGAGGCCCGCGGCTGGATGTCCCTATCGAACAGGGTCTACCGCGAGCCGGACCCGATGCAGATCTTCGTGTCGGGGGTTCACAACGACGTTGGGCGCCTCTCAGGCATCAGCACGTGGGAGCCGGTGAAGCTTTCAGCGAGCGCCTACAGCGACGATCTGATTTACGCGCTGTTTCGTTTCATCGACTTCACGTTCATCGTGCAGGTCGTACTCACACTCTTCGCGATATTGTTCACGTACGACTCGATCAACGGCGAGCGCGAGTCGGGGACGCTCCAGCTGATGCTCTCCAACCCCGTGCCACGCGCGCGGGTGATCACGGCGAAGTTCGTCGGCGCCTGGCTCGGGCTGGTGGTGCCGATCATGATACCGGTCCTCCTCGGGCTTTCACTCCTCCTTGTCTATAAGGTGCCGATGACGGCCGAACACTGGGTGCGGCTCGGGTTCCTGGCGGGCGCGTCGCTGTTGTTGTTCACGTTCTTCATCGCGTTCGGCATGCTCGTGTCGTCGGTGACCCGGAGGTCGAACATTTCGTTCCTCATCTGCCTGGTCTCGTGGGTCGCGCTGGTGCTGATCGTGCCGCGCGCGGGGATGATGATGGCCGGCCAGATCGTGAAGGTCCCCACCGACGCCGAGATCGACAGTCAGCAGGACAGTTTCTCGAAGGACCGGTGGAACGCGCATTTCGAGGCGCTGAGTGAAAAGTGGAGTACCCGGATGGAACCGCTGGAAGGGTTGCCGGACGCTGAACGCACCGCGAAGCGCGAAGAGATGGAGTGGGCGTGGGCGGAGGAGGACAAGAACGATCGCGACTCGATGCACGCGGTGATCGACGGCAACGCCAGGAAACTGAGGGAGGATTTACGCAACCGCAAGGGCGAACGCGAACGCCTGGCGTTTACACTCTCGAGGTTCTCGCCGGTTTCGGCCTTCCAGCTCGCGGCGATGAACCTCGCCGGCACCGACATCGGGCTCAAAACCCGGTACGAGGACGCGCTCGAGGCCTACCGGGCCTCGTTCAATCAGTACAAGACGCAGAAACAGAAGGAGTCGGGTTCGTCAGGCGGCATCTCGATCCAGGTCGACAGCGAAAAAGGCGTCAAGATCGACGTCGGGCGCGAGATGGCGCTCGACCTCGACGGGATGCCAGAGTTTACCACCACCCGCCCGTCGCTCTCGGAATCCGTCTCCGCCACGGGCGTCGACTTCGGATTGATGGCGCTCTTTTCGATTATTTCCTTCGCCGGCGCGTTCGCGATGTTCCTGCGGTACGATCCGAGGTATGCGAACTGAGGATATCTTACACGCTGGGGCGCTGAGCAGGGAAGAATTTGACGCCTACAACGTCATCCCCACCGATATATTCCCTATGACATTCCTCGGCAGACCCGGCTCGATGTAGACCGGTTGCCCGTTCACGTAATCGGGGTTCAGCCAGGCCGAGCCGATGTACTTCGCATCGGCGATGTTGTTCACCCCCACGAAGGCCGAAAGGTGGAACTTTCCTCCCCCCGGCGCCCACCGGTCGAACCCGATGTTCGCGCTCACGATTGTGTACGACGGAACGGTGATGAGGTTCGCGTCGTCGGCGAAGTACTCCCCCACCGTCTGCAGGCTCGTCCCGACGAACGACCCGTGCAAGGCCTTCGGCGAATATTTGAGTCCGACCGAATAAAAGACGTCGGGCACACCCACCACCTTGTTGCCGGAATAGTCGGCGACCGCCCCGGGGTTGCCGTAATGCACAGAGTCGATCGTGTACTCCTTGTACTCGTTCTTCGAGACGGTGAACGCCGCCTGCGCCGTCAGCCCCATCGTAAAATTGAGTTCGGCCCCGAATTCCAGCCCCATCCGCTCCGTCCTGCCGGCGGTAAAATAGAACCGGCCATTGCGGTACGGCACAATGTCGTCGGTGATCCGGAGCCAGTAGGCCGCGACGTCGTAGGTGAGGTACGCGACGGCGTCGTCGCCGCCGAACCCGATGACCTGTTTCGTGCCGAGTTCGACGGTCGTCGATTGCATCGCGTCGAGGAGCGGGTTGATGGCGTAGACCGTGTCCTGGCCGTCGACGCCGGTCGGGTCGGTTTCGTTCCCCGCGGGGACCTCGAGGCCCCCGCCCAGGCTGGCGTAGATGCTCTGGGTCGGGGAGAGCCGCCAGGTGACGCCGGCCCTCGGGATCAGCCTCGAAAACGTCTTTGCATCGCTCAGGTCGAGGTCGATATAGCTTTCGGAATAGTAACTCACCAGGTCATACCGCAGGCCGAAAAGCACGATCCAGGAGTCGCCGAAGAGGAGTTCGTTCTGCGCAAAAAGGCCGAGATTGTTCGCGCCTTCGCGCTTGTTGTCGCGCAGCGGAAGCGCAATCCCCGCTTCGGGCGATAACGTGTAGAAGAGGATCGCCCCGTCCTGATACGCCTCGTCCAGGCCGGCCAGGAAGACGTTGCGCACGTCCTCGGCGGGCACGGCCTCGTTGCGGTACATCGCGCTCCCGCCGACGTGGTACCTGGTGAAATTCCTGAAGGTCCCGCGCTCGGAGCGTTCCAGAAACTTCGGCTGGACGAACGCGGTGGCTGAAAGCGCGTTGTGGTCGTCGAGCCGGTGTTCGGCACTCACGCCGAGCCGTCCAAGCCGGTTGTGCCGACGTTCGTCACGTGCGATGTAGATCGAGTCGGACATCGACGGGTCGGCGTCGTACTGCGCCTGCGTGAGCGCGCCGGGTATCCTGAAGATGTTCGAAGTGCCCACGAGGTGGACGCCGAGGTCGGTCCTCTCACCGAGAGTCGCGACGATCCCCGCGTTGAAGAGCGCCTGCGAGCTCCGGGAGTGCTCTCGCCACCCGTCCGAGGTGGTGTTGCCGAGCGAGTAATAGAGCTTTCCCGCACCCAGGTTCGAGCCGCCCGTAAGGTGTTCCTTGTGGAACCCGAAGCTCCCGAACGACTGCCGGTAGAGCGCGTACGGACTTTCGAACGACGTGTTCGACGTGATACTCACGATCCCGCCGCCTGCGTTGCCGTAGAGCGACGACGCGTTCGAACGCATCACCTCCATCCCCCCGGCCGCCGAAATGTCCAGCAGGTCCATCGAGGTACGTCCGTCCGGTTCGGTCTCGGGGAAGCCGTTGTTCAGTATCCTGATGCCTCGCGTCGTACCCGCGTTGGAGCGTTCGCCCGCCCCCCTCGCACCGAAGCCGCGGATGATCAGCCGCACGTCCTGGTTTCCCGAACGGGACTGGGCCAGCACCCCCGGCACGAACGAGAGCACCTCGTCGATGCCGGACCCCTTCGACCTGCGGAGCTCCTTCGTGCCGATGATGGTGAGAGAGAGCGGCACCTGGATCCAGGAGTGGGACACCCTCGTGCCGGTGATCGTCACCGGGTCGAGCAGGAAGCTGACCGAATCACCCTCAACCTGGGCGAATGCGGAATCAACCCCAATGAACGCGACGAGGCACATCGCCGCGAACAACAATGATTGTCGCATTGTCGATTTCCTTTTATCGTGAATGGAAACACGTCCCTGATGAACGCCGGGGCGTCGCAACGTCCGCCGCGGACCGATACGATGGCCCGCGGAGGATGGAGGCATCCCCTTACCCGGGACCGCTTCGGTCCGGAGGGGATACGGCCCTGACGAATTAGTTACGGTCGATATTCAGGCGGTCGGCGCCGGAGGGGATTTGTCGCGGACTGGATGGGATGGGGGAGAATATGGATCGAGCGTTTCATCGACGACGCGCACGAGTTGTATAATCCGGATCACGATACAGGGATTGACCGTGAAGGCCTTCGGTGCGTTCGACTTGTCGAATGTTTCCCAGGTGACAGAGGGTTTGGCGAACGCAAGCTCGTCGGCGGGCCCGCGATGGTTCTCAAGGAATTCCTCTTCGAATGGCTCGACCTGGAAAAGGAAATAGACCACCGCCAGCGTGAGCGCCACGAGTGAGTGAATATTTCGTATGACGGGAAACAGGTTCACGAACCGGTCTTCGGGAGCGCGGTGACGATTGAGGATTCCGTTCACTGAAGCTATCCATTTCCGCCGGGAAAGTCAATCGACCCCGCAGGCCTGGGCGATCACGGCCTGACCGATTGCATCCGCACACTGAAGGAGCCGACGGCCCGCGCCGGCGGTCGCGGTCATCGTCGAGGCTTGTAAAAAAGGGTGGAAATTCGTATATTTACTTATTCTATCAACGCCGAAAGCCCCGATTTCGTCCCGCCTCTGAGATCCGCTTGCATATGCAGCGCCTCCCCTGCAATGCAACCCTTGGGGGCGGGATTTTTATTTTCAGCGAGGCAACCAAACCCGTCCGTTTTCGTATACCCACAAAGTGTTTAATCCCGAATCCACCTTCCATTCCAACTACCGGAGTCATCCATGAAGAATCTCCTCCTGACGGCCTCGTTGACGATGCTCTTCGTCGCCGGCGCCGTCGCTCAACCCGAGGCGCGCCTCCTGCGCTTCCCCGCCGTCACCAACGGCCAGATCGTCTTCACCTACGCGGGCGACCTTTACACCGTTCCCGACGCCGGCGGCACGGCGCGCAAGCTCACCAGCCACGAGGGTTTCGAGATGTTCGCGCGGTTCTCCCCCGACGGGAAGTGGATCGCCTTCACCGGGCAATACGACGGGAACACCGAGGTCTACGTGATTCCTTCGACCGGCGGGATCCCCCGGCGCCTCACCTACACCGCGACGCTCGGCCGCGACGACGTTTCGGACCGGATGGGGCCGAACAACCTCGTCATGGGCTGGATGCACGACAACAGGACGATCGTGTTCCGTTCGCGGATGAAGGAGTTCAACGACTTCAAGGGGCAACTCTTCACCGTGACGCTCGACGGCGACATTTCGGTACAGCTCCCCCTGCCGCGCGGCGGCTTCTGCTCCTACTCCCCCGACGATTCGAAGCTCGTCTATAATAGAGTGTTCCGCGAGTTCCGCACCTGGAAGCGCTACCGCGGCGGGATGGCCGACGACATCTGGATCTACGACTTCAAGACGAAGGCCACCGAACGGATCGCCGAGAGCCCCGCAGGCGACATCATCCCGATGTGGCACGGCAACACCATCTATTTCGTCTCCGACAGGGACGATGCGAAGCGCTTCAACCTCTACGCCTACGACCTCGGCACGAAGGAGACCCGCAAGCTCACGAACTACACCGAGTTCGACATCAAGTTCCCGTCGCTGGGCGGCGACGCCATCGTCTACGAAAACGGCGGGTACATCTATCGGTACGACATCGCGACAAACACCGCGACCAAGGTGTCGGTCACGATCGCCGAGGACCTGGTTGGCGGGCGCGGCGGCATCATCGAGGTCGGCTCGTCGGTGACGAACTTCGAAATCTCCCCCGACGGCAACCGGGCGCTCCTCGGCGCGCGCGGCGACGTGTTCACCGTCCCGGCGAAGCACGGGCCCACCCGCAACCTCACCGCCACCCCCGGCGTCCACGAACGGAATTCCAAGTGGTCTCCCGACGGCAAGTGGATTTCGTACGTGAGCGACGCCAGCGGCGAGGACGAAATTTGGGTCGTCCCCCAGGACGGCTCCGCTCCGGCCACGAAGCTCACCAGCGGTGACGACACCTATATGTACCAGCCGTATTGGTCGCCCGACGGCAAAAAGTTGATGTGGGCCGACAAGAAACTCCGCTTGCGGATCGTCGACGTGGCTTCGAAAAATATCACCGACGCCGCGACCGCGGAAGGGTTCGAGTTCAACGATTACGTCTGGTCTCCCGACAGCCGCTGGATCGCCTACACCAGGCCCGAAGTCGAGACGATGAACAGGGTCTACCTCTACTCGCTCGAGAGCGGGAAGAGCATCGACGTGACGGACCCCTGGTACACCTCGGGCAGCCCGGCCTTCAGCCCCGACGGTGCGTACCTCTACTTCGTCTCGAGCAGGGACTTCAGCCCCAACTTCAGCCAGACGGAGTTCAACATCTCGTACGCCGATATGTCGAGGATCTACCTCGTCACGCTCACCAAATCGGCAGAGTCCCCCTTCAAGCCGAAGAGCGACGAAGTTGCGCCGAAGGATGACAACTCGAAGGACGGCGACAAGAAGGATGATAAGAAGGATGAAAAGAAGGACGAGGGGAAGGACGATAAGAAGGACGCCGGAAAGTCGGTAAAGGTGATCGTAGACTTCGACGGCGTCAAGGACCGGATCGCGGGCCTGCCGATTTCTGCCTCGAACTACGGCAGCCTCGTCGCGGTGGGATCGAGCCTCTATTATACGCGCCAGGGGAGCAAGGACGAGAAGACACAATTCCTCCTTTACGACTTCGAAGAGCTCGAGGAGAAGAACCTCGGCGAAGTTGGCGGCTTTGAGATCTCCGCCGACAAGAAGAAGATGATCGTTGCCAAGGACCGCGGTCATTACATCATAGACCTCCCCAAGGCGAAGATCGACCTCAAGGACAAGCTCGACCTCTCGGGGATGGAAGTGAAACTCGACAAGAAGGCCGAGTGGACCCAGATGTACAACGAGTGCTGGCGCCAGATGAAATACTTCTTCTACGCGCCGAACATGCACGGCGTTGACTGGGACGCGGTGAAGGCGAAATACGCGCCGCTGGTCCCGTACGTCAACCACCGCGCAGACCTGACGTACATCATCGGCGAGATGATCGGCGAGCTCTCCGCCGGCCACACCTACGTGGGGGGCGGCGAATATCCGAAGGCAGCGCGTCTCCAGACCGGCCTCCTCGGCGCCGAGCTCCAACGCGACGCATCGTCGAAATTTTACAAGATCTCGAAGATCCTGAAGGGTTATAATTGGGAAAACGGCACGAAGAGCCCGCTGACCGAGATCGGCGTCGACGCGAACGAGGGAGATTACATCGTGGCCGTCGACGGCAAGCCCACCGACGCGATGGAAAACATCTACGAGTCGCTGGTGAACACCGTCGGCAAGCAGGTGAAGCTGACGCTGAACGCCAAAACCTCGAAGGACGGCGGACGCGTCATCACGGTGATCCCGATCGACGACGAGTCGAACCTCTACTACCAGAACTGGGTCGACGCGAACATCGCCAAGGTCGACAAGGCCACGAACGGCAAGGTCGGATATGTCCACATCCCCGATATGGGCGTCGGAGGGTTGAACGAGTTCGTCCGGCGGTTCTACCCGCAGCTCAAGAAGAAGGCCCTCATCGTCGACGTGCGCGGGAACGGCGGCGGGTTCGTCTCGCCGATCGTCCTCGAGCGCCTGCGCCGCGAACTGGCGTTCATCGACTTCTCGCGGAACACCGCGCCCTTCACCGACCCGCAGGAGATGATCTGGGGACCGAAGGTCTGCCTCATCGACGAGTTTTCCGCGTCCGACGGGGACATCTTCCCGTACAGGTTCAAGAAGGCGGGCCTCGGGAAACTGGTCGGCAAACGGACGTGGGGCGGCGTTGTCGGCATCCGCGGCACGCTCCCGCTTCTCGACGGCGGGTTCCTCAACAAGCCCGAATTCTCGCGCTACGACGAGGACGGGAACTGGATCATGGAGGGCGTCGGTGTCGAGCCCGACATCTTTGTCGACAACGACCCGGCGAGAGAGTTCGCGGGCGACGACCAGCAGCTCACGAAGGGCATCGAGGTGATCCTGGAAGAGTTGAAGACCAAGGAGAGGACGATCCCGCCGATCCCGGATTACCCGGTGAAGAAGTAACTCGTCTTCCCCTGGACTGCGAACGTGCCCTGGCCCTCGGGATCTGATATAGACTGATCGGCCGGCGGAGTCGGGCCAGAAGGAATGGAAGTAAAAGGGGTGGCCGGAGTCGATCCGGTCACCCCTTTTGTTTATGCAGCGCCCGTGAATATTCCCATACGTTTCGGATCCGTCAACCTTCAGAGCGTTCCGGCCAGGACGATCGCCCCCATCACGACGGCGGCGGCCCCGGAAATAGTCGAATGCCCCGATGTATACGTCGGGAAGTTCGGCGTCGGAACGACAGTCGTAAAAGCCGGCGTCCTCCCCTGCAGCCGCATGGACGGCCTCGCGGTCCAGTGCGCATACTTCGTGCACCAGCAGGAGACGAAGGCATCGTACATTGCGCAGTTCAGGTATGCGTGCGCCTCCGCAGCAGCGAGCGCGCCCATCTTCCTGCCGGCGATCCGCTAGTTGAGGATGTTGTTCCAGATGGTCGGCGGCGGGAGGTCGGCCCACTTATGAACGATCGCAACCTGTTCCGGAGTACGGTTGAGCGAGGCCTCGTACACCTGCTCCACCTCGATCGAGTCCGGTTCCGAGCCGTACGCGTATGGCGGCTCGGGCTGGAACTCTGCTCCGTTCTCGCAGATCCTGGTCAGCCATTGGCCGCACATCGGAAGGACAGGGTCGGTCCCGTTCCAGATGCCGGGCCCCGAAGGGATCGTGCCGGTGAACACGGCGTTGGAGCCGTCGGACATTCCGTGCTCCACCGCGAGCTGGCCGACGGACCGCCCGAGGTCGAGGCTTCGACGGGTGCGCCCTTTCGCCTTTCCATTGGCCGAGCGGAGTTGGCTGCGCAGGGCTTCGTCTATCCGGATTGAGGCGTTCGGGAAAAGGTACTCCAGCACCGTCGAAGCGGCGCCAGCGGCGAGCGCATCATAGAGGGCCGCGTGAACGAGCGCATACGCCCGGGAAAATTTTGGCGGCGTCAGTCAGGTCGGCATCGGCGTCCGTTGCGTTGTCGGCTTCGACCCTACTTCTGTCCGGTAGGCTCTGAACCGACACAATTACTCAAAGTCCTGCTGAATGCTTTTCACGCCGCTCCCGGTACAGCTGCCCGATCTCGGCGCCGATGATGAAGACGATGGCGGTGTAGTAGATCCAGAACACGACGACGATCGCGGCAACGTACGCGCCATAGATCTTCTTGAAGGTCGCGACGTGGGCGATGTAGGCACCGAAAAGCTGTTGGGCGGCGAACCAGAGGATCGTCGTCGAGAGCGCCGCGACGAGGGCGGCCCCCTTTGGCGGCCGTGTGACCGGCACCAGACGGTGCACGAGGAAGAGGACGATGACGACCGCGACGATGGACCCCGCCTCCAGGAGCAACGGTTCGAGCCTCGCGATGATCACCCCGCCGAACAGACCGGACTCACCGGCGAGGTGCTCGAAAACCTGCACCACGGGCAGGAGCGTCGCCGCCACCAGGAACAGCACCATCACGACGAGGATCATCATCAGGTCGAACAACTTGCTTACGACGACCGACCTGGCTTTTTTCACCGGGTAGACCGAGCCGAAAATCGACCGGATCGTGCTGAAGAGGGCGCTCGAGGCGAAGAGAAGCCCGACGAACCCCAACGTCCCGGCCAGGTTCTTGTAAAACAGGAACTCATCCGCCTGGGCGGCGACGATCTCCTTCACGAACCGCGCGTTCTCGGGATAGGGCACTACCACATCGATGAAGGTGTCGAGCTTGCGGAGGAAGTCCGACTCCTCGAGGATCAGGCCGCCCACCGAAAAACCGATCAACACGAACGGCACGATGCAGACCAGGATCGAAAACGAGAGCGCTTCGGCCATGAAGAGGATGTTGTGGTCGCCCGTGCGTTTCCACACTCCGTGGAGGTAGTATTTCATCGATTTCGATATTTCCATTCGAGCCACAGGGTATGGAGAGGGGACGTATTCCACCGTGCGACCGAATATACGAATATTGGCGATTTCCGATTTATCAAGAATGTTCGATCGTTTGAACGGCACGATAAGACAGGGTAGCCGCCGGAAAATTAGGATACGGACGGCGGGGGTGTTACATTGTAGCCGGATCGTGTGAAAACAGGCCGATAATCACGCTCCAGGGAGCCACAACTGCAACTCACCGTTCGTCAATATCAAAGGATACCGATTGAAGATCATTGCACGCAATTTGTCAAGGGAAATCACGGAAAAAGACCTGCGCACCGAATTCGCGGCTTTCGGTGAGGTCTCGTTCATCAACCTCGTTTGGGATCGTTTCGACAGGACGTCGGCGGGGTTCGGAATCATTGAGATGCCCGGCCTCTCCGAGGCGACGACCGCCATCGCGGCCCTCGACGGGAAGAAACTCAAAGGCCGCAGCCTGACCGTCAACGCGGCGTAACGCGCCGCGGGAACGGCGTCAACCCGCCTTCAACGCGCGGGCGAATTCCAGGGCCTGGGGTTCGCTGTTAAACCAATCTCGCGAGATCAGCCTCTTCATCCAGAGAAATTTCTTCCGGCGTCGGACGATCCACATCCCGGCATCGGACTCGCTGTGAACGATGTCGACGACTTCTCCCGCCTCCTCCCAAATCCGAACGGTCGTGTTGACCGGCGTCATCTCCCTCGCCTCCCGAGCCTGTCGGCGTCTTTTTTTCGTTTCAATTTCAACGATCAGGCCTCAGACACCGGTTTCTTTTTTTCTTTCCTGGTGGGTTCGGCTGGCTTGGCGGGATGCGCCGGTTTCACATCGTTTCCCAAAGGCCGCTGCCCGGGCTTGACCGTTTCTTCGCTCTCGTCCGGCGGGGAACTGCCCCTCGGATGTCTCTGCGGATAGCTGGTGTTCATAGAGTATCGCCCCATTTATTGCGTTTCATACCGTTACAAGATACGAAGGTCCGTTGAGCGACTCAATCGCCCATTGGGTTGAAAAGAGTACTACATCCAAGGGGGGGCCGACCCGGAGACATCATTGAAAACGCCCCATCAGGATCCGGGCGGAAGGTTCGTCCGGGGGTTGCAAATTATCGCACCATTCTCTAAATTTTAGACGGATAAGCCCGTTTCGAGCGTTCCGATGAAGAAAATCAAGATTCTCGTCGTAGAAGATAACCGGTTGTTGCGTGACGGGATCACCCACATGCTCAATCGTCAGAAGGACATGACCGTCGTCGGGTCGGCGGGAAACGGCGAAAACACTCTTCGGAGCGTCGCCGCATCGAAACCCGCCGTCGTGCTCCTCGACCTCGGCCTCTCCAACCTGAACAGCCTTCAGCTCGTCTCCACACTCAGGAAAAAGCACCCGGCGGTGAGGATCATCGTGATGGACCTGATCCCGATGCAGGAGGACGTCGTCATCTACGTCCAGGCGGGGGTGTCGGGGTTCATCATGAAGGACGCGACGATCGACGATTTTCTCCACACCATCCGGCTGGTCGCCCGGGGCACCAGAGTCCTCCCTCCGATCCTGACCGGATCGCTCTTCTCCCAGATCGTCGAGGCCGCCGTGGCCGGTTCCGGGCGTTCGCGGCTGAAGATCTCGGTCCGGATGACGAAGCGCGAGCGACAGGTGATAGAGCTCGTCGCCGACGGGATGACCAACAAGGAGATCGCGGACGCCCTCCACCTCTCCCCTTCCACCGTGAAGAGCCACATCCACAACATCCTCGAGAAGCTGGCCCTGCGGTCGCGGGTCCAGATCGCGAACTACGCTCGCGCATCCGGTGAATTCAAGGAGGTGACCGACTCGATCTCACTGATCGACGAGTAACCCCGCCCGACCAAACCGTACGACCACATCCTCCGACCATTTCCACCCCCTACCCGGTGTAGTCCCTTTTTCATCCCATCGGGTGATTGTCTACACCTCGCGGAAACGGTATGTTACACCCGAGATGAAAAAGAAAATAAGGCTCCTGGTCATCGAGGACAACCCCCTCCTGCGCGAGGGAATCACGAGGATGCTGAAATCCCACGGGGACTTCACGATTCTCGCGGGCCCGGCCAACGGTGAAAGCCCCGTGTTGAAGACCCACCGGCTCAAACCGAATGTCATCCTGCTCGACCTCGGCCTGCGAAGCCAGAATAGCCTCCACATCGTCGAAACGCTCAAAAAAGAGTTCCCGGCCGCCAGGATCATCGTGATGGATCTCGCTCCCGCACAGGGCGACATCCTGCAGTTCATCAAGGCCGGCGCCTCCGGATTCATACTCAAGGACGCAACGCTCGACGTTTTCCTCGAAACCATCAGGGCGGTCTCCACTGGGGCGAAAATCCTGCCCGCGCTCCTGAACGAATCGGTATTCTCACAAATCGTTGAATACGCGATCAAAGGGAGGAAAACCGCCTTGAAAGTCGCGCTCAAGATGACCCGTCGGGAAAGGGACGTCATTGCCCTGGTCAGCGACGGGATGACGAACAAGCAGATCGCCGAGCGGCTACACATCGCCACCCACACCGTCAAAAGCCACATCCACAACATCATGGAGAAACTCGCCCTGCACTCCCGGCTGGAAGTGGCGAACTTCGCCGGCTCGGAGTCGGCTATCTCCAGGAAGGTCGCGAAGACCATCTCGATCTTCAACCGTTGACGCCGCCCTCACCCGAAAGGTGTAGTCCATTTTTCAACCCGGCGGTCTATTCCCGGTCGCGGGAAATTTTCGTATCTTAAGGCACCCGGTACATCCAGTTCGGCGGGACCGGGCTCGGGGGGGCACAGCGCCCTTTCCTTTGTCGCATCCATAGAGGTCATCGTTGAAATCACCCATTGATCCCAAACTCCCCCCCGATCGTTGGGAATTCTACAAGGACAGGACAGATCAGTGGCAGTGGAGAAAATTCGAGGAGAAGAAGGTCGTCGCGGTCTCCGGCGACGGTTTCTTCTCGAAGCAGGCCTGCGTGAACAACGCGCGTGGCAGGGGATATCTGGGGTCTTGAATATCGGGGCTCTGAATATCCACTGAAGCGACCCCCTTCGCATCGTTCCAGCCCGTTTCACGCGTCCCGTGTTTCCGCCCACCGCTTTGCCCTCTCGCGGATTATTCGTATTTTCCCTCCTATTTGACGCAGAATTCCCCTTGACCGAGAACCGAGAACTTTCACGACGCCGCACGTTCGGCATCATCAGCCATCCCGACGCCGGGAAAACGACCCTGACGGAAAAGCTCCTGCTCTTCGGCGGGGCGATCCACACCGCCGGTGCGGTGAAGAGCAACAAGATCAGGAAGACGGCCACGTCCGATTTCATGGAGATCGAGAAACAGCGCGGAATTTCGGTGGCTACGTCGGTGATGGGCTTCGAGTACGACGGGTACAAGGTGAACATCCTCGACACGCCGGGCCACAAGGATTTCGCCGAGGACACATACCGCACCCTCACCGCGGTCGACAGCGTCATCCTCGTCATCGACTGCGTGAAGGGGGTCGAGGAACAGACGCGCAAACTGATGAACGTCTGCCGGATGCGGAACACGCCGGTGATGGTGTTCATCAACAAGATGGATCGTGAAGGCCGCGACCCGATGGCCCTCCTCGACGAGCTGGAGCGCGAGCTCGGGATCCACACCCGGCCCCTCACCTGGCCGATCGGCATCGGCTCGGGGTTTCAGGGCGTCTACAACCTGTTCGGGAAAAACCTGAAGCTTTTCTCTCCCAACAAGACCGGCATCTCCCAGGACGTCGTGGCGATCGACGACCTCGCCAGTCCGCTGCTCGACGAGCAGATCGGTCCGGCTGCGGCCGCCAAACTCCGGGAGGACGCCGCGCTGATCGAGGGGATGTACGAACCGTTCGACGAATCGCATTACCGTGATGGCTACCTGGCCCCGGTGTTCTTCGGCAGCGCCGTCAATAATTTCGGCGTGGAGGAACTGCTCGACACGTTCCTCCGGATCGCGCCCTCCCCCCGTCCCCGCGAGACCTCGACCCGGCTCGTTGACCCCGCCGAGCCGGCGTTCACCGGTTTCGTGTTCAAGATCCACGCGAACCTCGACCCCAACCACCGCAACCGCATTGCGTTCTGCCGCGTCTGCTCTGGAAAGTTCGAACGGGGAAAATACTACCTCCACACTCGCCTCGGGAAGGAACTCCGGTTCAACACCCCGACGAGCTTCATGGCCAACGAGCGGAGCGTCATCGACGAGGCGTGGCCCGGCGACGTCGTGGGCCTCTACGACACGGGTAATTTTAAGATAGGGGACACGCTCACCGAGGGGGAAGAGCTCCGGTACAAGGGGATCCCGAGCTTTTCACCCGAGATCTTCAAGGAGGTGATCAACGGCGACCCTTTCAAGTCGAAGCAGCTGGCAAAAGGGCTCCACCAGCTCACCGACGAAGGCGTGGCGCAACTCTTCGAGCGGCAGCCCGGCAACATCAGGATCGTGGGGACAGTGGGAGAGCTGCAGTTCGACGTGATCCAGTTCCGGATCCTGCAGGAGTACGGGGCCAAATGCAGTTTCAGGCCGATGAGCGTCTATAAGGCGTTCTGGTTCACGTCGCCGGACGACGAGCAGATGGAAAAATTCCGGAGTCTCCAGCACTCACACGTGGCGATCGACAAGGACGGGCACCCGGTGTTCCTCGCCGAGGGGACGTGGGCGCTCGACACGGCCCGAAAGATGTTTCCTCAGATCGAATTCCACTCCACGTCGGAATTCAAGACGGGCCCGGAATCCGGGACGTGAGTTTGACGTCAGGTCGGAGAGTGTTTCGGCACTCCCCGGCGCGTCAGGCCTGCATCCCGGAGGCCTGACGAGGACCGGGTCGTGGCCGTCTTCGCGACGGCTCTCTGCAAATCCCCTGCGTCGATCGGCTTGAGCAGGAAATCGACGGGAAGGTACTTGACGGCCTTCAGCGCACGGTGTGCGTGCGACGCGATGAAGATGACATCGAATCCGCGGTCCGGGTGGCCATCAAGGAGTTGGAATCCGGTCCGGACCGGCATCTCGATGTCGAGGATCACCAGGTCGGGGTGCCCGGCCTGAATCACCGCTTCCGCGTTCTCGGCCGAATCAGCCTCGCCCACGATTTCCACGTCGTGACACGATCGCTCCAGCTGCCGGCGCACCAGGCGCCGCTCGGCCGCTTCGTCGTCGACGATCACCGTGCGTATTTTCTTTCCGATGGATTCGGGCATTGCTTCGGAACAATGTCCGGTTTTCAGGGGAGTTCCGAAAGAGGGGTGGAGGGAATTCCAAGCAGGCGGCGGTATTCCTGCGTCTCCGGTGGAGAATATTTAGCCTGCCCGGAGAGGGGGGGGACGGGACGGCTCTCAGGGAATGATCATCCTCGAGAGGAGATCCTGCTTGTGCCTCCGGGAGACATCGAGGGACGTGCCGTCGGTGAGGATGACGGATCCGCCGTCCCCGCGGAGATACTGAACGACGTGGCTGAGGTTTACCAGGTGGGATTGGTGGATGCGCACGAAGCCGCTCTCCTTAAAGAGGTCTTCGAACTCCCCGAGCGTCTTCGCCGCCATCAGCCGGCGGCCGTTCTGAAGAACGATGTGCGTGTAATTGCTCTCGGCCTCGCACCGCACGATGTCAGGGATCTGTACGAATACGATGCCACCTTTCGTCGGAAGTCCAACCCTGGCGTGCGCGTTCCGGAGGTTCTGGAAGAGCACGTCCATCTGCTCACCGCCGGACTTCTCCTTCCGCCGTTCGCCGGCCTTCCTGACAGCGGCGCGGAGTTCTTCGATGTCGACCGGCTTCAGCAGGTAGTCGAGTGCGCTGAACCGGATGGCCTTGACCGCGTAGTGGTCGTGGGCGGTCACGAAGATCACCTGGAAATCGGTCTGGTCGAGGTCCTTGAGGACGTCGAAGCCGGTCGACGGTGGCATTTCCACGTCGAGGAACACAAGGTCCGGTCGATGTTCCCTGATGGCGGCCTTCCCCGCCTCGACCCCGTCCGCCGTCCCGACCACGTCCACGTCGGTACAGAATTGTTCCAGCATCCGGATCAGCACGTTCCTGCTCCGTTTTTCGTCGTCGATGACGACGGCCCTCAGCGTTCGGCGTTGCTCCATTCACCCTCCGATCGGCAGTGATAATTCCACTCTGGTCCCCGCGGCCGCACCACGGTCGTCGGTCAGATCGATGATCGCAAGCTGCGCCTTCGCGGCGCGCATCGCGTTCAAGGCGCCGATCCTCTCCTGCGTCAGCCCGACCCCCTTCGACTCGTGGGCGTCCGGCATTCCCCGCTTCAGTTCGGCGGACCTTGATCTCCCGATGCCGTTGTCCTCCACGGTGAGGAGGATCGTGTCCCCCGATTGCGACGCTGAGACCAGGAGCCGGCGCTCGCCCTCTTTCCTCGCGAGTCCGTGCCAGATCGCGTTTTCGACGAACGGCTGAAGGAGCATCGGCGGGATCATATAATTACCGCCGAGCAATCCCTCAGCAACGTCAAATACGGGGTTGAATTCCCTGTCGAAGCGGAGGGATTCGATCTCCACGTAGAGCCTCAGAAGCTCGAGGTCCTGGTCGAGGGTGACGACGCTCCTGCCGGAATGGTCGAGAATCATCCGGAGCAACCGGGCGAATTTCGATAGATAGGCGCAGGCCGCCTCGGTCTTGCCGTCGAGAATGGATTCCTGGACCGCGTTCAGGGCGTTGAAGATGAAATGCGGATTCATCCGCGCCCTGAGCGCGCGGGATTCGAGCTCGAGCATCTGGGCCCGAATGTCCTGTTTCTTCCGTTCATCGGCCTTGATGGCGGCCTCGCGGCGCCGGACGAAAACGACGACTCCCGCGGCAAGGACAAGAGCGCCCGAGATCCGGAACCACCACGTCTCGTGGAGTTGGGGCGGCAGGCGGACGGCGAGAGACGCGCCGGTCTCATTCCAGATCCCCTCGCTGTTGCTCGCCTTGACCCTGAAGATGTAGTCGCCCGGCGGAATGTTCGTATAATAGACACGCCGCCTGGTGTCGGCGTCGATCCACTGGTCGTCGAAACCCTCCAGAATGTAACGGAACCTGATCTTCTCAGGCGCGAAGAAATTAATCCCGACGTAACGGATCTCCAGCCGCCGCACGCCGGAGCCGAGCACCGCACCGGCCGAGATGTCGAGCGTGTCGTTGTCGGCCAGGGCCAGGTCGATCCGCACGAGGGGAGGCGTATCATTGGCCCTCATCGCGCCCGGCTTCAGGCTCGCGAGCCCCTTCACCGTCGGGAAATGCAGTGTTTGGTCGATCCCCTTCCAGCCGGCCGGCTGGGTGGCGCCGTTGCACTCGGCCGACCTCATTCCGTCGCTGACGCCGTAGGATTGGGAGACCACCCGGTCGATTTTTACGTCGGCGAAATCGTCCAGATCCCGTTTCCTCACGCGGAAGATCCCCTTGTTGCTCGTCATCCAGAAATATCCCAGGCCGTCGTCGAGAATCGTGTAGACCACATCGTCAAAGAGCCCGTCTTTCTTCCGTATAGAACGAAACTCCCCGTTACGGTATCGATAGAGACCCCGGCTGTATGTGCCGATCCAGAGCGTTCCGTCATCCCCCGGATGCAGCGTGAACACGATGTTGGGCGCCAGTCCACCGTCTGCCGTAAACGTCTCCCAGGCCCCTCCCGAGTACCGGGAGAGCCCCCCCTGCGATCCGATCCAGAGCGTACCGTCGGCTTCCTCGACGATCGCGCGGATATTTTCCGACGGAAGGATGCGACGGTCCGGATCGACGCTCCGGAACACCCCATTTTCCATTCGCAACACCCCCCCACCGTAACTGCCGACCCAGAGGACACCGTTCCTGTCCACCTTCAGGGCGCGGACGCTGAAATCCGGAAGGCCGTCCGCCGCCCCAAACCGCACGACACTCCTCCGTCCGCCCGGGTTCCCCTTTTTCAAACAGGCGAGCGAGGTGCCCGTTCCGACCCAGATGTTACCCTGCCGATCCTCTTCGAGCGCCCGGATGAAGTTGCCGGGCATTCCATCGATCGCGGCGTATGACCGGACGACGACACCGTTGCGCATCTCGTTCACTCCGCCGTCCCGGGTTCCGATCCAGAGCGTGCTATCCGCGCCTTCCAGAACCGTCGTCACAAATTCGTCAGAAAGCCCGTCTTCCTTCGTCGTGATGGAAATGCTATTGTCCCTGAGGCGCATCAGTCCGCCGCCGCGCGTGCCGATCCAGAGGTTGCCTTCGGTGTCCTCGCAGAATGAGAGTATCCGGTCGCTCGACAACCCGTCCGGGAGCGAGAGCCGGCTCGACCTTCCCCGCGAGTACCGGTAGAGCCCGTCGCCTTCGGTGCCGATCCAGAGGTTGCCGTCGCTGTCGTCGAAGATCGCCGGGACGGCGACACTCGTCCCCGAGGGGATGGTCTCGAAACGCCGTAATGCGCTGCCCTCGAGGACATAGACCCCCGACGAAGCGCCGATCCATATTTTGCCACTGCTATCGCGCCGGAGCGACCGCAGGACGAACGAGGCGTTTCCCTTCACCAGCACCGTGTCGACTCCGTCGCGCTGAGCCAGGAGCATCGTGGCGGATGACGCGTAGAGGTTCCGGCCCTCCCTGACGATCGTGTGGATGCCCATACCGGCGGCGGCCGGGAATCCCGGGAACGTTCGGAAGATACCGTCGCGCATTGTGCAGACATTCCCCTGGTCGAGTCCGATCCATAGCGTCCCTTCGTCGTCTATGTAGAGACAGTTGACCGAATCGCCGGGGAGGCCGTCGTCGCCCGAATAGCGGGTGAACGTCCCGTCCCGGTACCTGAGCATTCCGCCCCCCCTCGTCCCCATCCAGAGAGAACCCGAGTCGTCCTGCACGACGCTCGTGATGTTATCGGAGGCCATCCCGGGAGTATTCGACCTGTCGAACCTGATGAATTGCGTTCCGTCGAAACGGACGAGGCCCTCGTCGGTGCCGAGCCAGAGGAAACCATCGCGCGATTGGATGATCGAGTGGATGGCGAAGACGTCGAGTCCGCGTTCAGCCCCCCAGATTTCGATGGCGTATTCGGAGACGGGCTTGCCGGGATCGAGCGTGGCGAGGCACTTCTCCCCCCGGGGGAGGAGGAAGAACGTCAGGAGGAGCAGGTAATATGGACAGCGAAACCGGCGGACCATAAGGGCACTCGGTGCAATATACGATATGGTGGGGTTATTCCACGAGGTGACGGGCCGGCCGGGAACGGGTTCGTAGTATCAGACATCTTGAGTTTCGCGGAAGCCCGGCGTATATTGTCCACTACCGCTCATTGGCCCGATCCCGGACCCTGGCCGGTCGACCACTCACCCCCTGCAACCGGAGGTATTCGATTTGCACCAGAACAAAAAACTCATCATCATCGCGACGGCCGAGCAGCATGAGGGCATCCGCAACCAGTACACCGAAACGGTCAAGGAGGACCTGGATCTCCTCGTGACGAAGGCCGCCCTGATCCGTTCGATCCGGTCGTACACCGTCCCCGAAGAGGCGCGCGTGTTCCTCACCGACGTGAACACCAAGGCTGAACCGAAGGACGGCCTCGTTCAAATGGAACTCCTGCTTCAGGCGAGGTAGGCCCCCGATGCACTCCGACTCGGTCGCCCCGCTGCTGCTGGGCCTCATCCTGATTCTTTCCACGGCCAAACTCGGCGGCGCGCTCTTCGACCGGTTCGGCCAACCGGCGGTGCTCGGTGAATTGATCGGCGGCGTGATACTCGGTAATCTTGTCCTTTTCAATCCTGAGTGGATTTTCTTCGAACCCCTGAGGGTCACCGAACTGACGGAACACTGGGCCGTCGCGGTCGACGCTCTCGCCCGTATCGGGGTCATCATCCTGTTGTTCGAGGTCGGGCTGGAATCGACCGTGCGTGGAATGATGAAAGTCGGAGTCTCGTCGCTCCTCGTCGCATCCCTCGGCATCGTCGCGCCGTTCATCCTCGGCTTCGGGGCCAGCTGGCTGTTCATCACGGAACTACCGGCGCAACTCGCCGCGGTCGTTCCCCCTGATTTCAGCCTCAACTACGTCCATATGTTCATCGGCGCGGTGCTCTGCGCCACGAGCGTGGGGATCACCGCGCGCGTCCTCAAGGATATCGGGAAACTGAAATCGAAGGAGGGACAGATCATCGTCGGGGCGGCTGTCATCGACGACGTCCTCGGCCTGGTCGTCCTGGCCGTCATCTCAGGCATCATCGCGGGGGCCGAAGCGGGCCAGCCGCCCGACATATGGGGCCTTGCGCGGCTGGTCGGAGTGGCAGTCTTGTTTCTGGGCGGCTCGCTCGCTGTGGGCCTGTTCATCGTCCCAAGAATCATGGCTCAACTCTCGAGGGTGCGCGTCTCCGGGATGATGCTCGTGTCGGCGTTGCTGTTCGCCTTCACATTCTCGTATCTTGCGGATGCGGCGGGCCTCGCGACCATCGTCGGGGCCTTCGCCGCGGGCCTGATCCTGGAGGAGGTCCACTTCCGCGGCTTCCGCGAGGATGTTTCGGTGATGAAGATCCTGGAACCGGTCTCCGCCTTTCTCGTGCCGATCTTTTTCGTTCTGATGGGGATTCAGGTGCGGCTGGAAACGTTCGCCGAACTCGAGATCCTCGGCGTAGCCGCCTGCCTCACTGCGGCAGCGATCGTCGGCAAACAGGTGTGTGGCCTGGGGGTGCTGGAAAAAGGCCTGGATCGGTTGACGGTGGGCGTCGGAATGATCCCGCGGGGCGAGGTGGGCCTGATCTTCGCAGCGATCGGGAAAACGCTGAAAGTCATCGACGACGCTACGTTTTCCGCCATCGTGATCATGGTGATCGTCACGACCGTGATCACCCCTCCGTTGCTGAAGGTCACGATCGCGCGATGGGAACGAGGAAAGGGGGCGCGGACGTGAGCCGCGCGTTCACGAAGGAAAGTGATGACCAGTGGCTGAGCGATGTCGCCCCCACCATAAATGCCCTGCTACTTCATCTTACGCGGGAGAATAACGATATCGTGGTCATCGTGGAAAAACGGACCATCGACCCGGACGGGCGCGAGATCCACCATATGACCAACGGCCTCGCCTACGTCAAGGACACCGCCGGGCGCTGGAGCGTGGCGCCGGAGGCGGGCTGAAACGACGGCCGCCCTACTTCAGGAATATCATTTTCCTGACCTGAGTGAACCTGGTCCGGCCGTCTGCGACGCCGACGGCGTCGATCCGGTAGAAGTACATACCGCTTGAGAGGGAGTTCCCGCTTCTGTTAATGCCCCCCCACGTCGCGCGATGATATCCCGCCTCGACGATTCCATCGGCGAGCGTAATGACCTCCCGCACCAGCACGTCGTAGATCCTAAGCGTGACCCTGCTCGCGACCGGGAGTTCGAACGCGATCGTGGTCGTCGGGTTGAACGGGTTCGGATAGTTCTGCTTGAGCACGAACGTGGCGGGTATCCCGCTATCTTCCTCGCCGACCCCGGTGACGGTCCCGTTTCCGCTGAGCGAGATAGCCAGCGCGGGTCCGGCGGCATTCGTGAAGATTTCGAGGGTATCCAGGTACGTCCCCAGCGTGTCGGGTGCAAAGACGATAGCCACCTCCAGCGTGTCGCCGGCGCGGAGCTGTGTGATGTCGGTGAAATACACCGGTGAATAATTCGGGGTACGTGTGCGGATCGAATCGATCCGGAGGATGTCCCCGGCCGTGTTCGTCAGCGTGAACGAAACTGAATCCGCAGACCCGACACCGACATCCCCCACCGCGAGGGTGTTCGTGCTCAGGCTCGGGGCCGGCGGCGAGGCCGTGTCGATGGGATACCCGATGAGGACCACCGCCGAATCGGTGAGCCCGCTCGCGGAATCACTCACCTGGACGATATACACCCCAGTGTCAGGCCCTGCAACATAAACCCCCTCGGACGTGATCGTCCCTCCCGTTCCGTTCCAGACCGGCACGAACGGTATCTCCCTCCCGGCCTGATCGAACGCCACCGCGATGAGCCGGAGCGAATCGCCGGGGTAGGCGGTGAGCGTGTCGATCGGGATCGTCACTTCAGTGATTGCGGGTTCATACACGACGAAATAGAGCGTGTCGGCGTACGCGGCTCCCGGCGTGCTGATCGAGGAGGCCGAGACGATCGCGCGCGAAACCGTTCCCGCGGCCGCGAGCGGTATAGAATAACTGACGTTCATCGTCGCCGCGGTCGAGTCGCTCAGGACCACCGTCTGAGAATCGACCGGCGTTACCCATCCCCCCGCATCGGAAATGCTCACGGAGATCGAGTCTCCGGGGTTCGCCCAGTTGGCCACCGCAACGACCATCGAATCCACCTCGCCGGCGGATACGAAGAACGAATCGAGCGAGTTGCCTCCGTAGACCGACACGGCCGACGCCAGCCAGCTGGCCGCCTGGACTGTGCCCGACGTCTGCCCTCCCGGACCCGCCGCGCTCCCCCACCAATTACCCTCCGCCTCGAGCGTTCCGGCTCCAGTGTTGTTGACCCCGAACCCCGTGTTCCCGAAAATATTGGATGCGCCGACGCGGAATGGGAGGAGTGTATCGAGGCCGATCCCGTCCCCGGTGTTCGCGTCGATCGAACTGCCCTCGATGTACGAACTCGAAGGCGCTTCAAGCCCGGTGGTGAGGATCCAGCCCCCGGGGGATGTCACGAACGCCGGCGGCGGCAAGACCTTCCCCGACACGCCACCGAGCCCGTTCTGGCAGACCTGCGTGCCGCTGATTCGGACGACCGGAGAGAGGATCCCGTATCCGACGTTCTCGCAAACCCTCCCCCCCGTGATCGATACGTAGCGCTCAGACGCCAGGCCGGAGCCGCCGTTTCCCGTAATGATACCCCGTCCCTTGACGTGGATGCCCGAGAGGCCCACAATCCCGTGCCGCGCATTGTTGCGGACCGAGGCGTCCTGAATTTCAACCCACTGTCCGATTATTCCTTCCCCTCCATCCTCCTCGACGATATCCGGGTCAGCGCCGTTGCCGTCGGCAACGAGGCGCCCCGTTACCCGGACCGTGCCGTTGTTCACCGAGAGTCCGGAGCCGCCGTTCCCGGAGATCTCGTGGAGCGTGCCGTGGATGGCGAGCTCATTCATCGCGAAAACACCCCGGCCCGCATTGCGGCGGATCACGGCATTTCCGTGAATCGTCAGTTTCTTCCACGCCGTCAGGCCGGACATCGCATTGTCCTCGATGACGACGTCCTCGCCGGTGAAATTACCGTACGCGAGCACTGCTCCGACGACGGGATCAGAGATACCCGGGGCCTCATCGCCTCCGTGCCACCCGCCGAGTTTATTTCCCCGCGCGGTGAGTCTTCCTTTCACGTCGATCGATCCGTTCGCCGCCCACATCCCCTGGTCGAGGTTGTTTTCGAGCAGGTGATTGGTTCCGTCGAGATTGATATTGTAGATCGCCCAGATTCCCCGGCCCAGATGGTTTTTGACGGTGACATCTCCCTCCACGAAGAGCGATCCGCCCGTCTTGATGCCGTCGTATCCGTTATTGATCGCCTCGATGGAGTTGATGTGGATGTCGTCGCTCTCGGCGATCAGTCCGGTGAGGATGTTATTGAACCTCCTCACTTCGCTGACGCCGGCGCCGTTGTTGTTGACCTGGGCTTTCCCCTTCAGCGTGATGGGTCCGATGCCCGACCAGATTCCGTGACCAGAATTTCCGTTCGCTCGGATCACCGGCGATCCCCCCGTGTCGGTTGCTTCAATGTACAGCTGGCCGGAGGAGAGATGGATTCCGGCGCCGGGGTTCGTGGGGGTGCCGTTCGACAGGAACTGGAATTCTTTCCCCCGGAGCGTGACATCGCCGTCCGCGAAGAGGCCATCGGTGCTGTTGCCGTCTGCATTGAGGGTGCCCTCGATGGTGAGGCTCCCGTCGCCGGTCTCTGAAATCACCTCGAGCCGGATCCCGTTTCCACAATTTCCGTTGGCGGAAACCTCCCCGGAACCGGTCAGGAACCCACCGACCCAGAGACCCGCCCAGTTCGTGGAGGCACAGGGAATCGAGCTCCGGTCGGGGGATGGGCCGTTGCTGCTGAAGATGGACGTGCCCGAAAGTGCGACGTCTCCCCACGCGCGGACTCCCGCCCCCTTGTTGGCGATTGCGGAGACGTCGGTGAGGGAGAGACGGTCGCCGGTCATCTGCACACCGTCGGCCGTGAACGCCGATATGTAGAGCGCGCGCAGTTCCGACCGGTCGCCATAGAGCACCAGGCCATCCACCAACGGTCCGGCCGAGGCCCCCGACACCCGGATCGGCGGGACCTCACCGGCCGCGTAACCCGGTTGGGTCGTCGCGTCGATCAGGATGTCTTCGAATATTTGCTGGAATGGCGAGGCCGGTTGGATGAAGTGCGGCGTCGGTCCGGGGATGTTGAAGTAAATCTCGTCACCCCCGAGGACGTGGTTGGAGGCCTGGATCGCAGAGCGGAGCGTCACCTCCGGCACACCGTTCACCTGCGGTCCCGAGGTCGAGGCCGTCCCGCCGGTCGGGTTTGTGGCCGCCCTGTCCGCGGAAGAATTCACGATGAACGGAGACTTTGAGAACTCCGATGTGCCGTAGACAGCGTGCGTCGCCGTGGCGCTCACCCGGTCGAATGTGCCGGGGATCGTAAACTCGAAATTCGCCAGGCCACCGGTGTCGGTGTGGACGTCGATGGTGTATTGAAACGACTGTCCTTCCCCGAACCCGGTCGTGTCGGCCTCGTCGCTCGTGTAAAACTCGAGCCTGAAATCGCTCCCCGGAAGGGACCTGAGCTCGCCCTTCACCGTCGTGGATCCGCCAGCCTGAGCGAGCCACGTGAGGCGGGGGAAATTCTGCAGGAGGTGCGCGCCGCTGTCGGCGTCGGCCGAATCGTTGAGCGTGGGGCCGTCGTTGCCGAGGTCGATTCCCAATCCGCCGTTTTTATAGATGGAATTCCCGAGAATCTGCGTCCCCATTCCTGCCTTGACGACGAAGCCGCCGAGGCCGTTGAACGCGACGATATTGGCGCCGGAGGTATCGATACCTCCGAACATGTTCGCCTGAGCGCTGTCGATCAGGACGCCGGCGCTGTCGTTGGGAAGCGGCGTCACCCCGTCGACCGCGGTTCCGATCCGGTTGGCACGAAACGTGGTCCTGTTCGCGCTCACCCCGGACGCCCTTCGCAGCCAGATCCCCTGCCGTTCATTCCCGGATATCACATTATCGAGGACAACATTGCTGTCGACGTAACCGGTGAGAAGGATGCCGTGTTGGTTCGGGATTTTCGCCGTGCCGGCGATGTCGGTCCCGATCAGGTTACCCTGCACCAGATTCCCCCTGAAATACCTGGGACCTCCGAACGAAGGTCCGCCGTATAATTCGACTCCCGCGCCGCCATTCCCCGAAATCAGGTTCCGGTCTTCAGGTGCGGGACCTCCCACGATGATGGTATCCGCCACGATGAAGACGCCGGCCGCCGAATTCCCCCAGTCGAGCGTCCCGGAGGGATCGGTCCCGACGATGTTCCTCCGGACGAACGACCCGCCGTAGCCCGAAAACCGTATCCCGTAATTGCTGTTTCCGCTGACGATGTTGCTGTCGATGACGACGCCGGCCCCGATCACCTGGAGTCCGCCGTACCTGTTTCCGAAGGCGCTGTCGAGCGTGCCGTTCGGGCCGATGATATTGCCGTGGATGAACGTTCCGAACGCCTGACTCAGCACGGTGATGCCATAACCGTTGTCGGTGATGACGTTGTTGAGGACGGAATCGCCGTCCCCGAAAATACTGATGCCGTCCCCGCCGTTGCCGAGGCGGGCGCGTCGCGATGAATCCGCGCCTACGATGTTGTCCTTCACCAGCGTGTTCACGGAATACTCGCCGATCTCCAGTCCCTCGCCCCCGTTGCCCGAGAGCACATTGTCCAGGACCCGCGCGCGCGCACCGAGCACATAGAGACCGGAGTTGTCATTCGGTGCGGCGGTGAGCCCGTCGCTCGTGCCGCAGAAGTTGTTGCGAATGGTGACATCGTCCGCGAAGACCACGTCGATGCCATCCTGCGTGTTGTCGTACGCGAGGTTCCTGTCCGCCGGGTCAGTTCCGCCGACGAGGGTGTTCGGCCCGTTGATGTTGAGGCCCACCCGGTTGAGGGTGAAGACGTTCCGTTGCACCACCGATCCGGCGGCCCCGGGCGCGAGAGCCAGTCCGAGCCCCCCCGTCCAGTTCCGGAACTCCATGTTCCGGACGGTCGAAGCGCCCCCGAGGAGCAGCCCCGCGCTGTTCGGCGGGGCCAGCGACCCGTCGATGATGATCTTCCCTGCTGCGACGCTCCCATCGATGGTCAGTGGCCTGTTGACGGAGGGAAAGGCGCTCGCAGGTTGAATGATGGTAAGGCCCGACGAAAACGTAATGGCATGCGATCCGGCGATGCTATTCGCGTTCTGGATCGCGGACCTGAGCGTGGGCGGTGAATACGTCCCGTCGCTGAGGTCGGGATCAGGAGTGTCGCTAGCGTCGGAGACGACGAAGGTCGTCGCTGGCGAGAGGGGCCAGTCACCGACCGTCGTTATCGCCGCCGTCCTTTGGAGTCTCACCGCGGCGGGGAGTTCATCGTATGACGCGTAGGCGCCGTCGGGCTTGAGCGTGACGATGTAGATCCCATTCTGTTCGATGACGTCGAATCTGGAGCCCTCGGCTTCGGCTGGGCCATTGAGCGGCTGGGCGAAGAGCACCGTCGATTGCATCGCCAGCACGAGCAATGCGATGGCCGGCGATCGGGGAACGAGATGCGAATATCTTCCAGAAGGGGGGATCGGGGGAATTGCTGATTTCATATTAACCTCCTGATGAAATCGTTAGAGCGGGAAACTATCCCCAGGTACGCGATGCGGCGGGGACGGGTCAACCGCCACGGGGGTTGGATATTCAATCAGGTACGAAGTCAAGGGCGGATGCCTCCCGCGAATTGTCCTGTAAAATAGGACCACCCGTCTTATTATTTCACCAGAACGAGCTTCCGCGTCTCCGTAAACTCACCGGCCTGAAGCTTGTAGAAATACACGCCGCCGGGTTGGGCGGAGCCGTCCCACTGACGGGAATGATTACCCGGGAGCAGTTCTTCGGAGACGAGGCTCCCAACCTCCCTCCCGAGGACGTCGAACACCTTCAGGGATACGAACGTAGCCGCAGGGATCGTAAACGAAATGCTCGTCGACGGGTTGAAGGGGTTCGGATAATTCTGTCCGAGGGCAAATCGTTCCGGTGACTGACCGGGTTCGTCCACGGCAGTGATGCCGCTGAACGACAGGTCGTCAACGATGAAATAGGATCCGACATCGGTCGATCCGCCGGCCGTGTCCGAGATCGAGAACTGGATGTAGGCGGTGTCAGGGTCACCCGCGGCACCGTATCCGATCGGGACATCGAACTGTACGTAACTTGCCTGGTTCACCGGGGATACGAATGCGCCGGCACCGATGATCGAGCCCGCCTGGAGCATCCCCACGTACACGAGGAACACATCTCCCGCCCCCGCCCCGTTGAACTGGTAGTAGCCCGACAACGTGGCGTGTCGCTGTGAAACCGGGAACCCGAGGCCGTCATCACCGGCGGCAAGAAGGGGGGGAAAGGCAAAGCCCGAGAAGGAGACGACGTTTCCCCTGGCAGCCCACGAACCACCGTGGGCGACGCTGCTCTGTTCGAGCGAACCCGGAATTGCCGCGGTGAGACTGTACCAACCGACCGGGTTCCCGGCAGACCAGGATTCGAACCCGGCGGTCGGGATCTGCGCATGTACGATGGTCGAAGTGAAAAGTACAACGAAAAGTAGTATCGCTCGGTTCATGGCAGTACCCCTATAATGTGAACGACGAATGGCTCCCGTTTTACGGGGGCGGGACGTAACGTGGAAAAGTAGGTAAAATTGAATTCATTGTAAAGCGAATACCAAACGATAGACAGGCACTTCCGACGGGGCCCGTAATCGGGGTATTTGATTCGCGATTGCCGCTTTCGAACATTTCGTCCGGTCAATTTCCCGAACGAATGGAACCCCTTATGCCCGCCCGATCTAAACTCCTTTGTACGATCGTCGTCCTGCTCACGATCCTGATCCCGCCTGCCGCCTCCGCGGGCGACACAGGCCAGGATTCGGTGGTCGTCAGCCCGGATTCCACATTCCTGAAACTCTGGAAAAAACGCCGTCCGTTCGTGGAGTTCGGATACAGGATCGACTGGGCCCGCCACAAACGCCTCGAGGCCGAATTCCCGTCCACCGGGTTAATGGAATTCAGGGCCGGGTACCTCCGGATCGATACGCTCGACAACGGGCTCCTCTCGTTCGACCGCAGTTTCCTGACGGGCACCTGGTACGATGCAAACCTGGGCGGCGGAACCGGGGGAACCGCAGGATTGAGCGGCAAGCTCACCCGTTTCGGAATGGGTAACGAAGAGAGCTATGGTTATGACCTCGCGGGTTCCTCCCTCGTCCCGTACTTCCTCTCGTCCATTTCGTGGACCGAACTCAAGACCGGCCGGCACATTTCCCTGTCGAGGAGCTATGAAGCCGGCGTCGTCTATCCGAGAATCGTTTTCTGGGAGTTGATGGGGAGTTATGTGGTGGTCGGCCTCGCGAACGGAATCGTCACCTGGTTCGGCGACGATATGTTAAAGGCCTCGCCGACACTCGGCCCGATCTTCCTCTTCGTGATCAGGAGCGGTGTCACGTGGGGGATCTATCAACTGTGGCGCGAGGATATGAACTGGCCGTTCGGATCGGAAACACCGCTCACCCACGAGAGCCTCAAGTTCGGTTTGAGTTTCACGCTCTGACCTGGGTGACGGGCGGGAACGTCCTGACCATTTTAGTCGAATCTAGCTTCTCTTGCTTCTCTTGCCGCCGCTTTGCCTGGCGCCCTGAGCAGAACTGAAGAACGACCTCGTACCGGATTTCCGGATCCCCTTGCCCTTCTCGGGTATATTCATTTTATTACCACATCAATCCTGAACCGTACCTGAACCGTACCGCAACCGTAGCAGGAGGTTACGATGGTCACGTTCTCACGGCCCAGAGCCGTCCTCATCCTCGAAATATTCCCATCCCCCCAATCTCCGGTGAACCTATTTTTTATTGAGATAGCTGAATGCGCACACATATCGTAGGATTTCTCCTTCTGCTCCTCATCCCCGGGGCGGCATTTCCACAACAGGCTGTGCTTCAATCGAAGATCGATCCCTCTACTGAAAAATACCTCGAGTGGCTTCTCACCGGTAAAGGCGAGAGGCCCACTTCAGATCCGTGGGCGACCAGCGTTCCCCTGCCGGAGAGCCGCGTGAAGGAAGCGGAGGGCGACATCTGGAAGGAAATCGAGAACCGGAAACATTCGTACGGCGATCGCGGAGTGTGGGACCCCGCCGTGAGGAAGTTCGCGCACGAGGTGCTCGAGGAATCGGGCGAGGTCGAAGCAGCGGACCAAAAAAGTCGGAGCCTCTCCACGCCCCCGTCACAGTGGACTCTCCGCGGACCAGCCGGAATGGAGGTACAGTGTGCACCCGGGACCTTTTATTCGGGGCGCGTCACCGCCCTTGAGTACCATCCGAGTACCGGTCTCCACATCGGGGCAGCCGAGGGGGGCCTCTGGATTCCTTTTGGTCCTTTCATCTTTCCGAGAACGGACAGGCTCAACACTCTTAAAAGCGGCGCTGTCGCGGTGAGTCCCTCGAACCCTGCCACGATCTACTACGGGACCGGGGCTTACTCACCTCAAGCAATGGGCGGGGGCACCGGAGTCTATAAATCCACGGACGTTGGATTTACCTGGCAAAAACTCACCGGCATCACTCCCGATCCCACCGCCGTATCCCGAATCCTGATCGCGCCGTGGAATAACAATATCATATTCGTCGCGGGACAGGTCGGCGTCTGGCGCTCGACCGACGACGGATCCACCTGGAGCCAGATACTCTATAACGATTGCTCCGATCTTCAGGCAACGGCGTCGGGTTCGGTGATGCTCGCTGGCCTGCCGGGCGACGGCATCTGGAAGTCGACCGACATGGGGACGAATTGGGCATCGATCAATTTCGGCATCGACCTGTCGAACGTCGGCAACGTACGGGTGGGGATTGCGCCGAGCAACAACTCGGTCGGCTACGTCCTCATCGCGAAGCCCTTTATGCCGGGATCGGCGGTGCAAGACGGCGAGCTCAGCGGCATCTACCGAACCACGACCCTCGGCGGGCCAAATCCCTCCTGGAGCCAGATCAATCCCACCGGCAACCTCCTCAGCTCGGTATATTATCTCAATCCGAAACCGAAGACGAAATTTATGTACGGCCAGGGACCGTCATTCTGCTCGCTGGTGATCCACCCCACCAACTCATCGTTCGTGCTCGCCGGCGGGGGGACGATCCTACGGACGACAAACGCCGGCGGAAATTGGGAGGAGGCCCGCCCGCCGCACGCGGACGTGAGTGCGCTCCTCTACCGCGCGAGCGACTCGCTCCTCTACGCGGGAACGGATGGGGGCGTCTTCGCCTCCACCGACCACGGCTCGACCTGGAGCAGCGCCTTGAATTCCCTCTTACCGACGGCGATGTACTACAATATCGACGTCTCGAAGTCGAACGACGACGTCGTTTACGGCGCGGCGCAGGACAACTATACCGACGGGACCTCCCCCGGAGCCCCGACGACGTGGAAGGTGCAGAACAACGGCGACGGCATCGATGTGGTCATTGACTGGTCGAACCCGCAGCGAATCTGGACGACCGCGCAGGACGGCATCGTCTATCGAACGACGTCCGGAGGGACCGAATGCATCATCTGGCCGCCAACAAATGAGGATCCATCGTTCGGTAAGACGACGTGGTCGTGTTATCTCGGCCAGGACCCCGTCGATCCCAACTGGATTTATTACGGGGGCGGAACAAATCTTTATTATTCGACCAACCAGGGGGATAATTGGTTTCCGGCGAATGCATCCCCTCTGCCCGGCAGGGTGATCAACCTCTCGGTGGCGGCGGATGGAAATACGGTTTACGTGATGACAACCCACACGCTCAACGTCATCCTCGCATTCACCAGGACGAGTACCTCCCCTCCGATGTTCACCTTTGGCGTAGAGAGCGATCCCGTACTTCCGGCAGGCCGGAGGCCGATAAAGCTCATCGCATCGATCTCCGCCCCCTACCGGGCGTACGCTCTCTATAATTCAGCGATGCAGACAGAGCGGATCTTTAAGCGTACGGGCGGGGCCTGGCAGAATATTACGGGGAATTTCACGGGCGGAATCCCCATCCACGACATTCTTGAGCATCCCGCCGATTCGACGCGCCTGTTCCTCGGAACCGATCTCGGCGTGTGGCGATCGGCCGATGGCGGCTCCACCTGGTCGTGGTGGAATTCGGGCATGCCGAACGCGGCGATTGTCAAGGACCTGGAATACGCATACGATGCCGGCGGCGACTATCTCCTCGCAGGGACCTGGGGGAGGAGCATGTATCAGCGCGATGTGTCTGCCGGAACTTTCAATGTCACCGGCCTCGGCATCCCCGTGCTGTCACTGACGAACCTTTTCCCTCGTCTCCTCGGGACTTCAACGCTCGGCCGCGTCATCGTCTCCACCAACACCGGGAGCGATTGGGAGGACTCATCCACACCAACCGGCGCAGACCTTCACGGAGCCGCGATCGACGATTCCCTCAATATGTTCGCCGTCGGCGACTCCGGCGTGATCCTCCGTTCATCCGACAACGGGGCCAACTGGTCGCTGGTCATTTCCCCGGTCTCGACGCCGCTTCGCTGCGTCCAGACTGCCGGGCCATCGTCGGTGTTCGCCGCCGGCGACGGCGGGGTGATTCTCCGGTCGACCGACGCCGGGCTCACCTGGGATCCAGGCGGAAACCCATTCCCCGGAAGTATTCACTCGCTCCATTTTCTTGACCAGTATTATGGGTTCGCGGCCGGGATCGACTCGACCAACCCGGGCGGCGAACGGATCGTCCTTGTGACAACCGATGGCGGGGAGAACTGGACCCAGGCCCCGGGCGCGACCGGCCCGGGAGCGATCTTTGACATCTCGTTCGCCGATTACGCCACCGGTTATGCATCGCTTGATAACGGCGGGGTGCTGAAAACAACGGATGGTGGATCGACGTGGGACTCGATCGGGACCGGGACCACGGCCTCTCTCTATGCGTGCCATTTCTCGGATCCCTTCACGGGATGGGTCAGCGGCGCAGGAGGCGTTTTCCTGAACACCACGGACGGTGGGAATTCGTGGACCGCCGAGGAGTCGGGCACGACGGACGACCTCCGGGCGATGACGCTCGCCGACGATCAGCTCTTCGTCGGCAGCGCTTCCGGCATACTTTCCCTTGGAGTCAGGATCACGGCCACCGTTTCCTACGGTTTGAGGAGCGACTGGAATCTCATCTCATTGCCGCTCGGCGTGCGCGACTCGTCGATCTCGACACTTTTTCCTCAATCATCCTCGCCCGCCTACTCGTACGATACGGCCTATCAGGAGCACGACCACCTCTCGATCGGGCAAGGGTACTGGATGAAATTCCCCTATATGGGTTCCTCGTCGATAACCGGGAACCCGCTCTTCACGCAAACCATCGACCTTCAGTCGGGATGGAATCTGATCGGCTCAATCGCCGCCTCGGTGCCGGTCTCGGGGATCGAGGAGGATCCACCTGGGATCGTCAATTCCCGCTACTTCGGATATGATGGAGGATACTTCGAGGCTGAGGACATCAGGCCCGGGAAGGCCTATTGGGTGAAGGCCGGCGGGGTCGGCCGGCTGACGCTGAGCCACGAAGCATTCCGGCAGGATGACCCCCTTCCGATCGATACCACCGCGGCTGCCACCGGACCCGAGGGATTCAACAGCATCACGATCACTGATGGAGGCGGAAACTCGGCAAAGCTCTATTTTTCGGCAGGAGCTCGCGATGAAGGCCGGCTTGCCGCCCTTCCACCCGCGCCCCCAGCCGGGGGGTTCGACGCAAGGTTCTCTGTCGGCGGCGCGGCCGTCCTCGCCGACAGCGAACGATCCCGCATCGTCCCGGTGGCCATCCAATCGCTACAGTATCCGATCTCGATCGCGTGGAACATCGTGGAATCGGGGGTTCGGGCGGAGCTGAGGATTGGCTCGGAGGGTGTTTCGATGGTAGCGAACGGTTCAGTGGTCATCACCAGCCCGGGGACGGACATTGCGCTCTATATGGAGAGCTCTGGCGATCTGCTCCTCCCGGAGGATTTCGCCCTCCGCCAGAATTTTCCCAACCCGTTCAACCCCGCTACCGCGATCGAGTATGATCTTCCCATCGAGAGCACCGTGAAAGTGGTGCTCTTCAACGCTCTCGGTCAGAGCGTCAGCGTGCTTGCGGAAGGACCCCGACCCGCCGGACGTCATTCGATCCAGCTTGATGCCTCCACCCTGCCAAGCGGCGTTTATTTTTACAGCCTGGAAGCCGTCGGTGCGGACGGCTCCCCGCGCCGATACTCGGACGTCCGTAAATTGGTCGTGATGAAATAGGTATTCCTATTTACCGCCGCCGGATATGACAATGTCAGCCTTCGTCGATCCGACGATTGCCAGAAGCTCCTGCGTCTCCTTCTCCGGAACCTTGTACTTGGCAAGTATTCCCTTGAAGATGATGACCATCCGATCCCACTCGAGCTCCGTGATATACATGTGTGCGTGAGATTCCTTCATCCCCCGGCCCTGGTACTGACACGGTCCTCCTGTCACCTGACACACCATGGAAGTCACGTGATACTTCAGATACGACGGCGGCACCTTCTTCCGCGCAGCATCGATCGCCGGATTGGCATTGAGGATTGAGTCAGGGACCATGGCGTCGACAAAATCACTCACAACGGCGGAGATCGGAGCCAGACCTCCCAACCGGTCATACAGGGATTGTGGTTTCTGCCCGGCGGAGTCCTGGGCCAATACCGACTGGCCCCCAGCCACAATGATTGTGATGAGAGCAAGAACGGCAAGATGTTGCATAATACGAGCGATCATTTTGAATCTCCTGTCATTTGCGGGGAGGGCGTCGCCACCCCGATTATTGGTTTTATCGCCGGCCTCAACGCAGACCAGCTAACGATCATTATTCTGCATCCGACCTTGGTTTCTGATCCGGCATGCTGCCCCTTCTCACGGGCTCATTAATCTAATTGACATTCGGGCGGAAGTCAAGAGCCATTACGGTTGGCCGCCGAACAGGGGTGTACGATGTGGGCGGTGATTTTTCTGTATTCAGACGAACACCCCCCCAACCCGGACGGAATCGCCGGATTGACTCCGGATATTTTCTTCATATATTGCCCGTGATCCCCTCAGCTCGGCGACCGTCATCACGCACGAAAGGTCAACTCCGATGCGGAAGATTTTATTCTGTGCACTTCTCCTCACCTCCGGCCTGAACCAACCGGTCACCGCGCAAGTACCTCGGGGGACTTCCTCATCCGTCTCTACGACATTCCTCGTCTCCGATCCGGGCGATGCGCCCGATCCGGACATCTTCGACGATATCTACGATCCCCCCACGCTCCGATCCGCCATTGAGAATGCCAATTACCAGGGAGGCGCGCATTCCATCGTGTTCGCCGCGGGACTGACCGTGATACAGCCGCTCCTGCCTCTCTCCGGTACCACGGGCCAGGTGACCATCGATGGAACGGTCGCCGCCGGTAAAATCATTCTGGACGGATCTCTCGTCTCCGTGAATACTTCCGGTCTTTTCCTGATTGCAGCTGGATCAACCGTACGGAATATGGAATTCAGGGGATGGTTTAGCGGCATATCTTTCGCCGGGGGCGCGACGAATTGCATCATTCAGAAGAATATATTCACACTTAACTCCACCGGCCTGCACGTGAGCGCTTCGAACACTCTGGTCGGTGGGCCGAATCCGGAGGATCGGAACCTGGCCTACGGTAACACAGTTGACGGCATCGCCACCGCAGCAAGCGCGAGCGATAACATCATCCAGAACAATTTCTGCGGGACCCGGGACGGGCTCACGGCTTCCCCCAACACGCGCGCCGGACTCTATGTCCGGGGCCAGCGCACGCGCATCCTGGGAAATATTCTCTCCGGCAATCAGGGCCCGGGTCTCGAGATCACACAGGCCGCCGTCAATACACTCGTGCGCGGAAACATCATCGGCGCCGACTCGACCCGCCGCGCTCAGTTGCCGAATATCGGCGACGGCATCCGAACCTCAGCGTCCGGGGATTCGATCGTCGACAACGTGATCACCGGGAATGCGAACGGGATTTCGATCTTGAGCCTGGCCGCCGGCACCGTTATCCGGGGTAACATCATCGGCCCGAACGGAACCCTCGACAGCCTTTTCGGAAACCGGTTCGACGGCATACAGCTCATCGGGGCCAGCGCCGTCATCGACAGTAATGTTATCAGCGGCAACAAATCCACCGGCATACGGATCACCGGATACGGGGGAGCGGTCGTCCGTCGCAACCTGATCGGCACCGACCCCACCGGAACCCTCGATTGGGGAAATACCTCCGCGGGTGTGCTGATCCAGGCGTGTACAACCACCGTCGGTGGCCCATCGCCCGGCGAT
>JANNFI010000114.1:0-48953 GCA_031379665.1 Ignavibacteria bacterium
TGACTCTGACGTCGAGGTTGAGGTCGTCAGAACCGCCGACTCGCCGGAAATGCCTCACTTCCATCGCCCTGAAGAGTTTCTGCTGGACGGACGCGGAGAGGTTTTCATACACCTCGAAATAGACGGTACCGCCCTCGGCGAGTTCGAGGATACCCGGTTTTTGATCCTGCGAATACGTCTCGGACACTTCCGTGCCGAAAATTGACTCTTCCTGTCGATTCGATTGGAGCCCGGAACAGTTGATCCTGGTAAAGGATGAGCTACAGCGCGGGCTTTCCCTGTGGATCAGCCGTGCGAGATACTGTTTACCCGTACCCCTCTCCCCGACGATTCGCACTCCCAGATCGCTGAGCGCGAAATGGGCCGCCGTCCTCAGCATCTCTCTGATAATGCCACTCGACTGAGCCTCCCAGAACGCTCCCAGCTCCGGACCCTTGGGGAAATATTGATCAGGCGGTTTTTGCATGGGCCCTGCCTCAGTAAATGGCGTCCAGCTGGTTCCAGATCGGCGCCGAGAGGGTGAGCTGGAATACTTCGGATGAAACGTTGCTCGGGGTCATTCCAAAATCCAGGTTCCACCCGATCAGGCGGAATCCGACGCCGTATGACGGATATTTCCTGTTGTTGGTGCCGCCGAGATAGCCGATCCGCAGTGCGAGGTAATCGACCGGGAATACCTCAAAACCCCCGAAGTAGCTGACCCTGGAGATATCGAAATCCAGTTCGCAGGCGACCGACATATTCAGGAATGGTTCGGCGCCGAAGCTGGACGGGAAATGCCACGATGACCCCGCGGTGAGCTTCCTGGTGATCTGCTCGGAGTTGAGAAAGGTCTGCGCGCCGTCGAAGATATACTTGATGCCGGAGCCAACCCCCGTCAACGCCAGTCCGTAACTCACGTCCGGCGTCGGGTAGTAGAATACGCCGAATGACGACGACAGTCCCCAGAGTTTCGACGCGGAGGATCTCGCATACCGGACGTTAAGGATGCCGCCCACGCTCAGGACGGGGGTCACCCTGCGGCTGTACGCGACGTCGTAGCCGTACTGCATCACCCTGAACGGGGAACTCGAGGCCTCATCGACGTAACCAACGTGGTTCACCGAGAGCGCGATCCCGACCACCTCGCCCCTCCTCAGGAAGAGCGGAATGGCCACGTTTTCGTCCATAACCCCAGCAGAACGGACGTACCCGTGGTTCAGGACGATGTCGGAATTTTCCAGGAACGATAGCGCCGAGGGATTGCCGTACATCGCCGTGACGTCGGGATTGTCGCCCGTGATCGCCCCGGCGAAAGAGAGGGCCCTCGCCCCCACGCGGAACGGTTCGGAGAAATAGACGGTGCTCTGCTGGGCCATCGACGCGGGGAAGGCGGCGAGCACCAGGGCGCTGAACAGGACGAGGTATGCGACGTTTTTCATGCGGCGATCAGTTGAAGAGCTGGAAAAATCCGAAGATGAAGATGACGTCCCTGAAATAGAGGGAGAGCTCACGCATCAGGTTCTCGTTCCTCGGGACCCAGATGGTGTCGCCCGGACGGACGATCGGAATCGATTCGATGTTCCCCTGCTCGACATAGTAGGTGAGATCGACCTCGATCGGCTGGCTGGACAGGCCGCCGCGAAGGATCTTCACCGCCCGGAGGTCCGATTCCGGCGTCGTGCCGCCCGCCATCGAGAGCGCCTCGACGAGCGTCACCTCGTTCGAGAGAGGATAGTTTTCCTGCCGCGTCACCGCCCCGATGATCGTGATTTTCTGGGGGATCGCGCTGATGACGGCGAGTGACAGCTTGACCTCTCCTTGAATGTACTCGGCGAGCTTCGTCATCACCTGCTGTCTGAATTGGTCTTTCGTGAGCCCCGCGGCGCTCACCTCGCCGATGTTCGGGATCGTCACCGTACCGAGTTCCTTCACCACCGTCTCGGTGTTGAATTCCGGGTAACCCCACACCTCCAGTTTGATCTGGTCCCCCTGCCGGATGACATAATCGTCGGACTTGGCTTCCGCCTGGATCGGCCGGCTACCCGACCGTATGATCTGCGTAATGCTGTCCTTCGAAAGGTTGTCCGAACGACATCCCGCAAGGAGGAGGGCCGCCGCGGCAAGGGCTGTGACTGTGAAAAAAGTTCTCATCGTGCTGTATTCGGTAGTGGCCAGAAATCTGAGGATGTCCCCCGTCGGAACCCGGTGCGACTCTGACACAAATCACAAATAGCGTGCCAAGGCGATGCCGCGTCGTCGGGCTTATCATCCGCCATCCCCGGGAACACGCTTCCCCCCGCCCCGAAATCCCCCCAATCGTCTGATAAATGAGATTGTCCCGGTATCCGATTTATCCGATTTTCCCGAGCGGGGGTATTTCAGATCACAACTTCCCGGGGTGAGAAGAGGTAATTTATCCCAGGTCACCGGCTGAGCGTATAACAATTACCCGATCGGCCTCGTAGGGTGAAAATTGAGCGGGTAATTATTACACACTTGGACCGGCCGTCGATGCGCTTGGATTCTGATTACCGGGGATTATGGTAATTTGGCCATTTTTCGGGTTTTTAGAGGGATGAGGCACTCTATACTTCTGGCATATCAATTGTAGTATTGATCGATCCAGGGAATCCATTCGACTTCATCATCAAGGAAACCGTACCGTGAAGCCTGCTCAGTTGAAATTCAGGGAATTGCTCTCGATCTACCGCAGACGGAAGAGATACCTCTTCATACCTGCCGCGATCATCACCGGCCTGTCGGTCATCGGAGCGATTTTCACAGCTAATAAATATGAATCGTCGACCACCATCCTGGTACAGCGGGACGAGATCCTGAACCCGCTCATCAGCTACCAGATGGCAATTTCGATGGCCACAGAGGACCGCCTGCGCACGTTCAACGAAATTCTGTACAGCCATACGACGATGAAGAAGCTGTACGACAGCCTCTTCCGCAAGAACGCGGAGGATGAGGATAGGGACGAGACCGAAATATACGAAGCGCTCCGCGCACGGATCACGACCGAGCGGCGCGCGTCCGATTCGTTCCGGATCATCTTCGTCAGCACCGACGCGGTGAGGGCACAGGCCGCCGTCAAGCTGCTCGCCGAGGACTTCATCCAGACCACGCTTCGCGTCGAAGGACAGAGAAACGAACAGGCGGTGAAGTTCTTCCAGGAAAAATTGAGCGAACTGAAGGACAAGTACGAGACGAGCCAGGGGAAGGTGGTCACGGCGCTTAAATCGCGAATCAACGTGATGCCGCAGGACAGTAAGGACCTTTACCTCCAGCTCGAATCGGTCGAGAAGCAGGTCGCGGAATTCGACACGCGGATCACCCTCTACCAGGAAAAGCTGGAGGAACTCCAGGCCTTCCCTGGCGCCCTCGAAACGGAATCGGGGCGGCAGGCCCTCTACGACCTGCAGCGTTCACCGATCCCGTTCGCCGACGACCTGAAGATCCAGCTCCAAAAATACGACGACATCACGCGGAAGTACAAGGGGAATTACCCCGAAGTGCTCCGCGTCCGTGGCCAGCTCGCGGACCTGCTGGTGCGCATCCAGAAGGCGATCGAAACGGAAATCAAAAAACAGGAACCGACGCGCTGGGAGCTTGAGCGGAAGCGGGCCCGTCTCGTCGAAGCCCTGAAGGAATCATCGGTGAGCCAGACGATCGACCAGGACATCGAGGCCGATTACGGCATCTACAAGCAGTTGTACGACGAGATGAAGATCAAGCTCGAGCAGGCGATGACGTCCAGGGACCTCGGGCGGTCGGCCAGCAACCAGTTCATCATCCTCGATCCCCCGCTCGTCCCGACCAAGCCGACGAAGCCGAACAGGCCGCTGCTCGTCCTGGGAGGGCTCTTCCTGGGGCTGTTCTTCGGCTTCGTGAGCGTCGTCGTCAAGGAAATGCTCGACACGACGATCCGTTCCCCCCGCGACATCGAGGTGTTCCAGAAACCGGTGATCGCGTTCATCTCTGAGGGGCAGGAACAGCGGCTGAATTGAGCGCGGCCGCCCGTACTTCATCACCCAGACAGGACATCATCAACCACACATGACTGACCAGGAAAACGAGATCCCCGTCGGAGAAGGCGGCGAGAAGCAGGAACAGCAACTCGTCCGGCTGATCAAGACGATCGTCGAAAAACCGGAGAAGGGGACGAAGCTCGACGAGAAGATCATCCAGTTCAAGTATTTCAACGCCTTCAACTATTCCGTGCTGGCGGGCGAGCGCAAGGGCGTCAACCTCACCCTCGGCGTCACCAGCGCCAACCGCCGCGAAGGAAAGACGCTCGTGGCGTGCAACCTCGCGGTCTCGCTCGCGATGGGCTTCCAGAAGAAGACGGTTATCGTCGACCTCAATTTCGCCAAACCGCAGGTCCACGAGGTCTTCGGCCTGACGAACGAGGGGGGTCTGGCCGAGGCATTCACCAACGGTTCGATCCACGTGTCGGGCACCGCGGTGGAACACCTCTACGTCCTGAGCGCGGGGATCGTTCCGCTCTATCACGACTCCCGACAGGAGCACCAACGGGCCGGCGATCCGTCGGCCTTCCCACAGGCCAGGCCATTGCTCGGCCTGCACCAGCTGACCGCGTTCCGCGACGTGATCTATTCCCTCGAACAGGAGTTCGACTTCGTCATCGTCGACATGCCCGCGGTGGTCTCCGACGAGATCCCGATCCTCTTCACCAGTCACCTGAACGGCCTGCTGATCGTGGTGGACAACGGGAAAACCCGCCGCGAGGAAATCGACGCAATGTTCCAGAAGATCAACCAATCGCAGGTTCTGGGCTTCGTCTTCAACCGGTTCGAACAGTCAAACTGACCCGGACGCAGCCGTTATGATGCCCTCGTTCATCAGCATGATCAGCCTCATGGTCGCCACGATGGCCTACGGGAAGTTCCGTGGGACGAATCCGCCACCGGTCGCGGTCATCCTGACCGCCGCCCTCCTCCAGACGGCGGTCACCTTCTACGACCTCTACACGATGGAGGCCCCGACGCCGTAAGGCGGAGAGGGAACGAGATTACCGTGCTATCCCAACTCTATCACGAAGGCCTGATCGGAAGCCGCACGACCGGGACCATTCCCGGACGGTCGGACGACGACCGGAATTTCCTCCGGTTCACGGTCATCGGCTCGATCTTCCTGGCCGCCGTCTACATCCTTACCGGCGGTTCGATGTTCGCATCGATGAGCATCATCGGCCTCGCCGCGGTGCTGGTCGTGACGATGTTCCGCGTCGACTGGGGACTGATGTTATTCGTGGGCGTGGTCCTGCTCTTTGACGAGAGCCCTCCCCGGGGCTACGGGATGTCGATCATCGGGAGAGAGTACTTCCTCAACCTGAAATCCCTCCCCCTCTTCAAGGGAGTTCCGCCAGCCGTGCTGAGCCCCCTCGAATTGCACCTCCTCTTCGTACTGCTGGTTTGGTTCCTGCTGATCCTTACCAGGAAACGGGTCTTCGTGACAAAGGTGTCGGGATGGGGAACTGCGCTGATCTTCTTTTCCTGGCTCCTGATCTCGGCGATCATCGGCATTGCCAAGGGCGGCGATTTTCTTCCGGCCCTGTGGGAAATCCGGGCGTTGTTCTACCTGGGGGTGATGTTTTTCTTCGTCCCACAGATCATTCAGTCGAAAGAACAGGTCCGGCAGCTCGTCTGGGTCATCATCGCGGGAGTGTCGTTCAAGTTGTTGCAGGGGTTGGTGCGCGTCGCGAACCTCGGCTTCAGCTTCGGGCGACGTGACGAACTGACCAGCCACGAGGACCCGCTCTTCTTCATATCGATGTTCGTCCTGATGTCGGCGCTCTACATCTTCCGCGTGAAGGGCGCGCAGCGGTTCTTCCTGACGTTGACCTTCATCCCGATGCTGATGGTCTTTCTGATGGCTCAGCGCCGCGCCACCTGGGCCGCGCTCGGGGTGTCGGTCATCGCCTTCCTGATGCTGCTGGAATGGAACCAGGTGGTGAAATTTGCCAAGATACTCCTCCCCTTCGCCCTCGCGGCCACGATATACCTCGTGGTGTTCTGGAACAGCCCCTCGGGTGGGATCGGACACGGGGCGTTCCTCGTCCGATCCTCCTTCTCGTCCAGCAGAGAAGAGGCGGGCGAGCGGTATTACTCGAACCTCTACCGGAAGATGGAAGACTACGACCTGGCCCAGACGGTGAAACGCGCTCCGGTGATGGGCATCGGTTTCGGGAATAAGTACGACCAGCCCCTCAAGCTCTTCAGGATCCCGTTCCCGCTGGCGGCATACATCCCCCACAACGAAATTTTCTGGATCTTCGTGAAGACCGGGGCGATCGGGTTCTGCCTCTTCTGGGTCTTCTTCTATTCGCACGTATTCAGGGCCGCGACGCTGTTCCGCCGGATCGAAGACCCGTATCTGAAATCGCTCTGCGCGGTCATCATGATCGCAGTGCTCGGCCAGGTGATCGTTTCGTTCTACGACCTCCAGTTGACATACTCCCGGAACATGGTCTACCTGGGGACGCTGATGGGCCTCTATCCGGCGCTCGAACGGGCGCATAGGCAGGATACCACGATCCCGAAGAACTGACGCACGCCCGTCCCGCCGGAGCGCGGACCTCCATCGCAGCAGTCAAGGGAACTTTTCAGGACAATGAATAAAGAGATCGTCAATTCAGTAGCAAGAAACACCGCAATCCAGTTCGGCCAGCAGGTGATGACCTGGGTGTCGGGGTTCGCCCTGATGATTTTCCTCCCCCGGTACCTCGGTCCCGCGAACTTCGGGAGGCTCTACCTCGCCGAAATGGTCGCCGGGATGTTCGTGATCGCCGTGGCGTACGACGGCAAGTACGGTATCGCGAGGCAGGTGGCCAGGAACAGGGACGAAGCGGGAGACATCCTCGTGAACTCCCTGGCCTTCCGGGTCGTCATCTGGCTCGTCGCCCTGGTCTCGATGATCATCTTCTCCATCTGGGCGGAATACCCGATGCCGGTGGTCATCATGATCGCGATCTTCGGCGTGGAGATGCTCTGGGTAGCGGGCAGGACGGTGTATTCGGGCGTCTTCCTCGGGTTCGAGAACACGACCTACACGGCGATCAGCGCGATCGCGGAACGGTTTTTCGTGGCAGGCGTCGGAATCATCGCCCTCGTTTTCTTCGGTAGCGACGAGGTCGGAATCGCGGCGATCATGGCCGTGGGCACGCTCGTGAATTTCATCATCTGCGCCGGCTACATCCGACGCATCCTCCCCCCCCTTCCCAGGGTGGACTGGAAGAAGGCGGGGGTGCTGTTGCACGACGGTTTCCCGTTCCTGCTCTGGACCATCTTCGGGATCGTCTATTACAGGATCGACGCCATCATGCTCTCCTTCTACACCCCCGACCAGGTGGTGGGATGGTATGGCGCGGCATACAAGCTTTTTGACGTGCTGGTGTTCCTCCCGAGCATCTTTTCGCTCGCAATACTGCCCGTTTTATCGAAATTACACGGGAAAGAGCAGATGTTGCTGGCGCGCACAACCCAGAAGGGGCTGAATTTTATTTTATTGACGGGGATCCCCATAAGCATCGTTTGTTTCTATTATTCGATGGAAATCATCGGGTTCCTGTTCGGATTGAAAGATTATCTGCCGGCCGCAGCAAACCTGGAGATTTTCGCGGCGGGCCTGCTCCTACTCTATATCGACATGATCCTCGCGACGGCGATCATCGCCTGCGATAAACAGCGTCAACTGGCCTGGGTGGCATTCATCGCCGTCCTGATTAATGTCGGACTAAACTATTTCATGATACCCTACACGCAAATACACTACGGAAACGGCGGAATCGGCGCGGCCGTTGCGACCCTCACCACCGAATTCTATGTGCTGATTTCGAGCATCTTCATCCTCCCGAAATCGATCTTCGACGGTTCGGAAACCGGCGTCTGGTTGAAATCCGCCCTCGCCGGGTGCGGGCTGTATGGCTTCTACATGCTCGTAAGTTCCCTGGCCCCCGGCGTGTACTGGATGGTCACCGCCGGCGCGGGCGCGTTCGCCTACGGCCTCCTCCTGCTGGCGATGAAGACCTTCACCAGGGAGGAACTTGCGTACGCCCGACAGTTCACGTCCCTCAGTACGCTTCGCGAAACCATCGGCCGGGGCCGGAGGGGACAGCCGTGAAGATCCTCCACGTGATACCCTACTCGCCGGTGCCGCCCCAGTTCGGAGCGGCCCTTCGCGTGTACAACCTGATGAAGGAGATGACCCGGAACCACGACCTGAGCGTCATCTACTTCGGGCGCGAGGGAAGCGAGCGGCGGCTGAAAGAGAGCTTCGGCGACCGGATCAGGAACGCCATAGCCGTTCCCCGCCCCTGGGCCAGGGATTTCCGCAGGCTCAACCAGTTCTATGCCCTCCTGAACGGCAGGAGCCACTTCAAGCAGCTCGGCCTCAGCTCGCGGATGGCCTACCTGTTGAGGAAGGAACTGGATTCGCACGATTTCGACATCGTCCAGACGGAATTTCCGAACATGGCCTCTTACCCTCTCGAGACCGACGCCGTGAAGGTCCTCGACGCGCACAACGTCGAATACGACCTCAACCGGCGCCAGGGTGAAGTGACAGCGTCTCTGCTGAGGAAGTTCCATTACCGCGAGGAGGCGAGGAAACTCCACCGTGAGGAGATCGACGCCTGGCGCCGCCAGGACCTCATCTTCACGACCTCCGAACGTGATAAGGACCTGATCAACGCCGACGTGCCCGATGTCCCGACGGTGGTCCTCCCCAACGGCGTCGATAGCGCGTACTTCACCCCCGACGGCACCGCCGCGGAGCCCGAGACGCTGGTGTTCACGGGTGTGATGCGCTACCTCCCCAATTCCGACGGTGTGCGATGGTTCATCGAGGAAATCCTCCCATTGATCCGGCAGAAGGCGCCGGCCGTGAAGCTCATCGTCGTCGGCTCACAACCCCCGGCGTCCCTCGAACGCCACGCGAGCGAGTGCGTGATCTTCACCGGAAGGGTGGACGACGTCCGCCCGTACGTCAACCGGGCGACGCTGAGCGTCGTGCCGCTGCGGATGGGGGGCGGCACACGGTTGAAGATCGTCGAGTCGTTCTCGATGGGCAAACCGGTCGTGAGCACCACGCTCGGCGCTGAAGGCATCGAGGCGAGCCACGGCGAATCGATCATGATTGCCGACGATCCCCGCGATTTCGCCGACACCGTCCTCACCCTGATGAAGGACGCCGACCTTCGGAAGAAGCTGACCCGGAACGCCTACGAGATCATGAAGACCAGGTACGAATGGTCGGTCATCGGCGCGATGATGGACAGCGCGTACGCCGCGGTGTGCGGCGACGGCCGCCGTAACGCGGCTACCGTGGCCGATCAGAAAGGCGGGAGCTGAACGATGTCCTCTGTACAGACGGCCATCGCCCGGCCAGGGGGCACAGCGCTTGGCCATCCCGAGAGGATCAAGGTCCTGATGTACCACCGTGTCGTCCGCGACGAGGAGCTCACCGCGGTCGCAAGCCAGTACGCCATCCATGCCGATGTCCTGCAGGCGCAACTCCGGACCCTCGAGAAGCTCGGCTATACCACGATCACCTTCCACGATTACGCGCTCTACCGCAAGGGCGAGCTCAACCTGCCGAAGAAGCCGGTCATCATCACCTTCGACGACGGGTACGAGGATACGCACACCCACGCGTTCCCGCTCTTCCGCGAGTATGGAATGAAGGCCGTCGTCTTCGTCCTTGGCGACCCGCTGGTGAGGACCAACGCCTGGGACGCCGGCGAGGGAATCACCTCCGCGCCGTTGATGACGTCCGGGCAGATCCTCGAGTTGCATGCAGCGGGTTTCGAGATCGGCTCCCATTCCCTGACCCACAAGCGTCTCACGGAATTGCCGAGGGAAGAGGCGTGGAACGAAATTTCGCGCTCGCGCATGCTCCTGGAGATGATGCTGAACGCCCCGGTACGCACCTTTTCCTACCCGTACGGATTGCTCAACGACGATGTCCGGGCGCTCGTCGCCGAAGCGGGTTATGATTTCGCCTGCGGGGTCTACTCGGGGCCTTCGGTGTTCGGAGTCGATCCGATGAACGTCCGCAGGATCGAACCGGCGCATCGCCGCGACCCGTTCAGGTTCTGGTTCCAGATGGCGACACCGTACCAGAAGCTCGGAGCGCTCAGGTACAAGGTGAAACGGTTCCTCGAACGGTCCGACAACGGATCGTTCGGACCCCCCCACCGGGAGGCCAGGCACGCATGAACGCTCACGGAGCAATGATGAAGGGGTCGGCTGAGACCGCCCGATCGCCCCGCGACGCGCGACCGCTCGCCGTGGAGGTGGTGCGCTCGTTCGACGCCGGGGTAATCGATCCCGCCCGTTGGAACGAGCTCGTTGTCCTTTCCGGCGGAACGGTCTACCAGACATTCGAATGGCAGTCGCTCTGGTGGGCTTCGTACGGGTCGCGCAGGTCGCTCCACATCGTCCTGTTCCGGGCCGATGACGCCGTCGTCGGGATCGCGCCCCTGTTCAGCAGGACCGGCCGTCCCGCATCGTCGAAGCTCTTCCGGCTCATCGGGTCGGGCGACGCCTTCAGCCGTTCGGGTGGCCTCTTCCTGGACGACGGGCCGAGCGATTACCTGGACCTGATCGTGGCCCCGGAATACGGCGAAGCGGTCGGACGCGCGTTCGTCGACCACGTGGCCGGGAATCGATCGTCGTTCGGGAGGATCGACCTGGTCAATCTGCGCGCGGACGGATCCGCGATGAGCTTCATCGTCCCGGCCCTCGCCGCGTCGACGGATTTTCGCCTCACCATCACCGACGGCGATGTCTGTTCACAGATCGACACCGCTCCGGCGCCGAAGGAGTTCCTCCGGTCGCTCGACTCCGGAGTCCGCCGGAGGTACACCCAGGCATCCCGCGTTCTCGAGGGTGGGGACGCGTCGGTGACCCTCAGGACGATCGGGCCGGCTAACTGGGACACGCTCTACGCCGACCTTGTCAGGCTCCACCAGGCGCGCTGGAATCGCGCGGGGTTCCCGGGCCTCTTCCACGACAAGACTAATTCGGAATTTCAGCGGGGGGTCGCGGCGGCCCTCCACGCTCAGGGATGGCTCTGGTTCGCCGGCCTCTACGACGGAGAACGGTGCATCGCCGCTCGCCTCGGATTCATCTTCGGGGGACGGATCTACGATTATCTCTCAGGGTTCGACGACGCTTCGCCGTGGGCGAAGAAACGGCCCGGCATGGCCCTCCTGCTCCGGATGTACGAGGACGCGCACGCGGGCGGGATGAGCGCGCTCGACCTCCTCCGCGGCGACGAAAAATACAAGGGCGAACTCACCTCCGACCGACGGATCCTCCGGAACGTCACCGTCGAGGTCTGCGGGGGGCCGCCCGGCCGGAAGGGACTCCCGGCGAGGATCGGCTCGACGGCGGGACTGGCCGGATTCCTGCTCGTCCGCGAGGCGAGGCTGTTCAAGGTCCATGTTCGCCAGCACGGACTGGTCCGCGGCCTCGCGAGCTATGTCCGCTTCCGGACTCAGCGGTTCACACGCAAATTCCAGGTTGGAAAGGACAGTTCAACGAATGAATGACAAGTCTACGGCCGCTCAGCGAAACCACACGGAGATCCCCGCCCTCATCATCGGCGGGATCGGGATCGTCCGCAACCTCGGCGAGGAAGGCGTGCCGATCTACGCCGGTTCCGACGTCGCGCGCAACCACATCTTCCATTCGCGTTATGTCCGGAAACGGGTAATGTTCACCGACTTCACGACCCGGAAGTTTGTCGACGAGCTGATCGACCTCGCGCGCGCCGAGGGCCGGAAGCTGATGTTCTTCAGCGACGACGATCGCGCGATCCTGACGTTTTCCCAGCATCAGGACGAGCTGAGGGAATACTATTATTTCAACATCCCTCCGGCGGAAACGGTCGACGCGGTCCTCGACAAGAGGAAGTTCTCCGTCCTGGCCCAGGATCTCGGCCTCCCCGTCCCCTGGTCGTTCGCCATCACGTCGATGGAGGAACTGATGCGGGAAATCGGGAAGATCACCTATCCCTGCATCATCAAGCCGGCACACAAAGAGGACTGGTGGACCCCGAGGTTCCGGGAGGTCCTCGGCGCCTACCGGAAGGCGATCGAGTGCTACAACCGCGAGGAGCTTGTCGACTACTTCGGGAAAATCCTTCTCGTCAACCCCAACCCGCTCCTCCAGGAGCTGGTGGAAGGCGACGATGCGCAGCTCTACAGCGTGAACCTTTACTACGACCGGGAGTACAACCTCAAGGGTTTCTACGCCGCGCACAAACACCGGACCTACCCGATCCACGCCGGGCAGGGCTGCCTCGTCGAGACGGTGAAGGACCCCGCGATCATGGCGGTGTCCACCGACATCGCCCGCAAGCTTCGTATGAACGGGCTCTGCAACATCCAATACAAGCGCGACCGGCGCGGGGCGCTGAAGATCATGGAACTCCACGTCAGGAACAGCATCTGGAGCTATCTCGGGAAAGCCAGCGGGATGAACCTCTATTACATGGCCTACCTGGACCAGCAGGGGTTCGCATATCCCTACGGATCGGACTACCGCGAGGGTGTGAAGTTCGTCGATTTGAAACGCGACCTGAAGGCGATCCTCGCGTACCGGAAGACGGGCGAATGGACCATCTGGAACGGCCTGAAATCCCTCAGGGGAAAACGGGTATACCACATCCTCAACTGGGCCGACCCGATGCCTTTCATCGCCGACACCTGGTACGAAATCCTCGACCGGACGGGCAGGAAATCACCCGGGGGACAAACAGATGAGCCGGTCCCCGGGCACGCAACGGCGGGGCGGGCGGGATGACGGAACGATGATCGGACACGCAGAAAAGATCGTCGAAGTGACAGTGCCGGCGGAGGCGATCGCCGCGCGGGTTTCCGTGCGCGTGCTCCGCACCGACGCGGAATTCGACGTCATCGGACCGACCTGGGACGCGGTCCTCGAGCATTCAGAGGCGACCGTGTTCCAGACCTATGAATGGCAGCGGACGTGGTGGAAATACTTCGGCGGGAAACGTACACTCCTCGTCCTGCTCTTTGATCTGGACGGTACGACAGTCGGGATCGCACCGATGTTCGCCGAGAGGGAACGGCTCCTCGGGCTGCCGGTCGCGACGCGCATCAAGTTCATCGGCGTCGGCCTCTCGGACTACCTGTCGATCATCGCCGTGGCGGGGAACGAGACGGCGGTCGTCGGGGCGCTGGCCGGCTGGCTCGCCTCGCACCCGCGCGAATGGGATGTCTTCGACCTGGAGGATGTCCCGCAGACGTGTCCGTCGTTCGAAAAACTCCCCGCGAGCCTCGAATCGGCGGGCCTGAGAGTTTACCGCTATCAGGGTTCGGTCTGCCCCCGCATCGGGCTCCCGGGAAGCGAGGGCGAACTGTTGCGGCAACTCGGCCCCTCGAGCAGCTACAACCTGAAGCGAAAGCTGAAGCGGATGCACACGACGTACACGTCCGAGGTGAGGCTGGTGAGCAAACCCGACGAGACCATCGATCGCGCGATCGGCGATTTCGCCGTCATCCACGGGGGCCGATGGAAGAGCCAGGGGCACCCCAGCGCGTTCGACGACCCCCACCACAGGGCGTTCCACGCCGAGGTTTGCCGGAAGATGGCGGCCCGCGACTGGCTGCGGATCTTTTTCCTGGACATCGCCGGAAATCCGGCGGCGGTCAATTTCAGTTTCAATTTCCGGTCGACGATCTATATGTATCAGAGCAACGCCCACGGTCCGGACGAGGTCATGAAATGCAGCCCGGGTCTTCTGATCCGCTCGATTGCGATGACCGGGGGGATCGCCGAGGGGATGAGGGTCTTCGACTTCATGCGCGGCGACGAAGCGTACAAGTACCGGGAATGGGCGGCCGTCGACGTGAACAACTGGCTCCTCAGGTCCTCGTCCCCGACGCGCGGCGGCTCGGCCAGATTTCTCCTCTTCCTGGCTTCCGAGTTCCTCGGGAAGGCGGCCCAGAGGTTCAAAATGGAGTACTACGATTACCGGCGGTACAAGATCAGCGGGCAGTCCGAGGATGTGCCCGTACCGGTCTACGCCATGGGGAAGTTTTCGGAATTGCTGTCGATGACCGCGCACTTCTTCGCCCGCCATCTACCTTCGGGACGGCGGGAACAATCAAACAGGAAATCCAAGACCGACGAATGAAAATCCTGACCATCGTGTCAACAGGGATGAACAAGCCCTCGCCCGAACAACTCAGGTCGTTCGAAGAGAGCGGTCTCTATCCGCGCGTGACGCTCTACGAGCGTTATCTCGAATCGGAGATGCTCGACGAAACGTTCATGCGTGACCGCGTGCCCGGTTGGCGGAAGTTCTTTTACCGCCTCGTCCCGAAACCGCTCGACCAGGTGGTCGAGGCGTACATCATCCGGAAGCGGTACGACGCCGTCGTCACCTGGGCGGAACGGCTGGGACTTCCCTTCGCTCTGCTCCTGAAGCTCACCTTTTCCAGGACGCCGAACGTGACCCTCAACAGCTGGATCTCGGGCCGGAAGAAGGCGTTCCTGCTCAAATTGGTCCATTCGCACATCTCGCGGATCCTGATGTGGTCCACCGTCCAGAAGGAGTACGCCGTGAGGCACCTGGGAATCCCGGAGGAACGGATCACATTCATCAGGAAATTCGCTGACGAGCAGTTCTGGCACCCGATGCCCGCTCAGACGGACACCATCTGCGCGGCCGGAATGGAGATGCGCGACTACCCGACCCTCATCCGGGCGCTCGACGGCCTCGACATCCCGTGCCACATCGCGACCGGACTGAACAAGGGCAAGCTCTTCAGCACCGTGGCAGCGATCGGCGAGATGGGCGAACTACCGGCCAACATCACCGTGGGAAAGCGGAATTATTCAGAACTGCGCGAGCTCTATGCGCGATCCCGTTTCGTCGTGATCCCGCTGCTGGCGACCGACACCGACAACGGACTCACCTGCATGCTCGAATCGATGGCGATGGGGCGCGCGGTGATCTGTTCACGGACGGAGGGTCAGATCGACATCCTCCAGGACGGGGTGGCCGGCATCTTCGTGCCCCAGGGCAACCCGACGGCGTTGAGGGAGGCCATCCTTCGACTCTGGAACGACCCCCAGCTCGCCGAAGAGATGGGCCGGCGGGGCCGGGAATTCATCGAGCGGCGTCATTCCATCGAACAGTTCGTCGAGAGCGTCCGAAGTGTCGTTGAAGAAGTGAGCGGCAAGACGGGCGCCTCGCGTCCGTTCAAACTCGAATTTCCCACGCTGGCTGAAACGGCATGAACGCTGTACTCATTATCACCGAGGTCCTCGCCCTGATCATCCTGGGGGGGATGACCGGGTACCTGGCGCTCCTGAGCCTCCTCTCCCTCGTGGCCCGCAGATCCGCACCCGTCGCCCCCGGAGGGCCGCTTCGAATCGCGGTGGTGATCCCTGCCCATAACGAGGAGTCGTCGATCGGACGGACGGTACGCAGCGTCGCCGCCCTCGACTATCCCCGCGACCTTACGGAAACCTTCGTCATCGCTGACAACTGCACCGACACGACGGCGAGCATCGCGAGGAGCCTCGGCGCCACCGTGCTCGAACGGTTCGACGATGTGAAGAAGGGGAAGGGGCACGCCCTCCGGTGGACCTTCGACCAGCTCCTGGCGCGCGAGCCGCGCTGGGACGGGTTCGTCGTGATCGACGCCGATTCCACCGCGAGCACTAATTTTCTCAGGGTGATGGACGCCCACCTTCGCGACGGCGCCGGCGCGATCCAGGCGAGCGACATGGTGGAGCGGAACCTTCATTCGTGGAGCAGCGAGATCACCCGCCTCGGGTTCACTCTGTATAATTTTTCCCGCCCGCTCGGGCGCACCGTCATCGGCGGATCGGCCGGTCTCCGCGGCAACGGGATGTGCTTCAGCGCGCCGCTCCTCCGCAAGATCCCATGGAACGCCTACGGCGTGACCGAAGACCTCCAGTACGGCCTGAGCATCCTCCTCGAAGGCGAGAAGGTCCGGTTCGCCGCCGACGCCCGGATCACGACTACGATGCCCACCATCGCAGCGAACGCCGAGTCGCAGCGCATCCGGTGGGAGCAGGGCCGCGGGCCCGTCACGGAGATGTTCAGCGGGAAGCTCCTGGCGGGCGCGTTCACGCGATTCTCGTACCCGCTCCTCGATTCCTGGATTGACCTCGTCACGCCCCCCTTCATTTCGCTGATGGCGCTGAGCGTCGCGGTCCTGGCCGTCCACGTTCTCCTCTGGATGGTTGCGCCCGCGCTCTTCTCCGCGTGGCTTCTGTCCTGGGGAATCGTGATCCTGCTCGGCATCGTCCACGTCATCGCCGGGCTGGCCTCGGCCGGGGCGGACGCACGGCTCTATCTCGTATTGCTCCACGTTCCACGGTACGCGCTCTGGAAATTACTCTTACGCCGCAAACACGGGTCGTCCGGTTCCCCGGAGGAATGGATACGGACGACACGGGAAACAAAAGGCCCGGGCACACCCGACGCCGAGAAAAATCACGACGGGCAACCCGTCTCCCCCCACACTCACCAGTAAGACGAACTGTATGCCGAAGATACTGATCATCGACGACGACGAAGTCCAGCTGAGGCTCCAGCAGTCAATCCTCGACGGACAGGGGTACACCCTTTACTCCACGGCCGACGGCCCCCAGGGGGTGCTTCTGTTTAAGACGCACCATCCGGACCTCGTCCTCCTCGACATCGGTCTGCCGACGGTCAGCGGGATCGAGGTGCTCAAGCAGATCCGGCAGATCGACGCCAAGGCGAAGATCATCGTGATCACCGGGTACGCCTCCGTCGAGTCGGCCGTTCTCGCCATTCGCGAAGGGGCCTGGGACTATGTAAGGAAACCGTACGACGTGAACGCCCTGCTCAAGAAGGTGGAATCCGCACTTTCGATGGTGCGGGGCTGACGATCATGGGAGCCATCATTCGCAGGATCATCCTCCTGATGTCTTTCGCCGGCGCCGTCACGCCGGCGGGCGCGCAACTCCACCACTTCGCCATCGAGGCCGAAGGCGGCGGGCCGATCGGAGACGGCCTCGCCCGGATGGCATTTTTCGTCCAAATCATTGCACAGGATTCATTGAACCAGGCATTTACATCATTCAATGGGACCGTGGAAATCAGCTCTAACGGGCCACTTTTGTCCGGCGGGGGAACCAGCGCTCCCTTCTCGGCTGGCATCCTACCCTCCCATTCCGTAAATTTCGGGTCAGGGGGTGTCTATAATATAACGGCGACGAATTCTGCGGGGGCGGAATCGGGCGCCAGCAATTCCTTCACGCTCAGCAATCCCCTGCCCCACATCGATGCGCTCTCGCCGATCAGTCGCACGGCGGGAGACACCGGCTTCACCCTGACAATCACCGGAACAGGTTTTACCCCCGTCTCGTCGGCATCGTTCGGCGGTTCGGGCGTCGCGACGGTCTTCGTAAGCGATTCACAGCTGACGGCGAGCATCACCGCGGCGCGGATCGACACGGCGGGCGGGTTCGCGGTGGCTGTATCTTCCCCGGTCCCGGGCGGCGGGACCTCGAACCAGACCGTCTTCACCGTCCTCAACCCGGTGCTGATCGCGAGGATCCTCCTCGAGGGTCCCCATAGCGGCGGGGGCGTGATGTCGACCCAGCTCCGGACCGACGGGGTGATACCGCTGTCGCAACCGTACACGGGGGCTCCGTGGAACTACACCGGGACGGAGAGCGTGGGCACGATCCCTGCAGGCGTGGTCGACTGGGTGTTGCTGGGTCTGCGGACGGGTACATCGGGCGCATCGCTGGCCTCTCGAAGGGCGGCGTTCCTGAAATCGGACGGCACGGTCGTCGACCTGGATGGGTCGAGCCCCGTGGCCTTCAGCGGCGTTCCGCTCGGCGACTACTTCGTCGTGGTACGGCATCGGAACCACGTGGCGGCGATGACCGCCACGGCGCGCCCGATGAACGCCCCGGCGGATTCCTGCGATTTCACGACCGGGCTGGGAAAATATTTCGGCGGAAGCGCGAAGTCGCTCGGTGGCGGCCGCTGGGCGATATTCTCGGGCGATTATTCCGGGGATGGATTCATCGACGCCTCCGATTTTACGGGGCCTGACAACGAAATATTCCTCTCCGGCTACCGGAGGGCGGACTTGAATCTCGACGGCTTCATCGACGCGTCGGATTTCAGCTTTCCGGACAACAACATTTTCATCGGGTCAAACGTACCCAACTGATTCGCATCAGTCATCTTCGGTTTTGAATGTTCCTGATCATTGGAAAAGTCATTATGAAAACACTCACGCTCGCCCTGCTCACGGTTCTGCTGACGATGGCGGCCATCGCGCAAACCCCGACCTATAACCTGGTCCTGAAGAACGACGCACTGGTCGATTCGACGCACTACGAGTTCGAGATCTGGCTTGAACGCACCGGTGGGACCGTCTTCGAACTCGCCACCCTTCAGCCGATGATGACCTTCAACACCGGCATCTCGGCGGGCACGCTCACTCTCTCGCTCAACGGCGGGACATCGAGCCTCGGCGCTGACCAGGTGCCACTCGTGATGTCCGTGACGGGGAACGAACTGAGAATCAACCCCAGGGTGCCCCCCGGCGCTGGCACGGGCACCGTCATCCCCGTTTCCCCCGGCCTCCGGGTCGGCAGGTTCCGCATCACGAGCACGACGGCATTCACGGCACAGCAGGCCAACATCGCCTGGAACAACACCACGAATCCCCTCACCAAGGTTTTCGCGTATGACGCGTCGGACATCAACATCGACGCCACTGATTCGACCAATCATCTCAGCTCGCTCTCGAACCCGTCGCTCTCGCCGCCGGTGATCACGAGCACGTCCCCCAGGCCGTCGGCGACGGCCGGAATCGTGTACCGCGACACACTGCGCGTACAGGGCGGCGTTCCATCGTTCACCTGGTCGATCATCGCCGGAGCCCTCCCGGCCGGCATCACAATGTCATCAACGGGGATCGTCAGCGGTACCGCGACCGTCGCCGGCGCGTTCAATTACACCGCGCGGGTGGTCGACAATGTTCTGGGCGCAGATACTGCCGCCTACGCTCTCACCGTCAACCCGGGCGCGGCCACCGCGGTCGTGTTCGTCCAACAGCCGACCGACGAAGTCGCCGGCGTCTTCATCACCCCGGCGCTGACGGCCCGGCTCAGGGACGGCTCGGGGAATAACGTCCTGATAGCCGGAGTGGCGATCACGATGAGCCTCACGTCGGGCAACGGGAGCCTCACCGGCACTCTCACCGAAACGACCAACGCGTCAGGCATCGCCACGTTCGACAGCCTGAGGATCGATCGGAAGGGGATCAAGACCATTACTGCATCGAGCGGCGGGCTCACCCCGGCCGCGAGCAACAGTTTCGAGATCCTGCAGGCGAACGCGTCGCAGATCAGAGTCGAGACCGCGGCCGACGGGTCCGGCACGCTGGTCCCGGCGCAGAGCATCGGGCCCCTCGCCCCGATGACCGTCTTCGCCATCGCGCGCGACGACTTCGACAACTTCGTCGAGAACATCGCCGCGAATACGTGGATACTGCAGGCCGTCACCGGCGGCGTGGCGGGCGGCGACCTCGTTCCGTCGGGAGACTCCCGGAGCGCCGTCTTCACCGGGCATCTGGTGGGCACCGGGCAGATCCGGGCCACATCGCCATCCCTCACGGCCGTCAATTCGGGGACGATCACGGTCATCCCCGGAGCCGCCAGGAAGCTCGCCTTCATTCAAGGGCCGTCAAACGGCATCGCCGGCGCCGCCATCTCCCCCGCGGTCACCGTCCAGGTTCGCGACACGACGAACAACGCCGTCGCCGCGCAAAATGTCTCGATCACGCTCGCCCTTTCCTCCGGAACAGGCACGCTCGGCGGGACACTTCCGCAACTTACGAACGTGTCCGGCCTCGCCTCGTTCGGCGATCTCACGGTAAACGCCGCTGGGGTCAAGGCCCTCACCGCGTCCGCGGCCGGCCTGACGTCGGCCGTCAGCGCGAATTTCACGCTGTCGACCCACACCATCACGGCGAGTGCGGGAGCCAATGGGAGCGTCACGCCCGCCGGCGCGGTCCCGGTGGTCCAGGGCGCGAACCAGTCGTTCACCATCGCCGCGAACGCCCAGTTCCACATTGCGAACGTCCTCGCAGACGGAGTGCCTCAAGGGCCGGTCAGCAGTCACACCTTCACGAACGTCACCGCCAACCACACCATTTCTGCGACATTCGCGGCCGATACGGTCCAGGTGACCGTCCAGACGTCTCCGGCGGGCCGCGCGATCAGGGTCGACGGGATCCTGCTTACGGCGCCACAGGTCCTCAACTGGGTCTCGGGTAGCAGCCATACCATCGCGACCGACAGCGTCCAGAACGGGACCGCGGGCACCCGGTACCTGTACGAATCGTGGAGCGACGCCGGGGCCATCAGCCACAGCGTCTCGCCCACCTCGAACTCTACCTTCACCGCCAACTTCGGCACGCAATATTTCCTGACGATGAACGCGGGCGCGGGTGGCACTGTGGGCCCGGTGAGCGACTGGAAGGACAGCGCCGCCGTGGTGCCGATCTCGGCCACGCCGAATACCGGCTTCTCCTTCTCAGGCTGGGCCGGCACGGGGAGCGGTTCGTTCACGGGGGTCGCCAACCCGACGAACGTCACGATGAACGGCCCGATTACCCAGGCAGGAAGCTTCGGCACGAACCCGATTTCGGTACTCGTCACGACGGTCCCCGCCGGCCGGCAGATCATCGTGGACGGCACGACCTTCACCAGCCCCCAGATCTTCAACTGGACCGCGACGCAATCCCACACCATCAGCGTCGACAGCATTCAGAACGGCACGGCCGGAACGCGCTACCTCTATTCGTCGTGGAGCGACGCCGCGGCGAGGACGCATACTGTCATCCCTCTCACCGACAGCACGTTCACTGCAAATTTCTCCACCCAATTCTTCCTCACGATGAACGCCGGCACCGGCGGAAGCGTTAGCCCCCCATCCGACTGGAAGAACCCAGGGGAAAACGTCCCGATCAGCGCGACATCCTCCACCGGCTATTCCTTCGGCAGCTGGACGGGGAGCGGTACCGGATCTTTTTCGGGCGCCACGAACCCTTCGAGCGTCACGATGAACGGCCCGATCACCGAAGCGGCCGCCTTCACGCCGAACCCGATCTCCTTCACCGTCACGACGACGCCCGTCGGATTGAGCATCATTGTGGACGACACCACCTACACGAGCCCGCACACCTTCAACTGGCTGGCGGCCCAGACGCATACGATCTCGGTCGACAGCCTCCAGAACGGGGTCACCGGTACGCGGCACCTCTACGCGTCGTGGAGCAATTCCGGGAGCAGGACGCAGACCATCGCTCCGCTCATCGGCGGCACCATCACCGCCTCGTTCTCGACGCAGTATTTCCTGACGATGGTGGCGAACGCAGGGGGCACGGTGACGCCGGCGAGCAACTGGTTCAACGCCGGTCAGAGCGTTCTGATCACCGGCATTCCCAATTCCGGGTTCATCTTCGCGAGCTGGTCCGGGACGGGCGGGACCGGGAGCGGGTTCTATACGGGTACGGAGAATCCCCGAAACATCGTCCTCGGAGGACCGGTCACCCAGACCGCGAACTTCGCCAATCCCCCCGTGAGCGTGACGATACAGACGAATCCGCCCGGCCGGACGTTCAGGGTGGACAACGGCTCGCTCCAGACTAACACCTTCACATTCACGTACAATCCGGGCGACGTTCCGCATACTGTCCTCGCCGATAGCATCCAGAACGGTTCGACGGGGATCAGGTACGTCTGGACCTCGTGGAGCGACGGCGGGGCGAGGTCGCACACGCTGGTCTACCCCGGGAAGGACACCACCTTCGTCGTCAATTTCAAGACGCAGTTCCAGCTGACGATGAACGCCGCAGCGGGCGGCACCACCACGCCGCCCACCGGGTTCTTCGACAACGCGCAGGTCGTGCCGATATCCGCGACGCCGAACGCGACCTTTGCCTTCGGATCCTGGACCGGTTCCGGGACCGGTTCGTTCACCGGCGTAAACAACCCGGCCAACGTGACGATGCTCTCCCCCATCACGGAAACTCCGGCATTTACGCTGGCCCCGATCAACGTGACAGTACAGACCAACCCAGCCGGGCGCGCGTTCACCGTCGACGGCACGCCCTACACCGGCTCGCAGAGTTTCGTCTGGTCGGCGACACAGCCGCACACGATCGCCACGACCACTCCTCAGGGCGATACGCTGACGCGGTACCTTTTCTCGAACTGGAGCGACGGCGGCGCCATCAGCCACTCGGTCTCGCCCCCGACCGATACGACTTTCACCGTCAATTTCTCGACCCAGTACCGCCTGGCGATGCTCGCCGGCACGGGCGGGACCGTCAGTCCGCCGACGGGGTTCTTCAACGCGGGGCAGTCGGTACCGATCACCGCGACCCCGGGAGTCGGGTATAATTTCGGAAGCTGGGCGGGCACCGGGACGGGTTCGTTTACCGGAATCACCAACCCCTCGTCGGTGACGATGAATTCCCCGATTACGGAAACAGGGAACTTCACCGCAGGCACGATTCCCATCACCGTCACCACCATACCGGCCGGACGAACGATCATCGTCGACGCCGCGACCTTCACCAGCCCCCAGACGTTCAACTGGACGACGGGATCGACCCACACCATCGCGACCGACAGCATTCAGGCCAGCGGTACCCCCGGGGTGCGCTACCGTTGGTTGACCTGGAGCGATGCGGGCGCCATCTCGCACACCGTCACACCATTTGCGCCGACGACCTACACCGCACTCTTCAAGTCGCAGTACCAGCTCACGATGGTCGCCAATCCGGGCGGCACCGTCACGCCGCTCACCGGATACCACGATTCGCTCGCTTCCGTCGTCATCACGGGGATACCGAATTCCGGATATATCTTCTCGAGTTGGACCGGGACCGGCGGCCCCGGGAGCGGGTTCTATACCGGGAACACGAACCCCCAGACGATCCCTCTGGGCGGACCGGTCACCGAAACGGCGAATTTCGTCCAACCGCCCGTGAATGTGACGATCCGGACAGAGCCGCCGGGGCGTACGTTCAGGGTTGACAACGGATCGCTTCAGACGAACACGTTTACTTTTTCGTTCAGCCCCGGCACGACCCACCCCGTCATTGCCGACAGCATCCAGAACGGCGCGACCGGCGTGCGGTACGTCTGGACATCGTGGAGCGACGGCGGCGACCGGTCCCATACCCTCGTCTATCCAGGCGCGGACACGACATTCGTGGTGAATTTCAAGACCCAGTTCCAATTGACGATGAATGCCGCCGCCGGCGGGACCACGACCCCTCCCAGCGGCTTCTTCGACAGCGCGCAGGTGGTTGGCATCACCGCGACGCCGTCCAGCGGATTCAGCTTTGCCGGCTGGACCGGCACGGGCTCCGGCTTTTACACGGGACCAAACAACCCGTCGAGCGTGACGATGAACGGCGTCATCACCGAGACGCCGAGCTTCACGCTGGCGCCGATCGACGTCCTCGTCCGGACGAACCCGCCGGGACGGACATTCTCCGTCGACGGTGTCACCTATACTAACTCGCAGAGTTTCGTCTGGTCGGCGACCGCCCTGCACACGCTCGCGACGACGTCGCCGCAGGGCGACACCTCCACACGCTACCTCTACTCGTCGTGGAGCGACGCGGGCGCCCAGAGTCACACGGTCACACCGCTCTCGGACACGACCTTTACCGTGAATTTCGCCACCCAGTATTTCCTGACGATGGACACCGGGGTGGGCTTCGGCACCGTTTCCCCGCCGAACGGGTTCTTCAACGCCGGCCAATTGGTCAGCATCTCGGCGACGGCCGACCCAGGGTACGTCTTCGCCGGATGGAACGGAAACGGGGCCGGCTCCTACACGGGGCCCATCAACCCCTCGAGCGTCACGATGAACTCGCCGGTGACGGAAACGGCCACCTGGTCGGCGGGCACGATCCCCGTGACCGTGACGACGAACCCGTCGGGGCTTTCGATCACTGTCGACGGCGCACCCTTCACCAGCCCCCAGACGTTCAACTGGACGACCGGTTCGCTGCACACCATTGCCACCGACAGCCTCCAGCCGAGCGGGGTGACGGGCGTCCGGTACCGGTGGAATGCGTGGAGCGACGCGGGGTCGCTGGCACATACGGTGGTGCCCACTTTGGCGACGACATTCACCGCCACGTTCAGGAGCCAGTACCTCCTGACGATGGTCGCCAACCCGGGTGGCACGGTGACGCCGACCACCGCGTACCACGACTCGCTCAGCGCGGTCGTCATCACCGGCATCCCGAATTCCGGCTACATCTTCTCGAGCTGGACCGGGACCGGCGGCGCCGGGAGCGGGTTCTATACCGGGACGCAAAACCCTCGCTCGATCACTCTCGGCGGCCCCGTGACGGAAACGGCTAATTTCGCCCAGCCCCCGGTCAGCGTGACCATCCAGACCGATCCTCCAGGCAGGACGTTCAGGGTGGATAACGGTTCGCTCATCACCAATACATTCACGTTCACTTACAACCCGGGCGATGTTCCACATACCCTGACCGCCGACAGCCTCCAGGGTCAGACGTCGGCCGCGCGGTACGTCTGGACGGGTTGGAGCGACGGCGGCGCGCGGACGCATACGATCTTCTACCCGGGCAAGGACACAACCATCATCGTCAGCTTCAAGCGGCAATTCTTCCTGACGATGATCGCCGGTACCGGCGGAGTCGTCCTACCGACGAACGGTTTTTTCGACAGCGCACAGGTGGTCGGCATCACGGCGACCCCCTCCGGCGGATACAGCTTCAGCGGGTGGGTAGGCTCGGGTCCGGGCTCCTACACTGGGCCGGACAATCCGGGAAGCGCGTCGATGGATAGCGCCCTCACACAAACCGGAACCTTCACACTAGCGCCGGTCAACGTGACGGTGCAGAGCAACCCGGCAGGACTGCAATTTCTCGTCGACGGCACGACGTACACGGGTTCGCAGGCCTTCGTGTGGTCTGCGACGGCGCCACACACCATCGCCGCGGTGACCGCACAGGGCGATACCGCCACGCGATTCGTCTTCGGGACGTGGAGCGACGCCGGGAGCCAGACGCACACCGTGGCGCCGGTCGGCGACACAACGTTTACCGTGAACTATTCGACGCAGTACTTCCTCGCGATGGACACCGGCGCGGGCGGGGGGACGCTCAGCCCCCCGAGCGGGTTCTTCAATTCCGGCCAATCGGTTCAGATCTCGGCCACGCCGAACGCGGGATACAACTTCGCCAACTGGACGGGCGCGGGCGCCGCGTCCTACACAGGCCCCAACAACCCTGCCACCGTCACGATGACCTCACCCGTCCGCGAGACGGCCTCCTGGACGGCGGGAACGATCCCGGTGACCGTGGCGACTTCGCCCTCCGGCCTGGCGATCAACGTGGACGGCCTGACGTACACGAGCCCCCAGACGTTCAACTGGACGACGGGGTCGTCGCATACCATCACCACCGACAGCCTCCAGGCGAGCGGCGTTGGCGGAACGCGCTACCGCTGGACATCGTGGAGCGACGCCGGGGCGCTTGCCCATACGGTCGCCCCAACATCGGCGACGACGTTCACCGCCACGTTCGGCCTCCAATACCTGCTGACGATGACCGCGAACCCGGGCGGGACGGTGACGCCACCGACGGGTTGGTACGATTCCGGAACCCCCGTCAACATCACCGGCCTTCCGAATACCGGTTTCAGCTTCTCTACCTGGACCGGGTCCGGCAACGGCTCGTATTCCGGCTCGACGAACCCCAGGGCCATCACAATGAACGGACCGATCAACGAGATCGCCAACTTCGTGCAGAACCCCTTCCAGGTCGTCATCCAGACGGTACCGGCGGGACGCACGTTCAGGGTGAGCGGCACCAACTACACCACGCTCCAGACGTTCAGCATCTCCCCCGGCAACACGATGAGCCTCTCCATCCCCGTCAACCCGCAGAGCGGGCCGGCGGGCACCCAGTATCTCTGGGCCGACTGGAGCGACATCGGGACGATATCGCACAACTTCACGCCGACGGGCGACACAGTCATCACGGCCACGTTCAAAACGCAGTTCTTCCTCACGATGAACGCCGGCACGGGCGGCACGGTGGAGCCCGGCTCGGGCTGGTTCGACAGCAGCGCCCAGGTCCCGATAACCGCACTGCCCACGGGCGGGTACACGTTCAGCGGGTGGGTCGGCTCCGGGATCGGCGCCTACTCCGGGACGAACAACCCTTCGTCGGTCACGATGAGTTCACCACTCCTCGAGACCGCCAGTTTCACCCTCTTCCCGATCACCGTCAGGCTCCGGTCCAATCCGCCGGGCAGGACGGTCCTCGTGGACACGATCGCCTACCAGACGCCGCAGGACCTCATCTGGACAAGCGGCACGTCCCACACGATCTCGTCCGATTCGATACAGGACGGCGGGACGGGCGTGCGGTATCTCTGGACGGGCTGGAGCGACGGAAAGCCGAGGACCCATTCGGTCACCGGGCTTTCCGACACGACGTTCACGGTGAATTTCCGCTCGCAGTACTTCCTGACGATGGCGGCGGGCGCCGGTGGCACCGTCGCGCCGCCCGGAGGATGGTATGACAGCGCGGCCGGCGTCCTGATCACGGCCACCCCCGGCCCGGGTTACGGTTTCGACGGGTGGTTCGGCGCGGGCACCGGGTCGTACACCGGCCCGACCAACCCTTCGTCGGTGACGATGCTCTCGCCGGTGACCCAGGGCGCGGCCTTCACGCTCAATACGATCAACGTGACGGTGAGGAGTGCCCCCGGCGGGTATCCCATCGTGGTGGACGACACGATCCACACCAGCCCGAAGGTCTTCCAGTGGCTGGCGGGATCGGTCCATACCATTTCCACCGACTCGGTACACGCGCCTGCCGGAAGCACGAGACTGGCCTGGGCTTCCTGGAACGACGCCGGGGCCAGGACACACACGGTGGCGCCGCTCAAAGATTCAACCTTCACGGCCACACTGGCGACACAGTACTATCTCACGATGAACACGAACCCCGGCGGGACGGTTACGCCTTCGAGCGGGTGGATGAACTCCGGCCTGTCGGTACCCATCACGGCAACCCCGAACTCCGGTTACACGTTCGCCAGCTGGAGCGGGAGCGGCACCGGCTCGTACAGCGGCCTGACGAATCCCCGCCCCATCATTATCGGCGGGCCGATCACTCAGACAGCGAATTTCAACCAGAATACGGTCCTCGTCACGGTGCAAACAAATCCGCCGGGGAGGACATTCAGGGTGGACGGGACCTCGTACACGACCATCAACACCTTCGCCCTGCTCCCGGGGACGTCGCACCTCTTCGCGGTCGACTCGATCCAGCCGGGCCAGAACGGGCGCCGGTATATCTGGACGGCCTGGAGCGACAGCGGCAGCCGGTCCCATAACTTCGTGGCGACAGGGAACGACTCGACGGTGATCGTGAGCTTCGGCCTGCAGTACGAACTGTCGACCTTCGCAACTCCTCCCCTCTCCGGCACAATCCAGCCGCCGGGGCAGACATACTACGATGCCGGCGACACGGCGACGCTGACCGCCTCCTCGAATCTTGGGTACGCCTTCACGTCGTGGAGCGGCAGCATTTCCGACACGTTGAATCCGGTCCTGGTGATCATGGACACCGCGAAGAGCATCGGCGCAAACTTCTCGCCCGCGGCGTTGGTACACATCCTGACCGACCCGCCGGGCCGGACCATCATCGTGGACGGCTTCACGCTGGTCGCCCCCGACACCTTCAGCTGGCTCTTGAACTCGACGCACACGCTTGGCAGCGTCCAAACGCAGGACGGCGAGATCACGACGCAGTACATCTTCACCGGGTGGAGCGACGGCGGCACCATCGGGCATTCCGTGACCGTGAACCGCGACACGACGTTTACGGCGCAGTTCCAGACCCGGCACATGCTCGAGATCATTTCCGGAGGCAACGGGACTGTGTTGCCGGCCGGCGCCTGGCAAGACCAGGGAACCAAGGTGCAAATCACCGCCATCCCCGATTCCGGGTACGGCTTCATCGAATGGACCGGCGAAGGCCCGGCCGGCTACTCCGGCTTCAGCAATCCCGTCACCCTGACGATGTCCGGGAGCGCGAAGCAGACGGCGAGTTTCGGTTTGATACTACCGCCCCCGGCCCTCGCCGGCATCCCGAACCACGCGCTCGACCAGCCGATTACCCCGAGACTGAGCTGGAGCCCGTACCCGGGGGCGACGTCGTACATCGTCCAGGTGGCCGGCGACTCGATCTTCTCCCTGCCCCAGACCATCGTCGACAGTTCGAACATCATGGACACGACGATCCTGCTCCCGATGTTGAGGAACGTGGACCAGTATTTCTGGAGGGTCAAGGCGCGCGTCGGGCTGAACATCTCTTCCTTCTCGGAGACGCGGGACTTCGTGACCATCGGCGCGACCATCGCCATCACCTCCCCCGCGCTCAACTGGGGGACGGGGTTCACGTACGACGTCACCTGGTCCGCGCAAAACCTGTCGGGGAACGTGCACGTTCTCCTCTCGACCAACGGCGGCCAGGATTACAACGTCATTGATTCAAACAGGACCGGTACATCGACCCGGTACAAGGTCCCCCTGGGCCAGACTCCCTCGAACCTCTGCATGATCCGGGTGGTATCGGCGTCGGACGGGCAGTTCTATGCGGAGGGAAAGACGTTTTCGATCCTGCCGGGCGCCTTGCCGCTCATCGTCCCGGTGACGACGACGATCCCCTTCCCTGAGGAACCGACGATCTCGACATTCTACAGGCTCGTCAGCGCTCCGGGCGTGGTGGATACGATGATCCGCCTCAACGCCCAGATCCCGGGTACGAACCCCACGGACTGGAGGATGTTCGCGGACAACGGTCAGCCCGAGAATTATCTGATCGAGATGGGCGCGGGGTCGTCGTTCGAGACCGGACGCGGCTACTGGCTGCTGAAGAAGAGCGACCTGTCGATCTCCACGAACATGGCGATGCCGCCGCTCGACACCGTCAACGCGGTCTATCGGATCCGTCTCCGGTCTGGCTGGAACATCATCGCCAATCCGTTCGACAAGAACGTCTCGTGGAGCTCGATCATCGCCCTGAACGGGCTGCCGCCCAACGCCGCGCTCTACGGCTACGAGGGCAGCTACCAGGGCGCGCCGCTCCTGGCGCCGTTCCGCGGGTATTACTACTTCAACTCGGCAAATCTCCCCGAGCTGAAGATCTCCTACCCCTTCGGCACCACGATCCCGACAATCACGGCGCTCGACGTCGACTGGCAGCTCCGGCTCGAATACTCGTCGGAGGTCAACGACGACCCGGCGAACTATATCGGCGTCGCGAAGTCGGCCCGTGAAGGGCTCGACGACCTCGAGAACCACAAACCGCCCAGCTTCCTCGACCAGGGGTTCCTCTACTTCAAGAGGCCCGACTGGGACCGCGACTACGACTTGTTCAGCACCGACTACCGGCCATCGGTCGGCGATGGGCTGACGTGGGAATTCGAGGTCTCCAGGGAATACGGAACGACCGGCGCTCTGCGCTTCGAGGGGATCGACGACGTTCCGCCGGAATACGAGGTCTACCTGATCAACGACTACAACAGCACGCCGGTGAACCTGAGGGAACGGCCCGACTATTCCTTTACGAGTGTCAGCACGACGATGCCGTTCAGGATCCTCGTCGGCCCGAAGGGCTATGTGGAGAGGGAAATCGCGGCGGAGATTCCGCAGGAGTTCGGCCTCTCGCAGAACTTCCCGAACCCCTTCAATTCGACGACGTCGATCAGCGTGGACCTGCCGCGCGACTCGAGGATCCTCCTCGACGTCTACTCGGTGCTCGGCCAGAAGATCGCAACCATCGCCGACGGCGACTATGCCGGCGGCGTCCACACCTTCCTCTGGGAAGGGACCGACCACCGCGGGATGCCGGTTTCGAGCGGTGTCTACCTCTATCGGCTCACCAGCGGCGACCTGGTGATGCAGGCGAAAAAAATGATCATAGCGAAATAGGCGCATTATGAACAAACTTTTTGAGAAGATCAGGAAACCGGTCATCTTCGGGATCCTCCCGTTCCTCCTCTGCCTCGCGGTCGACGCCCGCGCCGTGGCAGGGGTCTACCCGGCGGCCGATGAAGAGGTCCAGGGGACCAACATCCGGTGGACGGTGAAGGACGACGTCATCATCATCAACTACGACCTCCTCGAATCGGTCGACATCAAGTACCGGGTCGACGTGTTGATGAAACGGGAGGGCGACGAAGCGTTCGCGGCCATCCCGTTGACGGTGGAAGGGGACATTGGCGAGGGATTTTTCGCGGGGAAGAACCGGGAGATACGGTGGTACTACCGGCGGGATTACCCGAGCGGGTTCCAGGGGGCGGGATATTTCTTCGAATTCCGCATCGAGAAGATCGGCGAGGACAACACGCTGCTCTACTACACCCTCGGGGCAGCGGCGATCGCCGGCGGCGTCATCGCCTTCATCGTCGGCGGGAGCCAGGACGAACCTCCGGTCGTCGGAATCCCACCGCCACCGGCAAGGCCCTGAGCGGCGCGGGCCTTTTAAACTCCTTGGAATAAAACAGGGGAATCGTTAAATTCCCCTGTTCCTTTTCCGCCCCGCCCGCGGAACTTCCACTTTCATTGAATTATCGGCGCTATCGTCTAACGGTTAGGACGTAGCCCTCTCAAGGCTGAAATACGGGTTCGATTCCCGTTAGCGCTACTAAGAACGCCCATTGTGAAATTATTTCGTTTATTTTCCCTCCTGACTGTGATCCGAACCCGTAGCTTCTTCCCTCCAGAAGTTCAAATCGAGTAGTATCGTTCACTTTCAACCCTGGGTCCGTTGCCGGAATCTCAGGATTGTGCCGGCAGGGTGTACCATGATATTTCGTCTTGCAATAACGAATATTCCTGGTTACATTGGACCATGATCAAGCGCTCGTTATTACTGACGAAACTCCAAACGGCTTTACGCCGGAGCCGGGTTGTTGCACTGACAGGACCGCGTCAATGCGGAAAGACCACACTTGCCCGGGAATTCGTGGACCCGCAATCACTGAACTACTTCGATCTTGAAGACCCGGTGAGCCTCGCCAGATTGGGTGAACCGATGACCGCACTCAGCGGGCTCAAGGGAATCGTCGTAATTGACGAAATCCAGCGCAAGCCCGAACTCTTTCCGGTTATTCGAGTGCTCGCCGACCGCAAGCCGCTTGCCGCGCGGTTTCTCATTCTCGGCAGCGCTTCACCGGATCTCCTGCGCCAATCATCGGAGAGTCTCGCCGGACGGATTGAAATGATTTCGATGGCAGGGTTTGCTCTCCGCGAGGTGGGAGTTGATGCTCTGATGCGTCATTGGCTCCGAGGGGGCCTTCCACTTTCCTTTCTCGCACGAACAGAGCGGGACAGCGTCTCATGGCGGAAGAATTTCGTTCAGACATTCCTCGAGCGTGACTTGGGCCAGCTTGGCATACGCGTTCCCGCCACAACGATGCTTCGATTCTGGACAATGGTCGCTCACAATCATGGTCAGATATGGAACGGTTCAGAAATTGCCCGTTCGCTGGCAATAAGTGAGTCTTCTGCCCGCAGATACATCGATTTACTGACCGAGTTGTTCATGGTACGGCAGTTACAACCCTGGCACGCGAATCTGAAAAAGCGGCAGGTCAAGAGCCCAAAATTGTATCTTCGCGATTCAGGTCTCCTCCATCATCTCTTGGGAATTCGGTCGGATAATGAACTCTTGACGCATCCAAAACTTGGTGCGTCATGGGAGGGCTATGTTGTCGAGGAGGTCATTCGTTCACTCGAACCGGACGAACAATACTTCTGGGCAACACACAATGGGGCGGAGATTGATTTGATTCTCCTCAAGGATGGGAAGAAATATGGAGTCGAGTGCAAACGGATGGACGCTCCAAAGCTGACCCCATCAATGCGGACAGCGATCGATCAACTCAAACTCTGCCAGGTTTCTGTCATTTATCCTGGAACCCAGCTCTACGAACTCGCACCTCGCATCCTCGCCGTGCCTTTGAGGTCGGTGGTCAAGGGCATGAAAGGAGTGTTCCCGACGACGTAGGGTGTGAAATGTGTCGAGATAATTCCGGTTAGCACAGATTTCAGTGAAGCCCGGAGTGGAGTTCCCGAGACCCCTGAACAACCCCGAAAAATGCTAAAAACACCTCAAGGTACGGGACCGGGTGCTGAGTTTTCCCGTTAGCGCTACATCGTTTACGCCCAGTCCCATCGCTCCCCGGGGTGGGGCAGGCGACCCCCACCCGGCCCGATCGCCCGGCCTTGAATCCGGCGGAATAAATTCCGACCTTCCACCACCATCACTTCACATCATCGCGGGACCAACAGGTGTCCCGCCGCAGGGAGGATCTTTGAACGCCGACGTTCGACACAGCGGCACCCCATGACCACGTCCGAAGCGAAACGATGAGCGACCAGCCCGGCTCGCATCGCAGGCTCGCGGCCATCATGTTCACGGACATGGTCGGCTACAGTGGGCTCACGCAGCGGAACGAGAAACTCGCCCTCGAACTGCTCGATGAACACCGCGAGATCCTCCGCCCCCTGTTCCCGAAATACGGCGGGCGGGAGATCGAAACGGCGGGCGACGCGTTCTTCGTGGAGTTCGCCAGCGCGGTGGAAGCGGCCCGATGCGCCATCGAAATCCAGGGGACACTGCACGAACGCAACCGCACCGCGCTCCCCGACACCGCCATCCGGCTCAGGATCGGCCTCCACCTCGGCGACGTGGTGTTCACGAGCAGGAACGCCCACGGCGACGGCGTCAACATCGCCGCCCGCATCGAGCCCCTCGCCGCGCCCGAGGGCATCTGCGTCTCCGAGGATGTCGCGCGGCAGATCCACAACAAGGTCGACCTTCCCGTCATGAAACTCGGGCGCGGCGACTTGAAAAACATCTCCCTCCCGATGGACATTCACCGCATCGTGATGCCGTGGGAAAAACTCAACCGGCCCTCGGCCGAACGCCTGGCATTCCGATTCAAACAGCGCAAGACCAGGGTGTACGGGGTCGCGCTCACAGCCGGCCTGGTTCTGCTTCTGCTCTATTTCCTGCTCCCGATGCTGACCCCTTCACCGGCGCGGTACTCCATCGCGGTGCTCCCCTTCAGGAACATCGGCGGGGAGCGTGAGAACCAGTATTTCAGTGAGGGAATCACCGAGGTGATCACATCGCAAATATCGAAAATCCGGAGCCTGACGGTGATCTCATCCGCATCGACCAGGAAGTACGCCGACGGCCTCGTCAGCCATATCGACATCGGGAACCAGCTCGATGTCGCGGCGATACTCGACGGGTCCGTTCAGCGCCTGGGCGGATCGGTGATCATCAACGCGAATCTGATCGACGCCGCCACCGATACAATCATCTGGGGGGAAAACTACACAAGGGAGGCCGTCCAGGTCTACGACATCCAGAACGAAGTCGCCCTGGCGATCGCCAGAGAGATGAGAGCGAATATCTCTGCTGAAGACAAGGAGCGCGTGGCGAAGAAGGCAACCGATAACATCATCGCGTACGACCTCTACTTGAAGGGGCGTTACCACTGGAATCTACGGCTTCCGGCGCAGATCGATGAGGGAATCACGTTTTTTAAAGCCGCGATCGAGGAAGACTCCGCCTTCGCCCTGGCATACGCGGGGCTGGCCGACTCGTACACGCTCAAGGGGATCTACCAGCTCCAGTCTCCGGACAGCATCTACCCCCTTGCGAAGCAATACGCCCTGAAGGCGCTCGAGCTCGACAGCCTGCTCGCGGAGGCCCACACATCCCTCGCCTACGCCATCCTGCACTACGACCGCGACTGGGCGGGCGCGGAGGCGGAATTCAAACGAGCGATCGCGCTGAACCCCAACTATGCCACAGCCCACATCTGGTATGCGTTCTATTTAACGGTGACGAGCCGCTTCGAGGAAGCGTCGGTCGAAATGAAACGGGCCCTTGAGCTCGATCCGCAGTCTGGCTCGGTCAGCACGGATGTCGGAATCGACCTCTACTTCTCGCGTCAGTACGACCGGGCGATCGAAGAGCTGGAGGAGACCGACCTCCTGTATCCGAGATTTGTGCTCGCGAAGATGCCACTGGGGGGAGCTTACGTGCAGAAGAAACGGTACACCGAGGCCATCGTGAAGTTCTCGGAACTGCTGGCGGCTTCATCCTACCAGCTGGGGGAGCCCCATCCGCTCCCGATGGCCGCCCTGGTGCACGCCTGCGCGGCCTCCGGTCGGGCCGACGACGCCCGGATGTACCTCGAGCTGATGGAGGAGAGGGGGAAAACGGACTACGTGGCCCCGTACTGGATGGCGATCGCGTACCTCGGATTGGGGGAGAGGAACACCGCGCTCGACTACCTGGAGAAAGCCTACCGTGAACGCGATGTGACGATGGTGCTGCTGAATGTCGATCCCGTGTTCGATCCGCTGCGGTCGGAGCCTAGATTTAAAAAACTCCTTGGCGATCTCAGGTTTTCTCACTAGCCCGACGATCTGATTCCCATCGGCAGAAGGCGTACGATACCCCATTGACTATCGACCGAAATTCGTGTATTATGAATTAATCAACATTAATCAATCATGAGGCAATGAAAACAAAAGCGACCGTGCACCGCCTTCCCTTGACTAAAGCCCGCATCAACCTCGGCTCGCTGATCCGACGAATCCACCTGAAGAAGGAATATGTGATCCTCGAAAAGGATGGAATCCCCGTCGCAGGCATTATGGACATCGACGAGATGCAGGATTATCTTGAGATGAAAAATCCTGGAATGAAAATGCAGGTTGCGGAAGGATATGCCGCATACCGGAAGGGCGATGTGCGTGAGGCAAGCTCATTTCTGGCTGAGCTCCGGGGAGAGAACAAGGGTGGAAGGAAAAAAGTAAAATAGCAATGACGGGTGAGCCCCCTGGCTATCGGGTTCTCGTCACACCGAGGCTGGAGCGGGACGTCCGAAAATTGACAAGGCGCGATCCATCCCTCCTCCGACGTTTCGAGCGCCTGGTGGGGATCCTTTCAAGTGATCCATCAAACACCTCCCGCACTCACGCAATCAAGAAACTGACGCGCATTCGCGTCGGGGACGGGCGGTGGCGGATCCGCGACGGCACCTACCGTCTCCGTTACGACATCATTGGTCGAGACGTTGTGCTGTACTCGTTCAAACCCCGGGATCAGGCGTACAGATGATTTTCCCTCCCCCTACCTGATCAACACGAACTTCCCTACCTGCCGTCCGAATTCGGATTCCACCGTGTACACGTAGATCCCGCTGGCCAGCGCACGGTTGCTCTCGCTCAACAGATTCCACTCAAGTTCTCCCTTGTCTGGCTGCGAGGAGGGGGCCTCATACTCAAGGACGGTGATCTGGTCGCCGGTGAGGCTGAAGACGCGGATGGTGCATTTCCTCGGCAAATGGATGAACTTCACCAGCCGGCTGGTCTCGTCCCAGTCGCGGCCCCGCCCCTCCCACCCGCCGTTCTCGTACGTGTAATCGACGTCCACCCGGTAGGGGTTCGGCACGACCAGCACCTGGTCTTCCACATCTGACGCCGAGAACGACAGGTCGACGCGGATCATATTCTCGCTCAACGCCGATTCTGGGCTCTCTGCGTACAGTGTGTCGCGGGTGACCCCGCCGCTCGGGCCGGGCCGCTCCACCACCGCGATGTCGGGTATCCCGAACGATGTCACGGCGTACCAGTATCGTTTCCCCCTGACCAGGTTCGAATCTACATAGGTGGTGTCGAGCCCGACGTCGTAGGCGTAGCCGTCGTCGGGAACGTCCCACTGTTTGATGAGCGTGAAGCTTGATTGCTCCGGTGTGTCGCCGGGGTCCTCGCTCCTGTAGAGCCGGTAACCCTCGAACGTCCTCCCGCCGGGAATGTTTCCGAGGGAATCGCAGGTGTGTCCGCTCGAGCAGCCGGGAGTCAGGTCTCCATCGTCGCACGGGGGGTTGATCCGCCGCCAATGGTCGGGCGGATAGGCCCCGGCCAGCTTGTTGGAATCGTCCCAGGTCTGGAGCGGGTCGATCGGTCCGGCGCTCGGTCCCCAGACCAGCGTAACGGTCTGGGGGCCCTCGACGTGGGTAAGCGACGGTGACGGCGGGATCACCGGCTGAACGAACCCGCGCCGGAAGAGTTTGATCGCCTGTTCAGCATTGCTCTTCAGGTTGTTCGGCCCGTCCTCGACGCCCTCGCCGCCCACCAGCGCGATCGAGACGTTGAGCGTATCGCCCGGCAGAAAGTTGTCGAACGGCCCGAACGAAAGGAGGAACCGCGTGTCGGACGGCGCCGTCGGCGATTCGCAGGTGGCGATCAGGTCGTTCGGAAACGGTTCGCCGCTCATCCAGCTGTAAAGGGTCGAGTCGTCCTGACTCGGGATGATGCGCGTCGTGAAGTTGAACCACTGGAAGATGAAATCGAGTTCGCTGAGCGGCTTTGGGGTGGCGATCACGGTAATCCCGAGCGGCGTCGCGCCCCGGTCGACCGGGTTATGGATGTACGCCGTCATCAGAGAGTCGAAGTAGCACGAATAATTGTTGTTGGCGTAATTGGAGTTCGAGATGGGCCCGACGTCCATATCGATGAAGAACCCCACATACACGTCAGTGATGGTCTTGTTCGAGGTGTTGATGAAGTAGTAGTCGATGGGGATGATGGCTGAGGCCTCGTTTCCAGCCCAGGCGTAACACTTCTGGATCACTTTCACTCCCATCGGGAAATGGCCGGCAGGAACGTCGTTGTCGTCGCGGGCCGAGCAGTAGAGGTCGTTGTCGGAGACTGCCGCGTAATCCTCGTCCACGTGCGGCTCCCCGTGGTCGGCCTGATTGTTCTTTTCAGTGTATGCGTCCGGGTCGTCCTGCTTCCTAAAGTTTCCGTTGGCGTCGGGGTGGCAGAAATCGGTCTTCGCCCGGTCATAGTTATCGAAGTTCGGGTCTTTGTTGTCGGTGGCGTGGTATCCTCCGCGGCACCCCACCTCGTTGAGGTCCCCGATCCCGTCAGCCCCGATGTCGTCGATCGCCTGAACCCAGTCCCCGTCGTTGTCGAGCCCGTCCAGGTCGTCTTCGTCGATCGCCCCGTCGCCGTCGTCGTCACACCCGCGCCGGTTCGGTTCGTTGATGCTGTCGGCGACCGAGGTGCGCCAGATCCGCTCCCTCAGCGGATGCGCCGGATCGGGCCGGAAGTACTTGCCACCGTTGTTGCCGTTATACCCCTCGGTCACGCGCCGCGTTCCGTCCACCTTTCCGCCGATCCAGGGACCGCCTCCGTACAGGTGCTCGATACCCGAGCCTGCAGGATACTCCAGCCCGAACTGTGGATCTCCGGGAATGCAATCGCCGTTCATACAGTCCCAGGCCTGCAATCCCAGCGTCATCTGGTTGCTGATCCAGACCCGCATGTCGTAGCCCTGGAGGGCACGTTTCGCATAGGTGACCGAGGTTTTGCGCGGAGATGTGCTTGCCCGGTCGCCTGCCTCGCCCGTACCCGGCGTCGGGCGGGCCGCGAGGTTGCTTCCGGCGAGGAAAAGGAGTACGGTGATCGAAGAGGCGATTTTCATCTGGGGGACTCCACGCAGTAAGGGCGCGCACGTCAGGCTGATTCCGGGGCACCGGTCGAAACATCCGGTCCCTCAAGGAGAAGGACCGGCGACAAGAGATCGTAATGAGGAAATGTACGCCGTCGGACGAAGAAAATCAAATCGCGCAGTACCGTACCTGCGGAGGAACCGGACTTGCAGAGGCGGGTCGTTTTCCGCACAACGTGGGGTGTGGTTGGGGGCCTACCGAATCAGAACGAACTTCCCCACTTGCCTCCCGAAATCCGACTCCACGGTATAAACGTAGACCCCGCTGGCGAGAGCCCTGTTGCTCGAACTCAGGAGGTTCCAGTCCAGTTCTCCCCGGTCCGGCTGCTCCGGCGATGCCTCGAACTCCAGCGTGGCGATCTGGTCGCCCGTGAGGCTGAAGACCCTGATGGTGCATTTTCGCGGCAGGTGAATGAACTTCACCATCCGCTTCGTCTCGTCCCAGTTCCGGCCGCGCCCCTCCCAGCCACCGTTTTCGAATGTGTAGTCCTCGTCGACCCTGTAGGGGTTTGGCACGACCAGCACCTGGTCGGCCTCGTCCGACGCCGAAAACGACAGGTCGACGTGGAGCATGTTTTCGTTGAGCGCCGATTCGGGGCCAGGCGAATAGAGCGTGTCGCTCACGATCCCGCCGTTCGGACCCGGCCGTTGCGTGATGGCCATATCCGGAAGGCCGAACGACGTCACCGCGTACCAGTAGCGCTTCCCCCTCGCCAGGTTGGAATCCAGGTAGACGCTGTCGAGCCCGGTGTCATAGGCGAACCCGTCCTCAGCGACGTCGAATTGTTTCAGGAGGGTGAAGCTTTTTAATTCCGGCGCTTCGCCGGGATCTTCGCTGCGGTACAGCCGGTAACCCTCGAACGTCCTCCCGCCCGGCACGCCCCCAAGTGAATCGCAGTCGTGTCCGCCCGAACAGCCCACCGACCCTCCGCCCTCCTCGCACGGCGGGTCGATCCGCCGCCAGTGGTCGGGTGGAAAGCTGCCGGCGACCTTGTTGGAATCGTCCCAGGTGCGGAGCGGGTCGATCGGTCCGACATTACCACCCCATTCCAGCTTGATCGTCTGGTACCCTTCGGTATATTTGAGCGACGGTGAGGGCGGAATCGCCGGCTGGACGAATCCCCGCTTGAACAGCTTGACGGCGGTCTCCGCGTTGTCCACCAGATTGTTCGGCCCTTCTTCGACGCCCTCACCGCCGACCAGGGCGATCGAAATTTTCAGCGTGTCGCCGGGCGGGAACTCCTCGAAGGGCCCGAACGACAGCAGGAACCAGACGTCGGAGGGGTTGTTCGGCGAGTCGCAGGTCGCGACCAGCTTGTCGGGATAGGGTTCGCCGCTCAGATAACTGTACAGGGTCGAGTCGTCCTGGTTGGGGATGTTGTTCGATGTGAAGTTGAACCACTGGTAGATGAAATCGAGTTCGCTCAGCGGTTTCGACGTCCCGATGACGGTGATGCCGAGCGGCGTCGCCCCGCGGTCGACCGGGTTGTGGATGTACGCCGTCATCAGCGAATCGAGGTAGCAGGTATAATTCCGCTCGTTGAACCCCGGCACGTTCACCGGCCCGACGTCCATATCGATGAAGAACCCAACGTAGACGTCCGTGATCATCCTGCTCGACGTGTTAATGAAATAGTAATCGATCGGGATGATGGCGTTGGTCTCCTGCCTCGCCCACGCGTAGCACTTCTGGATCACCTTGATCCCCATCGGGACGTGACCGCCGGTGATCTCGATGTCGTCGCGGGCCGAACAATACAGGTCGTTGTCGGAGAGCGCGGCGTAATCCTCATCGACGTTCGGTTCGCCATGGTCGGGAATACCGTTCGCCTCGGTATAGACGTCGGGGTCGTCCATCTTCCGGAAGTTGCCGTTCCTGTCCGGGTGGCAGAAATCGGTCGCCGACCTGTCGTAGTTGTCGAACGCCGGATCGGGATTGTTCGCCGCATCGAAGCCCCCCCGGCATCCGACTTCCATTTCGTCCGCGACGCCGTCCGCGCCGACGTCGTCGTTCCCGGGGACCCAGTCGCCGTCGTTGTCCAACCCGTCCAGGTCGTCCTCGTCGATCGCCCCGTCGCCGTCGTCGTCGCAACCGCGGCGGTTGGGTTCCGTCACGCTGTCGGCCACCGACGTCTGCCAGATCAGCTCCCTGAGGGGGTGCGCCGGATCCGGCAAGAAATTCTTGCTGCGGTTGTTCAGGTTGTATCCCTCGCTGACCCGCCTCGTACCGTCCACTTTTCCGGCGATGGCGGGACCACCGCCGTAAAGGTGCTCCATCCCCGAACCCGCCGGGTATTCGAGCCCGTATGGCGGATCCTCAGGGATGCAGCTTCCTGCCACCCCGCAATCCCACGCCTCTAGGCCGAGCGTCATCTGATTACTGATCCAGACCCGCATATCGAATCCCTGGAGGGCGCGCTTCGCATAATTGACAGAGGTCTTCCTTGGGGCGGGAAAGAACTTGCCGCCATCCGCGGAGCTGGATCCCGGAGACGGTTGGGCGGAAACGTCCGGGGAGCTGGATCCCGGAGACGGTTGGGCGGAGACATCCGCGCCAACCAGGATAATAAGGCAAACGACGATCGCGATGATGTTCAAAAAGGCCTTTCCCAAAGTTGATCGGCCACCCTTCGTGATTGAGGGGGAGGGGGCCGGCCGAAACATCGAAATAGTGTGCGAGTAATGTATCGCTCGAGGGCCAGAAAATCAAGTCGGGAGTGATCGACCCTCGGAGTTCCGGGGTGAGCGATCCCTGACCCGTTTGAACCGGGTGAATTTAATTGATATCTTCTACACGCATGGTTTTACCCCGCCACCTTCTCCATACCCTCACCCGTTGGGTTTTTCCCTGTGGGGTGAATACCCATCCACCGGGGGCCCCGTTCCTCGCCATCGTGACGTTTCTCGCGTCTGTCGGGTTCAGCCCCGGGAGCGACTCATTGTCACATTCGCGAAGTTCTGTGCTCCGAGACCCGGCGGCTGGAAGGAGCCCCTTCTATATGAAGGCCGACCGGTCGACCGAAATCCTGTTCGATGCCTTCATGCTGGTCAAGAAGGCAAACACGGGCGACCCGGTCGCCGAGCACGAGCTCGGCCTCCGTTACCTCCAGGGCCTGGATTTTTCCCCCGATACCGCGAAAGCCGCCCTCTGGATCGGGAGGGCGGCCGATCAGAACTTCCTCCCCGCGCTCTACAATCAGGGCATATTGAAGAACAACGGATGGGGAATGGAATGGGATCCCTTCGGCGCCTATGTGAATTTTCTCAGGACAGCCGAGGAGGGGATGCCCGAGGGGATGTACATCACCGGGCTCCTCCATACCGACAACCTCGTCGTCCCCCGGGATTATCCGAAGGCGTACCGGTGGATCAAGGCCGCGGCGGATTCGGGGAACAAATACGCCACGGAGGTGCTTGAGGATTTCGAGAAGACCGGCATCATGTCGCAGATACGCGCGAGCTTAAAGAAGACCGGACAAAATAAATCCCCGGCGGACCCGAAAACGCAGTCCGGGCCGGCGGGATCAGCGGGCCCGTCAGGGTCGACGTGGAAACCGGTCTTCCTCGATCTCGCGACCGATACGCTGGCAGATCCGGATGATACGACGCTCGCGCGCGAGGCGGTCCACAGCGTGGAGGACCGGCTGCAGGGCGGGACGGAGCACGACCACGAGAACGTCCCTGCCGATTCGATCGACCTCGTGCGAGTCTCGATCGCCGCAGAGGCCGGGAGTCCGGAGGCCCTGACATTCCTCGGACGGCGGTACGACCGCGGGGCCGATGTGGCCAGGGACCGGGTCGAGGCGGCGTATTATTACGTCAGGGCCGTCCGGTGCGAATCGAGGTGGGCGCCGGTCCTCCTCTGGAGGCTGTCCTCCGGACCGGCCATCTACGATGACCTGACACGCCGGATCGGCCGGAACGACCCGAAGGCATCGTACGTCTGGGCGTGTCTCGTGGCAAGGGGTTTCGACAATCGACTGACGCAGGAGCAGGCGCTCGACCATCTGCGCCGGGCGGCGGACGCCGGGATGGCCGACGCGATGGTCGAGCTCGCGATGTGGCACTACGCGGGTTTCGTCGTCCCCGCGGACAGGGTGGCGGGCGATTCACTGATGGCGCGCGCGGCGGCGTCGGGCAGCCGCGAGGCGGAGCTTCGGATCGTGATTTCCACCCTGCGGGGCGCCGCCGATGGCGCGGTGGACGCGGCCCTGCTGGAACGGCTCTCCTCGTGGGAGACCGGGGGTTCCGTCCTCGCGCAGGTCGTGCTCGGTTACTGCCACGAGGGCGGAATGGGGATGGCGGTTGATATTCCCGGGGCGATCGGCTGGTACCGGCAGGCCGCGCAACGCGGGAGCAGGATGGCCTACGACGCCCTCAGGAATCTCTACGACGACCGACGGCCTGAGGATTCGGAATTTAACGTGGACGATCCGGGCGAGTGAGCGAGCCAGTTCCCGATGATCTTCCTCCCGAGCGGCGTCATCACCGACTCCGGATGGAATTGCAGGCCGTGAACATCGTATTCGCGGTGTGAGAGGGCCATTACCGCGCCAGCGGTCGAATCCGCGGTCACCTCGAGGCACGTGGGGATCGGATCGGGGACGACGGTCCAGGAATGATAGACACCGGCGCTGAATTCGCCGTGGATGCCGTCGAAGAGGTAACAGTCCAGGCCCCTGACCCTGACCGTCCGTACGACCCCGTGGTCGGGTCGCGTCAGCCGTGACAGGCGCGCCCCAAAGACCTCCGCAATGGCCTGGTGGCCCAGGCAGATCCCCAGGATGCACTTCGTCGCGGCCGCGCTCCTTATGAGGCCGCAGATCCCACCCGCCTCATCGGGCTTACCCGGGCCCGGCGAGATGAGCACCTTTTCGTACTGGTCGAGGTCCACCCCGGCGATCGCGTCGTTCCGCACGACGGTGAACCCCCTCCCCGCATCAGCGATGAGCGCTGTCAGGTTGAAGGTGAACGAATCGTAATTGTCAATGACGAGGACGTCGCGGCTCATGCCCGATTGAACCCGAATGTTCTTTATCGTACCTTCAATCTACTCATAATTGTCCGACATGAGCAAGCGAGACGACGCGATCAGTACAATGAACCGCCTCGGCGCCCTCGGCGAGCCGTTCCTCTTCCTGATCGACTTCGAAATGGAAGAGTGTCTCGTCCTGGAGCCGGAGAACGCCACCCGGAAAGGGATACTGTTCGACATCGCGGGGCACTCCAACGCGGTTCCACGGCCGCGCCGCGCGGGGAATTTTGTCTTCGAGAAATTTCCAGTCCCGATTTCGGATTACCACCGCGCCTTCAGCGCGGTCCGGGAGGAAATCGCCGAGGGAAACACCTACCTTCTCAACCTTACCTTTCCGACGAAGATACAAACCGACCTGGCTCTTGAGGACATTTTCCACGCAGGCCCGGCGAAATACCGGGTCCTCGTCCCGGGGCGCTTCGTCTGCTTCTCGCCGGAACGGTTCGTCCGGATCGGCGACGGTATGATTTCGTCGTGTCCGATGAAGGGCACGATCGACGCCGCAGTGCCCGGCGCCGAGGCCGCCATCATCGCGGACCCGAAGGAGCTCGCCGAACACACCACAATCGTCGACCTCATCAGGAACGACCTGAACCTCGTCGCGACGGACGTGACCGTGGAGCGATTCAGGTACGTCGAGCGGATCTCCACCAACCGGGGGGGGATCCTTCAGGTGAGCTCGCTGATCACGGGGCGCCTGAGTGACGACTACCGGGGTCGGCTCGGGAGCATCATTTTCTCGATGCTGCCCGCCGGGTCGGTCACCGGGGCGCCCAAGAGGAAAACTGTCGACATCATTCGCCGCGTCGAGTCGGGCGCACGGGGATTCTACACGGGCATCGCCGGATATTTCGACGGCGAGACGCTCGACAGCGGCGTGCTGATCAGGTTCATCGAAGCGACGAAGGAAGGGATGCTCTTCAGGAGCGGCGGTGGGATCACCGCGCAGAGCGACGCGGAATCGGAGTATCGCGAATTGACAAGCAAAGTCTATGTTCCCGCTCTTTGAAACAATCCGGGTGGCCGCGGGAACTCCCCGTCACCTCGCATATCATACCGCGAGGCTCAACCGGAGCCGGCGGGAGCTGTTCGGATCGACGGACGTCATCGACCTCGCGGGGGTGATTGAGGGGAAGATCGACGACATCTTCGCCGTGGAATACCGCTGCCGGGTGACCTACGGGAGGGAAATCGGGGAGATTTCGTTCGCCGCGTACGTGCGGAAAACCATCGGATCCCTCGCTCTCGTCGACGGCGGGGGGCTCGGGTACGCCCACAAGTACGTCGATCGATCGGGGATCGAAGAACGTCTCGCCGGGTGCGGCGCGGACGACATCCTGATCGTGAGGGAGGGCCTCGTCACCGATGCCTCGATCGCCAACGTGGCCTTCTTCGACGGGTCACACTGGCTGACGCCGGCCTCCCCCTTGTTGCCCGGAACGACCCGGGCCCGACTCATCGACGAGGGACGCGTCCAGCCTGCCGACATCAGAGCGTCGGAGATCGGACGGTTTTCGACGGTGGCGCTGATGAACTCGATGGTCGGATTCGATCTGGAACATCCCATTCCGGTTCAAACGATCATTCCGCTCTAAGCCATCCCGAAACGGCGGGGATTTCCCTTTCCACAACCTCGACCGGCCGGATCGCGGCGATGGGCCCGATCTAGAGACTGACCTCCAGGACTTTTCCGCTCTTCCTGCTTTCCTCCGAGCGGAACGCCATCAGGTGGCTCTCCATCGAGGCGCCGATCGTCGACGTGAGCAGTTCGGGCTTGTGCTGCGAGACGGCCTGGATGAAGTCGTGCACAAGGCCGAAATCCCCGCCCCCGTGCCCCGAGCTGATTTTTGAATTTTCCTCGGTGTTCCAGCGGGCGGTCTCCCCGGTCTTGAAGTTCGCGATGTAGAGATCGTCTTCGTCGCCCACGATGTCCCCCATCGACCCCATGATCCTCGTGCGGCGGCCGGCGTAGCTCGTGTGGGCCTCCATATTGAATGTCACCGTGATGTCGTCCTCGAATTCCATCATCACGGTCTGGTGATCCACGACGTCGTTGTCGGAGCGGTAGACACAACGCCCATACGGCCCGTTCTTCAGGTGCTCCAGGATGGCCGGGCCCTTGTCTCCTTCCGCCGGGAGGTCCATATGACCGAGCCAAATGCGCTTTTGATGGTAGATCTTCAGGGCGCTGTACGGACATTCGGGCTCGACGGCGCAGCCGTCGGTGCAGCGGGCCGTGCTCCCGGCCGGGGCGTTCTCTTCCCTGAACCAGGTCAACGATCCGAACGAGGCAGTCTTCCGGCACGGTTTACCGATCACCCAGCGCAGGAAGTCCATATCGTGGCACGATTTGGCCAGGAGCATGAAATTGGATTCGTCGGTACGGCGCCAGTTGCCGCGGACGAATGAGTGCGACATATGGATGTGCTCCACCGGTTCCATATGCTGGACGCTGATGATTCGCCCGATGGCGCCCGAGTCGGCGACTTCCTTCATCTTCCGGAAGTAGGGCGCGTACCGGAGCACGTGGCAGACCGCCACGATCCGGTCGTTCTTCACCGCGAGGTCGAGGATCTCCGAACATTCCCGCCAGGTCTGGGCGATCGGCTTCTCCAGTATGAGGTCGTACCCCATCGCCAGCGCCGCCATCGCGGGCCCGTGGTGGAGGTGGTCCGGGGTGGTGATGAGCACCGCGTCGGCGAACTTCGGGACCTTGAAGATGTCTTCCCAGGTCTTGAACCTGTACCGATCCTCGATCGAGTACTTCGCCGCATAGCGGTCGTTTCGTAATTGCACCGGCTCGGCCACACCCACCATCTTCAGCTCGCCGGGATATGTAAGCGAGTACCTCGAGTAGGTGTTGCCCCGGTTTCCGGCGCCGCAGACGATCGCGGTGACCGGGCGGTCGGGCGACCGAAAGGCGGGGTTCGGCGTAATGACGATCGGCCGTGCGACGAGCTCGGCGAGCGCAGGCCCGGCGACCATTCCGCCGGTGACGGCGGTGCCGACGCTTTGCAGCCAGTTCCTTCTGGACCATTCCGGTTTCATCGTATCCTCCTGGTATTAGGTGGTCAGGGTGCGGGTCTGTGCATTGTACGAAAAATTATTCAGCAAATCACACCAGGCGGAAACCGAGCCCGGCGAGCTCAAGCGCGGGAAACGAGGGCGATGCAGCGCGCGCCACCGACGTTGCGGGGAACTCGCGACGCAACGGGTATTCGTTCCGCAGGCGGACGAAATGGGCGGCTCGATCGCCGGGCGGCAGCGCCGCCACCTCCCTGAGCGCCGCATCATCCCTCAGGACCGGGTAGGCGGTCCGCACGATGCGCCGAAGCGTCGATTCTGACTCCCCCGTGGCGGGCCCGGCGCCGATCAACGGATGTTCCGGAGGCGGGAGTCCGTCCCCCGGGACCCGGCCCCCCTCCCACCCGAAATGGGCGCAGAAGGCGTCGTACATCATCAACGACGCCGCCGCCTTGGCGTCGGCGGAATATCCGGCGATGTGCGCTGTGGCGATGGTGGCGAGAGAGAGGAGTTCCGGATCCACCGACGGCTCCCCCTCCCAGACATCCACGACCGCGCCGCGCAGGTGGCCGCCGGCGAGCGCCGCACACAGGGCCGGCGTGTCGATCACGGCGCCGCGCGAGGTATTGATCAGGATCGCGCCCCGTTTCATATCCCCGATCCGGTTGTGGTCAAAGAAGTGGCGGGTCGGGTCACGCCCGGTCGCCGTGAGGGGAACATGAAGGGTCACGATATCGCACGACAGGAGGGTTTCGATCGGGAGGTACCTCGGCGAACCGGTCGAACGGCTCAGGGGTGGGTCGTTCAGGAGAACGTTCATCCCCAGTGCCGCGGCCTTCGAGGCGACACGGCTTCCGACATTTCCCGCACCGATAACACCCAGCGTCGCGCCCTTCAGGGCGAAGGCGAAGCGCGCCGAGAGTTCAAGGAGCGCCGCCGCCAGGTACTCCGACACGGCGTTGGCGTTGCATCCCGGGGCGCTCGCGAAGGCGATGCCGCGCCCGGCCAGCCATCCGGTGTCGACGTGGTCGGTGCCGATGGTGGCCGTCCCCACGAATTGAACTCTGCTTCCCGCGAGGAGACGTTCGTCGACCCTGGTCACGGACCGAACGATGATGGCGTCGGCGTCACTGACGGTTTCGGCGGTGATCGAAGTCCCCTTCAGGCGGAGGACCCGGGCCCGATCGCCGAACATCGAATTGAACCAGGGCAGGTCGATGTCGGCGACGATCTTCACCGGCGTCGCTGGATGATCCGCAGAAGGGACTTCACCTTGCCGGCCGCGACCACGCCCTCTTCGACCCTGAAGATCCCCCTTCCGGAACTTCGCGTCGAGGAGACCGCGCTCCCGATGTGCACTTCACTCACACCCGATTCATCCACGATCCGGCGAACGGTCCACGTGCCGATTCCTCCTCCGGCCATGACGGAGATCCTGCCCGACGCCTCCAGGACAAGCCTGGCAAGCGACCGCCTGCCTTCGAACGCGGTCGCCGGGCCCCCCGTCGTCAGCACCCTCTCCACTCCGAGCCGTACCAGCGTTTCGATGGCCGCGGATTTTCCCGCGACTTCGTCGAAGGCGCGGTGGAATGTGACACTCATCGGCCGGGCGGCCTTCGCGAGCCGTGCGAGGGCCCGCGCATCGATCGATCTCCCCGGCGAGAGGACCCCCAGAACCACTGCGGACGCCCCGAGCTCCTTCGCCGCGATGACGTCCTTCACCATGATCTGCAGATCGTCCGTTGAATACGCGAAATCACCCGGCCGCGGCCTCACCAGAACGTGGACCGGTATCCGGAGGCGGGAACAGACCTGCCGGATGAGGCCATACGACGGGGTGATCCCGCCGACGGGCATCGCGGCGCAGAGCTCTATCCTCTGCGCGCCCCCCTCCTCCGCCGCGATCGCGGATCGGAGCGAGTCGACGCAGATTTCGAGCGTGGTGGTGTTCATCGGTGGGGCAAAAGATGTGGCAGAGCGATTCCGGCGAGGGCCGGAAGCTTCTAGAACCTCAGGGGTCGTGACGATTTCCAGGCCGGTCGGGGGTGGGGCCAAGACAGCTCATTCGTGGATGGTGACAGTGGGGTATTGTACCCAATTGATCCGTGAATGTCAATCGTCGCGGGGATCAGGCAGGTCGCTGGATCAGGCGTCGTCGTCGTCCCCGCCATGATCCTGGTGGCTCCCGTGATCCTGCTGGCTCCCGTGATCCTGGGTGCCCCCCTGCGCGTGCGCGCCACCCTGAGCGTAAGCCGGGACGTGGGCGGCTTCGCGCCTCACCGGAGGCCTGTCCTTCCGGATCGGCTTCTGGCGACGGTCGCGGACACCGAGCCCCAACCTGTAGAGGAGCGGCACCTTGAATTTCATGCTCGAATCCACGTTGTGCCCGAGAGGCTGGAGGAGCCCCGTGTCGTACAACGCACGGATCGCCTCATCGCCCGAGGGCGACAGGGCCGAGAAGAGCAGGTAGAGCTCTTCGCGGTGGAACGTCGCCGTGTCGCTGCCGCGGAACACGTCGAAGTGCCTCGAGAGATGCGGGAATTCTGAATAGAGGTACGTGTCGCACCGGTACGAGGAGATCATTCCGAACGCCTCGCGAAGCGCCTTCGGGCCGATCAGGGCCGTCGAGAGGTGTTTCGACTCGACACGGTTCAATTCGCGCTGCTTCTCCACGGCTCTGTTCCCGAGGTGGATGAGTTCCCGGGGGAAACTGCTCCCGGTGCCGTCGTTGAGCCTGCGAAGGATCCATTCGTGCGTCGGGGTCGAGTTGACCTGCCCCGGCTGATCGCTCTTCCCCTGCCCCATCGTGGGCTCGAAGATGGCGTAGAACACCTTCAGGACGTACTCGTCGGAGCCGAGGATGATCGTCGTGACATCGACCTTCTCACCGATCGCGTCCTGGCAGTACGAACGGACGTGCTGATCGTCCACGGCGCGCGCCACGAGCAGTTTCAACAACAACGAGCCCCGCCATTTCATCTCGCTGCTGTAGGTGACCAGATGCGACTTGTTGACGATGTGCAACTGCCGGAAGATGTCGTTCCGGAGGAAGATCTTGAGGTGGATGTTCTTGAAGTGGTTGCCGTACTGGACCAGCAGCTGGACCAGGCCGGTGATGGACGCCTTCAGTTTTGGGAAATCGTCCACAAAGAGGAGGTCGAGCTTGTCGAGCATCATCCAGGCGAGGCTGTTCGTCTC
>JANNFI010000130.1:0-9099 GCA_031379665.1 Ignavibacteria bacterium
TCTCCGGCGGGTCCTCACATCCTGAACGTCACACCTCCCTTGGAGGGTGAGCGCCTTCACTGGTTCACGATCTTCCGGGGGTCAGGCGTGGGCAGCGAGCTGTCGCCTGAGCGTTTCGACGTTCTGCTTCAGTCCCTTCGAGAGCCGGCTGCGGCAATATTCCGTGTGATACCCCTGCGCCTCGAGGAATGCGAGACTTCTCTTGAGCCAGGCGGTCGGCTCGATGACGGTTCCGGTCCGGCGCTCCATCTCGGATTTCAGCAGGTCGTTCTTATGGAAGAACTCCTCTCTTCCGATGAAGATCATATCCGCGTCGCAGACGACCTGTTCGAGGAAGTTCCTGGGTTTCTGTGGAACGGTCGTCGCCAGGATGCATCCTTCCACCGAACGCAACCGGTCCGGTGGAAATCCGAGTTTACTGAGGAACACATTGGCGATGGCCGCGCCTTTTTCCTCGTGCCCGAGCGCCGTCTCGGTATACCCCGTGTCGTGGAACCAGGCGCCCAGAAGCACGATTTCCGTGTCAGCCGGTCCGAGGCCGGATCCGGCCGCGATCTCGAGCGAGGCCTCGGCGGTCTCCTCGGTGTGCCGGATGTCGTGGTACGATACCCAGGACGGGAGCTTCTCGAGGAAGAGGCCCCGGATATATTCCGACGACTGGCTGACGATATGGGTTTCGGGAGGCATCAGCCCTTAAAATAAAAAAATCCGGCACATCCGCCACAAGAATGTGTCGGTTAGCACCTGCCGGCCCGGCTCAGAACGTGACCTTCACCGTTCGCATCCCGTTGGCCCGTGTCTTCACCTTCAGTGTTTTCCCATCGACACTTAACGGGCCGCGATCTCCCTCGAGGAAATCCGATATCACCGCGCCCTTCGGCGTCAGCGGCAGCGTGAGCACCGCCTCGGTCTCCCTCCCCTCCGATTCGTACCACTGAATGACCCATTCGTCGGAGTCTTCCGCACGCTTGAGGCCGGTAAGGATGAGGTTCTCAGGTTCGAGTTTGACGAACGAACCGGAGGTCCCGAGCTTGTTTCCCTTGGCCGTGCCGGCCACCGGAGCCAGGCGCGCGATGAGCGGGTCGTTGAACTCGTAACCGCGCCTCACCGTGTTCGCGTCTTTCCATCCACCCGGGTGAGGATAAAGCGCGTACTCCATCGAGTGTTTTCCTCTGTCAGCGGTCGGGTCGGGCCACTTCGGCGAACGCAACAGCGAGAGCCGCATCACGTTGCCCTTGATGTCGTATCCGTACTTGGCGTGATTCAGGAGGCTCACGCCGTAATCGGCCTGGGAAAGGTCGGCCCACCGCTGGGCCGGCACCTCGACTTTCGCGCTGTCGTGGCTGTCGCGCCACTGTGTCGATCGCCGGATCGAGCCGTAGGGTATTTCATAGGTTGCGGCGGTGTCGTGGACGCTCACCGGGAACGCCACCTTGATCATTGTCTTGTCCTCCCACCAGTCCGCGATGGTTTTGAACGCGACGTAGTCGAGGCCGTCGTAGAGCGAAATGTCCTGGACGAAGAACGACGACGGGTAATCGGGCGTTGGGTCGTCCTTCGACACCCCGGGCTTGAGGTAATCGCGGGTGACGCGGATCGTCGAACGGACCGGGCCCGATTCCACGAGTTCGATCTTGATGAGTCGGCTCGGATACTCGACGCCAGTCAGGCCGATGTTCCACGCGTCCCACGCCTTGGGCAGGTCCTCGAGGAGTTGGAGGCGGTTCCCCTGCCCCGCGAGGACCTCCTTCCCGTTCCGTTTGTCGACGATACTCCCGATCCAACCCGATGTGGTATCGACCGCGATTTCGAGGATGCCGTTGGAGAGTGTCGTGCCGTTCGATGATAGGCTTGTTGGGAGTCTCGTCGAGACGTTCGGTGAGACTTTCGATCGCGCCGGCGAGACGTTGCGGGGACGGAGCTGGTACGAGCGGTACCCGAGCGATGGCACCTCCTTCGCGATGAACAACAACTCCCTCACGTACTTGTCTTTTTGTGTGACCTGCGACGGTAGTGGATTTCCGGCATCATCGAATACGCCGTACGTGGTGGTGTCGCCGTCGGGAAGCGCGACCGTCACCGGACCTGAACGTTCCCAGCCGAGGCCGTTGAAGACCGTCAGCGCTGTGGCGCCTTTTGGCGTTGTCGCGCCGGCGCGGCTCGTCAGCCCCGAGATCGTCGCCAGCGAACCGTTCAGCTCGTGTTCGCCGATGCGGCGCGACTTCCGGTACCGTTCCCCGGCGTCGATGTAGATCTCGCGGATGCCCGAGCCGGGCAGGATGTCGTGGAACTGGTTGAAGAGAACGTGCTCCCAGGCCTCGCGCAGGTCGTCGGCAGGGTAGGGCCGGTCGTAGAGCGATGCGATTGTGGAAAATTTTTCCGCGTTCAACAGCAGGGTCTCACCCTCGCGGTTGTGTTTCTTGATGTTCGACTGGGTCGTGTAGGTCCCCTGGTGGTACTCGAGGTATAGTTCGTCCTTCCAGACCGGCACCTTCGCGAGGTCGTTGCCCTTGAGCCAGGTGAGATAGGCGTCGAGGGTCCCGAGCTTCACCGTTGGGTAAATGTCGAGCGTTTTCAGCCGGTCGAGGCGCGCGAGCATATCCGGTGTCGGGCCGCCGCCGTGGTCGCCCACACCGAAGAGCGTCAACATCTGCGTGAACCCGGTATTCGATTCGAATTGCCGGAGCTGGTCGGTGAGTTTGTACGGGTCGTCGATCAGTTCGACGTAACCGAACGGAAAGTAGGCCAGGATCCTCGAGCCGTCGGGCGCCTCCCACCAGAAGACCCGGTGCGGGAAGACGTTGGTCTCACTCCAGCCGATTTTCTGCGTGACGAAGGCGTCGATCCCGGCGTCGAGGAAGAACTGCGGCATGTTCCAGTTGTAACCGAACGAATCGGGGTTATACCCGATCTTCACGTCCTTACCGAACTTCTTCCTGAAATAGCGTTTGCCGTGGAGGAGCTGCCGCATCCACGACTCGCCGCCCGGCAGGTTGCAGTCGGTCTCGAGCCACATCCCGCCGACGATCTCCCATCGGCCGTCCTTTACCCTCTCTTCGATGCGCTTGAAGACATCGGGGGCGAGACGTTCCATCCAGTCGTAGTACGCCGCCGCGCTCTGTGTGTAGGTGAAATCGGCGCGGGCGTCCATCATATCCAGCACCGAAGTGAAGGTGTTCCTGCAGACCTCGACCGTCTCGCCTTCGCGCCAGAGCCACGCGGCGTCGATGTGCGCGTTGGCGTCGAACCATAGTGTAAACCGTTTCGCGAACTCCCCCACCGGCTTGAGGGCGGCCCGCGCTTCGCCGAGCGACGCTGTGAACCGGTCGAGGTCCCCTTCGCCGAGGGCGTCGACGTCGACCGTTCCGGCCGTCGCCTGCAGCAGCTCGTTCAACCTCAATTTTTCGGCGCGCTCGACGGTGGATTTGTCGGTGCCGGGGTCGACCTTCCTGTGCGAATTGGTCTGGTAGGTGTCGAATCCGAGCAGTTTCTGTCCCACACGGAGGCTCGTGACGAAATCGGAGACCTGTTCCTTCACCGGGAGCACCTCCGCGAGTTCGATTCCGGCCCTGATCAGCCGGAGCGGCCCGCCGGTGTTGATCGCCTTGATGGCGACGAGGATCTTCTGTCCCGGCCGTGCGTCGGCGGTGAGTTCGAAGTCGCCGTCCCACGGGAAATGCCCTTTCGCCACACCGTCGACCCAGAGGTAACCGTAATCGTCCACCGAGAGTTTCAGTCGCACAGATCCCGCGACCGGCCTGCCGAGAATACGCTCGGGGAGGACGATCTCCTTCCTGATCCAGCAGGAGTCGGGATAGATCTTTTCGTCGAGGCCGAGGTTGTCCCAGCGCGAGTCGTCGAACGCGGCGAGCGCCGGGTTGCCGGCGATTTTCATCGTGAGATCGGGGCTCACTTTCCAGTTCCGGACCGGGAACGACGAGAGCGAATCGAGCGTCCGGACCAGCCTGTCGACGGGGGTCTGTGGATATGCCGGTGCCGCCGCGAGGAGAAGGCCGGCGATGAGGGCACTGGCGAGAACGCACTTTAGGATCGATCTGAAGGAAAGTCGCTGGCTGGGGGTGTGTCGCGTTATGAAAGGATATCGCGTGGTGAAGGGGTTGCGCATTGCTGACGGGCTCTTGAATTGGATCAGCGAATGTACGAAATCTTATTTATAGTTGATCATCCAGAGTATCGCCTGCGTGAGCGGGAACCGGCCGGCCACCGGGCCCGAATGTTAACTCAGGCGCCTATCAATGATTCTGCCGGAATGCCCAATTCTTTTTTCAGAATTCTAACCATGCGAATATTTAAAGGTCGTTTTTTATTAAATATCTCAGACGTCCTGCCGCTGCCGCCAAAGAGCTTGTGAAGATAGGTGCGTTCCAGTCCGAGTTGTTCCAGACGATATTTTATCGCCTCAATCGGATCGGGGGCCTCGATGATGTATTTATTTTCTTCGTATTTTTCAACCAGAATTGCCAGGACTTCGAGTATTTGACCCTTCTCGCTTTTAGAGTCGGCATCAAGGTTTTCTTCCATAAATTTGAGTGCCCGCTTGTATTCCGCCTCCGTTTTGATCGGTCGGAAATATTTTTTTAAAGTCATCGGTTTTGATTCCATACGTCGTACTCCTTATGAGTTCCCAGGAAAATAACAAAAATCCAACCCCTTTTATATTCGACATTTGCACACAGTCTGTACTTGTTATGGCAAATGTTGAATACGACGGTTCTTCCCCCGATGATGCTTGCTGTCGGATTATCTTTTTTTATATCGTGGGGGAATCGCCATTTCGCTTCTCTCGTCTCGGCAAACCAGGCCTTTAACTGTTGTTCGCTATCCCGATTGCGTCGATAAAATTCTTTTATTGTTTTTCTTTTGAATATCCGCACCACCCAATATACGAAACTCCCAAAATGGGAGCAAGCACTAAGTTTTATAAACGAAAGCGCATCAACCAGGGAGGATTACGTCCCAGAAACACATATTTCAAAATACCGGGGGCGTAGGCTTGCACGGCCTTCAAAGCGCCGTTGCGACTCCACCGCATTCTCCGTACATTCGACGTCGTAACCACTCAAACGTCTGAGCGCACCAAATGAACCTCTCCATCCAGAACGTCAGCAAGGACTATCGCGGCGGCGTCCGCGGGCTGAGCGATTTCACCCTCTCGCTCGGCCCAGGCGTCCTCGGCCTCCTCGGCCCGAACGGCGCTGGCAAGTCGACCCTGATGCGCATCCTGGCCACTATCACGAAGCCGACCCACGGAACCGTCACCTGGAACGGGACCGACATCGTCTCCTCTCCCGATTCCGTGCGCGAAGTACTGGGGTATCTCCCCCAGGATTTCGGGGTGTACCCCAACCTGGACACGGTGGAATTCCTTTCCTACCTGGCAGCCGCGAAGGGTCTCGACGGCCCATCGGCAAAGAAAAGAATCGACGAACTCCTCCAGCTGGTCAACCTCACCGAGGTGCGCCATCGGCCGATCGGTAAATTTTCGGGCGGGATGAAACAGCGGGTCGGTATTGCGCAGGCGCTCCTGAACGACCCCCGCCTGCTGATCGTCGACGAACCGACCGGCGGCCTCGACCCGGAGGAGCGTGTGCGTTTCCGGAACCTCCTCTCGGAACTCTCAGGCGAGCGGATCGTGATCCTCTCGACGCACATCGTCTCCGACGTCGAGGCGGTCGCCACCGACATCGCGATCATCCGCCAGGGACAACTGATCTCGCACCGCACGCCCGAGGAACTGCTCCGGACGGTCGAGGGACGGGTATGGGAATGGGTCGTGCAGAGCGCGGACCTCCAGGCGATCAAGCAGAAGTTCCTCGTCAGCGGAACAATGCGCCGGAGCGACGGCGTACGGGCGCGCATCATCTCTGCGGACCGCCCCGACGCGGCCGCCCAGGCCGCCGTGCCGACCCTCGAGGACGCGTACCTCGCTTCGATCGACGTGACCGCGCGATGACCGGCACGATGCATACCCTCCTCCGCCTGGTGCTGGCGGATTTCACGGAACGGGTCCGGAGGTACAGCTTCTTCGTGACGATGCTGGCCGGGATCTACCTCGGCTACGCCGTCAACGCCGGGTACATCACGCTCGTCCTCGGGGATTACCGTGGCGAGTACAATTCCGCGTGGATCGGCACGATGGTGGCCCTTTCCTCGGCCGTCTTCATCTCGATGGTGGGGTTCTACATCGTGAAGAATTCCATTTCGCGAGATCGGACGACGCGGGTGGGACAGATCCTCGCCGCAACCCCGATCGGAAAGTTCACATACCTCCTTGCGAAAGTTGCCAGCAATTTCCTCGTCCTTTCGGCGATCGTCGCGATCGAGGTCGGTGCGGCGTTGATTTTCCAGATCCTGGGCAATGAAGGAGCGGGGGTTGACCTCTTTGCACTCCTTCTCCCCTTCACCCTCATCACACTCCCCGCGCTCGCGCTGGTGTCGGGCCTGGCCGTGCTGTTCGAGAGCATCCGGGCTCTGGCCGGAGGATTCGGAAACGTAATGTACTTCTTCCTCGTGATGGCACTCCTCACTATTCCCGTGGCCGCCGGGGTCACTGAACTGGATTTCCTCTTCATCGCCGGCGTGGAACGGAGCATGCACGATGGCGCGAGAGCCGCCTACCCTGAATTTAAAGGGGGCTTCGCGCTCCACGCGGGTCCGCGCGATATGGGGAGGAAAACCACGGACCTGAAAACCTTCGTCTGGGATGGCATCGACTGGACGGGGCCGATGGTCGCGCAACGGTTCTCCTGGTATCTCGTCGCCCTGCTCCTGACGCTCCTGGCCGTACCGTTCTTCGATCGCTTCGATGAGGCATCGGCGTGGGGAATGAGACGCCGGCGGCGGCGCCCCGAGACGGCCGGGGCGGCGGACTGGCTCGCGCCACCCCCCGAACGTCGGAACCTGGCAGACAGGTTCGTCACGACTCTTACCGGCATTCCCCTCTCCTCGCGATTCGGCCGGATGCTCGTCGCCGAACTGAGGCTGATGCTGAAGGGCGTGCACATATTGTGGTACCTCGTTGCGGTCGGATTCATCATCGCCGGCCTTGCCTCGCCGGTCAATGTGGCGAGCCGCGAGCTCCTGGCGTTCACCTGGATCTGGCCGGTGTTACTCTGGTCGAAGATGGGGATGCGGGAGGCGTATTACGGAACGGCTCAACTTATTTTCTCGGCGCCGCGCATCAGGGCACGACAGATGTTCGCGGTGTGGGGAGCGGGAGCGATCGTCGCGATGGTGACGGGCTCAGGCGTGGCGCTGAATCTGGCGCTCTCGGGCTGGTGGGGAGTGTTCTTTGGGATGGCGGTGGGAATGCTCTTTATCCCGGCGCTGGCGCTCACCTTTGGCGTTTGGAGCACCACGAGCAAGCTTTTCGAGGCGGTCTATGTGATCTGGTGGTACATCGGGCCGATGAATCACATCCCGACTCTTGATTTTACCGGAGGATCATCGACGCCGGAGAGTGTCGTCGTCTACATCCTCCTCACCGTCGCCTGCATCGCCCTCGGTTATGTGGGCCGGAGGAGACAGATGTCGGGGTGAGCACGCTAACCCAGCCGCTTCTTCCTCAAACCGTACACGAGATAAATCAACATTCCCGCCGCAAGCCATATCCCGAACCGGACCCACGTTACCCAGGGGAGCCCCAGCATCAGATAGAGGCAGGAGGCCACGCCCAGAATCGGCACGAGTGGCACCAGCGGGGTCCTGAATGGTCTCAGTCTATCGGGGTCCCTCTTCCTGAGGATGATGATTCCGATGCACACCAGCACGAACGCGAAGAGCGTGCCGATGTTGGTCAGCTCGACGATCTCGTTGATGTTCGCGAACCCGGATATGGTCGCAACGACGAGGCCGGTCCAGAGAATCGTGTGATGGGGTGTGCGGTATTTCGGGTGCACCTTCGCGAAGTACGGTGGAAGGAGGCCGTCGCGCGACATCGAGAAGAATATCCTCGGCTGGCCGTACTGGAACACCAGCAGGACGGCGGTCATCGAAACGACCGCGCCGAACGCGACGATCCCCGCCGAGACGTTTTCCCCGACGTAGGCGAACGCCGCGGCCAGCGGGTCGGCCACGCCGAGCTGGCTCGACGGCACCATCCCGGTGAGGACCGCGGCGACCACGATGTAGATGACCGTGCAGATGACGAGCGAGCCGATGATCCCGATGGGGATGTCCCGTGAGGGGTTCTTGCACTCCTCCGCCGCGGTCGACACCGCGTCGAACCCGATGTAGGCGAAGAAGATGAGGCTCGCCCCCACCCAGACGCCCGCGAAGCCATTCGGCATGAAGGGCGTCCAGTTTTCCGGCTTGACGTACTCGATCCCCGCGTAGACGAAGAAGCCAAGGATGATCAGTTTGATCACCACCATCACGTTGTTGACCCGAGCCGATTCCTTTGCCCCGAGGATCAGAACCCACGTGACCAGCATGGTGATGCCGAAGGCCAGGATGTTGAAGACGATCGGTATCCCGGCGATGGTGGGGTGGTCGGTCCAGGCCTCGTAAAACAGGGAAAGGGAGGGATCGACGGTGCCGCCCGCCGCGGCGACGCTCTGCGCCGCCTGCGCGGCCGACCGGAAGTCGACCGAAAGCCAGGCCGGGAAGTGGTAACCGATGCCGTCCAGGAGTTGATGAAAGTACGCCGCCCAGGCGATCGCCACCGCGACGTTGCCGATGGCGTATTCGATGATGAGGTCCCACCCGATGATCCAGGCCACGAGCTCCCCCATCGTGGCGTACGAGTAGGTGTAGGCGCTTCCGGAGATGGGAACCATCGAAGCGAACTCGGCGTAGCAGAGGCCGCAGAAGGTGCAGGCGACCGCCACCATCGCGAACGAGAGGATGATGCCGGGCCCGGCCCCGGGCCTGAGGGCGTCGCCGGCCACGGCGGTGCCGATGGTGGCAAAGATCCCCGATCCGATGATCGCGCCGATGCCGAGCGCGAGGAGGTCGACGCTGGTGAGCGTGCGCTTGAGTTTCGCGCCCTCGCCCTGCCCTTCCGCCATCATGGCGTTGAGGCTCTTCCGATAGAACATTCGCGCGATGATGCTCCCTCTCGGGGACGTATCACTCATC
>JANNFI010000004.1:0-75346 GCA_031379665.1 Ignavibacteria bacterium
GGCCTACGTTTTTATTTACTTTCCCGTTAGGGGGCTCGGGGTGTGGGGGGGGGGGGGTCTGGGGGCGGGGTTCTGGGGTGGGGGGGGGGGGAGGGTCGTCCTCGGCGCCGCATTCGCGCTGGCGGCCGTGTCGATGGGCGCGCTCACCTGGCGGCAGACGGCCGTCTGGAGGGACAACGAGGCACTCTACACCCACGCCCTTGCGGTCACGGATCGGAACCACATCGCCCACGCGAACCTCGGCGTCACCCTGGCCGACGACGGAAGGGACGCGGAGGCCATCCCGCATTTCCGCGAAGCGCTCCGCATCTGGTCGCGGAATTACAAGAACGTCTCAAACCTGGCGCGGTCGCTCGGCGCTGTCGGCGAGTACGACGAGGCCCTACGCTATTACCGGACGATCCTCGCGAACGTCCGGCACCTTCCGCTCCTCTACGTGAGGGTCGGCGACGTCTTCACGGGGCTCGGGCAACCCGACAGCGCGATGGAGTATTATCGGATGGCGATCCGTCTCGATACCACGATGGTGGAGGCCAACCTCGGCATGGCCGACGTCTACTCCGGCCGGTCCGAGTTCGGGCCCGCTCGCGAATCGGTAGAGAAGGTGTTCCGGGTCCAACCGGGGAGTGCGAAGGGTCACGGCATGCTCGGGATCGTCGCCGGGAGGGAGAACCGCGTCGCCGAGGCGGAGGAAGAGTTCAGGAAGGCGATCGCGGCGGATCCGACGGACCCCCAGGGATACATCGATCTCGGAATCCTGATGGAGAAGTCCGGGAGGGCGGCCGAGAGCAAGGCCCTCTACGAGCGGGCCGTTGCGGTGAGCCCGCGGAACATGAACGGCCATCTCTACCTGGGGCTGGCCTACGCGAGGATGCAGGACGTGGCCGCGGCGGAACGTGAGTGGATGCGGTGCGTGGAACTCCTGCCTCCGGCCGTCGAGGCCCGGATGAACCTCGCGCGGCTCTATTCGATGTCGACGCAGGGCAACAGCGATAAGGCGGCCGCCCAGTATGCCGCGGTGCTCAAGGCCGCACCGTCGAGGGCCGACGCTCACTACTTCCTCGGTGAGATCCTCTACGCCAAGGGCGACCGCGCAGGCGCGACGCAACACTTCCGGGAGGCGGTGCGGCTCGAACCGGGGTTCAGCGAAGCGGTAGCGGCGCTGCAGCGGGTCGAATCCGCCCCGAGGTAGGTAGCGCATCCGTTCCCCCGGAGGTCGATTCCTTGAATGTCTGGGGGTTTCTTAGTACATTTTTTGACCGGTATGAGGCACCTGCTCACGCGCATTAAAAATTTTTTCACCACCATGGGACTCGTCGAACAGTCCCAGATGGTCGCCTCTACCGCGGTCGTCGTGGCGATGGGTACGATCATGATGGTCTACTTCGCCACAGGACAGCAGGTGGGCGTCTTCGGCTTCCTGAGCGTCGTCACCGTAGGTGTCCTCGGTTTCATGAGCGTCTTCTTCACGCTGAAGTACGGCCGTATGCTCGAGGAACAACGCAAGGAACTGATGGAGCTCAATGCCATCGCCGAGGCCGTGAACCACTCCGTCGAGCTGGAATACGTGCTGCAATCCGCGCTCATCAGGGCGATGGAACTGCTCGGCGCCGAGAGCGGCTGGATCTACCTCACCGAAAACCAGGCCCTCACCCTCAAGCATTACCACGGGACATCCGTCGAATTCTTCAATCCCGCCTTCCTCCTCAAGAAGGAGGTGCCGCTCTGGATGGAGAACCCCGTCATCCTGAACGTGGGTGACGCCCGCTTGCGCGACAGCGCCACCGACGCCCTGGCGGAGGAAGGGTACCGGGTCGTCGTGTCGATCCCGCTTCTTCGGCAGGGGATTGTCGCCGGCGTCCTGCTGATCGCCAGCACCGCGGTGGGGCTCGCGGCGGAGAAAAAAATCGCGCTGCTGCAGGCATTCGGGAACCAGGTGAGCGCGGCCCTGAACAACGCCTCACTCTATGAACAGGTGAAGAAATCGGAGCGGGAGTATGCCGACCTCTACGAGCATTCCCCCGACATGTACCACACCGTGAACTGCATCGGCATCATCGTGAGCTGCAACCTGAAGGAGAGCCAGATGCTGGGTATCCCGAAGTCGGAGATCGTCGGCCAGCCCGCGCTCGAGCTCTACCCGCCGGACCAGCACGACCAGCTCCGGACCAACCTGAGGAAAATCTTCGAGCGGGGCCAGGAGCTCCAGGGCGTCGAGGAGCGGTTGCAGCGACGGGACGGTTCGCTCATCGACGTGAGCGTCAGTTCCTCGATCGTGCACGACCCCGACGGGAAGCCCGCCCTCGCGCGGATCGTGCTGCGGGACATCACCGAGAAGAAGCGGATGGAGGCCAAGCTTCTCCAGGTCCAGAAGATTGAGAGCATCGGGAACCTGGCGGGGGGCATCGCCCACGATTTCAACAACATCCTCACCGCGATCCTCGGGTCGGCCTCCATCATGAAACGAAAGGTGAAGGATGAACCGCGCTGGCTCAAGTACGTCGACCTTATCGAAACCACGTCGCGCCGTGGCGCTGCGATCACCCGGCAACTTCTCACGTTTGCGCGGAAAACCAACCCCCACATCCACCCGGCCGACGCCAACGCCGTGATCGAACAGACATTGCGGCTCTTCGAAGCGACGACGCCGAAGTCGCTCCACGTCAAGACGGCGCTCTGCGCCGAGCCGGTGATCGTCAACGCCGACGAAGGGCAGCTGCAGCAGGCGATCCTCAACCTCTGTCTCAACGCCCGCGATGCGATGCCAAACGGCGGGATCCTGGTCATCACCTCCCGCCCCGTGAGCGTCGACGCGGAACGGGCGAAGCAATTCCCCGACGCAGCGCCCGGCGACTACGTGATGATCTCGGTCGCCGATTCCGGCGTCGGCATCCCGCAGGATACCCTCGGACGCATCTACGAACCGTTCTTCACGACAAAGGAGCCGGGGAAAGGGACCGGCCTGGGGCTCTCGGTCGTCTACGGGGTCATCCGGTCGCACAACGGGCATATCACCGTCAACAGCGAAGTCAACAGCGGCACCATCTTCACCATCTATCTCCCGCGGGTCATGAACGGAAGTCTCCCCCGGAACGTCGCCACGTCGCAGCGGGAGGTCATCGGGGGGACGGAGAGGATTTTACTGGTGGAGGACGAAATATCCATCGGGGAGGTGGGGTCCGAAATGCTCACCGAGCTCGGATACTCCATCGACACGGCGCTCAACGGGAGGGAGGCCATCCGGAAGATCGCCGAGTCGCCGAGACCGTTCGACCTGATCATCCTGGACATGAACATGCCGAGGATGGGGGGGCGGGAAACGTTCCTCCACGTCCGGGAAATGTTTCCCGACCAGAAAATACTGGTCTGCAGCGGCTACCACGCGTCAATGCTCGACGACGGGAAGTTCGCATCGATGGTGGACGGTTACCTCCAGAAGCCGTACGAGATCGCGGAAATCGCGGAGCGGATCCGGTCGATCCTCGACGCAGGGAAGAGAGGATCGTAGGACGTGGGCACCGTCGCCGATACCGGAGCGAAGCTCAAGGAAGCCCGGGTGAAGGCGGGGCGAACGCTCGAGGAGATGGCCCGCGAGACCCGGATCCACATAAAATTCCTGACTGAGCTCGAGGAGGGGCGCGATTTTTCACTGACGCCGGTCTACAGGAGGACCTTCCTGAGGACCTATGCCCGCTCCCTCGGACTCGATCCCGATGATCTTCAGAGTGCTGAAGCCGATGCTCCGCCCGAGGCAGCCCGGGTTCAGCGCCGGTCGGTCCTTGCCGACCTGCCGGACACCCCCCCGGTCGAAAAAGCGGTTGCATCCCCCGTCTCACGAAACCCGTTCGCCGAAAAATCCCAGATCAGGACGATGATGGTCGTCGTCGTGCTCCTGGTGACCGCTCTGGTGATGTCGGTGAAATGGCTTGGGTCCGGGGAGGTCGGCGACGGGACGGTGCAACAACCGGCGGCAGGCGCGGATTCTTCGGTCGGTCCCGGACGCATTTCTGCGATTGCCCGCGACAGCGGTGGCGCCCTGCGGGCCGGGAGGGTCGGGGCGCCCGACAGCCTGGAGCTCCACGCGACGACCGTGGAGAGCGTCTGGGTGCACGTCGTCATCGACAACGACTCTACGCTGGAATTCACCCTTCCGCCAAGGTATGCCCTCACGCTCAGGGCAAGGGACAACTTCCTCCTCGCAGTGGGAAATCCCGCGGGCCTTTCCCTGACGCTCAACGGCAGAAAGATGGACGTGTTGGGGGACGGGAACCGCCCCCGGAAGAACATCTTCCTCTCGAGAAAATCCCTTGCCGACTGAGGGCCGTGCGATGAGACCGCCGGAACCCTCGTGAGCGCGATCCCGAGAGCGGCCTCGACGCGCGCGCGCGCGCTGCGTGAGGCGATCCACGGCCACGACCGGCTCTACTATATCCTCGCGGCGCCGGAGATTTCGGACGAAAAGTACGACGGCCTGATGCGGGAGCTCCAGGACCTGGAGGAGCTCCACCCGGGCCTCATCACCCCCGATTCCCCCACGCAGCGCGTCGGGGGAACGCCCGTCCGCGGGTTCCCCCCAGTCGAACACGAGATCCCGATGCTGAGCCTAGCCAACACCTACTCCGAGGAGGAGATCCGGGAGTTCGACGCGAGGGTTCGTTCGCTCCTGGGGGAGGAGAAGCCGTCCTATACCTGCGAACTGAAGTTCGACGGTGTCTCGCTCAGCCTCCGGTACGAGGGCGGCGTCCTCGTCCGGGCGGTGACGCGGGGGGACGGGGTCCGGGGGGACGACATCACGGGGAACGCGCGGACCATCCGATCGATACCCCTGAGGCTCGGCGGCCGCATCCTGCGTTCGGGGCGGTGCGAGGTGCGGGGAGAGGTGCTGATGAACAGGGAGGATTTCGCCTTGATGAACGAGGAGCGGATCAGCGCCGGAGAGAAACCGTTCGTCAATCCACGGAACTCCACCGCGGGGACCCTGAAGCTGCAGGACCCGCGACTCGTTGCGGCGCGACCGCTTCAATTTTACGCCTACGCGTTCCATGGCGCGCCGTCGCGCCCCGGACATCACGCCAACCTCCGGCTCCTGCAGGACCTCGGGTTCAGGGTGGACAGCCACGCCCTCGCCGCGGATTCGATCGACGATGTCATCGCGTGTTGGCGGCGCTGGGAGACCGAACGGGAAACGCTGCCGTTCGACGTGGACGGCGTGGTGGTGAAGATCGACTCGCTCGCGCAGCAGTCCGTGCTCGGGGCGATCGCAAAAAGTCCCCGCTGGGCGATCGCGTGCAAGTTTCGCGCGCGCAAAGGGGAGACGCTCCTTCACGACATCGTGCCGCAGGTCGGCAGGATGGGCACCGTGACGCCGGTGGCCGTCCTCGAACCGGTGTTCCTGGGCGGGACGACGATCGCACGAGCCTCGCTCTACAACGCCGACTACATCCACGAACTCGATATCAGAATCGGCGACAGGGTCGTCGTGGAGCGGGGGGGCGACGTCATACCGAAAGTGACCGCTGTCGTGTCGGGACCGGGCCCGCGGACGGGAAAACGGTACCGGTTTCCCCGACGCTGCCCGTCGTGCGGGAAACCACTCTCCCGGCCGAAGGGGGAGGTGAACCATTACTGCGCGAACAACAGGTGTCCCGACCAGGTGACCGGCCGGATCGAACACTGGGCCTCGCGGACTGCGATGGACATCGCGGGTCTGGGAGAATCAAACGTCGCGCGCCTGGTGGGTGGCGGCTTCGCCCGTGACGTCGCGGATCTGTACGACCTGCGTTCGCACCGCGACGCGCTGGTGGCGCTCGATCGATGGGGCGAGAAAAGCGTCGACAAGCTCCTCCAGGGCATCGACGCGAGCGCCGGCCGTTCATACCGAAGGGTCCTCTACGCCCTCGGCATCCGGCACGTCGGCGCGGGGATCGCGGGGCTGTTGGCGGCCTCCCATGGCTCGATCGACATCCTCGCGCGGGCGACGGCGGAGGAGCTCACCGCCGTGCCGCAGGTGGGTCCTCGGATAGCGGAGAGCATCGTGGAATTCTTCGGGAGCGCGGAAAATCGAAAGCTCCTGGGACGGCTGCGCGCGGCGGGACTCAATTTCCGCAGCGAGAAGGCGGTTGTGAAAAATAATGCTATATTCAGCGGGATGACGTTCGTCGTCACGGGTACGCTCCCGGGGATGTCCCGCGACGAGGCGAAGGCCGTCATCGAGGCGCTCGGCGGTCGCGTGGTCGCCGCGGTCTCGGCGAAAGTCAGCGCGTTGATTGCGGGGGCCGAGCCGGGGTCGAAACTCGATAAAGCGCGCTCCCTCGGTCTCGATGTCTGGGACGCGGAGAAGTTCATCACGAAAACCGGACGATAATTTCACGACGCTCGGATGCTTGAACGGACATTTTCCCTCGTTGGCCTGCAGTTCGCCAAGTTCCAGTTCAGGAGCGATTTCGACACGCCCCAGAACATGACGAATTTCTTCACCGGTGCCCGGAACGTACTGGTCACGATGCCGCGCGGCTACGACAACGCCGTGCACGCGGGGAACGCGCTGTACAAGTACCGCGAAGCCCTGGGCCATCTCAACCTGACGATCATCCACACCGGTACCCGCGAGACGACGCTGAGCAGTTTCCTCCACTCCCAGATCATCAGGATCACCCCGGCCGACATCAACAGGTTTTCCCTCCCTACGAAGGGCCTCATGCAGCGCGTCTTCACGAGGGAGTATGACGTTGCGCTCGACCTCAACCTTGACTTCGTTCTGCACAGTGCGTATATTTGCAAGGCCTCGCGAGCAAAGATCCGTGTGGGGTTTCAGCGGAACCCGCTGTCGGACCTCTTCTTCAACGTGAGGGTCGACCTCGCGGAGCGGCGAGCGCCGCAGTCGGCATACGAGCAGTTCGCCGCCTGTCTCATGATGTTTTGACACCACACCGTCCGGCCGGAATTGAACGATGAAATTCAAAGTCACCAAGAACGGCAAGAACACCATCCTCAAACTCGGGGTGAAGAAGCTCGACTCCACCGTCACCCCGGAGCTCAAGGCGGAATTCCTGATCCTCTGCAAGCCCACGGTCACCCTCAAATTGATCGTCGACCTGGAAACGGTGGAGTTTTGCGATTCAAGCGGCCTGAGCGCCCTCCTGATCGCCGACAGGACGATGAGGGAGCACGGGGGCTCCGTTACGCTGGTCCACGTTCATAAAAAGGTGATGGACCTTATGAGCATCTCGCAGTTGGACCGGGTCTTCACCATCGAGAAAAAACTGGCCGACGCGCTCAAATCCTGAGCCCCCGACCCTGACCCCCCAAACGCACTCCCCGCGGGAATCCTGATGGGATTCGGTACGCTCGACCTCATCGTCGTCGCCGGATACCTGGCCGCGGTCACCCTCCTCGGATTCTTCGCCGGCGGCAAGCAGCAAACTTCCTCCGATTACTTCCTGGGTGGAAAGGACATCCCCTGGTGGGCCGCCTGTTTCGCGATCGTCGCCACCGAGACGAGCACCCTCACCTTCATCAGTATCCCCGGTCTGGCATACCTTACGAACCTTAATTTCCTCCAGGTCGCGCTGGGGTACCTCGCTGGCCGCATCGTGGTCAGTTTCCTCTTCCTCCCCGCATATTTCAGGGGTGAGCTCTCCACAGCCTACCAGTTCCTCGGTGAAAGGTTCGGGCCCCGCGTACGGAAGGTGGCAAGTCTCACGTTTATGTTCACCAGAATCCTCGGCGACGGCGTACGGCTCTTCGCGACGGCAATCCCGCTCGCAATTCTGCTGCGAGCGTCGCCTTCGTGGGCCTCGTGGTCGCAGGAAGGCATCTATATCGCGTCGATCCTGGTGATGGCGGTGCTCACGTTCGCCTATACGACCATCGGTGGCATCCGCGCGGTCATCTGGACCGACGTCGTGCAGATGGTCGTCTACCTCGGCGCAGCGGTCGCGGCGGGGATGTTCCTGCTCGACCTCGTCCCCGGAGGGTGGGACGGCGCCGCCGGGATCGTTGGGCCCCTCGGGAAACTGGAGCTGTTCCGGACGGGCGCCTCGATTGTAACGGGCTCATCGGGCACGACGGGCGGATTTTTCTCGGACCCCTACACGCTCGCCGCCGGACTCGTGGGCGGACTGACCCTCTCGATGGCCTCGCACGGCACCGATCAGCTGATCGTCCAGCGGCTGCTGACGGTGAAGAACCTGGCGGGGGCGCAGCGGGCGCTCATCTGGAGCGGGGTCATTGTGATCGTCCAGTTCACCATCTTCCTCTTCGTCGGCCTCCTGCTCTTCGCGTACTACGGGGGCGCTTCGCTCGCCGACCTCGGCGTGCTGAAGGCCGACGAGATCTTCCCTAAATTCATCATCGAACGGATGCCGTCGGGGCTCTCGGGCCTGATCATCGCGGGCCTCCTCGCCGCGGCAATGTCGACGCTCTCAGGGTCGGTGAATTCACTCGCCCAGGTCACGTTGATCGACATTTACCTGCCACGGGCCGGCCGCGCGATCACCCCGGAGCGTCAGGTATCGCTCTCCAGAAAATTCACGCTCGCGTGGTCCGCGGTCCTCGTGGTCGTCGCAATCTTCTTCATCTACGCCGGGTCGAAGGCCCTCGTGGAGATCGCCCTCGGCGTCGCGTCGTTCACCTACGGCGGGCTCCTGGGGCTCTTCCTCCTCGGGAGATTGAGCCGCCGCGTCGACGAGCGGGGCGCGATCATCGCGTTCTTCACCGGCATTGCGGTGATGGTCGGCGTCGTCTTTTCCGGGGTTGTGGGGTGGACCTGGTTCACCATCATCGGCTCGAGTGCAACCATCATCACCGGTCTGCTGGTCGCACGGTTCGCGGCCCCGGGCGACGAGAGCAGACAAAACAAAGGGGGTCCGCATGCAGATCGCTGACTGGATCGTCATCGGCGTGTACTTCGCCGCAACGATCTACTTCGGGTTGAAATACTCCCAAAAAGCGGGGGAATCCACGGGGGAGTTTTTCCTTTCGGGCCGAAACCTCCCGTGGTGGCTGGCCGGGACGTCGATGGTGGCGACCACGTTCGCGGCCGACACGCCGCTTGCGGTGACCGAGCTCGTTGCCCGGAACGGCATCGCCGGCAACTGGCTCTGGTGGAATTTCGTCCTGGGCGGTATGCTGACGGTCTTCTTCTTCGCGCGGCTCTGGAGGAGGGCGGGAGTCCTCACCGACGTCGAATTCGTCGAACTCCGTTATTCCGGCCGCTCGGCCGCGTTCCTGCGCGGGTTTCGCTCGGTCTACCTGGGGCTCTTCATGAACTCCATCATCATCGGGTGGGTCAACCTCGCGATGGCCGCGATCCTTCAGGGCATGTTCGGGCTCGGTTCCGGTGAGGCGATGCTCTACGTGGCCGCGGCGATGCTCCTCACCGCTCTCTATTCCGCAGTCGCCGGCCTCTGGGGCGTGGCGGTCACCGACGTCTTCCAGTTCATCTTCGCGATGGCCGGCTGCATCGTGCTGGCCATCATCGTCGTCGGGCAGCCGGAAGTCGGCGGCCTCGGCGGGCTTGTCGAAAAACTCCCCGACTGGTCGCTCCGGTTCCTTCCCGCGATCGGAGGGGCCGCCGACGGGCTGGCGGCCGGCTCGACCCTCGCACTGAGCAGTCTGGCCTTCCTCGCGTATGTGGGGGTGCAGTGGTGGGCCGCCTGGTATCCCGGTGCCGAGCCGGGCGGCGGGGGCTACGTCGCCCAGCGGATGATGTCGGCAAAGGACGAAAAACATTCACTGCTTGCGACGCTCTGGTTCACCATCGCGCACTACTGCATCCGTCCGTGGCCGTGGATCCTGGTCGGGCTCTCGTCCCTGATCCTCTACCCCGAGCTCGGCCCCGACGAGAAACGCCTCGGGTATGTCTACGCGATGAGGGACTACCTCCCCGTGGGCCTTCGCGGGATGCTGGTGGCGGCCTTCTTCGCAGCGTACATGTCCACCATCTCCACGCAACTCAACTGGGGATCATCGTATCTCGTGAACGATTTCTACCGGAGGTTCCTCTCGCGTTCGAAGGGGGAGCGGCATTACGTCGCGGTATCGAGGGTGATGACGATCCTCGTGATGGCGGCATCGTTCGGCGTCACGCTCATGATGGACACGATTTCCGGCGCGTGGACGTTCATCATCGAGGCCGGTGCGGGGCTCGGCCTGGTCCTGATCGTCCGGTGGTTCTGGTGGAGGGTGAACGCGTGGTCGGAAATCTCCGCAATGATCACGCCGATCCTGACCTTCGCCTGCGTAAAATCGTTCACAACGCTCGAATTCCCGGTCTCGCTCTTCCTCATCGTGTCGGTCACCACGGTCGTTTGGGTGTCGGTGACGCTCCTGACGAAGCCTTCGGCGATGGAGACCCTGCGCGGATTTTACACCCGTGTGCATCCGGGGGGATGGTGGGACCCTGTGCGAGTGTCGCTCCCTGACGTCCGGCCCGACGGCGGGTACGGGAGACTCGTCGTGGATTGGATGGCGGGAGTCGTCCTGGTGTACTCGGTGCTGTTCGGGATCGGGAAACTACTCCTTGGGTCGGCGGGCGAAGGGCTCGCGTACCTCGCCGTGGGCGCTGCTGCGGCGGTGCTCATCTACGTCCACATCATGAAATACGGCTGGGACCCGAAAGGGTCCTGATCTTCGTTTGCGCACCGGGCTTGCGCGCTCGGGTCCGATTCACTTCGCGAGGAGCGCCTCGATTTCATCCATGATCGCGTCCATCTTCCGGATTGCTGTTTCCACCGGCTCCGTCGTCGCCATGTCCACCCCCGCCGTTTTCAGGAGTTCGATCGGGTAGTCCGATCCCCCCGCCGAGAGGAGTTCCCTGTAGCTTCGCACCGCATCGCCGTCGCCCGCGAGCACACGCTCGCAGATCTCCGAGGAGGCGCAGAATGACGTGGCGTACTGGAAGACGTAGAAGTTATAATAGAAATGGGGGATGTACGACCACTCCGAGCGGATGTACTCGTCCACAACGCAGACGTCCGCGTCGTGACCGTAATATTCACGGGCGAGACGAAGGTAGAGTTCGTCGAGCACGTCGCCGGTGAGCGCCTCGCCCTTTTCGACCGCCTCGTGGATGAGAAGTTCGAATTCCGCGAATTGCGTCTGACGGAAGACCGTCGCCTTGATGTGCTCCAGGTAATGGCCGAGCAGGCTCAACCGGCCCGGTGTGTCGGGCGTGCCCCGAAGGGTGTGATCGAAGAGCAGAGCCTCGTTGAATGTCGAAGCCACCTCCGCCACGAAGATCGAGTAGTGGCTCGTCGCGTAGGGCTGGCGCGTGTTGGAGAACCAGCTGTGCATCGTGTGCCCGAGCTCGTGGGTGACCGTGCTGACGTCGTCGTACCTCCCGTTGTAGTTGAGGAGGATGTAGGGATGAACGTCGTAGGCGATCCCGTTCGAGTAGGCGCCCGAACGCTTCCCCCCGGTCGGGTAGACGTCGATCCACCGTTCGTCGAACGCCCGCCCGGAGACCCTCACATATTCCTCACCGAGCGGGGCGACCGATTCCAGGATTGATCGACGCGCTTCCTCGTACGGGTAGGCGCGGTCGACTTCCTTGATGAGCGGGGCATAGAGGTCGTAATAGTGGAGCCGGTCGACCCCGAGGATCCGGCGTCGCAGCCCGAGGTATCGGTGGAAGGTCGGGAGGTTGTGGCGGATCGTCGAGATGAGGTTCCGGTAGACGCCCGCCGGAATGTTGTTGGCGTGGAGCGCAGCCTCGAGGCACGACGGATAGCGGCGGGCCCTCGCGAAGAAGAGGTCCTTCCGCACCTGGGCGTTGAGTTGGGTGCCGAAGGTCCGCCGGTACTCGTGCAGTTTCGAAAAAAACGACTCGAACACCTTCGCGCGGTCGATGCGCACGACCGAGGCCCGGTGGACGGCGAACGACGCCGGGTTGAGCGTGACACTCTCCCCGGCGGACAGTGTCACCGCGGGGTAGGGGAAGTCCGCGTTGGAGAAAATGCCATAGATGTCGCCCGGTCCGTCGGCGAGGAGCCCCGCCTCGGCGATGATCCTCTCCTCCCCGGGGGTCCCGGTGTGTTCCCTCCTCCGGACGATGTCGCCAAGATAATGTCGGTAGCGGGCCAGCCCGGGCTCGGCCTGGATGAATTTCCCGACCGTCTCCGGGCCGATCCTGAGGATTTCCGGCTCGATGAATGACGCCGCCGATGCAAACACCGACCCGAGCTGGCCGATTTCGGCCTGCATCCCCAGGTAACCCGAATTTCTCGTGTCCTCGTCGGAGTTCATTCCCGCGTACGCAACGAGACGCATGTATTCCTTCCCGATCTCGTCGGCCGTCGTGAGGCACCCGAGCAGCATTCCCGCCGAGGTGCCGAGCGCGTCACGATACTGACCGAGGTCGGGGAGGCGGGACGACAACTTTTCCCGCGCAACTCGCCAGGCGTCATCCCCCGGGTAGAGGTCGTGGAGGTTCCACGTGAATCGTTCCGGAATCGCGGTCCGGAGCCGTTCGGGGGGCGCCCCGGCCTCCGTGGGGTTGCTCAGTTCCTGGGTCATTCGAGGTTGTCGTTCCTGATGGCTGGTCGTCGGTTTAAGCGTCCGGCCGATTGTCCGGGCGCCGCAATGTTGAGGAATCAATGTACGGATTTCGTCAGGAATCTCCACGTTTTTGCTTCTCAACCCGCTTCTTCCCATATTTCGCCGGATGAAGCCCGGTTCCCTTGAAAAAACTTCACTGAGGGCGGCGCTTGGAAGGCTCAGGCGCAACCTGCGGAGCGGAAACTATCCCGTCTCGAAGGTCCTGATTTTCCTCGTGCTGACCGGGCTGCTGACCCTCCTCACGCCCCACGGCGAACTCGTGGAAATCTCCTATACCATCGGGAACGTCTGGGTCGACACCGACCTCGTTTCGCCCTTCCCGTTTCCCATCGTCAAGGATCCTGAACGCTACGCCGCTGAACTGGCGGCTGCCGATAAATCGGTCCCTCCCGTCTTCCGGCGGAGGGAGCTGGCGTACTCGGAAGCGGCCGATTCGCTCCTGGCGATGTGGACGGATCTGGCGATGGAAGTCAGAAAACGGACTGCACTCGGGGGAGCCGCCGGGACCGGTGGGCCGGAGACGCAGGTTGCCGGGCTTGTGCAGATGCGGCTGATCGGGCCGGAGTGGGACGCTCTCTCGGAGATCGACCGCTCATCGCGTGGGGGGATCCGGTCATTCCTCTCGGCCTCGTCCCGGGAAATCCTCGACATCCTCCGGGAGGTCTACGCTGCCGGGGTCCTCGACACGGGAAGGATAAAGCAGCAGCATCCGGTGATCGCCCTCCGGTTGGGCAACCGCGAGGAGCTCGTTCCTGTCGGACGGGTGTACGAACCCTCGGAGGCGCAGAGCGTCATTGGAGCAAGGATCGCCGCGGCGTACGGTGGGGCCGCGGGATCCGCGCTCCTGAAGGGGACGCTGGCGGTCTTTCGCCCGAACCTCGTCTTCGACGAGGGAGAGAGCGCGGCCCTCCTCCAGTCAGCCAGAGATAACGTCCCCCGCACCATCGGGTACGTGCAGGAGAACGAGCGGATCGTGGGCAAACACGAGAAGATCACCCCCGAGGCGAAACTCAAGCTCGATTCATTCCTGAAGGCGAAGGCGGAACGGGCGATCGATTCCGGCGCCTGGCGGTACTGGGTGGGCAGCGCCCTCCACGTGGCGGTGATCCTGTCGATCTTCGGGATCTACCTCGTGCTCTTCCGGAGGAAGATCTACCGCGACAACGGCAAGCTGGTCCTGATCGCGCTGATCATCCTGATGGAGGCGGTTTTGGCCTGGCTCACCGTCAGACTGGATGTCCCACAGACGATGCAGTACCTCATCCTGGTCCCCGCGGGCTCGATGCTGCTGACCATCATCTTCGATTCCAGGATAGGATTCTTCGGAACGGTCGTCATCGCGTTCCTCGTCGCGAGCGTGCGGGGTAACGATTACGCGATCGCCCTCTCGTCGCTCATCGCCGGCGGTTTCGGTGCCTACACCGTGCGCGACATCCGGCACCGGACGCAGATCTTCCGGTCGCTCGTTTTCATCTTCCTCGGCTACGCCCTTTCGATCCTCGCGCTCGGGCTCGAACAGTTCGAATCGTTCGAGACCATCGCCACCCAGCTCTCGTTCGCCCTTGCGAACTCGGTCTTCTCGCCGGTGGTCACGTACGGACTCCTGATCTTCTTCGAAAAGGCGTTCAGGGTGACCACCGACCTGACGCTCCTCGAGCTCTCCGACATCAACCACCCGCTCCTGCGGCAGCTTTCCGAGAAGGCGCCGGGCACGTTCCACCACAGCATGGTCCTCGGCAACCTCTCCGAATCGGCCGCCGAGGCGATCGGCGCGAACCCGATCCTCGCCCGCGTCGGCGCGTACTTCCACGACGTCGGCAAATCGCTCAAGCCGGAATACTTCGTCGAGAACCAGATCGGCGCGCACAACAAGCACTCGCGGCTGCGGCCGAGGATGAGCGCCCTGATCATCGCCTCCCACGTCAAGGAGGGGGCGGAGCTCGGGAGGCAGCACCGGTTGCCGGAAAAAATCGTGGATTTCATCTATCAGCATCACGGCACCAACCGGATTTCGTTCTTCTACGAGAAGGCGGTGAAACAGGCCGCGAGGAAACAGGACGCCGATTCGATCCGCGAGGAGGATTTCCGGTATCCCGGCCCGAAACCACAATCGAAGGAGGCCGGGATCGTGATGCTTGCGGACTCCGTCGAGGCCTCGATCCGGTCGGTGGAATACCTCACGCCGCCGAAGATGGAGGAGCACATCGAGGAGATGATCCGGCAACGCTTCCTCGAGGGCCAGCTCGACGAATGCGAGCTGACGCTCCGTGACCTCTCGAAGATCCGTGAGGCGTTCCTGAAGATCCTCGTCGGGATCCATCACCAGCGGATCAGGTATCCCGACCAGCCGGAGGTGCCGGCCGGTCCGGAAACACCGGCCACGCCCGAGGCGGCACACGCATTGCAGGCAGCAGGAGCGCCTGACGCCGCCCCGAGGAAGACCCGGGAATCGGTCAGACGGGCCGCGATCGTGCCGGCAGTCGATCAACCTGCTGGTCCACGCACCGATGCACCCGACCGTGATGATCCGCCACCGGCCTCGCCGCAGGGCCTGACGGAGGAGGGGCGATGAATCCCGCGCTGCGGAACTACCTCCATTTCCTCCGACTCGAAAAGAACTCCTCAGCCAACACGGTGGATTCGTATCGGCGGGACCTCGAACGATTCCTCTCATTTCTCGATGACGCGGGCATCGCCTCACCGGGGGATGCCGGCGAGGAGAGGGTCGCCCGGTTCGTGAAGCTGCTGGGGGAACTGGGCCTTGCGCCCCGTTCGATCTCGCGCAACGTCACGGCGATCAAAATGTTCTACCGGTTCCTCGTCGCCGAAAAGGAAGTCTCGGTCGACCCGACTCAGAACCTCGACCTCCCGAAGCTCTCACGGACGCTTCCCGAGGTGCTCAACCCGGCGGAGATCGAGTCGATCCTCGCTCAACCGGACGCTGCGTCACCGCTCGGCATCAGGGACCGCGCGATCCTCGAGACTCTCTACGCGACCGGTATCAGGGTTTCCGAGCTCGTCACCCTCACCCAGGCGAACGTCTTCCACGACGACCGGTTCGTGCGCGTGACCGGGAAGGGGTCGAAGGAAAGAATCGTGCCGATCGGCCGGTCGGCCCTCGACTGGATCACGCGGTACCAGTCCCGGACGCGGGCCGGCCTCGCCCGGGTCCGTGGCGCCTCCGACGTCCTCTTCCTGAACGCCAGGGGGACGCCGATCTCGCGAATGGCAGTCTGGACCATCGTCAGGTCGTACACCCTGAAGTCGGGGATCGGGAGGGACGTCCATCCCCATACGTTCCGGCACTCCTTCGCGACGCACCTCCTCGAGGGGGGAGCGGACCTCCGCTCGGTCCAGGAAATGCTCGGACACGTCAGCATCACCACGACGCAGATCTACACCCACATCGACCGGGAATACCTGCGGGAAGTCCACAAGACGTACCACCCCCGCGCCTGACGCCGACGGCACGAGACCAATCCCACAGGCCATGCCAGAGCAACTCGCCGTTCTCCCGATCCTTCTTTTCTCCGTCGTCGTTCACGAACTCGCCCACGGGTGGATGGCGCTGAAGCTCGGGGACACGACGGCCCGCGACCTGGGGCGGCTCACGCTCAATCCCATCCCCCACCTCGACCCGGTCGGATCGGTCATCGTCCCTTTGATTTCGCTTGCGACCGCCGGGAGGGTGTTCATCGCGTGGGCCAAACCGGTTCCGGTCAACCCGGCCAACTTTTCCAGGCCGAAACGGGACGACATCCTTGTGGCTCTCGTTGGCCCCTTTTCGAATCTCGTCCTGGCGGCCTTCTCGACGCTGATGTTCATTGGCATCGCGAAACTCTCACCGCTCGCCGACCCGGGCGGCGTCGCCGATGAGGCCTTCCGGTTCCTCCTGCGGATGTTCCACGGAGGGATCGTGTTGAACATCATCCTGGGCCTGTTCAACCTCATCCCCGTTCCTCCGCTCGACGGGTCCCACGTCGTCGCCTCGCTCCTGCCGGCGTCCGCCGGCGCCCGGTACCGGAGCATCGGTTTCTTCGGCCTCTTCGCCGTGATACTGCTGATGCAATACGGGCCCTTCCTCGGGGTGTTTTACTCCGCGGTCGACGCGCTGATGTATCCGTTCCAGGCCCTCATCAACGCCTCCATCTGAATGGAATCATTCACCTTCAGAAACGACGAGCTCTGGTGCGAGGACGTGCGAGTGGCCGACATTGCATCGCGCGAGGGCACTCCCGTCTACATCTACAGCCGCGCCTCAGTGCGCGACCACTGTGCGTGGTTCGAAAACGCCTTGCGCGAGCTCCCGCACCTTTCCTGCTACGCCGTGAAGGCGAACGCCGGGGCGCCGTTGCTTCGGGAAATCGCCGCGGCGGGCCTCGGCGCGGACATCGGATCGCACGGTGAGCTCCACCTTGCCTTGCGCGCGGGCTTCAATCCCGCGACGGTCACATTCAGCGGGGTCGGCAAGCGTGACGACGAGATCGAGGCGGCCCTCGGCGCGGGCATTCATTCGCTGAACGTAGAATCGGCGGACGAACTCGACGTCGTCGACTCGGTCGCGCGCCGGCTCGGCTCGACGGCGCGTGTGCTCCTGAGGGTCAACCCGGGGATCGACGCCCCGACGCACCCCCACATCGCCACGGGAGGGGGGGCCACGAAGTTCGGGATGGGGTGGGCCGACGTCGCCGGCCTCGTCGACGGGAGGGCGCGGTTCGCGAACGTCCGCATCTCGGGAGTTCACAGCCACATCGGTTCGCAGATTGTGACCCCGGGGTCGTTCACCGCCGCCGCGCGCGCGCTCGTGGAATTCTTTCGCAACCTGAATGCCCGCGGGGCCGGGCTGGAGATGATCAATATCGGGGGTGGGTTCGGGGTGCAGTACAGGAATTACCTTTCGCACGCGCTCGTTCCGCCGGACCCCGAGGCCGGGGACGCCGGCGTGACCACCGCGGGGATGATCGCGGAGCTCCTTCCCGACCTCAGGGCCGCCGGCGTCACAGTCCTCCTCCAGCCGGGCCGCTCGCTCGTCGCGCATTCTGGCATCTTAGTCGCAAAAGTGTTATATATGAAGCGGAATGAGAAAAAATTCGTGGTCGTCGACGCCGGAATGAACGACATCCTGAGGCCGAGCCTCTATCACTCGTGGCATCAAATCGTACCCCTCCGCCTCAATCCTGCGACGGGGCTGCCGGCAGATACCGAGCTGGCCGACGTCGTGGGGCCCCTCTGTGAGACCGCTGACACCCTCGGCGAGGGGAGGGTGCTGCCCGGCTTGCGCCGTGGTGACCACCTCGCGCTCCTCTGCGCGGGCGCGTACGGTTCGGTCCTTTCATCCAACTATAATATGCGCCTGCGGCCCGCCGAGGTGATCGTTGACGGGGATCGGTTCGACGTTTTCAAGCCGCGCGAATCGTTGGAGGACCTCGGCTGAGTGGCTGACGCGAAACGTAGCTGGAACGTGGCCGTTGTTGGGGCCACCGGTCTGGTGGGACGAAAGATGCTCCAGGTCCTCGCCGAACGCAAGTTTCCCGCCGCATCGGTGAGGGCCCTCGCATCGGGCCGCTCGGCCGGCTCGACCGTGCCCTACGCCGGGAACGAAATCCCGGTCTCCGAACTGACCCGAGGAAGTTTTGCAGGAATCGACATCGCGCTCTTTTCGGCAGGGGCGACCGTCAGCAGGGAATTCGCTCCGGCCGCCGTGGACGCCGGTGCGCTCGTGATCGACAACAGCAGTGCGTTCAGGATGGACGAGGGCATCCCGCTTGCGGTCCCCGAGGTGAACCCGGGCGTCATCGCCGGCTACAGGGGCATCATCGCCAATCCAAACTGCTCCACCATCCAGCTTGTCGTCATTCTCAAGCCGCTCCACGATCGGTGGAAGATCAGGAGGGTGGTGGTATCGACGTACCAGTCGGTGACGGGCGCCGGGAAGCGCGCCGTGAGCCAGCTTGAAGGCGAGATCTCCGGCCAGTCCGGTGTCGAGATGAAATTCCCCCACCGGATCGCGTACAACGCCCTGCCCCAGGTCGACGTCTTCGTCGAGGGCGGGCAGACCCGCGAGGAATTGAAAATGACGAACGAGACCAGGAAGATCATGGGCGATCCCTCGATCCTCCTTACCGCCACCTGCGTCCGAATCCCTACAACGGGCGGGCACAGCGAATCGGTCAACATCGAGTTTGAACGCCCGTTCGAGGTGTCCGAAGTTGCGGCGCTGCTGGCCCGATCGCCCGGCGTCACGCTGCAGGACGACCCGGACAAGGGCATCTACCCGATGCCGATCTGGTCCGACGACACCGACGATGTGTTCGTCGGCAGGATCCGCCGCGATCCGACCGTTCCAAACGGGCTCAACCTCTGGATCGTCTCCGACAACCTCCGGAAAGGGGCGGCGACAAACGCCATCCAGATCGCTGAGTGCTGGATCGCCGGTCGGCAGACCCCGGGCCGTGAACCGTCAATCCGCAAACCATCACATCACACAGAAAGGACAGCTCCATGAAATCGCTCCTCGCCGTACTGCTGTTGACCGCCACACTCTCGCCCGCCGGCGAGCTCAAATCGCTGAAGGCCGGCGACGCCGTTCCCGCGTTTGCCCTGAAGAACTACGACGGGAAGGAAGTCACCCTCGAAGGGGTCCTCAAGGAGAACCAGTACGCCGTGGTGATGTTCATCGCCACACGCTGCCCGGTCTCGAACGCCTACAACACCCGCATGGCCGGCCTGGCCGCCGACTTCGCCGGAAAAAAAATCACCTTCGTCGGTATCAACTCGAACAAGAGCGAAACGGTCGATGAGATCCGCGACCACGCGAAGGAACATAAGTTCGGTTTCCCGGTCGTGAAGGATCCCAGCAACGTCATCGCCGACGCCTACGGCGCGATGGTGACCCCGGAAATCTTCGTGGTCGGCAAGGACATGAAGGTGGTCTACCACGGCCGCATCGACGACAGCAAGAAGGAAGGCGACGTGACGAAGAAGGACCTCTCCGAGGCCCTGACCGCGCTCCTCGCAGGGAAGGGAGTCTCGAAGGAGCAGCCGAAGGCCTTCGGTTGCACGATCAAACGGCTGGGCGAATAATCCGCAGGATGCGGACGGGCGCCGCGCTCATCGCAGGGCTGGCGGGAGCGATCGCCGTCGCCGGCGTGCTGGCGTTCGCGGGATGCTCCGGAAGGGCGGCGGTCGAACCGGTGACGGCCATCCAGGTCGATTCGCTCCTCAGATCATCGGAGGCGAAGGTCATCCTGCTGAACGTGTGGGCGACCTGGTGTCAACCCTGCCTCGACGAAATGCCCGCGATTGTGAAGCTCCGCGCGGAGTTCAACCACCGAGACCTCGAGGTTATCCTGCTCTCGGCTGACGACCTCTCTGAGCGGGACAGCGCCGTGGTCCCGTTCCTCGGCAGGGTGGGGGTGGACTTCCCCACGTATATCTTCGCGCAGATGCCAGGTGATGGGCAGGATGCGCTCATCCGGTCGCTCGACCCCGAGTGGTCGGGCGCCCTCCCGGCGACGTTTCTCACGGTGCGCGGATCCGGCACGACACGGACCCTCGTCGGTGAGCGGTCCTATGAGGTCTTGAAGCGGGAAGTGGAGGTCCTCCTCCCCGAATGAAACTGACATCCGACAACGCATGAAAACCGATTTTCGCCGCAGGCTCCAGGAAGGCCCGATCGTCTGTGATGGCGCAATGGGCACGGTCCTCGAGCTCTACGGACACAACAGCATCCCGCACGAGATGGAAAACCTCCGGAACCCCTCCGTCGTCGAAGGGATCCACCGGGAGTACATCGATGCGGGTTCGGAGATCATCGAGACCAACACGTTCTCCGCCAACCGGCTCCGGCTCGCGCAATTCCACCTCGAGGATAAAACGCGCGAACTCAACCTCGCGGGCGTTGAAATCGCCCGGCGCGCGGCGGGGGACAGTGTGTACGTCGCCGGCTCGGTGGGGCCGACCGGAATGCTCCTCGAACCAATCGGCAAGGTGAAGCGCGCCAAGGCGAGGGACGCGTTCAGGGAGCAGATAGAAATCCTGCTCGAGGCCGGAGTCGACCTGCTGATGCTCGAGACCTTCGTCAGCGTCCAGGAGCTCGATGAGGCGCTGCAGGCGGCGCGAGGGCTCACCGATATCCCGATCGTGGCGCAGAAGGCCTTCGCCGAGGACGGCGCGATTCTGAGCGGAACGTACCCCGTCCAGGTGATCGAACACCTCATCGAACAGGGAGCCGACATCGTGGGGGCGAATTGCACGGTCGGACCGCAGCGGATGTTCGGCATTATCAAAAACCTCCACAAGGACGGGGTGGTGCTCATCGCTCAACCGGCTGCGGGCATCCCGACGCTGATGGACGGCCGCTCGATCTACCATACGACGCCCCAGTACCTCGCCGCGTACGCGAAGGAACTGGTGGCATCGGGAGTGACGATCGTCGGGGCCTGCTGCGGTTCGACACCGGAGCACATCCGGGCGATCGCCGAAGCCGTGCGGGGGATGGCCGTAGGGAAGCAGGCTCCGGCAGCAGAATCGAAACCCCGGATTGAAATCCACTCCGGACCCGAACGGCGGTATTTCAGCGGCGACTCACGCTGGTCGAAATTCGCCAGGAACGCCGGGAAAAAGCTCCTCACCACGGTCGAGCTGGACATCCCCCGGGGCATCGACATCAGCGCCGTGCTCGAGGGGGCGCAGTTTTGCTATGAACGGAAGATCGACGCCGTGAACATCACCGAGGGGGCCAGGGCGAGGTTGAGGATGAGTTCGATCGCCATTTCGGCCCAGATCGAGCAGCGCGTCGGCATCGAGACCATCACCCACAGGACCGCGCGCGACCACAACCTGATCGGCGTCCAATCGGAAATCCTCGGGGCGCACGCGCTCGGCATCAGAAACATCCTCTGTATCACCGGCGACCCCGCGGGAATCGGGGATTACCCTCACGCGACTTCGGTCTACGACGTGGATTCGATCGGCCTGATCCGGGCCGTCAAGGCGATGAACAACGGGACCGACGTGATGGGAAATCCGATCGGCGAGCCGACGTCGTTCTTCATTGCCTGCGCGGCCAACCCGTCGGCGGACGACATGGACCGCGAGGTCGAGAAGCTCGAGGGGAAGGTGGAGGCGGGGGCCGACATCTTCTTCACCCAGCCGGTCTTCGAGATGCAGACGCTCGAACGTTTCCTGAAGCGCATCGAGCACCTCAAGACAGGGGTGATGGTCGGTATCATTCCGCTGCGCAGCCACCGTCACGCCGACTTCCTCCACAACGAGGTTCCCGGCATGCGGATACCGGAGAAGATCAGGGAAACGATCCGCGGCGCCGGCGATTCCGCCGCAAAGGCGGGGATCCGCATCTCGATGGATTTCATCAAGGAGGCGAAGGGCGCGGTCTCCGGGCTCTACCTGATGCCGCCGTTCCAGAAATACCACATCATCGACGACCTCCTGAGCGTGCTGTAACCAGCCATGCCGAGTGTGAAGCGCTCCATCGCATCGATCGTCTCGACCTGCCGCGCCCTGGCCGCGGAGGGTTTCGTCGTGGCGACGGAGGGAAACGTGAGCGTCCGCCTCGCCTCCGGGGACATCCTGGTCACCGGGACCCGGGTCACCAAGCGGACCATCACTGGCGCGGGCGTGGTACGGCTTTCCCCGGACGGGAACCGCCGCTCCGGCTCCGTCGCCCCGTCCTCGGAGGCGCGGCTCCATTTGTTCATCTATTCGAAGCGGAAAGACGTCCACGCGATCGTCCACGCCCACCCGCCCTACTGTACCGCCTTCGCCGTCGCCCGGAAGCCGCTCGCGGTGGCCGCCATCCCCGAGGTCGTCGTCGAGTTCGGGACGATCCCGCTCGTCCCCTTCGCGGTCCCATCCACCGGTAAGCTTTCGAAGGCGATCGCGCCGTTCGTATCCCGTTGCGACTTCTTCCTGCTGGCGAACCACGGCGTCGTGGCCTGCGGCCGCGACATCGCTGAGGCGTTCGAAAAAATCGAGCGGGCCGAGCATGCGGCAAAGATCATCCTCCTCTCGAGGTTGCTCGGGGGGGAACGGAAGCTGGCGCCGGGCGAGCTCCGGGAGTTGCGCACGATCGCACGACGCAGGAAAAGGTGACCTGAAAATGACAACGCGTGGAAAGATACGGGCGGGGAAGAAAATCAGGGTCGGCGTCCTCTTCGGCGGCCGGTCGGTCGAGCACGACGTGTCGGTCGTCTCGGCGATCTCCGTGATGGAGGCTCTCGACCGGCGGCGGTTCGAAGTTGTCCCGATCGGCATTACGCAGGATGGGATGTGGCTCCACGGAAAGGATGTGGTGCGCTATCTCCAAACCCGAACGGGAGGCGGCCACCTCCGTGGTGCGACCCTCCTGCCGGACCCGACGGTACGTTGGCTCGCGGGGAAGGATGGCGCGCTCATCCCCAGGCCCGACGTGATTTTTCCCGTACTCCACGGCTCGTACGGCGAGGACGGGACAATTCAAGGCCTCTTCGAGCTGGCCGGGATTCCGTACGTTGGTGCGGGGGTGATCGGTTCGGCGATCGGGATGGATAAGATCGTCACGAAACTCATCTGGCAGGAGGCAGGCCTCCCGGTCCTCCCGTTCGTCGCGCTCAGGCGCCACGAATACATCGCGGGGAGGGAGAAGGCCTTACGCTCCGCCGCACGGTCCCTCGGTTACCCCCTGTTCGTGAAGCCGGCGAACTCCGGTTCGAGCATCGGTACCAGCAAGGCGACTGACGCGGCCGGGCTCCGCGCCGCCGCCGACCTGGCCTTCCGGTACGATACGCGCATCCTGATCGAACAGGGTATAGACCGCGCGCGGGAGATCGAAGTCGCCGTTCTCGGCAACGAATTCCCCGAGGCCTCTGTGCCGGGCGAAATCGTCCCGTCGAACGAATTCTACGATTACGACGCTAAGTACGTTGACGGGAAATCGACCTCGCATATTCCGGCCCAGCTGCCACCCCGGATCCTGAAGACCATCAGGACGGTGGCGGCGAAGGCGTACACCGCCATCGGATGCGAAGGGATGGCCAGGGTCGATTTCCTGCTCCACCCCCGGACGCTCAGAATCGCGCTCAGTGAGGTGAACACGATCCCCGGTTTCACCTCGATCAGTATGTATCCAAAGCTGTGGGAGGCGACCGGCCTGCCCTACGGCAGGCTCCTGGAGCGGCTCATCGGCCTCGCACTGGAACGGCATTCCCGGAAAGGGAAGCTCCTGACCGCCTATTCCCCCAAAAAGAAGTGGTATCGCGGGGGCAGGGGAGTTTGAAAATCGATTGAAATCTCTTACATTTGCACGATGGACACACAATATCTCAGAAAATACCGTCCCACGCTGAAGTTCTCGCCCAGGAAGATCTTCGGCAACAAGTCCCTCGTCGTCTTCCTCCTGGTCGGCATCCCCGTCCTCTCGTTCATCACCTTCAGCCCGAGGGGTCTCCTGACGCGGATGAGCCTCGAGTCGAAGAAGGCGGAGCTCTCGGCCTCGGTCGCTGCGGCCGAATCGGAACAGGCCCGCTTGCTGAAGGAGTCACGCGCGCTCGACCACGACCTCGCCGTCATCGAGAAAATCGCGCGGGAGAAGCACGGGATGATCATCCGGGGCGAAACCGTGTACAAAGTGAAAAAAGTGCAGTGATACCCGGGTGACCCCCCGTAGCCCGGTGTGCCCCCAACCCGATCACCCACCGTCATGGCGCCCGAGCGATCCCGGAGTCCACCCTACGCGGAGTCCGGGTTGACTCCGGTGGACCTCTTCGAGTCTGACACCCGCGATCCGCAACCGTCGGCAGGTATGGCCCGTGTCCCCCTCGCCGAACGGGCACGGCCGGCAACCATCGATCGATTCGCCGGCCAGCGGCACCTGCTCGGGGAGGGGAAGGCCCTCAGGATCTTCCTCGAACGCGGGACGATACCCTCGATGGTCTTCTGGGGCCCCCCGGGGTGCGGTAAAACCACGCTCGCCAGGCTGATCAGCGCGAAGATTCACGCGGACTTCCACCAGCTCAACGCCGTCTCCTCCGGAGTCCAGGACCTCAGGAAGGTGATCGAGCGCGCGGTCCTCGCAAGGAAAATGCGGCGCGCGACCATCCTTTTCATCGACGAAATTCATCGCTTCAACAAGGCCCAGCAAGACTCGCTCCTCCACAGCGTCGAGGACGGGACGCTCACGCTGATCGGTGCCACGACGGAGAACCCATCGTTCGAGGTCATTGCCCCGCTCCTCTCACGCTGCAGGGTGCTCACCCTCGAGCCGCTCACGGTTGAGGATCTCGGGGGTATTCTCGATTCCGTCCTCTCCGACCCGGGTCTTCTGGGAGATCGGAAGGTCCGGATCGCCGACGCCGACCGCGAGCTCCTCTACGCCCTCTCATCGGGGGATGCCCGGCAGATGCTGAACGGCCTGGAGGCCGCGATATCCCTCGGCGCTGCTGTTGGGAACGCCCCGGAAGATCCACCGGTCGATATCAGCGCGGAATTGCTCCGTGAGGCCTTCCAGACGCGGGCCCTTCGATACGACAAGGGGGGGGAGGAACATTACAACATCATTTCGGCGTTCATCAAGAGCGTACGCGGCTCGGACCCGGACGCCGCCCTGTACTGGCTCGCCAGGATGATCGCCTCGGGAGAAGACGCAAAATTCATCGCCAGGAGAATGATCGTCCTGGCGTCGGAAGACATCGGCAACGCCGACCCGGACGCGCTCGCCCTGGCGACCGCCTGTTTTGCAGCCGTCGATTTCATCGGCATGCCGGAATCCAGGATCGTGCTGGCACAGACGACGGCGTACCTCGCGGCTGCGCCGAAGAGCAACTCCGCCATCCGTGCGATCGACGCTGCGCTGGCCGACGTGCGCAGCCTGCCGCCGGCGGCGGTCCCGCTCCACCTGCGCAATGCTCCGACGGCCCTGATGAAGGCGCTCGAGTACGGGACGGGCTACCAGTACCCCCACGACGCTGCGGGGAACTTCATTGTCCAGCAATACCTGCCGGAAGCGTTGGCCGGGAAACGATATTACCTTCCGTCCGTGAACGGGAAAGAGTCGGAGATCGGTATGCGCCTCGACGAGCTCTGGAGGAGAAAAGCACGATGAGCACGAACCCGCCATATGCGATCGGTCTCGACATCGGCGGCACGAGCATCAAAGCCGGCCGGGTTGCCGCGGGAGGTGAAGTCACCGGTCAGGCCGTTTTCCCGACGCTCGCGGACCGCGGGCCCGACGCCGTTCTGGCGCAGGCTGCGTTGGCGATCGCGAAGGTCGCGGACGGGGCAGGGGCCGCAACCTGCGCCGGTATCGGGATCGGCATCCCGGGCATCGTCTCGGCCTCTGACGGCCTCGTCCGGTATCCGCCAAATTTCGCCCACTGGGGTGACGTCGATGTAACCGGTTTCCTGCACCGGAAGACCGGCCTCCGGGTCGTCACCGAAAACGATGCCAACTGTGCCGCGCTCGCCGAGGCGAGGTTCGGCGCCGGCGCCAGGCACCGGAATTTCATCTTCGTCATCTGGGGGACGGGAGTGGGTGGGGGAATCATCATCGACGGGGCAATCTTCAAAGGCCCCGGGGGCGGGGCAGGGGAGATCGGCCACGTCTCGATCGACCGGAACGGCCCCGAATGCAGGTGCGGCAACCGCGGCTGCGTCGAGAGTTATATCGGCCAGCGATACCTGTCGATGCGCGTGGCCGCGATCCTCGAGGGGGAACGCCCCTCTGGCCGGGGCTCCGCCATCCTCGACCTCGCCGGGGGCGATCCCGCGCGAATCGAACCGGAGACGCTCTCCAGGGCTGCCGAAGCGGGCGATCCGTTCGCCCGCGATATCCTGAGCGAGGCCGGAGCGATGCTCGGTGTTGCACTTTCGACCGTGGCGAACATCCTGGACGTCACGACAGCGATCGTCGGGGGCGGGGTTTCGGCGGCACCCGACTTCGTCCTTCGCGCCGTGGCCGATGAGATGAGGTCGAGGGTCCTTCGACCGCACCGGGATTCCGTCGTCGTGGAGCGGGCGTTACTCGGCAACCAGGCGGGGATCGTCGGTGCGGCCTCTCTCGTCCTCTAACCGGCCGCGTCCCCCCGCAGCCGCGTCACGGTCCCTGCGGCGGCTGAGGATGTGGCTCGCCGCCGCGGCCATCATACTTCCATTCGCTGGAGCATCGCCGGCGCAGGAACCCGACTCACTCTTCATCCCCCTCATACGGGCCGACTCGGCCGTACTCCAATCCGATACCGCCGCAGTGCAGGGGATCGACACCGTCGTCGCGTATTCCGCGTCCGACTCGATCGTCTTCGTCCTCGGGGAGCGGACGATGTCGCTGTACTCCCGGTCGAAGCTCCGGTACCAGGACATGGAGCTCGAGTCCGAACGGGTGCAGATCGACTGGCGGACTGCAACGCTGCGCGCGCAGGGGATCCCGGATTCGGCCGACAGCTCGGGGAAGGGTTTCTCCGGCACCCCCGTGATGAAGGATGGGGGAGAGCAGTTCAACGGCCACGAACTGAGTTATAATTTCCGGACGAAGCGTGGGAAGATCGACCTGGGGGACACCAGGATCGAGGACGGTTTCTACCACGGCGAAACCATCAAGAAAACCGTCGAGGGCGACCTCTTCGTCCGCGATGGCCGCTACACCACCTGTGAGCTCGCCGAACCCCATTACTTCTTCGGGAGCCCGCGGATGAAGGTGGAACTGCAGGACAAGATCATCGCCGAACCGATCTATCTCTACGTCTCCGACGTGCCGGTGTTCGGCCTCCCGTTCGCCGTCCTCCCGAACCGGGCGGGGAGGCGGTCGGGTATCATCGCCCCGGCGTTCGGCGAGGACGCGAAGCGCGGGAAGTTCCTGAGCCACCTCGGGTTCTACTGGGCGACCTCCGATTACATGGACGTGGCGCTTCGCAGCGACATCTACACGAAGGGGGGGTATGCCCTGTACGGTGATTACCGCTACGCCCTCCGGTACCTCTTCACCGGGTCGTTGACCGGCGATTACAAGCACCTGTTCACCGGGGAGTCGACCGACCCGAACCGGACCGAGGAGAACTCCTACCGGGTGAACCTGACACACGCGCAGCAGTTCGACCCCACGACGAAGCTCGGCGTGAACTTCACCTTCACCAGCGCCAACTCACTGGTCAACACGCTCAGCCTCGCCGAGGCCCTCAACCAGAACATCGTCTCGAACGCGACGTTCTCCCACGGCTGGGAGGGGACGCCCAACAGCTTCTCCCTCAACGTCAACCGCACGCAGGACCTGCGCAACGGCAACATCACCGAGATCCTGCCGTCGGTGTATTTCAACCACAGCCAGAGTTTCCCCTTCCGCTCCGGCGGATCGGGGGGAGAGTCGGGGGGATCGAGGAGCTGGTACGAGGACCTCGGCCTCAGCTACGGCGTGAACTTCAGCAACAGGCTCTCGGCCTACGACAAGGACATCGTGGGCGTGAAGCGGGACTCGGGCGGCGTGGCGGTGTTCGACACCGTCACGGCCAGGGAGCGCGACCGGACACGAACGCTGTCGCAGACGCTCTCGCTCAACTTCGCGCCACGGCTCGGGCACGTCACCGTCGCCCCCTCTGTCAGCTACCGCGACGACCGCACCTTCATCGAGAATGACGTCCCACGGAGGAACCCTGCCGACAGCACCCTGCAAACCTCGAAGGTGACCTCGCAGACAAAGTCGGGCATCGTGACCGCGTCGCTCTCCGCCAGTACGAAGTTCTACGGGATGGCCCAGCCCGGGTTTTTCGGAATTTCGGCCTTCCGCCATAGCGTGACGCCAAACGTCGGGTTCTCCTACGCGAGCCCCGTGATCGGGGAGAGCCGGGGCAAGGAGACGATGTCGGCCAACTTCTCGTTGAGCAACATTTTCGAGATGAAGGGCCCCGCGCCGGATTCCGGCGATCCGGCCAAGATCCAGCTCCTGAACCTGAACGCGGGCTCGTCGTACAATTTCAGCGCCGACAGCCTTCGCCTGGCGCCGCTGTCGCTCTCGTTCCGGACGGGGATCCGCGACGTCGTGGATGTGGACGGAGGCGCGACGTACGATTTTTACCGGCTGGTTCAGACGACGCCGGGCAGGTACGTCAGGGTGAACCAGTTCCTGCTCTCGGAGGAGGGCCAGCTGGCCCGGTTGACGACGTTCCGCTTCAGCCTCTCGACCAAGGTCTCCGCCGGGGGCGAGGTGTCGGGCGGCGGCCCCGTGATGCCACCCGGCTCCGGGTATTCCCTGAACACCGCCGAACTCGAACCCGATTTCAGCATCCCCTGGAGCCTCTCGCTCTCGTTCGCGTTCAGCGAGAACAAGGTCCAGCCGAACCCGAGCCGCTCATCGAACCTGCGGGGGGGTCTCGAATTCAGCCTCACGGAAAAATGGAAGGTGAGCGCGAGCGGGGGGTACGACGTGTTCAACCGGGAGGTCGTGGCGCCCGAGCTGACGATCTCCCGGGACCTCCACTGCTGGTTCATGAATTTCTACTGGGTGCCCACCGGTGAGTACAAGCAGTACCGCTTCGAGATCCGCGTCAAGGCGTCGCAACTCTCCGACCTGAAGCTGACCAAACAGGCAAGCACGAGGGGTTTCGCGCCGTAACCCGGCGCCGGGAGGGGGCGGCTTACGCCGGTATCTTCCGCTCCCGCGTCTGGTACTGCGGGGGCTTGCCTTCCTCGACCGTCGCCCTGGAGATGGTGCACCGGGCGACGTCGTGTTTCGACGGGAGGTGGTACATGATGTCGAGCATCGTCTGCTCCATGATCGACCGCAGGGCCCTTGCGCCGGTGCCTCTGTTGATCGCCTTCCGCACGACCGCCTCGAGCGCCTCCCGTTTGAACTCCAGTTCGACGCCCTCCATTTGGAAGAGCCGCTTGTACTGTTTGACGAGGGCGTTGCGCGGCAGGGTCAGGATGCTCATCAGGGCCCGCTCGTCAAGGGAGTGGAGGGATGAAATCACCGGGAGCCTCCCAATGAACTCCGGGATCAGGCCGAACTTGAGCAGGTCGTCCGGCTCGATAAAGGGGAGGTAGTCGTCGGCCTTGACGTTGCGCCTGCTCTTGATGCGTGCGCCGAACCCCATGGTGTTGCTTTCCACCCGCCGGGCGATGACCTTTTCGATCCCTTCGAAAGCGCCGCCGCAGATGAAGAGGATGTTCTTCGTGTTGACATTAATAAGGCTCTGCTCGGGATGCTTCCGCCCGCCCTTCGGCGGGACGCCTGCGACCGTCCCCTCGAGGATCTTGAGGAGCGCCTGCTGGACCCCCTCGCCCGAAACATCGCGCGTGATCGAGGCCGAATCGCTCTTCCGGGCGATCTTGTCCACCTCGTCGATGTACACGATGCCCCGCTCCGCCCTTTCGACGTTGTAGTCGGAATTCTGGAGCAGGTGCACGAGCACCGTTTCCACGTCGTCGCCGACGTAACCGGCTTCGGTCAGCGTCGTGGCATCGGCGATCGCGAAGGGGACCGAGAGGATTCTCGCGAGCGTTTGCGCGAGGAGCGTCTTCCCCGTGCCGGTGGGGCCGATCAAGAGGATGTTGCTCTTCTCGATCTCGACCTGCTCCCCGGGGGCGTGGTGGTCGATCGCCTCGATCCGCTTGTAGTGGTTGTAGACCGCGACGGAGAGCGTTTTCTTCGCCTGTTCCTGCCCCACGACGTAGTCGTCGAGGGCCTTCTTGATCTCCATCGGCGGGAGGAGGGACCCCTTCGCCGGCGGTTTGCCCTGGGTCAGGCGCGTCTTCCTGAGCATCTCGACTGAACTCGCCACGCACGCGTCGCAGATGTACGCGTCGGGTCCTGCGATGATGCTCTGCACCTGGTCCGCAGGTTTCCCGCAGAAGGAACATTTCACCAGGTCGTCCGGCTTGACTCGGTTGGGCATCGTGCTATTTTTTCGGTTCGATCTTGGCTTTCTTGACGAGGATGCTGTCGATGATGCCGTATTCCCTGGCCTCGTCGGCCGACATGTAGCGGTCCCTGTCGGTGTCGCTCTCGATCTGCTCGACCGACTTCCCCGTGTGCCCCGCGAGGACGCCGTTGATCTGCTTTTTGATCTTCAGGATCTCTTCCGCCTGGATGTGGATGTCCGAGGCCGTCCCCTGGGTGCCGCCCCAGGGCTGGTGGATCATGATCCGCGAGTTCGGGAGCGCCGTCCGCTTCCCTTTTGTGCCCCCGGCGAGGAGGATCGCGGCGATGCTCGCCGACATCCCGATGCAGATCGTCGCGACGGCGGGCCGGATGTACTGCATCGTGTCGTAGATGGCCATGCCTGCGTAGACACCCCCGCCCGGACTGTTGATGTAGATGTAGATGTCCTTCTCGGGGTCTTCCGATTCGAGGAAGAGCAGCTGGGCGATGATGAGGCTCGCCACCGTATCGTCGACGGGGGTGCCGAGGAAGACGATCCGTTCCTTGAGGAGTCTGGAGTAGATGTCGTACGCCCGTTCGCCGCGGCCGGTCTGTTCGACGACCATCGGGACGAGCTGGTTCCTGGTGTATTGGCTCATGGAGTGGATGACCTTTCCGTTTATGGCTGGTGTAAAGGAGCGCCGTGTTTAGAAAAATTCGGTGGTTGACTTCTCGCTCAGCTGGGCGTTCGCGAGAAGGTAGTCGTTCAGTTTCTCGGTCAGGAGACGTTCCCGGGTGGAGGCGGAGGCCTGATACATCGCGATGAGGCGTTCCCTGTCCACGCCGATGACCGCCGCGTCGCGCTCGGCGAACCGCGCGTAATCCTCAGGCGTCAGCTCCATTTCCGCGTCCGCGATGATGCGGTCCCGGATGAGGTGCCACTTGGCCTGGAAGGCCACCGGCCCGCGGTTCTGCTCCCGGAACTCCTGTTCGTTGAAGTCGGACGGGAGCTTGTGCCCGGGGCCGCGGTGCTTCGCGTCCTCGATCAGCGAGTCGGTGTAGGCCCGGACGAGCGACTCGGGGATGACAAATTCGTGCCGGCCGACGATGTCGGAGATGACTGCGTCAAGCGTCCTGCGCCTGCTGCGGTCGTCCCAGTACTTCCGGATGCTCTCCCGGAGTTCGGCCGTGAAATCCGCGGCCGTGGCACTCTTGCCTTTCGTGATCGTCGAGACGAATTCGTCGGTCACCTCGGGGAGCAAGACCGTCTTGATCTGCTTCACCTGGACTTCGAGGTTTCGTTTTTCACCCTCCTCGCCTTCGCGGGGTTCGACCGTCATTCGCAAGACGGCGCCGGCCTCCACCCCGATCAATTTCTCCCTGATCTCCTGGAAAATTGAATCGTCCCCGAGGTAGAGCCGGGCGTCGGTGGTCTTCCGCCCGATGAGCGGGGTTCCCGCATCGTCGAGCTCCTGGATGTCCACGGTAACGAGCGTCTGTTCGTCGATCACCGTCGGCGAGTCTGCGAGCGTGCTGTTCGACCGCCGGATCCGGTTGAGTTCGTCCTGCAGCTCGGCGTCCGTGATCTCGTGCAGCGGCTTCTCCACGCTCACTCCCCGGTACGCGCCCAGGTCGAAGACGGGCAGGACCTCATAGCGAATCCTGAAGTTCAGACCGGTGTCAGGCTTGTAATCGATGGTCGTGAGCACCGGGTCCCCGATCGGCCGGATGTCCCGCTCCTCCATCGCGCGGCGGTAGAGATCGTTGGCGATGGTGTCGATCGAGGTGTAGCGAATGCTCTCGCCGTAAATCTGGCGGATCATCGAGAGGGGGGCCTTGCCCGTGCGGAAGCCCTTGAGGGAGGCGGTCTGCTGGTATTTCCGGTACGCCTCCTCGAAGTGAGGGGTGAGTTCGTCGTTGCTCGATGAGATTTCAATTTCCTTGTCGACGTCGGTGACGTCGGTGATCGATACGTTCATCTGGTTCGGTTCCTACAAAGTGATGGTCCGTCCGGGCTGGCGGCCACGGCGCGCGTTAGTGGGTAGAGGGGGAGTCGAACCCCCATGGATTTCTCCATTGGATCCTAAATCCAACGCGTCTGCCAGTTTCGCCATCTACCCGGATATTGATGCGGCAAAATCGGGGCGCCCGGGGTGGATTCCGGCCGCCGTTCAAACCGGCCGATTGAATTAACAGGCACCAATATACGTCATTCGCGGGAAGTTTAAAAATCCCGGCAGCTCGTGAACAGAGCCCTCCGGGAGGATCGAGGGGTCTCGGCGGGGGGGGCCTATTCCATCAGGACACGATTGATGCAGGCGAGGAGGTTGTTCATATCGAACGGTTTCGACATAAAATCGCTGGCTCCCAGTGCAAGGCTCTCACGGGCGATTTTCAGTTCGCCGACCCCGGTGAGCATGATGACCTTCCGGGCGAGGTCGTCTTCGCGAATACGCTGAAGGACATCGAGCCCGCCCATCTCCGGCATCTTGATGTCGAGGATGACCAGGTCGACTTCGTTGTCGGCGAGGTAACTCAACGCATCCGGTCCGTTCGAAACGTCGTGAATGTCAAATCCGTTATGTTCCAGTTCGTGTCGCACGAGAGTCCTGATGGTATCCTCGTCGTCGACGATCAGTATTTTCCTGGCCATGGAAACCTTCTCTGATGTTTAAATTTTCGCCCAAATATATGGTGAAACGGAGGGAAATGCAAACGCCGTGTTGACGGCGGACAACACCGGGTGGCGCCGATCAATCTTGTCCGGAACGGTAAAAATCTCTATATTTTACAGTTAATTCAGACCGGATTCAGTGGGTTGACCCCGTAGCTCAAGTGGATAGAGCAACAGCCTTCTAAGCTGTAGGTTGCGCGTTCGATTCGCGCCGGGGTCACGAGCGCATCATTTGAGGAGGATCATCTTCCTGATGTCGGTGAAGGAGCCTGCGGCGGAAGAGTGCGCAAGGATCCTGTAGAAATAGATGCCGCTCACGACGGGGACCCCCGCCTCGTTGGTCCCGTCCCATTCCCTCGAGAAAAAACCTGCCGGCTGGACTTCATTAACGATGCGCCTGATTTCCCGCCCGAGGATGTCATAGATTATCAACTCGATCGCGGCCTCCGCGGGCAGGTCATAGCGTATGACCGTCGCCGGGTTGAAGGGGTTGGGGTAATTCTGGTGGAGGGTGAACGCCCCTGGCAAGCCCGGTGTCCCCCTGAGGGTGAGGACGACGGTGACGTCACCACCGCTGAGCTCGACCGCGCCATCGTCCCGTAGCGGAATCATTCGCGGACCGACCGTGAGCGTCGCCGTGGACGTGAACGAAAGCATCTCCCAGCTCAGTGTGACGGGATATCGCGGAGAAGAGATGACTACCGGAATGTCCCGAACATCACCCTCACTGACGGTTTCAAGGATTCGCTGAGTCGCGAACCGTGCGTCGAATTCGCCCGCGGGTGGAGGGGGTGGAAGTTCGAACGGATCGGCGCGAGTCGGGTCGCCCTGCTGCGGATCAGCACAGAAGTAGAGGGACATCGCGCCACCTGCGGGATTCCCGACCTTGAGGATGTTGGCGCCTTCGACCTGTTCGACGATCGTCATTCGACGTCCTTGCCTGGGCGCGGGGGCCGGGGACGCGACGTCGAGCACCATCGCCCCGTCGCCGGCAGATCGGACCCAGTACCCCATTCCGGGCAGGAGCGAGTCGGCGAGGAAATATCCGTGCTGATAACCGTAGAACAGTCCGCTCAGGAGATCGGGGGGATCGCTCCGGGCCGAAGAGGCGGCTAACCCCGTACTCAGCGTCCCGACGAGGTTCCACCCTTCCCAGACGTCGACCGTGTCGACCGATCGTTCGACGCCTTCGATGGCGAGGGTATCGACCTTCTTCTGGTAGTGCAGCCAGTAGCCCATCCCCGCGACAAGGGTGTCGTTCTGGCGGTACCCGATCAGCGGGTCGAACGAGTACGCCTTTCCCGTAGCCGACGGGTAGATCGCCCGGACCCCGGGCGAACCGGGGTGTACCGGGAGCGAAACCAGCTGCCACGACGATATCCAGTCCTCCGAAATCGCCGGTTCGTTGGTGATCAGCAGGCAGGATGAGATTGAGTCGTCGGTGACGACGAACTCGCCGGTCGATTTCATGTCCGCGACCGCGCCGTGACCGTCGTCGATGAAGACCGGCCCGTTGAAGGACCTCGCGATCGCCGCCGGGTCCCACCGCAGGGTCATCGGATACCCGCCCCCGCCCAGGTAGGATGGGAGGAAGCTGACGAGGAAGGTGTCCACCTGGCCGAATGATCGGAAATCACGGACATCGGTCCACCCACCCTGGCCGAAATGCGGGCTCTCCTCTTCGAGAGGATAGTGCGGATCGTGGAACCGCGCGTCGAAGATGCCGACCATTTTCGCGAATTCACGCGGCGGAATTTCGAACTCCCCTTCGAGCGAATCGATTCGCGTCGCCCCGGTGTCGGTCAGCCAGAAACCGGTTGACGCCCCCGGACGAATTCCCCACCAGAGGTCGTGAGTAAAACCGGCGACGTCGTCGACGACGATCTTGAATCTCAATTTGACGCAAAACGAATATCCGAAATCGATCCCGTCCGAGGTCAAGTCAGCGGACGTGACCGAGGCGGGGCGGTCTCCGGGCGTGGCCGGAGCCGTCCTCCACCAGTACAGCTGATCTTTGATCCCGACTTTGAATGAGCCGTTCGGCAGCCTTTCGAAGTGGTAGTTGCCCGACGCGTCGGTGATGGTGCTGTCCGCGGCCCCGCCGGTGAGCCTCACCGTCCTGCCCGGTAGTCCGGGTTCCCCTGGATCCCGCACGCTGTCGCCATCGAGGTCCTCGAACACCGTACCCGTGATGAAGCCACCCCTGAAGTAGGTGCCGATGTCGTGGCCTGTCGACGCCCCGTTCTCCGGCAGAGCGAGCGTGTGGACTCCGTTCGCCGGAGTCGTGAATACCCAGCCCGGGCGTTGCTCCGTCGTCACCGAGAAGGTCCCCGAATCCAGCCGGTCGAACCTAAACCTTCCGTCGGTTCCGGTGAAGGCCGTCAGAGAGTTCTTCCCGGTGAGAAAGACCAGCATCCGGGAGGCAAGTTTATCGGGGAAGGCGCGCAGGCTGTCGTTGTTGAGGTCCTGGAAAATCTTGCCCTCGATGAGCCCTCCGTGTGGCGTGCCGAAAACGATGTCTTCGGGGTAGACGGGAGCGATGCAGTAGCCCCGGTTGCTTCCGGTCCCGGGGAGGATAGTGATCAAGCCCCGGAGGAACCTGATGAATGCGCCGGGGGCGGGTGGGCTGTAGAGCGAGGCGGGGTCACGGTGGCCCCTGACGGTGAACCACCGCGAATCGTCTGTCATCGTGAAGGAATTCCCCGCGCCGTCGGTGAGCGTCTGCGACCCCGACGCGGTGTCGTGTTCCGAAGCGACCAGGAGATCGGATAATTCCACGAGCATCCCCTCGTACTGCTCACCGCGGCTGTATCTGACCATCCCCGAGGGGTACTCGTCGAGATAAAAATCGGAGACGGCGACGGAGATCGGTGACAGGACAACTCCGGCGCCAGAAACCACCGCGCCCGTAGCGCGAAAAACGGTCAGGCTGTTCACCGACGGAGAGGGCGTTTCCGCGACTGTCCCCACGAGCGTGACGCTGTCGCCGGGCTGGATGCCGGAAAATCCCGGCCCGGCCGGAGCCACGATGTCCACGATGATGCCCCGCCAGGAGTCGAGGGCGGTGTCGGCATCGTATACGACCATCCGGGACACACCGCCGACCTGAAATTCACCCGGCGGAACCGCGCAGACAGCCTTCAGCCGGATCGTGTCCGCGGGGTTGAGGGGCGTGGATTGGGTCCAGTAGTACCCGGGGTTCGAATTCTGGTTTGAGTCGGCCAGCGTCAGGTAGACGCCGAGAGTGTTGTCGGATCGTGGCTTTTGCACTCCCTCGACATCATGCGTGACGTACGGCATGGTGGAGAACTTCGAGACAGAGGACCATTGGCCACCGCCGGCGGTCGTCCAGTTGCTCAATCTCCAGAAATATTGCCTCCCGTACGCAGGGCCGGGAACGGTGAGCGCCGTCGGAGCCCCGGGCATCGTCGTGTCGAGGACGATGCCCGATTGAAACGTCTGCTCGGTCGAGATCTGGAGCCTGCAGGAAAGAACCCCTGACGAATAAAAACCCCACGATAGTACGATGGCTTGGGGGAGCTGAAGTATCGTGCCGTAGTTGGGAGAGTATGGATACGGAGGTGAGATGAACAGACCGCCGTCGGTGGTGTACTGGATGGTTTCCGATTTGCCGACGGCGAAGCCGTGGGTTGAATCGTACATCGAGATGTCGAGGAGGGTGGAGCTCCCCTGGGTCGTCTGACTCATCCAATGCAATCCGGTGTTGGTCGACCGGTAGATGTCACCACCCCGTCCCGTCGCGAATATGTGAGCCGTGTCCGGGGCGGAGATATCGTGGATCTCTCCGAACGAGAGGATGCCCGATGAATATCTCCACGTGGCCCCGCCATTCGTCGTGCTATGGATGACCGCGTTATGGTTTCCCGCGGGTTCCGGACCGAAAAAACCGCCGACGATTCCGAGAGTTTGCGATGGGAATGACGCCGCCCGGTAACGGAAGGAGGGGGAGAGCGTGACGTTCTGCCAGGAGAGCCCGCCATCGACCGTCCGCAGGGCAACGGAGTCTCCCGCGATGATGCCGAGTGAGGGGTTCTGGAAGGCGACCGAATACAGGTCGAAGCCGGCACCGCCCGGTCGTGGAAGCCAGGTCGTCCCCCCATCCGTCGTACGGAGGATCCTGCCGTCATCCCCGACTGCGATACCGGTAGAGGGGGATGTGAAGTCAACGGAACGGAGCGCCTGTGGGTAGCCGGTCGTCTCAAGGGTCCACGTCGTCCCGGAATCGGTCGACCGGAGGAAGAGACCAAAATCACCGACGACGGCGCACGTCGACGAATCGAGACAATCGATGGCGAACAGGTCGACCGCCGTCCCTGCCTTCAGCGTGGTCCAGGTCTGCGCTGCGTCGTCCGTCCGGATAATCGTCCCTTCATCACCCACGACCAGCGCGGAGGCCGGGCCGATCGCCGAAACCCCATGAAAAGAGATCCCGTCAAGGACTACCGAGGTCTGCCACGTCTCGCCGCCGTCGTTCGTGTAGGCGGGGAAGCCGGCCATCGTGGTCACGATCCCCGCTGTCGAATCGAAGAAGCCGGCGTCGGTGATCGGCACGATGTAGGAAAGTCTCGATTCCCAGGTCATTCCGCCATCGTTCGTGCTAAGGATCCACCCCTCGCTCGATGCGGCGAAACCCCGGGACGAATCGATGAAGTAGATCGTCCGCCAGCTCAGGCTGCCGGCTTCGGGAACCGTCGTCCAGGTGAGCCCACCGTCGGTCGTGCGGCGAATCGTTCCGGTGCCCGCGACGAAGGCGCGTGCGCTGTCGACGACCCAGACCGAATAAAGGTTCTCTCCGCCACCTGCGGCCCGCGAGATCCAGCTTTCCCCCCCGTCCGGTGAGTAGACGATCCGACCGCCGTCGCCGACCGCCATCGCGCTGGCGTCCCTGAATGAGACCGCGTTCAGGAATGAGGCGATGCCCGGGAGCGGAATCGCCGACCACATCGATCCGCCGTCGATGGTACGGTAGAGGTCGCCGCCCCTGCCGACGGCTATGCCGTGATCCCGATCGCTGAAACCCACCCCCGTGAAGTGGACGTTCGAGGTAAAGGAACCGTTCGTCTGGCGTTCCCAACTCCGCCCGGCATCGGTCGTCCTCAAGACGACCCCGTAATCGCCCGCGGCGGTCCCGACCCCGGTTTCGGGAAAGCATACCGCGCGGAGCGGCGTGTTGTTGCCGGTCCAGAGCGGTGACCAACTCGCACCTTTGTTCGTCGACCGTAAGACGTTTCCTCGGATCCCCACGGAGAATGCGGTGTGGGGACCGGCGATCGCGACCGCGTGGATCGGCGAGTTCTGGTTGCTCGTGGACTTCAACATCCATCCACCCTGGGCAATGGACAGATCGACCAGAACCGGAAGCAACAACACGAGGGAGAGCAGAATGTGGGGACTCCGGCTCGAATGACCGATCGTCCTTACCCGATCGTGGAGCGGCCCGGTCGGGTCCGGTCGCGTGGGAGACTGGTGGACGGTATCGTCCTTGTTTGCCATAACGAGATTACCCTTCGTACGATCCGGTGGCCCGGAGTAATCGAGAAGGAACGTACCGTAATGTACGGAAAATATCCGGAAATTCGACCCCCTATCGGATATCCACTGTCGTCCGGTCGCAGGCGGAGTACTGCCAGCCCGGGGAGCGACAGCGAACCCTTGATTATCCCGTGGATTTTTGGTATCTTTTCAGCTTCAATTTCCTGGTGTCCATAGTTCAGCTGGTTAGAACGCCAGGTTGTGGCCCTGGAGGTCGCGGGTTCAAATCCCGCTGGACACCCCCGGCGTACCCCGATGATGAGAAAACACCCCCATCCCCGGCGACGCAGTTTCACCTTTCACGAGTAAAACACCGATCCACCGGCTGCGTCCGATCGAGGGTCTTTCCCGGTTGTTTCGCAGGCCCCCATCGTCTAGAGGCCTAGGACACGAGCTTTTCAAGCTTGCGACACCGGTTCGAATCCGGTTGGGGGCACACCATCTCTCTGGGGGCATCCATCGCCACAGGTAGTTCCCCACCGACCAAAAACCTGCGAATTATCCCCCAAAACAGCGAATTTCACTCGCAGTTTTTTTCTTCCTGATCTCTTCCTATATTTCGGGTAAATCGGGAACACAGCCCGGTAACCTCAGTACAGTCGAAAGGAATATGGGGGACCTTCAACGATACGGGAAATACATCGCGAACGGGTTGGTGCTTCATAAGATGCTCCAGTTGTTGGAGTCGATTGGGGTGCTGATTCAACCATACTTTTTTTACCAGGAGAATCTTCATCTCCACCTTGATCTCTCCCGGGGCGCCCGCTTCGATGGGTACCACTTTTCGGAGGTCGGTCCCGGGCAGGTCGAAGGAATCGCCGGACTCGACCCGAACTCGGATTCCCGGGACTCCATCCTCCACGAGTTCAGACTCGGTCGTCGATGTTTCGCCCTCCGGCACCATGGGAGGATCGTCGCCGCATCGTGGTGCGACACGCACGAGATCAATTTTACACCCCTTCGCAGGAGGCTCGAACACCACGAGGCCTACCTCTACCGAACCGAGACGCTCTACGCCTACCGGGGCCGCGACGTGGCGGCCTTCCTGAGGTCGAAAATTTACGATCTTCTCCTCGCCGACGACAGGGACGTGCTGTACAGTTATACCGACTACTTCAACCATTCCGCGGTCCGCTTCAAGAAAAAAATCGGGGCGAGGGTCCTGTTCGTCGGTCTGCACGTGAGGCTTTTCGGCTCGAAATGGAAAAATTGGAAGCTGACCCGGCATAACGTCGTCAGTCGGCCCTGGGCCACACCCCCTCAGACGGTCTGACTCCTGGCGGGGGCAGGAGGCCGTTGCGGGCCGTCCCCTGCAATCGTACTCACGATCCCCACACGATCCCCGCTCTCACCGAAATCCTTGTTTGAGACGTGGAATTGTCTTATATTTGCTGACATTTTCGTCTTTTTAACGATGCGCGCGATCATACCCGTCGCCGGTTTCGGAAGCCGGTTGCGACCACACACTTTCACGCTGCCGAAGGTCCTCCTGAACGTTGCGGGGAAACCGATACTCGGGCACATACTGGACAAGATCATCAGGGACGGCTTCACCGAAGCCACCTTGATTATCGGCTACCTGGGCGACCAGGTCTGCGATTACGTTCGGTCGAATTTCGACCTTAAGGTCGATTTCGTCGAACAGGAGGAGCGCAAGGGTCTCGCCCACGCGATCCACATCGCGAGGCACACGATATCCACCGAACCGATCCTGATCATCCTCGGCGACACGATCTTCGATGTCGACCTGAAGCCGGTCATCGCCGGAAGGGACACGGCGATTGGCGTCAAGCACGTCGAGGACCCGCGCAGGTTCGGCATCGCCGAAATCACCGACGGCCTTGTAACCAGGCTCGTCGAGAAGCCCGAACACCCTACGAGCCACTACGCGATTGTCGGCCTCTACTGGATCGCCAATCCGGCGAAACTTCTCGAGGCCATCGACACGATCATGAACAAGGAGATCAAGACAAAGGGGGAGTACCAGCTGACCGACGCGCTCGAGACGATGCGCGCCGGTGGGGAGCGGATCACGACCTTTCCGGTGGAGGGCTGGTACGACTGCGGGAAGCCCGAGACGTTGCTCTCGACCAACCGACATCTCCTCGACGGCAATGGCGCGACCTACCAGCACCCCGGAGTGGTGATCATACCGCCGGTCTTCATCGCGCCGAACGCGAAGGTCACAGATTCCGTAATCGGGCCGTACGCCACCATCGCGGACGGAGTCACGGTGACGGACTCGATAATCCGTAACTCGATCGTCGGCGAGGAGGCGAGGGTCCAACAGGCCCTGCTCGAGAATTCCATCGTCGGGAGCAATGCGTCGGTGACCGGTTCCTTCAAGCGAATCAACATCGGAGACTCCTCCGAAATCGACTTTCATTCATAGAAAGGCCCCCATGAAATACCTCTTCACCTCGGAGTCGGTGTCCGAAGGGCATCCCGACAAAGTCTGCGACCAGATTTCCGACGCGGTACTCGACGCGATCCTCTCCGAGGATCCGATGTCGCGTGTCGCCTGTGAAACGTTCGCCACCACCGGTCTGGTCCTCGTGGGCGGGGAGATCACGACGAAGGCGTACATCGAGGTCCCGAACATCGTGCGAAAGGTCGTGCGCGACATCGGCTACACGGAAGCGGGCGTCGGGTTCGACGCGGATTCCTGCTCGGTCCTCTCGGCGATCCACGCCCAGTCGCCCGACATCAAGATGGGTGTCGACACCGGTGGGGCCGGAGACCAGGGGATGATGTTCGGGTACGCCTGCACGGAAACCCCCGAGTTGATGCCGATGCCGATCATGTACGCGCACAAGCTCATGAAGCGGCTCGCGGACATCCGGAAGAAGGAGCCGCGGCTGATGCCCTACCTCAGGCCCGACGCGAAATCGCAGGTCACGGTCGAATACGACGGGAAACGCCCGGTGCGCATCAGGACCGTGGTCGTGTCGACGCAACACGCCCCGGGCGCCAACCAGAAGAGGATCAGGGAAGACATCATCCGTAACGTCGCAAAAAAGATACTCCCCGCAGAGATGCTCGACGCGAAGACGCAATACTTCGTCAACCCCACCGGGCGTTTCGAGACCGGCGGGCCCCACGGCGACAGCGGCCTGACGGGGCGCAAGATCATCGTCGACACCTACGGCGGCCGCGCGCCGCACGGCGGAGGGGCATTTTCCGGGAAGGACCCGACGAAGGTCGACCGGAGCGCAGCGTACGCTACGCGCCACCTCGCCAAGAACATCGTCGCCGCGGGGATCGCCTCGGAGTGCCTCATCCAGATCGCCTACGCGATCGGGGTCGAGGACCCGGTCTCGATCCACGTCCAGACGTTCGGCACCGGCGCGGTCTCGGACCAGGAGATCGAAAAAGAACTCCACCGCCTCACCAAGAAGGGCGGCCCCGTCGACATGACGCCCCGCGGCATCATCAGGCGGCTCGACCTTCGGCGGCCCATCTACCGGAAGACAGCCTCCTATGGACATTTCGGGAGGAACGACAAAGACTTCACGTGGGAGAAACTCGACCTGAAGGGTATCCTCAGGAAGGCGTTCAACCACCGCTAACCGGCATTTAACAACAACCATCATCACACAATCATTGAAAGCATGAACTACAAGAAGGGTCACTATAAGGTCGCAGATCTCTCACTCGCGAACGAGGGGAGACAGCTGATCTCCTGGGCCGAATCGAGGATGCCGGTCCTCCAGGCGCTTCGTGAGAAGTACCGGAAAATCAAACCGTTGAAAGGGTACCGCATCGCCGGGTGCCTGCACGTCACGAAGGAGACGGCGGTCCTCGTGAGGACGCTCGTCGACGCGGGTGCGCAGGTCTCCTGGAGCGGCTGCAACCCTCTCTCGACGCAGGATCCGGTCGCCGCGGCGCTCGCCGCAGACGGCGTTTCCATCTTCGCGTGGCACGGAATGTCCGTGAAGGACTTTTACTGGTGCATCGAGGAGACGCTCAGGATGAAGCCGAACCTGACCCTCGACGACGGCGCGGACCTGATTTTCACGATCCACAAAAACCACCCGGAATTCTCCGAGAAGTACGTCATCGGAGGGACCGAAGAGACCACGACAGGCGTCCACCGACTTCGCTCCATGGCCGCCGATGGCGCGTTGAAATACCCGGTGATTGCAGTGAACGACGCGGAGACCAAGTGGGACTTCGACAACGTCTACGGCACGGGCCAGTCGACGCTCGACGGGATCCTGAGGGCCACCAGCATCCTGCTGGCCGGAAAGAACTTCGTCGTGGCCGGCTACGGGCACTGCGGCAGGGGTGTCGCCAGCCGCGCGAAGGGGCTCGGCGCAAACGTCATCGTGACCGAAGTGAAGGCCACTGCCGCCCTGAAAGCCACGCTCGACGGAATGAGGGTGATGAAGATGGACGAGGCCGCGAAGGTCGGCGACGTCTTTGTGACCGCGACCGGCGTGAAGGACATCATCGTGAAACGTCATTTCCTCTCGATGAAGGAGGGCGCGATCATCTGCAACACCGGCCATTACGATTGTGAGATTAATTTGAATGATCTCGCGAAAGTGAAGAAGTCGGTCAGGACGATCAGGGCCAACAACGAGGAGTACACCCTTCGCGACGGCCGGCGGATCTACATCCTGGCGCAGGGCAGGCTCGTGAACCTCGCCGCGGCGGAGGGTCACCCCTCCGAGGTGATGGATATGTCGTTTGCGAACCAGTTCATGTCACAGCTTCGGCTCGCCCAGTTCGACAGGAAGGGAGTGCGCCTCGAGAACACTGTCCACGACATCCCGGTCGAACAGGACCAGGAGATCGCCGGGGTCAAGCTCGCCACGATGGGGCTCAAGCTCGACAAGCTCACGCCCGAGCAGAAAGCGTACAACGAGGCGTACAGCGAGGGGACGTAAGCCCGTTACCTCTCCGTGACGGTCAATTCAGAAGGCGGCCCCCCAGGGGTCGCCTTCTTCGTTGTCGGGGCCCCCGGACCGGGACCGACGCGCTTGATTTCGCGGTAATTATTTATAATCTTTGATTCACACAAGGAAAGATCATGATGAGCACAGTTCGGGTTCTCGTCGGTACGCGCAAGGGCGCGTTCATCCTCACCTCCGATGCCCGGAGAAAACAATGGAAGGTCGACGGCCCCCACTTTGGGGGTTGGGAGATGTACCACCTGAAGGGCTCGCCCGCCGATCCAGACCGGATCTACGCCTCGCAGACGAGCGGCTGGTTCGGGCAGATCATCCAGCGATCGAATGACGGGGGAAAGACGTGGGAGCAGCCCGGCATCACACCTGGCGAACCGACGATCACCCCCGACGGGATGCCAATGGGGGAGAGCAACAAGTTCGTCTACGACACATCCGCGAAATCCGGTAAACCCCTGACCACCCACCAATGGTACGACGGCACACAGCACCCGTGGGAGTTCAAGCGGGTCTGGCACCTGGAGCCGTCGCTCACCGACCCGGACACCGTCTACGCCGGCGTCGAGGACGCGGCGCTCTTCCGGACGACCGACGGGGGCCGATCGTGGCACGAACTCGCCGGGATGCGCGGCCACGGCACTGGATCGCAGTGGATGCCGGGCGCCGGAGGAATGGGCCTGCACACCATACTCCTGGATTACAAGAACCCGGGACGGATGTATGTCGCCATCTCGGCGGCGGGCGCGTTCCGGAGCGACGACGCCGGGGCGACGTGGCGGCCAATCAATCGAGGCCTGAAGTCTCAATACATTCCCGACCCGAACGCCGAGGTGGGTCACTGCGTCCACCGGATCGCGATGCATCCCTCCCGGCCCGATGTCCTCTTCATGCAGAAGCACTGGGACGTCCTGCGGACCGACAACGCAGGGGAATCGTGGCACGAAATCAGCGGCAACCTGCCCACCGACTTCGGGTTCGTCATCGACGTGCACGCCCACGAGCCGGAGACTGTGTACGTGGTGCCGATCAAGAGCGACTCGGAACACTACCCGCCCGACGGGAAACTCCGCGTCTACCGCAATCGCGGCGGAGGCAGCGAGTGGGAGGCGCTCACGAAAGGCCTGCCCCAGAGCGACTGCTATGTCAACGTCCTGCGTGACGCGATGGCCGTCGACACCCTTGACGAGTGCGGCGTCTACTTCGGCACGACCGGCGGGCAGGTGTACGGCTCCGCCGACTCGGGCGACACGTGGGCGCCGATCGTGCGCGACCTGCCGGCGGTCCTCTCGGTCGAGGTGCAGGTGGTTCCGTGAGCTGTGTGATTCCGTGAGCAGTGTGATTTCGTGATCCGGGTGACGCTCCCGTATCACCTGAGGACGCTCTCCGGGTGCGGGGCGGAGGTCACGCTCGACGTCGGGGGGCCGGTCACCCAACGGGCGGTGCTCGATGCGCTGGAGCGCGCCTACCCGATGCTCAAAGGAACGATCCGCCAGCACGATACGCTGGAACGACGGCCGTTCCTTAGGTATTTCGTCTGCGGCGAAGACGTTTCGCTCGCCTCTCCCGACAATGAGTTACCCGAAGCGATCGCCTCAGGCCGCGAACCGTTCCTCGTGATCGGAGCGATCGCGGGTGGATAAAACGCTGCGACTGTCAAACGAAGAGGTCGAGCGCTACAGCCGGCATCTGTTGATCCCGGAGATCGGGGCGGCGGGACAGGCAGCCCTGAAGGGGGCCTCGGTGCTTGTCGTCGGGGCGGGGGGCCTCGGGTCACCCGCGGCGATGTATCTGGCGGCGGCGGGCGTGGGAACGATCGGTATCGCGGACTCCGACGTCGTCGATCTCTCGAATTTACAGCGTCAGTTGCTTCATACCACTGCCGACATCGGCAGGCCGAAGACCGATTCCGCTCGCGAGACCATCGCCGGGATCAACCCCCACGTCGAGGTGCAGACGTTCCAAACGCGACTCCATTCCGGCAATGCACTCGAAATCCTCTCCGGGTTCGACGTCGTCCTCGATGGTACTGACAATTTCCCGACGCGGTATCTCCTGAACGACACCTGCGTCCTGCTCGGGAAGCCGAACGTGTACGGCAGCGTCTTCCGGTTCGAGGGACAGGCGAGCGTTTTTCATCCGAAGGCGGGGGGACCCTGCTACCGGTGCCTCTATCCGGTGCCGCCGCCGCCCGGACTGGTGCCGAGCTGCGCCGAGGGCGGAGTACTCGGGGTGTTGCCGGGGATCATCGGAACGCTCCAGGCGTTCTCCGCGATCAACCTCATCACTGTCCAGAAAGAATCGCTCATCGGGAGGCTTCTCCTCTTCGACGGCCTCGCTATGAAATTCCGGGAACTCACGATCCGGAAAAATCCGGAATGTCCGCTCTGCGGGGTGAACCCCACGATCCGAACCCTCATCGATTATGAGGATTTTTGTGGGGTGGCCCCCGGGGCGGACAATGCGGCGGCACGCAAGGATGAAATCAGCGTCGAGGAATTGAAAACGCGGCTCGACCGCGGGGATCGACTCGTCCTGCTCGACGTCCGGGAACCGCAAGAGTATGCGATCTGCAACCTGGGCGGTCTGCTGATCCCGCAGAACGAACTCCCGAACCGCGTCCACGAACTCGATCCGTCGGAAGAGATCGTCGTCCATTGCAAGACGGGGATCCGCAGCGCGCAGGCGATCGAACTGCTCAAACAGATGGGCTTCAGGAAACTCCGGAACCTCTCCGGCGGCATCGTGGCGTGGGCCGAGCGGATCGATCGTTCGATGCCGAGGTACTAGGATCGGACGCCGGCCGCCAGGTCCTCTCACCGTTACGTGTCGGCAGTCGATGAACCCTCAGGGGTTCATTGCGCCGGATGAGTGGAGGATGACGGGGATATCTCCTCGTCGAGGAGTGATCCGAGGAAGGCTGAATCGCCGGTCGGGAGCCGGCAAGTGAAGTTCCGGCAGACATAGACGAGTGGGTTTCCCGACTGAAAATGGAGCGACCTGACGAATGCCGGAAGGGTGAAGTCGCTGGCGATGTTCTCACCGCGAAGAATGACCACCTTGAACGGCAGATACCGTCCCCGGATTTCCGAGAGTAAGGCCATGGTCGTGCCGTCCCCGGGATCCCCGGACACCACGATCTCCATCGGGTCGGCCTCGGACCAGAAGGAGGCGGCCAGGAGGTAAGGCGCGCTGTCGGGCCTGCGCCCGATCCTCGATGAAACCGAACGGACGATCCCGTCCGCGTAGCCCCGCCACTTCGCGTCATCCGTCAGCCGCGCCAGCCGGTAGAGGTTCATCGCCGTTACCGAATTTCCCGATGGTTCCGCACCGTCATACTCCTCTCTCAGCCGGACGAGCAGCGTCGAATCACCCGGGGGCGTGTCGTAACAGCCGCCGTCTTCCGGGTCGCGGAAGAGTCGCATCTGCACGTCGGTGAGCGCGACCGCACGCTTGAGGACCGATTCGTCGAAATTCGATTCGTAGAGATCGATCAGCCCCTGAACCACGAAGGCGTAATCCTGCAGCCCGCCTTCGAACCTCGCCTCACCCACGCGGTAACGGCGGAACAAGGTTCCGGTTGATCGATCGATCATCGCGTCGGCGATGAACGCCGCGGCGCTCGACGCCGCTTCGAGGTACGAGGGATCCCCGAACACCTGGTAGCCTTTCGCGAAGGCGGAGATCATCAGACCGTTCCATCCGGAGATGATCTTATCGTCAAGATGGGGGCGCGGCCGGCGCGACCGGAGCTCCATCAGGATCGTTCGTGACTCCTCGAGCATTCGGGCGACCCGATCCGCAGGGATCCCGAGGGCATTTGCGGTCTCCCCGATCGTTTGCGCGGCGTAGAGAATGTTCTGACCAGTGAAAACCTTCATCGGGTCGTGCAGTGCATTGCCCGAATCGGCCGCACCGTACCGGTGGGCGAACACCCGGCCCCGTTCCTCACCGAGGGCGTCAAGAATCTCACCCAGCGTCCAGACGTAGAATGCGCCTTCTTCTTTCTCGCTGCCGCCGCCGGGGATGAAACTCTCGGCGTCTTCGGCGGAATAGAAACCCCCGCTGTCGTCGCGCATCTCCGCCAGTACGTAGTCAAGCACGTCACGAGCCACGTCCCCAAAGAACGGCTCCGCGGTGAGCTGGAACGCTGCGATGTAGACCGAGGCGAGCTGGGCCTGATCGTAGAGCATCTTCTCGAAGTGGGGCACGCGCCACTCGCCATCGACCGAATATCGGTGGAATCCGCCTCCGATGTGATCGTACATCCCCCCGGCGGCCATCGCCCGGAGGGTGTGCAGCGCCATCCCCCGGGCGGCCGGGGCCTCGCGTCTGCGGTGGTATGCCAGGAGGAATTCGATCAGCGCCGGCCGCGGGAATTTCGGACCGGGACCGAACCCGCCGTACATCGTATCGTATGACGCGCTAATCGTCGAGAACGCCCCGGCGGCCATCGCTGGCGCCGGAGTGCTGTCTCCGGTTTGACCTTCCGCGGTTTTCAGGTACTCGATCATTCGCGCGCCCGACTCCACGATCCGGGCCGGGTCTTTGGCCCAGTGATCGGCGATCTGTCGGAGCAGACCGGGAAACCCGGGACGACCGTGCGCAGGAACCGGCGGAATGTACGTCGCGCCATAGAACGGTTCGAGGTCGGGAGTCAGGAACACCGACATCGGCCAGCCCCCCGATCCGGTCATCGCCTGTACCGCAGACATATAGATGCGATCCACGTCGGGGCGCTCTTCCCGGTCCACCTTCACGCAGACCACGAGCTCGTTCATAAGCTTCGCGATGGCCGTATCCTCAAAGACCTGGCGTTCCATCACGTGGCACCAGTAACAGGTGGAATACCCGACCGAGAGAAAAATGACCTTGTTCTCGCGCTTCGCCTTCGCGAACGCCTCGGGCCCCCAGGGGAACCAGTCCACAGGATTAAATGCGTGTTGAAGGAGGTAGGGGCTTTTTTCGTGGATGAGGCGGTTCGGGCTCTCGCCCGCTTTCAGTTTTTCGGCGACGACGGCGTCGATGGTGGCCGGTGGACGCTCGTTCGAGGGGTCGGACATGGTACACCCGCGGGTGATGAGGACGATGAAGGTGGCGATAGTGAGCAGAGCCGGACGCACGTTCGTACCGGCCCGCCGGACCGCCGGTTCGGTTGACTGCCGGAGTGAGACGTCGCCGGCACGGAGTGTGGAGCTGATCGGGATCGAACCGACGGCCTCCTCGTTGCGAACGAGGCGCTCTCCCAGCTGAGCTACAGCCCCAAGGGTATGGTCATCCTCCCGCGGAGGGATGCGAACAGTTACGGGGGGAGGAGGACCGGAATCGAGAAACCAAGTTACGAAAGTGCGGACAGGAATCCAAAAATGGCCGGATCATCGACTCGCCGCCGGCGCCGGTGGACGGGAGGAATCGGCCTCCTTGACAAAGGTGATGAAAATTCATAATATTTAATGATATGAACGATTTTTCGGACAAGCTGATGAGTGGCATTTGACGATGGCCGACGAGGATAACGGACAAACGGAGCAGGAAAGCGATCCGGCGACGCCGGGCGGGGCTCCGTTCGAAGAGACGACGGGAACGCCTGAACTCACAGAACTTCGGAAAAAAGCCGATGAGCTGGAGCAGTCCGTCGCACAGCTCAAGGACCAACTCCTGCGGAAGGCGGCCGAGTTCGACAACTATAAAAAACGCACCGAGGCCGAGACGGTTTCGGTCATCAGGTACGCCAACGAGGACCTGCTCCTGAAAATCCTTCCGGTGGTCGACGACCTCGAACGGTCGTTCAAGGCCCTCGTCGCCGGAAATCCCGGGGCCGCCGACACCGCCCCTGCCGCGGCGCCGGAGGTCCAGAGGAGGGAGGCCTCCTTCATCAGCGGCGTGGAACTCATTTTTGGGAAACTCAGGAAAACGCTCGAGCAGGTCGGTCTGAAACCGTTCGAGTCGGCCGGCAATCCGTTCTATCCCGGGCTTCACGACGCGCTCCTCCAGGTCCCGCGGTACGACATGCCACAACATTCCGTGGTGGAAGAAATCGACAGGGGATACCAACTGAATGACAAGGTGGTCAGGCACGCGAGGGTGGTCGTCTCCGCGAAGAGTGATGCGGTGGATCAATAAGGGAACCTATGTCGAAACGTGATTATTACGAGATCCTTGAGATTGCCCGCGACGCGAATCCTGACGACCTGAAGAAGGCGTACAGGAAGGCGGCCCTCAAGTACCATCCCGACAGGAACCCGGACAACAAGGAAGCCGAGGAAAAGTTCAAGGAGGCAGCCGAAGCATACGAGGTCCTCGCGGACCCCGACAAGCGGCGGCGCTACGACCAGTACGGCCACTCCGGGATGCGCGCGGGCGCTGATTACCACGGGTACTCCGACATCAATGACATTTTCTCAAGCTTCGGCGACATCTTCGGGAGCGGCGGGGGGATCTTTGATGACGTGTTCGGCGGCGGACGGGGGGGGCGCCAGCGGCAACGCACCGGACAGGGAGCCGCGGGCTCGGACCTGAAGATCCGGCTCAAACTCACGCTCGAAGAGATTGCCTCCGGCGTCGAGAAGAAGATCAAAATCAAGCGGTGGAAACCGTGCGACGTCTGCACGGGGAGCGGCGCGAAACAGGGGACGTCAAAAACGGTCTGCGCCGCGTGCAACGGCAGCGGGGAGGTGCGGCACGTCTCCCGGTCGGTCTTCGGCCAGTTCGTCAGCATCGCGACCTGCGCCGCGTGCAACGGGGAAGGGAAAATCGTAAAAGACCATTGCCTGGCGTGCGCCGGCGAAGGCCGCGTCCAGGGGGAGAGCACGATCAAGGTTGCCGTCCCGGCCGGCGTCGCGGAGGGCAACTACATCCCCTTGCGCGGGCAAGGCAACGTTGGACCGAGGGGAGGGCCTGCGGGCGACCTCCTGGTGATCATCGAGGAAGAACCACACCCGGTGTTCACCCGTCACGCGGAGGACGTGATGCTCGACCTTCTGGTGGCGTTCTCGGATGCAGCGCTCGGCGGTGAGATCGAAATCCCGACGCTCACCGGCAAGGCGAGGCTAAAAATTGATCCCGGGACCCAATCGGGGCGCATCCTCCGGATGCGGGAGAAAGGCATACCGTCGCTGAACGGGAGGAGCGCGGGGGACCAGCTCGTGCGGGTCAACGTCTGGGTGCCGACAAAGCTCACCCGCGAGGAAAAATCGAGGATCCAGGAACTCGCGAAAGGAGAGAATTTTTCCCCGAAGCCGGGCGATAAGTCGGCGCATTCGGAGAAAAGTTTTTTCTCCGCGATTAAGAATCTTTTTTCATAGCGGTCTGGGGATCATCCCCGCGGGGTCCGGACCCACCACGCGACCGGTCACGAATGAAGGCGCGGCTGAAGAATTTCATTGAGAGACTGAATTTTACCCCCACTGAGCGGATCGTCGTCCTGACGCTCGTCGGTGCGCTCATCCTCGGCCTCGGCATCCGGCTCTTCCGCGGGGTTGGTGAGGAGGCGCCCCGATTCGATTACGCGACGAGTGACGCGGATTTTTCGGCGCGGAGCGCCAACCGGACGGTTCCCACAACCGGGATCCGCCCGGCAGACTCCATCAATCCGACAGGCGTCGCGCGATCGCCGGCGGTGTCCGGTGTTCCTGCGAAACCGCTCCGGGTCGATCTCAACCACGCGTCGAAGCGCGAACTGATGGCCCTGCCGGGCGTCGGCGAGGTCATCGCGGAACGGATCCTCCTCTACCGCGAGGAGCACGGCGCCTTCGCGGCGGTCGCGGACCTCCTGAAGGTCAAGGGCATCGGGAAGAAAAAACTGGAGCATATCACCCCTCACTGTTTCGTGGAGAATTGACGATGTTCGGCAGGTATGTGGCGGGAATGAGCTACTCGGGTGATGTCCTCCGGACTGCCGTCCTCCAGCTCAAAAAGGGGGGGCCCGTGCTTTGCCATCTCTCCGAAGAGAAGGTGGGCGACCGCGAGGGCGCATGGTTCCTTCGGGACGTCTTCCAACCCCGGATCAGTCTGCTGCGCAAGGTGTCCGCGGTCTCCGTGGGCATCGACAACGCCTCGGTGTTCTACCATTCCTTTCCCGCGGAGCAGTCCCTCACGCGGGCAGAGCGCGACGAGCTGATCGACTGGGAACTCTCCCATTACATCGCAGGGTACGTCGGTTCCGATTTCATCAAGGACGTCCACGTGCTGATCCCGGAGGCGGGCGGAAAGGCCACCGGGCTCCTCGTGGTGGCGGCGAACCGCTCCTTCGTCCAGAACATCCAGGCGCTCGTCCACGAGAAAAAACTCGAGCTCCAGGTCATCGAGACCAATTTCTTCGGCGCGACGTATGCCCTCGGGATGAATTACCCCGAGACGCAGATGAAGCGGGTCGTGATCGCCGTCCTCGAGGATGATCGCGTGGATGCGGGGATCCTGAACAAGGGGAAACTCGAACGGCATTTTTGCACGCATCCGGAGAACCAGGATTCGCTCATCGCGTTCATCCGGGGTGGCGCGGTCGCCGGGAAAGCGGACGAAGTCTACATCGGCGGGGCGGGGGCCACGCACGCGTTCGTGATGGCGGCCCGCACCAAGCTGGGGATGCCGGTGGAAATGCTCAACCCCGTGAGGAAACTCCGGGTCAAGAAACGGTACGCCGCAAAAAACGAGTTCGCGGGCCTCGAATACCGGTTCGCCTCGGTGATCGGCTGCGCCCTTCGCCGGCAATGAGGATCATTGCGGGGAAGTACCGTGGCCGGATCCTGCCCGGTCCGGTCGGTAAAGGGGTCAGGCCGGCCACCGACAAGGTACGCGGAGCCATCTTCAACATCCTCCAGAATCGCCTCGACCTGAACGCCATCGACGTCCTCGACCTCTTCGCGGGAACGGGGAGCCTCGGCTTCGAGGCCATCAGCAGGGGGGCGGCCAACGTCACCTTTGTCGATGATGACCGCGCGACGGTGAATGTCATCCGGCAGAACGCCACGGTCCTCGGTTGCGAGGACGCCTGCGAGATTTTCCAGGCCGACGCCCTCGGGTTTGTTTCACGGAGGAACGGTATATTCAATCTGATCTTCGCCGACCCGCCCTATGAATTCGGTCGGATCGCCGACCTCCCCGGGTTGATCATCGCCGCAGGTCATCTGGCGCCGGGGGGTTACCTGATCGTCGAGCACCGCAAGGGAACGGCCTTCGCCGTGGAACCGATCACGGCTCAATGTTTCTCCCGGGTATTCGGAAGCACGGAGGTTTCGTTTTTCCATCAACCAGTAGATCAGCAACCAACAGAGAAAAGCGTCAGATGAGAACAGCCCTCTACCCGGGCACATTCGACCCGGTGACCCTCGGCCACCTCGATGTGATTGAACGCGCGGCGGAGATCTTCGACCGCGTGATCGTCCTGGTGGCGAACAACGCCCAGAAACAGCCCCTCTTCACCGGCGAGGAGCGGGTCGCGATGGTGCGGCAGTCCGTCCGCGGGCTGAAAAACGTTCGCGTAGACATGTTCGACGGGCTCCTCGTCAGGTACGCGAGGAAAGCAAAGGCGACATCGATCGTTCGCGGGCTGCGCGCCGTGTCCGATTTCGAGTACGAGTTCCAGATGGCGCTCACGAACAGGAAGCTTGCCCACGAAATCACCACCGTCTTCCTGATGCCCCACGAGCGCTACACCTACCTGAACTCCAGCATCGTCCGGGAGATCGCGCGGCTCGGCGGAAATATCCGCCAGTTCGTTCCCCCGCACGTCCGCCGGATGCTCACGGCGAAAAACCTCGCTGCGCTCAGAAAGCGCCGATGATCCTCTCGAGGAAAATCGCTGCGGTCGAAGAGTCGCAGACCCTCGCCCTCACACGGATGGCGAACGAGATGAAGGCCCGGGGGATCAACGTCGTCAGTATGACCGCCGGCGAACCGGATTTTCCCACCCCCGACCACGTCAAGGAGGCGGCGATCGCAGCCATCCGCGACAACTTCACCCATTACACCGCAAACGCCGGGATCCCGGAGCTGCTGGGGGCGATCCGTGAAAAATTCGAGAACGACAACGGCCTGCGATTCAACGTTTCGCAGCTCCTGGTTTCGAGTGGGGCGAAGCATTCCATCTTCAACGCGCTGCTGGCCATCTGCAATCCCGGCGACGAGGTGATCGTTCCGGCGCCGTACTGGGTGAGTTACCCGGAGATGGTGAAGATCGCTGACGCCACGCCGGTCGTTGTGCAGACCACCCGCGAGACCGGCTACAAGCTCACGCCCGCCGCTCTCCGCGCGGCGATCACGGCGCGCTCCAAGGTCCTGATCGTGAACTCCCCTTCGAATCCCACCGGCGCAGTCTACTCACGCCGGGAGCTCGAGGGCCTCGCCGAGGTTGTCGCATCGTCGGGAATCTACGTCATTTCCGATGAGATCTATGAAAAAATCGTCTACGACGGCGCTCGGCACGAGAGCATCGGCGCGATCGACGCCGTCCGCGACCTGGTCGTTACCGTGAACGGGGTGTCGAAGGCGTACGCGATGACCGGATGGCGAATCGGGTACATGGGAGGGCCGAAGGACGTCATCCAGGCGGCGGCGAAGGTCCAGAGCCAGGCCACCTCGAACGCCAACTCGATCGCCCAGCGGGCCGCCCTCGCGGCGCTCACCGGTCCCGGCGACGACGTGAAGAAGATGCTCGGCGAATTCAAGCGCCGGCGGGATTATTTCACGAAGCGCCTCCGCGAGCTTCCGGGCGTGCGGATCGAACCCCCGGACGGGGCGTTCTACCTTTTCCCCGACGTCAGCGCTTACGTGGGAGCGAGGTACAAGGACGGTTCCGTCAGCTCCGATATGGACCTCGCGGCCTGCCTGATGGAAGAGGCGAAAGTTGCCGTCGTGCCCGGTTCGGCGTTCGGCGGGGTGAACCACCTCAGGCTCTCATATGCCTGTTCGATGAGCGACATCACCGAGGCCGCCGACCGGATGGAGTCGACGCTGAAGAAATTATTGAACGGCTGAACGAGAGGAGACGAAGGGATGCCCACCTATCAATACAAGTGCAAGGCCTGCGACCACGGGTTCGAGGAGTTCCAGAGCATGGCGGATGATTCCCTCACCCGGTGCCCTTCCTGCGGGAAGAAGAAACTCGTCCGCGTCATCTCGGGCTCGGGCCTTGTCTTCAAGGGGAGCGGATTCTACCTGACGGATTACAAGAAACCGGGGAGTTCCGCGGCAAATCCGTCGAAGGATGAGAAGCCGGCTGGTGAGGGACCGGCAGACCCCGCTGCGGCAGCGGAACCGAAGAAGGATAAAGAGAAAGGGAAAGGGAAGGAGAAAGAGAAAGCAAAGCCGTCGACGAAACCCCCGTCGGAGCCGAAGGCCTGAATCACGGCGTTCGGACGTGATCACAACCGCCCCGCAACGACCACCACTCCCTTGAGGCTCATTGCTTCGACCCCTGACCCATCCACCGCATCGAGCAGGACGACGTACACACCGATCGGCGCCCTCCGGCCCGCGTCATCGTACCCGTTCCAGGCGAACGAGCCGGTCCCCGTGGCGTAGACACCCTCGGCCAACGTCCTGACCGGCCGACCCTCCCTGTCGTAGATCCTGATCCTCGCGATCACCGGGCCGTCTCCGAGTCGGTACCCGATGACGGTAACGTCTTCGAACCCATCGCCGTCGGGGGAGAAGGGGTTCGGATCGCAGCGCAGCCTGTCGTCCGTCGGGACACGGTCTGCGGCGAGAGTATTTCGAAATCCCGGCGTTCCACCTGATCCTCCCGCCGATGTTCCCCAATTCCACGGACCGCTGCCGCCCGACCCCGATTCGATCCGTTCGAGGGAACGTCCCCGGGTTTCGTCGAGCGCGGGTGTATGCCATTCCGGGACGTAGTCGAGGCGATCGATCGTTCCGCCAGCCTCGTCCGAGAGGATGAGGTGGTCGCCGTCATTATTGAGCGAGAAGGCGCGCAAACCTCCGATCACGCGGACAGCGTCCGGAATCTCCGGGTAATGGGTCGCCATTGCGGTGTCGGGTGAGCACAGAAGATATCCGCCCGGTTCGAGGAGTATTGCTGCGGTCCCGAGTCTGCCGCCTGTCGAATCGTCCTCGTCGTCGGTAAGGCGCCAGGCGCCCAGGTCGATTGTCTCTCCCGAACGATTGAAGAGCTCCACGTATTCGGCCTTCCCCGCGAGTGGATCATACATGATCTCGTTGACCACGATGCTCAGGGGCGCTGCCACGGCACCGAGGCGGACGCTTGCCGTGTCGTTCGCAGAGATCATATCAGGACCGGACGTGACGAATGCGAACACCGTGAGCGATCCGGATCCCGGACGTATGAACGTGAATTCATACGCCACCGAGTCTCCCGGCGGGACCCGTCCGGCGTCGATCGATCCCTGCGGTCCACTCTGATCGGGAGCGCCGTCGCCGTCGATGTCGAGCCCCCAGGCCAGTTGCACGCCTGCGACCTCAGCGAACCCCGAGTTCACGATAACCCCGCCGCAGACTATTTCATCCCCGGGAAGCGGATGGGCGGGAGAGGTCAGCAGGGGCCCTAGCGCGATGTCCCGGCCGGGCCGGCCCGACACTGAGATGTCGTCCAGACGGATGGTTCCCGTCGCCCCGCTCCCGTCGCCCGCGACGGTCCAGCGAAGGCGGACCTCAGGCCGGCCCGCCAACCATTCGGGGAGGGTGATCCGACGATCGACATACGATGTGACGCGCGGGGGCTGCAGGGCTCCGCCCTCGATGGGGACGAAAGATGTCCCACCGTCGGTGGAGGCGAGGAGCACGACCGATGCGTCGTGCGTGGCCGATCTCCGTTCCTTCCAATCAAGGACGCATTCCCGCCAGTCCGAGAGGTCGAGCGGCGCTGAGGTTAGCGTCTGTACAACGGTGGCATTTGTGCCGAGGACGCAGCAAGGGGGAGAATAGGCCCCGGACGTCGAGATCGAGAAATCCCCGTCCGGATCGCGGGCCGACGACGCGCTCCAACCGGCTGGCAGTTGGGGAGGCGACGAGGAGTCAAATCGTTCATTAAACGGGTGGGGGGCGGTTTGCGCCACGATAATGGCTGGCAGGAGGACCATCGTTGGAGCCAGGAAGGCGCTGAGGATTCCGATGATTCTGAAAATATGCACGATACACCTACGAGTCTGAGGTTTTCGATGGATGGGGGCGGTCGGGTTATATATGAAATCCGGGGGCGCGAGACAATAGCCGGATGGGGTCCTCCACCCGGGGCTCCGTCACCCAAAATTTACCCTCCGGCGACAGATTTCGACGTTCCCGGCGTGATCGGCATCATTTGTTTACAGTTCATATTTTGTATATTTTGAAAACCTTAACAGTCGGCCCCACTCAACCACCATACATGCCCATCGCCGAAAGACCGCATTCCCGGTACCTGCGCCTCGTTCTCCCGCTATTCCTTCTCTGCACGGGGGTGGTCAGCTCAGGTGAACCTGACCCTGCGACATCGCCGGGGCTTGGCTCGCTTTCGCGTCACACTGCACCCACGTTGAGTGATCTATCACCCCTGCAGGAGGGTGAGACCGATATGGCCCAATCGCGGTGGTGGAGCCGGTTCTATGGCGCCGGACTCTACGACACCCGGTGGGAGGGATGGTTCATCCAGTCGTTCTTCCAACAAGGGTACGACCTCATGCCGGACCGCGTCCTGAGCCTCTATGGCATCGGTTGGTTGACGGCCGACACGCGGTCGACCGGTGCAGGCCCTGCGCCCACGATCATCTCTGACAATGTCCTCATCCTCGGGGTCGGGTTGCGGTACCGGCCATCCCGCTTTTTCTGGATCGACGCTCAGGAGGGCATTGGCATCGACCTGATCGAACGAAGCGGTATGAGCACCACACGCAATGATTTCAGGCTCGTCGCGACGGGTGGCACGGGTATCTATCCCGAGTTCAGGGTGCACGACGACCTCCAGGCGCCCCTGACACTGATGGCGGACTGCTTCGGATCCTCGGGATATTATTCCCGGTACGAGAATATGATCACCTATCTCCAGGGCAGGCTGGGCCTGAGGGCCGGAGAGGTCTCACGGATGTTCCTGGACGTCTACCTCCGCGGTGATGCGGTGTTCGACACCGACGGCGAATTCTACAACAACCTCTTCGAGATCGGCCCCGGGCTCCGGTTCACGCCCGATCCCGAGTGGGGCCTCTTCCTGATGGTCGAATACCGGCGCGGTTTCTACGCCGACTACACCGAAGTGATGAGTCAGACCAGGGCGCTTTACTATCCGGCGCAGTACAACGCCGTCCGGTTCATCGTCGTACTGGACCGGGAATTCTGACCATGATCGAATGGCTGATCGGATTCTTCAGGTCCTCGTACGACGAGCTCTACCTCGCGACACTCCTCGTCGCGATGTTTCTCTTCCTGAGCGGCCTCGACGACATCTTCATCGACGTCTACTACTGGTTCCACCATCTCTTCGCGCGGAAGAAATTCAACAAGTACCAAGACGAGAGCCCGGAACGGCTTCACCAGGTCCCCGAAAAACCGACGGCGATATTCATCCCCGCCTGGCACGAGTCCGACGTCATTGAGCAGATGCTGACCCACGCGGTCGGCACGATCCAGTACAAAAATTACGACGTGTTCGTCGGGGTGTATCCGAACGATCCCGAGACGATCCTCCGCGTCGAGGCGGTCAGCAAGCGGGTCCCCAACGTCCACGCAGTCATCTCGGACCGGCCCGGCCCGACGACGAAGGCGGACAACCTGAACCAGATCCACGCCGGGATGCTCCGCTGGGAGAACAAGACCGGGATCCGGTACGACATCATCGTGATGCACGACGCCGAAGACGTGATCCACCCGCTCTCGCTCAAGATCGACAACGTCTTCATCCCCGAGTATGATATGGTGCAGATGCCGGTCTACCCCCTGCACACCAGCCACGCCCACCTGGTCCACTGGACCTATTCGGACGAGTTCGCGGAGCACCACACCAAGGACGTCCTCGTCCGGCAGTATTTCAGCGGATTCGTCCCATCGGCGGGGGTGGGGACGGCGTTCAACCGGTGGATCATCGAGTTCATCGGCACATCGTACGCCAGAAATATCTTCCGTGCGAAGTCGCTCACCGAAGATTACGACCTTGCGCTGCGGCTCGCCCTCGGGAAGGCCAACCTTCTCTTCGCCTACAAACCGTTCGGCATCGACTGCGGTACGCGGGGATATTTCCCCCACACGATGAAGGCGTCGATCCGCCAGAAGAGCCGCTGGATCATGGGGATCTGCCTCCAGGCATGGAAGACGATCGGCTGGAAGGGGGATGGAAGGTTCCGGTTCATTCTCTATCGCGACCGCAAGGCCATCCTGTCGAACACCATCAATTTCTTCGCCTACATCGTCGTACTCTACCTGATGATCTACGAGGCGATCCGGTTCGGTTTTGCGGCGTACCAGCAGCTCCCCCCGATCGTGGTGAAGGGGACGATGCTCTGGAACCTCGTCGTCATCGACAGCCTGATCATGCTCTGGCGGATTTTCCACCGTTTCGTGTCGGTACGCCGGGTATACGGCCTCTGGCCCGGCATCCTGAGCGTTTTCCGGCTCCCGATCTCGAACGTCATTAATTTTACCGCGACGGGGAGGGCGCTCCTCCACTTCTTCAGGGCGATGATCAGGAAGAAAGACCTTGAGTGGGAGAAGACGGCGCACACATTCCCGACGCACATCCACCATCACTGATTCCAGGCACAAGCGAAAGGGCAGGAGTGACCAAGACCTCAAAAGTACGCATACTCTGCGTCGACGACGAACACGCGATCCGGACGCTCCTGCAGAGCCAGCTCGAGCAGGAGGGGTATGATGTGGACATCGCCGACGACGGCGATGTGGCGATCGCCAAGCTCGGGGCGTCGGCGTTCGACGTCATCCTCCTGGACATCAGGATGCCGAAGGTGGGTGGGATCGACGTCCTCAGGCACATCCGCGACAGCGACATCAAGTCCCGCGTCATCATGCTGACGGCCGTCGACGACCTCACGATCGCGATGGAGTCGGTCCGACTCGGGGCGAGCGACTACCTCACCAAGCCGTTCGACACCGAAGACCTCTTCAGCGCCATCCGGCGGCTCAGTTCAAGCTGACCGGTCGGGCATCGGCCGACAGGCGTCCGGGAGGGTGCTGCGTCCCCGTTGTTGATTTTCTGGAGTGGTCTCCGTATACTGGACCGAAGGCCAAGTCCCGTGCAATGAACTGCCTCCGAACCCCGCCAGGTCCGGAAGGAAGCAACGGTAGGATGTCACGTTCGTGTGACACGGGGTAGCTTGGCCTTCAATATTTATCCCGCCTGATTCGCCGTACTAACCCCATTTTCAGGCATATTCAACCATCCGCGAAGAGATTCCGGATGGACAGAGATTCCGTTGCGAGAAACCGAAAAAATACTTACATTTCGGTGACTTGTTTTAAGTAATCCTCTAAAATCACCCACATTACATCACACTAATGTTAGCTGCGCCGGCAACAGGTCCCTGGTCAACGATGCTGGGTTATCTCTTTCTGAAGATTGTTTCCCCCCTCGCGGGTGAAATCCCTGCTTCGTTCCGGTTCCTTGCCCCGACCTCGACACGCGGGCAACGTTGCATCACGACGGCGGCTCTCACGGCATCTCCATTCCCTGACGACAGGGAAGGACTCCCGGGGAGCCACAGCGAACGAAGAGCGACCTATGAGAAAAGAAATCATCATCAATGCCACCGCAAACGAAATAAGGATTGCGATCACCGAAGACAGAGGGCTCGCTGAGCTCTATGTCGAAACCCCTGAAAAAGAAAGGCTCGTAGGGGACATCTACCTCGGGAAAGTCGCCAAGGTCATGCCCGGCATCCGTGCCGCGTTCGTGGACCTTGGACTGAAGCAGGACGCCTTCCTCCATTTCTCCGACATCGGAGACACCCTGAACGAATATTCATCCCTCCTCGACGAGGATTCCGATGTCGATACCGACGACGGACCCGATGAGGGCGATGACGGGCCGCAACCCGGCTCCGCCACCCAGGCCCAGCCGGCCAGGACGGCACAGCCGCCGCCATATCGCGACCAAAACCGGCGGGGCAGCCCGGACAACGAGCGGGGCCGGGACAACGGACGAGGGCGGGACAACGAGCGCGGCCGGGACAGCGGGCGCGGCCGGGATAACGGGCGAGGCCGGGACAGCGGGCGCAGCCAGTTCCCCATCCCGGACATCGCGAAGGGTCAGGACATCATCGTCCAGGTGACCAAGGAGCCGGTCGCCAAAAAGGGTGTGAGGGTCACCTCCGAGATCTCACTCCCCGGGAGGTTCCTCGTCCTCCTTCCCTTCGACGGCAAAATCGGCATCTCCAAGAAGATGAACAACTTCAAGGAGAAGCGTCGACTGCGTCACATTCTTCGCGGAATCCTTCCCCCCGGTTTCGGCGTCATCGTCCGCACCGTCGCCCACGACCAGGAGGAAGCGACCCTCCGGCAGGACCTCGAGTCGCTCCTGTCGACGTGGAAGGACATCCAGCAGACGCTGAAAAACACTCAGGCGCCCGCGGTGCTCTACAAGGACATGGCCACCACGTCGAGCGTCATCCGGGACCACTTCACCGATTCGGTCGAGAGGGTCGTGGTCGATTCCAAGAAACTCCACAAGGATATTCGATCGTATCTCGAGACGAGCTCGCCGGCGCTGGTCGAAAAGGTCGAGTTCTACAATGAACGGGAGCCGATCTTCGACGCCTACGGGATCGAGAAGGAGATCGCCGTCTGCCTGAGCCCCAAAGTCTGGATGAAGAGCGGCGGCTACCTGATTATCGAACAGACCGAAGCGATGGTCGTGGTCGACGTCAACAGTGGCCGGTACGCCGCCAAGCGGGAGCAGGAGCTCAATTCGCTTCGGACCAACCTCGAAGCCGCTCGGGAACTCTGCCGCCAACTCCGTCTCCGGGACCTCGGGGGCATCATCGTTGCGGACTTCATCGACCTGGATGACGAGCGGAACCGGAGGAAGGTCTTCGATGAACTCCGGAAGGAGTTCCGGAAAGACCGCGCGAAGGTCACCGTCCTGCCGATGACGGAGATCGGGCTCGTGCAGGTCACGCGCCAGCGGATACGCCAGAGCGTCCTCCACAACTTCAGCGAGGCGTGCCCGGTGTGCGGCGGGGGAGGGCTCGTGGCCACCCGCTCGAGCGTCGTCAATTCGATCGAACGGGGCGTGAAGCGGTTCAAGGCGGAAACAGGCGAGTTCAGGCTGCAGATCACCGTCCACCCGACGCTTGCGGACTACCTGCGCGAGGGGAGCTTCAACCGGCTAAGGAAGATGATGGTCAAGTACAGGATTCTGCTCTCGACCGATCCCGACCCGAAATGCCCTGCATCAGAATTCAAATTCTATTCGCCGAAGCAGGACAAGGACATCACTCAGGAATTCAAAGGATAAACCGACACGCCAATGAAGATTTTCATTGATTCCGCAAACCTCGATGAAATCAAAGGCGCAGCGTCGATGGGCATCCTCGACGGCGTCACCACCAATCCCAGTCTCGTCGCGAAGGAGGGGGTGGAATTCCGGGACCTTCTGAAAGAGATCTGCGCCATCGTCCAGGGCGACATCAGCGCCGAGGTCATCTCGACCGAGGTCGCAGGGATGCTGAAGGAGGGCCGTGAGCTCGCGAAGATCCACGACAACATCGTCGTGAAGGTTCCCCTCACCGAGGACGGGCTCCGCGCGGTCAAGACGTTCAAGGCGGAGGGGATCCGCACCAACGTGACGCTCTGCTTCTCCCCGAACCAGGCGCTCCTGGCGGCCAAGGCCGGAGCCTACATCATCAGCCCGTTCGTGGGGCGGCTCGACGACATCAGCACCAACGGGATGGACCTGATCCAGCAGATCCTGACGATCTACTGGAACTACCAGTACGACACGCAGGTGCTGGTGGCCAGCATCCGCCACCCGATGCACGTGGTCGAATCCGCCACGATGGGGGCACACCTCGCCACGATGCCATACAAGGTCCTCACCGGACTCCTGAAGCACCCGCTGACCGACATCGGGCTCGAACGTTTCCTCGCTGACTGGAAAAAGGCGGCCCTCTAGCCGATGAAAGAAACCGCCTTTCTCGCCATCCACCGTGAGCTGGGGGCGAAGGTCGTGGATTTCGCGGGCTACCTGATGCCGGTCTCGTACTCCGGGATCATTGAGGAACATCGGGCCGTGCGCAGCCACGCGGGGCTCTTCGACGTCTCGCATATGGGTGAGTTCGAAGTCACCGGACCGGACGCCGGCGCGCTGGTGCAGAAGGTGACGACCAATGACGTCTCACGACTCGACAGGGGAAAGGTCCATTATTCCGCGATGTGCAGGCCCGGCGGCGGGATCATTGATGACCTGCTCGTCTACCACAAGGGCGATTCCTACATGCTCGTCGTGAACGCCTCGAACCTGTCCAAGGACCTGGATTGGATTCGCGAAGCGGCCCGGGGAATGTCCGCAGAGGTCCGGGACAGGAGCGACGACACATCGCTGCTCGCCCTCCAGGGACCCCGCTCCCACGACATCCTGGCTTCGGTCACGGGGCGGGACCTCTCCGCGATGGCCTACTACACCTGGACCGAGGCGAACGTCCTCGGGGTGAAGGCCGTCGTCTCCAGAACCGGGTACACCGGCGAGGCGGGATATGAGCTCTACTTCGACGCCTCCGCGGTGTCCGCGCGGACGGTCTGGGACGGCATCATGACGGCGGGAAAATCACACGGGCTCCGGCCTGTCGGCCTCGGGGCCCGCGACACGCTACGCCTTGAGATGGGATACTGCCTCTACGGCAACGACATCGACGAAACGACGAACCCGCTCGAGGCCGGGCTCGGTTGGATCACGAAACTCGGCAAGGGGGATTTTATCGGGCGCGAAGCACTCCTGAAGGTGAAGGACGCCGGCCCCGCGAGGAAACTGGCCGGTTTCACGCTTGACGAACCGCGGGCCGTCCCGCGTCAGCACTATCCGTTGAGCGCGGAGGGCGGCCAGCTCGGCGAGGTGACCAGCGGTACGCTCTCGCCAACGCTCGACCGCGGGATCGGGATGGGATATCTCCCGACCCGGATGTCCGTCCCCGGCACGCGCGTGGCCGTGACGATCCGCGGTAAGTTGGTGCCCGCCACCACCGTCCAACCTCCATTCGTCAAGACGAACGTATGATGGAAACGACCTCCATCAGGGCCGACGTCTATTTCTCCGCCCTCCGGTTGGACGAACTCCAGCTGAAAGACCGGAATATCGTCGTCCTGGACGTCCTCAGGTCGGGCACGTCGATCGCGGTGGCCCTTCACGCCGGCGCCAAGCAGATCATCCCGGTGAACAACATCGAGAGTGCGATGAAGATCGCCGGGGGGCTCTCCTCCGAGGTTACGCTCAACGCGGGCGAAAGGAACGCCCGGATGATCGAGGGTTTCCATCTTGGGAACTCGCCCCGCGAGTTCACACCGGCAGCGGTGAAGGGGAAATCGATCATCTTTCTGACCACGAACGGGACGAGCGCGGTGGTGAAGGGCAAGCACGCCAGAAACCTCGTGATGGGCGGCTTCGTAAACCTCTCGCGGATCGTGGATTTCCTCGCCGGCCTCAAATCGGATTTCCTCCTCCTCTGCGCGGGGAAGGAGAATTCCTTCTCGATGGAAGACGCCGTTTGCGCCGGCCGGATCCTGAACCAGTTCAGCAAACACTTCCCCGGGAAACTCGACCTGAACGACAGCGCCGTCGCGGCGATGACCCTCGACAAAAGCCACGGGAAGGCACTCCTCAAGATGTTGAAACAGTCGGAACACGGGCGGTACCTCGTCTCGATCGGGCTCGGGGAAGATCTGGACATCTGTGCCGCGATCGATTCGGTCCCGGTGCTTCCGAGGCTCGCGGGGACCGTTCTCAAGCTCCACGCCGGTGGCTAAAGCCGTCAGACAACCGGACGAGGCCGCGAAGCCGGCTGAACCGGTAAAAAATGTCCCGAAGACCCCGTCGCGGAAGAAAACAGCCGCCGCCTCGGGGGAACGCAACAAGATCCTCGCCTATTCCGCAGGTATCCTCGCCGGCGTCTTCTTCCTCCTGAGCATACTCTTCCACTCGGTCGCCGACGAGGTCATCCTCGACGACCTTTCGCTCCTCGACGGATTCCGCCTCCCGTTCGACGACGGGGTCAGGGCCCTCGTCTCCGGGCTGGAGAACAGCCTGGGATTGTTCGGGGCCTTCATCGCGCATTTCTTCGTCGACCTGACCTTCGGCTATTTTTCGATCGTCCTCCCCCTCCTGATCGTCACCTGGTGCGCCGTCCTGCTTACCGGCGGGGGGAAGGAAAAGCCGGTGTTGGCGACGAACTACGCGCTCCTCTTCACGTTCCTCATCTCCGCCTCGATCGGTGCGCTACGGTACTCCGTCGACGGCGTGGAAAAGGCGTGGTACGGGCTCATCGGGGCGTTCACGGCCGACATCCTGGTCGGCCTCCTGGGTTCCATCGGCGCCCTCATCTTCCTGGTCGCCGCTATCGCGGCGGCCGCGGTCTACCTGCTCAACGTCGATCTGGCGGCGACGCTCGAACAGCTCCTCTCGACCTGGCGCAGGACTTTGGCGTGGTTGAAGGCCCGCGCGGCGGCTCGACGCGCTTCCGCCGGGGCCATCGGTACCGGGATCACGCCGACCAATGGCGGGTACCGGAACAGCACGATCATCAGACCCGCCGCGGAACCGGAACCGGTTCCTGATGAGGAAAGGGTCCCCGACGACGGAGAAACCGCCCAGGGCGACGACGACCTCCCGGTGGAATACCCGGGGGACGAGCCGGGCGATACGGGCGATACGCTCGCCCCCGCGGACCATCCCGGCACTCCGCTTCGCATCGACATTCAGAACCGGCCCGCTGACGCGGAGAAGGAAGCGGAGCATTCACCGGCAATATCCTCCTCCACCCGGGGCTCCGCGACCCCAGGGACCCCACGCGCTGGTGAGGCCGAACCGGAGGAAATCGACTACGTGTTTCCCTCCGTGGACCTCCTCGACCAGCCGAGGCAGAGCGATACCGTCGACAAGGAGGAGCTCGAGGCCAACGCGGGCCTCGTGCAGGCGAAGCTGGCCCGCTTCGGCGTCGAGATCGAGAGCGTGAGCGTCACCCCGGGGCCGGTCATCACCCTCTACGAGCTCGTACCGGCGTCCGGGGTGAAGATCAGCCGTATCGTCAGCCTGGCCGACGATCTGGCCCTCGCGCTCGCCGCGAAGGGAATCAGGATCATGGCGCCGATCCCGGGGAAGAGCGCGGTCGGCGTCGAGATACCCAACCGTAACCCCTCGATGGTTTCGCTACGCTCGGTCGTCAATTCCTCCAAGTTCCGCGAGAGCAAGGCGTACCTGCCGATCGCGCTGGGGAAGGGGATCGCCGGCGACGTCGTGGTGGACGACCTCTCGAAGATGCCGCACCTGCTGATCGCCGGGGCCACCGGATCGGGGAAGAGCGTCGGCATCAACACACTGATGGCCAGCCTCCTCTTCCGGATGCATCCGTCGGACGTAAAATTCGTGATCATCGACCCGAAGAAGATCGAGTTGACGCAGTACGCGAAGCTCAAGTACCACTACCTGGCCGTTTCGCCCGACCTGCAGAAGGAGATCATCACCTCACCCGATGACGCCGTGAGCGTCCTGCGGAGCGTGGAACTGGAGATGGAGAAACGCTACGACCACCTCGCCGCGGCCGGAGTGCGGAGCATCCAGGACTACAACGAAAAGCTCAAGGCCGGGAAACTCCGGAACACCGACAAGATCGTTCACCGGAAGATACCGTATCTGGTGGTCGTCATCGACGAATTGGCCGACCTGATGCTCACGGCGGCGAAGGAAGTGGAGGAGCCGATCGCCAGGCTCGCCCAGCTCGCGCGAGCCGTCGGCATCCACCTCGTACTCGCCACACAGCGGCCTTCGGTGGACGTGATCACGGGCGTGATCAAGGCGAACTTCCCGGCCAGGATCGCGTTCCAGGTCTCGTCGAAGACCGATTCACGCACGATCCTCGACATGAACGGCGCCGATCAACTCCTCGGGAGCGGCGACATGCTTTACCTGCCGGCGGGGAGCCCGAAGCCGTCCCGAATCCAGAACGCCTTCATCTCGACCGAGGAGATCGACCGGCTCACTGATTATATCGCGGCGCAGAACGGCTTCTCTCAGCCGTACATGCTCCCCTCGGTCATCGAACGGAAGAAATCGGGGATGAAGGGGCGAACGGGTGAGCGCGACGAGTTCTTCGAGGAGGCCGCGAGACTCATCGTCCGCCACCAGCAGGGATCGGTCTCGCTCCTCCAGCGCAGGCTGAAGGTCGGCTACTCGCGGGCGGCGCGGCTCGTTGACGAGCTCGAATCCTCGGGAATCGTCGGGCCATACGACGGGAGCAAGGCCAGGGAAGTGCTCCTGGAATCGGAGGAACAGCTCGACGCCCTCCTCAGGACGCTGGACTTGTGACCATGCGCCGCATCGCCGCCCTCACCCTCGCGCTCCTCGGATGGACACTGGTCTCCACCACCATCGCCCTCACAGGGGACGACGCCACCGACCTCGTGGCGAAACTGAGGAAAAAATACGACCGGATCGAATACCTCTCGCTTACTTTTATGCAGGCGACCGTGTTCGCCGTTTCGAAGGCCCGACAGTCCTCGGGGGGCAGTCTCTCGCTCGCGAAAGGCAACCGGTACCGGATGACCACCGACGAACGGGTCATCGTCTCGGACGGGGCGACGGTCTGGTCCTGGTCGAAGGCGAACGCCCAGGTGATCGTCGACAGTTTCCGCGACGACCCGAACAGCCTGACGCCGGAACGCCTCCTGCTGAAGCTCCCGACCGAATATACCCCGGTGATCCTGGGGGAAGAACTGATCGGGAAGGAGGAGACCACCGTCCTCAAGTTGACGCCGTCGTCTCCGGGGAAATCGGTGCGCTGGTTCAAGATCTGGGTCGAGGAGGGAGACCTCACCATCCTCAGGCTCCAGCTGCTCGACCTCGGCGAGAACGAAATCACGTACGACCTGAGCGGGATCGCCGTCAACCGGGGCCTGAATGATTCGACCTTCCGGTTCACGACCCCGCCCGGCTCCGAAGTCCTCGACCTCCGCTGACGCCACGCCGGGGCCCACCGCCATGCCAGAAATTGCCAAAAGACTCCTCCGCCCGGTACTCAGCCTCGGGTTATCGGCGCTCTTCCTCTACCTGGCGTTCAAGGACACCGATTTCGGCGGCCTGATCGATGTCCTCTCGCGGGCCCACTACGGATGGGCCCTGTCGATGCTGCCGGTCCTCCTCCTGAGTCACGCGGCGCGGGCCCTCCGGTGGCGTTATCTCCTCCGCCCGATTAAAAGCGTGATCAGCTTCAGAAACCTTTTTTCTGCGATGATGGTTGGGTACATGATGAACAACATCCTCCCGAGGGCGGGGGAGCTCGTCAGGCCGTACGCCATCAATAAGCTGGAGGGGATTTCCCGGAGCACCGCCTTCGGCACGGTCTTCGTCGAACGGATCTTCGACGTTTTCTCGTTCCTGCTCGTCATCGCCTTCATCCCCCTCCTCACCACCAGCCCGCTGACGCAGGCGTTCCCGTGGCTTGAGCGTACCGGCATCTGGCTCTCGGCGATCACGCTCGCGATGCTCGCGATATTTTCATTCCTGATGATCCGGAGGGACCTCGTCGTGCGGATCCTCGGGAAGATCACCCGGCGGCTTACGCCGAAACGGGCTGAACTCGTCGAGCACGTTGCGCATTCCTTCCTCGACGGTTTCCTCTTTCTCAAGGAGCCCCGCCAGTACCTGGTGATCGGCCTCCTGAGCGCCGCTATCTGGGGGCTCTACATCGTGATGATGTACCTGCCGTTCTACGCCTTCGACCTTCCGGCGCGCTACGGGCTCGACCTCGGCAGCGCCGTGGTCCTCCAGGCGATCTCAAGCATCGGATACATCATGCCGACGCCGGGCGCGACCGGGCCGTACCACTATTTCACGATCCAGACGCTCACGAAGCTCTATGGCGTGAGCGACGAGCTCGCCGGCAGCTACGCGGCCCTCACGCACGCGATCGGATACGTCGGGGTGACGGCCATCGGGATGTTCTATTTTTTCAGGGACCGCCTGCATATGTCCGACGTACTGAAGCCGGAGCCGCCGGCCGCGGCCACGGAGGCCCGGGCGGAGGGTTAGGAACTTATTTCGATTATTTTTAACTTTTACAATTCACGTCACCACATCACCATCACAGGAGCCAGTATGCGTCACCAATTCGTCATTATCACCACACTGTTCACGCTCGTGTTCGCGCTGAACACCATTCACGCCCAGGACAAACCAAAAGGAACCGAGAAACCGATGACTGACATGAGCAAGGACCAGAAAGAGATCGTCGTGATCGAAACTTCGATGGGCACGATCGAAGTCGCGTTGTTCCGCGCCGACGCCCCGAAGACCGTCGAAAACTTCGTGCAGCTCGCGCAGAAGGGGTACTACGACGGACTCATTTTCCACCGCGTCATGGACAAGTTCATGATCCAGGGGGGCGATCCGAAGGGGAACGGGACCGGCGGCGAGAGCATTTATGGGGCCCCATTCGAGGATGAGATCAGCCCCAAGCACAAGTTCGACCGGCCCGGCCTTCTCGCCATGGCGAATTCGGGCGGCGGCAAATCCAACGGCAGCCAGTTCTTCATCACGACCGTCCCGACGGATTGGCTGACCGGAAAGCACACGATCTTCGGCGAAGTGGTGGCCGGGATGGACATCGTTTACGCGATCGGCAAGACTCCGGCGACGCCTTCGAGCAACAAACCGGGAGCCAACAAACCGCTGAAGGACGTGGTGATGAAGAGCGTTTCCCTCAAGGGGGCGAAGAAGGCCGCCGAAGAGAAGAAGAAATAAACACGGTCCTCCCGGATTCCGGAAGACCCCAGAAAATCCGGGGGTAGGGCGCCGCGTGCGTCCCGCCGCCGGGTTTTCCGTTTTAATACAATGACGAAACAGACCCCATACCGCCGGCCGGAGGATTCCTTCGCACTGCTGCGTCGCTCGCTCGACGCGGGCGAGCCCGCGCCAGTCTACCTCATCCACGGGAACGAACCGTTGCTGATCGACCGCGCGACGGAGATGATCGGCCGGGTCGCCGCGGCGGCCGATCCCTCGGGGATGAACCGCCAGGTCTTCCCGGGGGAGGAGTCCGAAGCGAGGGACATCGCACTCGCCGCCGCTGCGTACCCGATGCTCGGAACGAAGCGCCTCGTGATCCTGAAGGATGCCGAAAAGCTCGGGGACACGGCGCCCCTCGAGGCATACGTGCGGAACCCGAGCCCCACGACGGTGCTCGTCGTCGTCACGCCCAAACCCGATTTTCGTCAGAAGCTCTTTCAGGCACTGAAGGAGAAAGCGGTCCTGGTCGAATGCAAGACTCCGTACGACGACCGGATCGGGGAATGGATAGAGGCCGAGGTCCGCGGCGTCGGCAAGTCGATCGAGGCCGAAGCCGCCGAATTGCTCCGGCTCTCGGTTGGGAGCTCGCTCTCGGAGCTATCGAACGAGCTGGAAAAGCTCTATACGTACGTCGGCGACCGGAAGGAGATCACCGCCGGCGACGTGGCGGCGGTCGTAGGTGTCTCGCGGCAATATTCCGTGTTCGACCTTCAGCGGGCGTTCGGGGAGCTGAACCCCCGCGCCGCACTCGGCGTGCTCGCCAGGATGATTGACGCGGGCGAGAACATGACGAAGTGCGTCGCTCAGCTGACGAAGTATTTCGAAAAACTCTGGCTCCTCCCGGGTGCCGGCGTGGGCCAGGAGGAGGCCGCCGCGCTGCTCGGTGTGAAGCCCTACTTCGTCCGGGAGTACCTTTCCGCCAGGCGGAAATTCTCCGCCGGACGGCTGGACGACTGCTTCATCGCCCTCCGGGAGGCCGACCTCGCCCTGAAATCCTCCGGCGGGACCCCCCGTCAGGTCATGACGCTCCTCGTCCACGCCATCACCAGGAATGTACCCGAAACCGCCGATGGCTATCGTCACGGCTGAGCGGGGGAGCCACTCCCGGGGCGGGGACCGGATCCGGGAGGGAGGACGCCGGTTTACGGGCCGGGAACAATCCGTCCCTGGCGCGTGTATAACGGTTGGGCGATGATCCCACGGTCGACCGTCACGAACCGGATGACCGACGAGGAGCTCGTCGCGGCTTTCGTGTCCGGCTCCGGGGAGGCCTTTACGCTCCTGGTGGGCAAGTACAAAAACCCGCTCCTCAATTACGTCTGCCGGATGCTCGGCGATTACGAAGGGGCGCTGGACGTGGTGCAGGACACCTTCGTCCGACTGCACGGCAAGGCCGACACCTACAGGCCGGTGGCGAAGTTCTCGACATGGATTTACACCATCGCCTCGAACCTGGCCCGGACCGAACTCCGCAGGAGGAAGTGGGGCCTGTCGGGGAGCAGGAGGGATGGCGAAGGAAGGATGTTGGTGGAAGTGGTCGCGGATCCCGGGGAATCGCCGGAGCAGACGGCCGGCCGGTCGATGGCCGTCGAAAAGATTGAGGCCGCCGTGAAGGCGCTCCCCCCCGCGTTCAGGGAGGCTGTCGTGTTGTTTTACCTGGAAGACAAGGGCTATGAAGAGATATGCGAGATTCTCGGGGTCAGGATGGGGACGCTGAAATCCCGGCTCAGCCGCGCGAGGCTCTTGCTGGAACGAGCGCTCAGGCCTGTCATGGAGCACGATGAAACAGACTGACGGCGGCGACCATAGACTCAGAAGACTCTTCTCGATGCTGCCGCGTGCGGAAGCTCCGGCGGATTTCGAAGAACGCCTTGCGAGAAAGCTGGCTGGAGGAACCAGGCGGGGGGTGTTTCACTCCCTCAACCTTCGTCGGTACGCCGTTCCCGGACTCGCGCTCCTCCTGGTGGGCGCGCTCACCACCGTGATGTACTTCACCCGATTTAATACGACGCAGGAAATCGGGGTGCCCTCCGGCGATACGCTGACGCCGCCGCCCGTCGATTCCAGGCCGGAGGGCGCCGTGCCGAAGGATGCCTCCCGCGCCCTCCCGGCTCCCGTGGACGACGAGAGCCTGCCGGAGGCTCAAGACCGGCGATCGGACGAGGTCACACGCCCGCCGGCGGACGCCCGGAGTGAACCCTCCGCGCTTGAACGAATGAAGATGGGGAAGACGGCGCCGGGCCGCCCAATGATGATCGAAAGCATCGTCCCCAACAGCGCGGTGCCGGTCGATTCGCTCGCGCCCGAAGACACCGTGGCGGTCGATTCGGTTCTGTCCGTCCCGGACTCCGTGTCAACCGAACCCGATGCACTCCCCGACACCGTAAGAATCAGGAAGCCCTACTGAACACGCCCGATTCTTGACATCCGGTCGGCGTTGTCGTACATTACACCGTTGATCGCAATCACCGGGAGATCTACATGCCGCTGAACATCCAGGATTCCGAAGACAATACGATACCGGCGCCGGGCAAACCGGAACGCCCTCCAACGCCGATCCCTCCGCATGAGACGGAAAAGGCCTGGAGCCTCAAGAACATACTCCTCTGGGTGTTCCTCGTCGTGGCGCTCGTCTCGGCGTTCTTCCTCCTCTTCCAATTTGGCATCATCCCTGGAGACGGTGAGCGGGATGCTACGGTTGCAGTTCCGGTGGACGCGGTCGCCGTTCCGATCGACCCGGCCGCATCAGCGTCGCCGGAGCCAACTCCCGCCCCCCCGGGCGCAATGGCGGGGGAAGCGAAACCATCATCCGGCGACCAGCGGGAACGTCTTACGAGCGTCGAGGGAGAGTACACCATATTCATCAGCGCCTTCCACCAGGCAGCCGACGCCGAGGAGCTGGCGGGCCGGTGGGAGAAGGCCGGATATCCCGCGTTTGTTCAGCACACCTCTGGCTGGTACAGGGTGGGGTTGGGGAGGTACGGGACCGTCGTGAATGCCCGCCAGGAGGCGGAACGGCTCCGACAGGCGTTCGAGGAGGGGTACTACATTGGCCGTGTAGAACTCTGACGCAGATTGCGAAATGTGGCTTTTCTTCTTATATTATTCATCCCAGTACCCGATTTTTGGAGATTATCGATGAAAAAAGGCATTCACCCCACGTACATACGTTCGACCATTACCTGTATTTGCGGCAATATCTTCGAGACCCGGTCTACGATCGGTGACTTGAAAGTGGAAATTTGTTCCAACTGCCATCCGTTCTTCACCGGCAAGCAAAAGCTGGTTGACTCGGCCGGCAGGGTGGAGAGATTCCAGAAGAAGTACTCGATAAAGCCGAAGGAAGTGGAAGCCGCTACCTGAAACAGTGGGACGGTCCGCCGTTTTCCCTGAGTCCTGAAACGGAATCTCGTTGACCCGGGATTCCGTTTTTTTTCCATCCCACGACAATGGTCTATTGCCTCTTCGAAGATAACGTCCACGATTTCCAACCTCTGGTCCATCTGCGGCCGATTTTCGACCTGACCTGCGGGATCCTCACGCTCCGCCAGAAATGGGAGCGCGCCGTACGGGCGAAGCCGCTCCGGACCGCCGTCCGTGACGAGCTCCACGAATTCCGGATACGGCCGGAACGCCTCGCGCCCGGGGGGCCCGATCTCCCTGACGGGGTCTGGCTCATCAACGGCCGGTTTTTCCCCGACCCGGAGCTCCGTGCGATGATTCAAAAGGAGCCACGTGGCGCGAGGATTCTCACATCGGGCGATTCGGTCGTGGCCGCGTACCTGCGATCCGGGGACCTGACCGACGCATTTCCCGCCCGTGCCGGTGGACTCCCCGATTTTACGCACCTCTCAGGCATCGTGAGGGAAGAAGTCCAGGCCCGGGCCCTCTCCGGGTTCTGGGACCTCGTCAGGCTGAACGGGACCGAGATTTCTTCGGACCGCGATCTGCTGAAGAAGGAGCTTCGCCCGGTGAAGCCGAAAAACCATCCCGGCGCCCATTTCGTGAAGGGGATGGGGATCTCTGTCGGTAAACGGTCAGTCATAAAGCCGGGAGTGGTCATCGACGCCGAGAACGGCCCGGTCGTCATCGGCTCCGACGTCACGATCATGCCGAACGCCGTCATCCTCGGGCCGGCGGTGATCGGCAACGGTGCAACGATCAAGGTCGGGGCGAAGATCTACGGCGGCACCACGATCGGCGAGCGTTGCAAGGTTGGCGGGGAAGTCGAAGCCTCGGTGTTACTCCCCTGTTCGAACAAACAGCACGAAGGCTTCCTCGGGCACTCCTACCTTGCGAGCTGGGTGAACCTCGGCGCTGACACCAACACGAGCGACCTGAAGAACACCTACGGCCCGGTGTCGATCGTCCGGCGCGGAAAAAAGGTCGATACCGGAATGCAGTTCCTCGGGCTCACGATGGGAGACCATTCCAAGAGCGGGATCAACGTGATGTTCGACACCGGGACGGTGGTCGGGGTCTGCTGCAACGTCTTCGGGGCCGGGATACCGCCGAAAGAGATTCCCTCGTTCAGTTGGGGCGGGGCCGGATCGTTGACCGGCTACGACCCGGAGAAGGGGTTCGAGGTGATGAAGGTTGTCATGGCGCGCCGAAACGTCCGTCCTGCGGAGGAGTACGCGCGGACGGTCCGGGAGCTGTTCGCCCGGACGGCGGCCGATCGCGAAATCGCCGGAATCCGCTGAATGGAAGGGACCACGCCGACCGGGGCCGCGGCGCCGGGCATCCTCTACGCGGGGCCGCGGGGCACCGCGATCAAGATCCTCAACAGGGTCGAGCGCACGGACGCCTACCTGGACAAGCTCCTCGACGCGGAGTTGAGGTCGACCGACCTCTCAGACCTCGACAAGGGGCTGCTCGCCGAGATCGTCCACGGGGTGCTGCGCTGGCAGGGACGTCTGGACTGGGTGCTGAACGGTTTCACCCATGGGAATTTCACCAAGTCCGACGTCAACATCAAGAATGCGATGCGCGTCGGCCTCTATCAGATATTATTCCTGACCCAGGTACCCCACTACGCGGCCGTCAACGAAGCCGTCGAGTTCGTGAAGCGGATCAGGGGCGAGAAGACGGGGAATATGGTCAATGCCGTGCTCCGCACGATCCTGAGAACACTCGACGGCATCCACTATCCGAACGCGGAAATCGATCCGCTGCAGTACATCTCGGTGTACCACTCCCATCCGACCTGGATGGTCCGGCGATGGTCCGAGCGGTTTCCGGTTGACGACCTCGTGAAGTTCCTGACGGCGAATAACGAGATCCCGGGGCTCACACTCCGCGTCAACAAACTGAAGATCACGCCCCCCGAGTTCCTGGCCATCCTTGACGCGCATCAGGTGGCCTATCAGGGATCGACGCTGATCGATTACTTCGTGAAGGTAAAGAGCCTCGGCCCGATCGCGAGGATGAAGATCTTTCAGGACGGGCTCTTTTCGATCCAGGACGAGAGCGCCGCGCTCCCGGTCCTGCTCCTCGACCCGCATCCGGGGGAGACGATCCTGGACCTCTGCGCGGCCCCCGGCGGAAAGACCACCTACATCGCGGAACTCACCGCGAACCGCGGGAAGGTGGTGGCGGTCGACCGCTACGACAACAAGCTGGACCTCATCAGGAAGGGGTGCGAGAGACTGGGGATTACCGACGTCACCTTTGGGGTGGCCGACGCCAGGACGTACGCGACGGAACCGGCCGACCGGATCCTGGTCGACGCGCCGTGCTCCGGCCTGGGGACCCTCCGGAAGAAACCCGACATCAAGTGGCGGCGCCAGCCCGAGGACATCGTGAATCTGGCGGCGCTGCAGCGGGAGATACTCGACAACGCCGCGACGCTGCTGAAGCCGGGCGGC
>JANNFI010000023.1:0-2574 GCA_031379665.1 Ignavibacteria bacterium
AAGCCCACGCCGGGGATGAGCGTGTCTAGCTGGACCGATCCGTTGTCATAGCCCCAAATCGACCCTGTCAGATCGGGATAGAGGTGGGAGAGCGAATAGTCGCCGTCGATCGGTGCCGACGATAACGAGACGAGGCTCCAGTCCCCAGATGTCACGGACCCGACCGTCGGGACCATCCGGATGCATCGACCCTCGGCCGGACGGGTTTCCGGCGGATACCCGTCCTTGCTCAGGAGGACGTAACCGGGTACCGGACCGGAAAGATAATTGGAATCAGACTGCATTCCGGTGAGGACCTGATAGATTGGGTAACCCCAGGGCGGATCAAAGTCGAAAATCCCGATCTCGGCGTATTGGAATTCGACTGTTCCCGTGCACCGGTTCAGGACGGCGCGGAACGTCGTCCCGTCCACCTCCGGATATCCCGACGAATTGTTCCCGATCGAATCCCACTCCACGATGAACAGGCAGCTGTCGTCGCCGCCGTACAGGATCCGTCCGAACGTCGCAGAATCAAGCGCCAGGATGTGGTCCGCCCAGAACGGCGCGATGAACATCCCAGGCATATAAAAGGACGGTTGCTCAGAGTGGGGGAGAGGTGATTGGGGGTAAGGAAAATTCCACTGGTCCTCGACCGAGGAAGGGTACCGGCCGTTCGAATTGATGTCCAGCGTATCCGTCGGGGTCTTCGTGAGCGCGAAGCCGCCGTTGACGCCGATCCAGGCATACCGGAATGCGTCGCCGAAGAGATAGAAGTCTGCTCCCAGCTCGATCGGTCCAGCGGTGCCGTCGTTCCCTGCGGAGGCTCCCGGCGGGGCGGACGGAGGGAGGAAGAACGCGGCGGGATCGATGAGCATGCCGGTCAAAGAGATGTCGTTCGGAGCGCAGACGTACCCCGTGTCGAGGGCGTACCACTCGTTTCCGAACGGCACGACCGCATACGAAAAGCTCGTGCCCACGCTGGAATTGCCGTCGAGGTCGGTCGCTTCCACCCTCGCGACGATCTTCGATCCCGCGGGCTGGCCCGGGAAGATGCCTTCCCAAACGTCCGCGCCGAGGTATTGCATCGGCACCGGCGTTTGTCCTTCGCCGTCCACTTCATAGACCAACCGTGTCGAACCGACGCCCGCATTTGACGGGTTGGTGGCGAAGCAGTCCTCGATGACCGCCTGGAATGAGCGGTCCCCCGTGCTGAAGGTGTTCCCCAGGTATTCGAGGCCGAAGATCGTCGGCGGTGAATTGGGGTCGACGGTGAAAGAGTACCAGATGTCATACTCCAGCTCGTCGAGCGAATCGCCGGAGGCCGAACCCCTCGCGTACCAGCCCCGGGGCAGGCTGTCGGGTATGGCCGCACCGTTACAATTCGATGGTCCTCCGTCGTGCTCGTAAAACTTCCAGTTCCTCGACGGATAATCCGGATCGGCCGTGGTGACGGTCCATTCCGCACCCAAAAACCGGGTCGGTATTTCTTCTTCAGGGACGGGGTGTCCTTGTGACGACATCTCCACGGAGATGAAAAATTTCTCGCCGAGTCCGACCTGGAGTGGTCCCAGGTCGTCCATCGGGAGAATGTTGAAACCATTGGCTGCAAGTTTGAGAGGGTACCCGCCGTCGGTCCCCCAGATGTTATCGCCGATCGGCGGTGCCGAGATTCCGGCGCCGGGGTACGTCGAAATCCAGGAAGTGTCCGTCGCGAGCTCCGGAAACGCCGCAACCCCCATATCGGGATCGTTCGTGTTGATCCAGTATCCCCACGGCTGGCAGGGGGGATTGAACGGTCCGGGCCGGATTCCCGGTCCATAGTCGGGTCCGATGTTGGATCGGTGGACGCGCACGAAGACCGTGGAATCGAGGAGCCAGTCTCCGACATCCAACGTAGTCCAGAAGATCGTGTCGATGGTACCGGCCCAGGGCGTGACGTACCATTGACCGAGCACCTCCTTATGCCGGACGCTGAATGCTACGTTTAACGGAAAGGGCTCAATTGGGTTGGAGAACGGTCCGCAATACGAAGGGTCTGATACGCGGTTCCGGTTGCTTCTCTCGCGGATGACGGCGGGGACGTCGTCACCCGGTTTCAGCGGAATCACCTCCCGGTCCGGCGAGACGAGGTACTTTTTTTGTGCCGTCGCCGCAGAGTAGTGAAGTGCAATCAGGACGAAAAGCAGTATGAAGAGTCGGACGGTTCTGACCAAGTCAGGTACCTCCTGGGTGTGTGGTGCGGGAACTCTCTGGGAATGTGTGAAAGAATCGGGTGGGAATCAATCTGTGGGGGAGGGCCGGGCGCCCCTCCAGGGTGGATTTCCGTCGCGAACGGTGGAATTGCTGCGCCCGGGGGGTTCAAGTCCTCCGTTTAGGGGGTGGCCTGAGGCTCCTCTTTTCGAGCGCGGTGGCGGCTTTTTCCACTTTCAATCGAAGGGATTTTTTGAATGCCAGCAGTTTCGTGGCGACCTTTTTATCGTTGGTCCCGATGATCTCAGCGGCCAGGATGCCCGCGTTCTGGGCGGAGTTGAGCGCGACCGTCGCCACCGGCACGCCGTTGGGCATCTGAAGTATCGAGAGGATCGAATCCCA
>JANNFI010000044.1:0-79962 GCA_031379665.1 Ignavibacteria bacterium
ATCCAGCGGGGCGGGACCCAGTACATCCTGAGCAACTACCACGTCCTGTACGCCGACATCGTCAACGGCGGGAATTCCAGGACGGCCCAGCCCGGGGATCCGGTGATCCAGCCCGGTATGATCGACGTTGGCTGCAACGCCGCGAACTCGAATGATGTCGCGAACCTCGTAGCGAACGGCGGCTCCCTGCCCTCTGCGAACGTGGACGTCGGCATAGCTCAGATCATCGCCGGAAGGGTCAGTAGCTCCATCCTTGAAATCGGCGCGATATCCGCCACCACGGTCTCCGCTTCGATCGGGCAGGCCGTCAAGAAGAGCGGACGCACGACCGGGCTCACGCGCAGCAGCGTGACGGGCCTGAATGCCAACGTCAGCATCGCCTACGATAATGAATGCGCCGGTGGGGCGGCGTTCACGAAGACCTTCACCGGTCAGATCGTGATCGGCAACCGTCGCTCCGGCTTCCTCGCGGGCGGTGATTCCGGATCGTTGATGGTCCAGGACGTCACGACGAACCCGAAGGCCGTTGGCCTTCTCTATGCGGGAAGTTCAACGACCGCGATCGCCAACCCGATCGGAGCGGTGCTCTCCTGGGTCGGCGGCGGGGCGACAATGGTGGGTAACTGACGTCCAGAATATCAGCTTCAGACGGACCCGAACACTTCAGCCACCCGCCGGTAGTCGTCCGGCGGGTGGTTTTGTTTCCACCTGCCCGCCACCCCAATCAATGGCGATGGTCCTCGCCCTTGTCGTCGCGATGGCCGGCATCTCCGGTTGCGCTGGAGACAATCCCGAACGGATCCCGGCAGCTGAAATGAGTACCCGTCGTCCACTATCGGATGTCCTGAACGACAACGCCTCGCGACTGATGGGGATCGAATCGGTCGTCGGTGTCTACGAAGGTGTGATGGGAGACGGGGAAGCCTGCATCGTCATCATGGCGAAAGCCGATCGCCCGGGTCTGAGGCGAGACATTCCCGACACGCTCGAGGGCCATCGCGTCAGGGTGGAAATCACGGGAGAGATCAGGCCGCTGCGCTGAGTCCGCGCTGGAGCCGCCGCGGCTTCCCTACCACGGAACGTCGAACCGGCTGAAATATTCCTGCACCTCCCGGCGGGATGCGAGCATCGTTTCCTCGGATCTGACATCGATCGCGTTCCGGTCGTCGGTCAGCGCCCTGATGCCTGCCGTCTCAGGAACGAACCTATTATCCCAGGCGTGCACGATGGCATACCCCGGTCCGAACCTCCACGCTGGGTCGGACCCCGTGTTACGGTCCGGTTCACGGATCGACTCCAGATCGCGGTCACCGCTGAGGAGGATGAGGTTCCCTATCCGGTCGGGAGGCTCCGCCATCGGCAGCGCGAGGACCTCGCCGAATGGCACCCTGAGCGTCGCCGCGATGTCGAGGACCAGCGGGTCGTGCCATCCGAGCGAGATCACGTTGACAGCCACGACCCCCCCCGGATTCAGGACTGATTTCAGGTGTCCGAACGCCTCCGCCGTGACCAGGTGGAAGGGGATGGAGCTGCTTCCATACGCGTCGAGAATCACCACATCATATTTCCTGGTCGTCGTCGCGAGGTATCGGCGTCCGTCCATCTCGACGATCGTGCCTCCCGCCTCGTCGAGATTGAAGTAGTCCCGGGCCATGGCGATCACCATCGGATCGATTTCGACCGCGTCCACCTCCCATCCCGCCTTCGTATAACTGTGTACCATTGAGCCGCCGCCGAGGCCGATCAGGAGCATCCTGCCGGCCCGGTCGAAGTACCGCATCGGAAGCTCCATCACTGCGGAGTAGGGGAGCGTCGATTCACGCGTCGCAGTGTCGATGCGTGAATGGATGCCCCAGTCGATGAGGAAGTGGCGGCCATCGAGGTTATCGAAGACACGGAGCTCTGCGTACGGGCTCTGCCTGATGGCGATGAGTCCGGAGGAAGGGTCCGCCCGCTCGATGGGGGAGACGATCGGCGCCGCAAAGCCCGCGAGGCCGAAAAATAGTGACGGGACCACGATCTTTCCGGTACGCGGTCCGGAGACAAATCCCGCCACGGCCGTGACCAGGAGCAGCGTCCCCAGCAGCGTGGTGAGGAGGAAGACGCCGAGGTTGGGAATAAAATAAAATCCTGTGAGGAGGGCCGAGGCGACGCTCGCGAGTGTCGAGAGGGCGAAGAGCCTGCCCGACGTTCGTCCAGCCTGCTCGACAGTGGTCAGGGTGAGGCGGATGGCGTACGGTGTCACCGCGCCCAGGACCATCAGCGGGAGAAAGAAGAGGATCGTCGACGATCCGAGGATCGCAGCGCGGAGCTCCCACGATGAAACCAACAAGATCACGGGTTTCTGCAGCCAGGGGATGGCGATGATCCATGTTCCGGCGATCCCCAACAGTGAGCAGAGCCGACTGTACGACGCCGACCGGTCGGCCGAGCTGCCCCCGACCAGGTAACCGACGGCGAGCGCCGCCAGTGTGACAGTGATGAGCGCGGACCAGAGGAAGAGGCTCACCCCGAAATGGGGGCCGAGAATCCTTGTGCCGAGGATTTCAAGCGCGAGGACGGACGCCCCGGAAATCGCGACGATGACGTAGAGGAAGGCGGAGCTTTTCTGCATGAGATACCGTTCGAAAGTTGTTCGATCACGATCCGTCTAATATAGGAAAGTCGGATGTACAGTCAACTGGGGACGGAACCTATTGCATCTCTACGGACGGTTTTCTATGTTACCGTCCTCGTACTACACAACCCGGATCCCCCTTTTCAATGCTCAAATTCGTCGATTCGCACGCACACATCTTCTACGCCGAGTACAGCGCCGACATCGATGAGGTGATGGCCCGTGCCGCGGCCGCGGGCATCGCGGGTGTCGTCTGCCCAGGCACGAACCTGGAAACGAGCAGGGAATCGATCGCCGCAACCCGCCGGTTCGCCTCGGTGCGCGCTGCGGTGGGCATCCATCCGCACGAGGCGTCATCGGCGGATGATGACGTCCTGGGCGAAATCCTTGCGATCAGCGCAGACCCGGGCGTGGTTGCGATCGGCGAGATCGGCCTCGATTACCATTACGATTTTTCTCCACGCGATGTCCAGCGCGACGTCTTCCGAAAGCAGCTGGGGCTCGCCCGGCAGCGGTGCCTGCCCGTGATCATCCATACGCGTGAGGCGGAAGCGGACACACTCGCGATCGTCGAGGAGGTCGTCGGGGCCGACCCTTCCTGGCGCGGCAGGCCGGGTGCCGACCCGGTCGCCCGTGGGGTATTCCATTGTTTCCCCGGGGACGCGGAGCTGGCCCACCGCGTGTTCGACCTGGGTTTCTACATCTCATTCCCCGGGCCGCTCACATTTCCGGTCAAGCCGGCGAAACCGAACCTGATGGCGGAAGTCGCACGGACGGCTCCCCTCGACAGGGTCCTGCTGGAGACCGACAGCCCCTACCTCACGCCGCATCCCCACCGCGGCAAGCGGAATGAGCCGTCGTATGTCGCCCTGATCGCGCAACGGCTCTCAGAACTGACGGGCCGGCCTCTTGAGGAGATCAGCAAAGCGACCAACGCCAATGTCGCAAACCTGTTCGGGCTGACGGTCTCCTGAACGGTCCTGACGATGCACTAACGGTTGTTCAACAGACACTCCCGGACGGATGATGAATCGAGCGATGATGATGGTGCTGCTCCTTGTGCTGGCCCAGTACGGGGCGTCGGGTCAAACGCCGGTCGGGGGGCCCGACGCAGCCCGGCGTGAACTGCTGAGGGGGATCCTCAAATCCCAGGATCTGCGACACGCCGGCGACAGCATCCTTCGGGGCGCGCTACGCGACAGTGATGAGAAGGTGCGCGTGAGGGCAACGATCGCATTCGGCAGCCTGCAGGACACGATGGCGCTCCCCGGGCTTCTCTACAACCTCGTCGAAGGCCCTCCACAGGTTCAGGAAGCTGCGGCGTTCGCGATCGGCCAGACGGCTGCGTCGCTCAGCCCTGCGGCGCTGGAGGCATTCGAACAGGACCTCATCGGAGTGGGGCTCGACCGGACGGCGGCGCGCTCCAGAATGATCGGGGAGATTGGTAAATTCGGGACGGAGAAGGGCCTCGCGCTCCTCCTCCTGCATAACGGGGATCTGCCGGTGCTCGAAAGGGAAGCGCTCCTGATGAGCATAGCACGATTCGCGATCCGCAAGGTGAGGAGCCGGGAGGCGACGGCATTCGCCGTCGAACGCCTGCTCGATCCGGCGACGTCGTCGTGGACCGCGGCCTACGCGCTGCAGCGGATCGGAGATCACGAAACCGTTCGCGCCTCGCTCGCCAGGCTCGTCCCGGTGACGGATCACGCAGACCCGCTGATCAGGATGAACCTGGCGACGCTCTTCGGAAAGATAAAAGACGATACCTCGCTCGTGGCGCCGCTGGCCCGCCTCGCTGGATCCGACCCGGATTGGAGGGTGAGGGTGAATGCCCTGCGGGCGCTCGGCTCGTTCCCCCCCGACGCCCGCATCATTTCGACCCTCGGGTCGGCGATCTCGGACGAGAACCCATCGGTCGTGATCACCGCGCTCTCGGTCTGCGGCGGATTCCCTCCAGCGGGCGCAGACGGGTCGGAGGGATTAACGGTCCTGAAGGCGAGGCTGCGTGAGATGGCGACCGGGGCCGGCGGCGGGGGGCGGTGGCAGTACAGGACGGAGGCTGCGCTCGCCTTCGCGAAGCTCGAAGCCGACCTCGCCCTGCCGGTGCTGCGAATTCAACCCGCGGACAAACCGCTCCTGAAAGCCGGGTTCCTCGCTGCGATGGGCGCCACCGGGTCGACCGATGCCCTGGATGAAATATCCCGTTATCTCCGTGATGCCGATCCACTGCTGTGGAGGACGGCCCTCGAAGCGCTACAATCCCTTGCCGGGCGGAACGCTTCGACGACGGGTTTCCTCGACCCGGTCTACGCCGCCAACATCGAGGCCCTCGCCTCCGGCGACATGGCGGTAACGACCACCGCGGCGGCGAACCTGGGAGACTCTCTCTTCCTCCGTCCCGAATCCGTACCCGCACTCTCCGCCGCTCTGGAGAGGCTCCGCTCGCCGGCGGAAATCGAGGCGATCCAGGAGGTCTGCAGGACGCTCGGCAAACTCGGCGACAACAGGGCCGTTGTCCCGCTGGAGCGTCTGGTGGCGTCGGGTGACGACGCGTCGGTGCGCGCCGCGGCCGCAGCGCTCGCGACCATTACCGGGGAGCCGGACGCCACCCGGCAGCCTCCGGGCAGGGAACCCGCGCACACGGACTTCGATTTTGAAACGCTCGAGGCACTCCCGGAAACGATCCGCGTGGCCCTCCGGACGACCGTCGGGGAGATCCTGATGGAATGGTACAGGGATGCCGCGCCCTTCACCATCATGAGCATGCTGAAACTCGCGGGCGGGAAGGGATTCTACCACGACCTGGTCTTCCACCGGGTCGTCCCGAACTTCGTGGTGCAGGGTGGTGATCCGCGCGGCGACGGATGGGGGGGGCCGGGTTTCTCGCTCCGGTCTGAATTCTCACCGCTGTCGTACGAAACCGGGACGGTCGGGATCGCGAGCGCGGGAAAGGACACGGAGGGATCTCAATTCTTCATCACGCACTCACCCCAGCCGCACCTCGACGGCCGCTATACGATCATCGGGAGGGTGGTAATCGGGATGGAGATCGTGGATGGGATTCAGGTGGGGGACGGCATCGTCGACGTCAGCCGCCGTCCATAGCATCACTCGGTGCGGTCGCGGGCGTCCTCGTAGGTCTGCCGGTGGGCCGGGTCGATGCTCATCAGCCTCGTGAACACTTCGGGATCTGAATACCCCTTGAATGACTCGGCGATTTCGAGATATTTCGTGTCGAAAAATATCTTGACGACCTGGCTCGGCCGGATCATCTTTATCGTGAGGGTCCCGATCTTATCGAGGGCCGCCATCATGTTCCGCTTCGCCTTCGCTTCGTCGAAATAGAGCAGGTCGAGGCCGCGGTAGTGGTACCGGTAGATCGCTTCCCGAATGACGGCGAATGCCGGGTTCAGCAACTCTTCGACGTACCCGCCCCTCGAAAATTCTGAGGCGGTGCTTATCTCCCATCCAGCTCCTCCCCCGCGCGCCGTGTTGACGACGTTCATCGCCTTTTCCAGGTAGGGGATTCCCGCCTCTTCCTGGTACGATTCGAAATCGAGGCCGATGACGACGTAGGAATAGAAGTCAAGGAAACTCAGGAGGGGATCAAACGTCGTCTCGTCGTGGATGATCTGCTTATTCGGCTGGTACGCGAATTCCCACTGGTCGTCCATCACCCGCAGGAGCGCCGTGTTTCTCTCCGAATTGTACACGCGGCGCTGGCTCCCGATGAACGCCTGGGCGGTATAGGTGTTTTGTTTTGGGGATCCCTGGAACGAAATGTTGATCGTCATCAGAATTTTTTCATCGCCGAGGTCTTCCCCGGTCCACCGATAGGAGTTGATGTAATTCTCCAGCTGGAAGACGAAACCCGAGAGGTTTTCCCTCGCCTCCGCGGTCAGCAGTTCCGTGGCGATCGTGACCTTGCATTCCAGCTCCTGGCCTGCGGCGAAGGTGGTGAAAAGTGGGATGAGGACGAGGAGGAGAAGGGATCTCATAGATGGTCAGGGTTTATGTCGTAATATAGTCAATCGGCACTTGTACTTCAACAACTCCTCCCGGTCAGGAGTTTCCGTGCGCTTCATCCGCCTGTTTCTGCCCTTTGTATTTTTCATCCATTTCGCGGTCGCTCAGCACCGTTTCGATCCGGTCGCCCGTTCGGCGGGTGGGGTCTGGATCAGGGAGGGAGGGGATCCCTGGTGTGTTCTCGGATCGGCGCCGCTCCTCGCCTCGGTCAGCAGCATCTCCGCCGGGCTTGCGCATTTCCCATCGCCGTGGGGCGTTGCGGAGCTGGCCGGATCCGCCGCCGTGATCGCCGTTCCCGCAGGCCCCGGCGTGCTCGGAGCGTCTGTGACGCACTCCGCCTTCGAATTGTACGCCGAGACGGATCTGGGGGTTGCCTACGGCGCGGCCGTGGGGGCCCTCGTGTATGGGGTCACGGCCCGGTACCGGTACCTGCGGATTGAACGGTACGGTTCGACCGGGTTCGCGTCCGTCGACGCTTCGGTGGTGATCACGACGGGCGAGTGGTTCAGGTGGGGCCTTCGGATCACGGACCTGAACCGGCCCGTCATCGGAAACACCGGTGAGCGGGTCAGGGAGGCGGCGAGTGTCGCGGCGGCCCTCTCACTGCCCGACGCGCCGCAGCTGTTGCTCGAAGCTGAGCGGGACGGCTTGGGTTTCTTCACCTCCAGGGTGGGTATTGTGCATGCGGTGGGCGAGCTCCTCACGGCCCGGTTCGGGATGTCGGGGTCCTTCACGCGGATCCACTGTGGCCTCGAGGTGATGCCCGGCGGGATGGGGTTTGGTTACGGGGTAGTCGTCCACCCGGAACTCGGGTGGAGCCATTCGCTCTGGCTCGTCATCGCCCTCTCCACGGGGTCGGAACGATGATCGCGATTCTCGGCGTGCTCCTGCTCGGCATCTTCGCGGCACATCCCGCCTCCGGACAGGACGTCGATGGGGTACCCGCGGGAGGCACCGTCGTGCCCGATTCCGTCGGGACACCCGATATGATGGATGTCTCGAACCTCGACGAACAATTGCCTGACAACGACGACGGCGAAGAGCTGGAACGGGAGGTGTCGCCCGGCACTCCCGATTCGCCTCCGCAACGCTGGAGCGGCGCTTGGAGGGTGAGGGCGTCCGGAGTCCTCCAGGAACCTGCGGGGTATGCGGGCGGGCAGTACGCGGGCAACCGCTTCAGGATCTACCAGAGACTCACTCTCGGGAGAGGGGATCGGTTCGGCCTTGGTGTCCTGACGGAGAAGGACCCGGGTGAGACGGCGCACACAGACTTCATATCCGGCGCACTTTCGGTGGGACACCTCCCGGGTGGAAGCAGAATCGTCATCGGCGATTTTAGGGTTCGCGCCGGCCAGGGTCTTCTGTTCGGGAGTCCGCGATCATACGGCAAGGGTGGGGCGACGATACACCCGGTCCTGCGAGGCGGGACCGGCATCCTGGAGGCACTCTCTTCGGATGAGGTGAACCATTTCAGGGGAGTCGTCGTGTCTGCCTCGGCGGGTCCGGCGTCCGCCACCCTCTTCGGTTCGTGGAATAAGCATTCACCCCGCGTTTCGACCGGAGGCGCGCTGACCGGGATCGATCGATCGGGGTATCATCGCACTGCCGCCGAGCTCGCCCTGGAGGGTCTGTTATCAGAACGATCCTACGGCGGAATGATCAGCGTCCGTGTCGCGCCGTGGCTGGCGGTGGGGATGAATGCGCTACGGTCGATCTACTCCCCCGGAACGAATGGCGGGATGTCGGCGGCATTTTCCGGGTTTTCATCGGAGAAATTGTCTGTCGATTTCCGGATCGGGTTTCCCGCCGTGACGCTATTCGGTGAAGCCCTCCGCTCAGGCGGACGAATCCCCTGGATCGCCGGAGCGTTGTTCGCTCCGACGGAACGAACGAGGGTCGTCCTGGTCAGGAGATGCTATCCCGCGGCGCACGAATTCGATCGTACATTCGGGTTCGCCGACGGATCGACCGGACGGAACGAGGCAGGAACATATCTTGGAGCCGAATTGATGATGTTCCCGGGCGGGGTCCTGGCCGGCTACCTCGACCTGATCTCGGCTCCTTCGCCCGACAGGGGGGCACTCTTTCCACCGGCCGGCATCGACCGGTTGATCTCCGTGAGGGTGGAACCCTCCCGGCGGTGGTGGTTCGGGGCCCTCGTTCGCTACCGTTCCTTCGAGCTCACGGTCGAAGAGTCGCCCGGCACAGTGTTCCCCGGCCCCGCGAACGGCGTCCGGAGCGTCGGGAGGTTGCGCGGCGAAATCGGATGGAGTCCGGCCGAACGGCTTTCGTGCCGCGTGCGAACGGAATTCTCCGCGGCATCGCCCGGCCCCAACCGCTCCACGGAGAACGGATCGATGATCTTCGCGGACCTCTCCTTCGAACCGGTGAGGGGGATCAGCCTGCGCTCCAGGATCCTCTTCTTCGACACCGATTCATTCGCTTCGGGGATCTACACGGCCGAGGCGGACCTCCCCGGAACGCTCACGGGCACACTCCTCAACGGCGAAGGAACGCGATGGTACGTTGTCTGCGCCGCCAGGGTCTCGAAGCATTTCAGGATTGCTGCCAGGTACTCCCGGTACCGGCGGGACGACGTCAGGAAACTCGGTTCGGGTCCGGATGAGATGCCGTCAAACATTGTGGAGAAGGCGGGGTTCCAGCTCGATTTTACTCTCTGAACCGGCGGTGCGGAGGTCACCGGGCCCTGATTCCCCCGGTCATTTTGAGCTTCCTGCCCTTTTTTGTATTTTTAGCAAATACATGCGCAACGGAAGAAAAAAAGGGACGGTGGTCGTCGCAATGAGCGGGGGCGTCGATTCATCAGTCGCTGCCTGCGTCCTCCTGCGCGAGGGATACGACGTTGTCGGGATCACGATGAAGACGTACTCCTTCGACGAGGTGGGTGGAAACGTCGGGAACGAGACCAGCTGCTGCGGTCTGGACGCCTTCAATGACGCCCGCCGTGTGGCCGTTCACCTCGGGATGCCGCATTATGTCGTCGACTTCACGGGGGAATTCGAAGCCGAGGTGATCGGCAATTTCGAGGAGGAATACCTCCGGGGACGGACCCCGAATCCGTGCATCATCTGTAACAAAACGATCAAATGGGGCGCCTTGTTGCGAAAGGCGGACTCCCTCGGAGCCGCATACCTGGCCACCGGCCATTATGCCCGGACTGATTTCGACGAGGCACTCGGGCGATACCGCATCCACCGCGCACGTCACCTGCAAAAGGACCAGTCGTACGCGCTCTGGGGTTTGGGACAGGAGGCGCTCTCCAGGACGATCTTCCCCCTCGGAAACCTGACGAAAGATGAGGTCCGTTCGATCGCCCGCGATAACGGCATCCCGACCGCAGAGAAAGAGGAGAGTTTCGAAATCTGCTTCGTCGCGGACAACGACTACGGCCGTTTCATCGCCGAACGACAGCCCCTCAGGCTCGCATCCATTCCCCCGGGGGACATCCTCCACGCAGGAAAGAGGGTCGGGATCCACAAAGGATACCCCTACTACACGATCGGCCAGCGGAGCGGGATCGGCGCCTTCGGGGTGAAGATGTACGTGACGTCCATTGACCCGGGTTCGAACACCATCACGATCGGAGACGTCCCCGACCTGATGAAGCGCGGCCTCGTCGCCGGGGAGGTCAACCTGGTGTCGGTCGGCAGCCTCACCGATGGCATGAGCGTGAGCGCCCAGATCCGGTACCGGGATGAACCGGGCGACGCAGATCTGTTTCTCGCGGGCGAAGGGAAGATCAGGCTCGATTTTCGGGAACCGAAACGCGCCATTACCCCGGGGCAATCCGTGGTTTTTTATGACGGGGAGACACTGCTCGGCGGGGGCTTGATCGAACGGGCGGTGGAATAAAAAAAGGCGGTAATGACGACCGCCTTTCGTTGCATGGTGGATTGGTGGATGGGAAGCGTCGATGTTCTCTCGTTGCAGTGTACGGATTCGGCCCGTCCGGCACAAGCGCCTTTTCCCGATGTACCCGATATTATCCCGCCACCGGCGGAGAGCGAAACCCCGGCCCGCATCCTCAATAACCAGGTATAGACCCGATGAAATCGAACACGAATGACGCACTCAACCACCTCCGTGAGTTGAAGGAGAAGGCCCTCAAGGGCGGGGGAGAGAAGCGGATCGAAGAGCAGCACAAAAAGGGGAAGTTGACGGCCAGGGAGCGGCTGGAGATCCTCCTGGACCCGGACACGTTCGACGAGATCGATGCGCTCGTGGAGCACCGCTCCTCGGATTTCGGCCTCGACACTCAGCGGGTGCCGGGGGATGGGGTGGTCACGGGTTCGGGAAAGGTGTTCGGCCGTCTCGTGTTCGTCTTCAGTCAGGATTTCACGGTGTTCGGAGGGTCGCTATCTGAGGCCCACGCAGAAAAAATCTGCAAGATCATGGACATGGCACTGAAGGTGGGTGCCCCGCTGATCGGCCTGAACGATTCGGGGGGCGCCAGGATCCAGGAAGGTGTCGTCAGTCTCGGCGGCTATGCCGACATCTTCCTGAGGAATACGCTCGTCTCCGGAGTCATCCCGCAGATCTCGGCGGTGCTCGGTCCGTGCGCCGGCGGTGCGGTCTATTCCCCCGCCATCACCGACTTCACGTTCATGGTGAAGAATTCGAGTTATATGTTCGTCACCGGACCGAACGTCGTCAAAACCGTCACTCACGAGGACGTCACGTTCGAGGACCTCGGCGGGGCGATGACGCACGCCTCAAAGTCCGGCGTTGCGCACTTCGCGTGCGAAAACGAAATTGAATGCCTCAAGTCCGTGCGGCGGCTGATGACGTTTCTCCCGTCCAATAACCTTGCGGAACTCCCCGCGGTGACGTGCACCGACGATCCGGCCCGCCGCGACGAGCGACTGAACGCCCTCATCCCCGAAAATGCGAATAAACCGTACGACATGAAGGAGCTGGTCCGGCTCATCGTCGACGACGGTGATTTCTTCGAAGTCCACGAGCACTTCGCGGCGAACATCCTGGTCGGGTTCGCCCGGCTGGCCGGTAGGCCGGTGGGCATCGTCGCCAACCAACCCGCCGTCCTCGCCGGCGTGCTCGACATCGACTCCTCGGTCAAGGCGGCGCGTTTCGTCCGGTTCTGCGATGCTTTCAACATTCCGCTCGTCGTCTTCGAAGACGTGCCCGGTTTTCTCCCCGGCACCGACCAGGAGTGGAGGGGGATCATCAAGCACGGTGCCAAACTTCTTTATGCGTTCGCCGAGGCTACTGTGCCGAAAATCACCGTGATCACCCGGAAGGCCTACGGCGGCGCTTACGACGTGATGAATTCTAAGCACATCCGCGGGGATTTCAACTACGCGTGGCCCACGGCCGAAATCGCTGTGATGGGGCCAAAGGGGGCGGTGGAAATCATTTTCAAGAAAGAGATCGAGAGCGCCCCCGACAGGGAGGAGGCCCTCGCACAGAAAGTGGAGGAATACCGCAAGAAATTCGCGAATCCCTACATCGCCGCAGCCCGCGGATACCTGGACGACGTCATCGAGCCGGCGACCACCCGTGGGCGCCTGATCCGGTCCCTCGCGACACTTCGGAATAAGGTAGATTCAAATCCGAAGAAGAAGCACGGAAACATCCCGTTATAGGTGTGTCCCTTATCACCCTTCCTTAAAAAAATGCTTGACTGTAGAGGCTTGAATCCCTATATTTTTGAGGATATTTTGAAAAACATGTACAATTGGTGCTAATTTTGAGAACGATTCCAGTCCTCTTTCTGAGCCTGCTGATTCTGGCGCTCCTCGTAGGTTGTTCCTCCGAAGCCACCCGCGAAGAGACGGTGCAGCCCGTTTCGCCTCTTACCGCCGGGTCCGCGTCCGGAACCTCGGGCGCGTCTGCCCCGAGCGCTGGCGCGTCCCAACCCGGTGAGAGTCTCCCGGGGGCGGATGGGCCCCAGGACGACAGCCTGACTCTACAGCTCCTCGAGCGGGCCCGCCAGCACTATCTGTTGGCGCTTGACGCCTGGGAATCGGGCGATTCCGGCCGTTCCACATCCGAATTCGAATATTCGATAGAAATCCTCAACCAGCTCGGGTACTATCCCGGCATCGACACCAGCAGGGAATTCAACGACTTGAGCCGGAGCGTCATCGAGGATTACGAAAAATACATCGTTTCGCTCGACGAAATCGATCCCAATTCGTCGGTGTTCGCGCTCCTCGAAAAACTCAACCAGATGACCGACGAAGGTGAGCCCGCCGGGGGGAACGACACGACCACTGTTATCCCGACAGGGTCAATACCTCTGGTGGTCAACGGCCTGGTCCAGCAGAATATCTCGGCCTTCCAGGGGAACGCCAGGAGACACGTCGAACAGTGGATCATCCGTTCCGGAAAATACTTCCCGATGATGCGGAAGATTTTCAACGAGGAGGGCACCCCCGCTGAATTGATGTACCTAGCGATGATCGAAAGCGGTCTGAGGCCCACCGCAAGGTCGTGGGCGAAGGCGGTCGGCATGTGGCAGTTCATGAAGGGGACCGGGGCGCTCTACGGATTGGACGGCAATTTCTGGCACGACGATCGGCGCGATCCCGAGAAGGCCACCCGCGCAGCCGCCAGGCACCTCAACGACCTCTATCAGGATTTCGGCGACTGGTATCTCGCCCTCGCGGCGTACAACTCGGGGGCCGGAAGGGTCCAACGGGCGATCAGGCGGAGCGGCTCGAGGGACTTCTGGACCCTGCGACCGTTCCTCCCGAGGGAGACGAGGAATTACGTCCCGCAGTATATCGCGGCCGCGATCATTGCGATGGATCCGCTCACCTTCGGATTCGATGTCAAGCTGGCAGATCCGCTCTCCTATGACATGGCCAGGATCGAGGACTGCGTCGACCTCAAGGTCCTCGCGCGCTGCGCCGGTACGAACGTCGAAGTCCTGCAGGATCTGAACCCCGAGCTGCTGCAGTGGTGCACGCCGCCCGGCGGAGGTTACGACCTCCGGATTCCGACCGGCGCGCTCGGATCCTTCAAACAAAATTATGCGAACGTACCCGAATCGGAGAAGCGCGACTGGCTTGTCCACCAGGTGCGCAAGGGGGAAACGCTCGGGGCGATCGCGCGGAAATACGGTGTGACCGTCTCGATGATCGCAGAAACGAACAGTCTGACGTCGAGCAAGATCATCAGCGTCGGGAAACAGCTCAGGATCCCGGTACCGGCCGGCGGCCGGCGGAGTTCCGCGATCCTCGCATCAGCCGACCGGGCCCCCGCCGGCACCGGAGTGAAGTCGCGTCCGACGAAGCAACTGCGGAACATCAGCGGCAAGGAAAAAATATCGCACCTCATCACCAGGGGGGAGACGCTCGGCCGCGTCGCCGAGCTCTTCGACGTTCGCGTCAGCGATCTGCGTCTGTGGAACGACATCCCCTACGGGGCGCCGATCCGCCTCGGGGAGACGCTCGCTGTCTACGTTCCCGCCGACAGGGTGTCGGTCTATTCGGGCGTCGCCTCGATGAACGATCAGCAGAAGCTCGCGCTGGTCGAGTCGAAGCGGACGGTCCAGTCGGAAGCCGCCAAGTCGGCCGGCTCGTGGGTGAAATACCGGGTCAGGTCGGGCGACAATCTTGGCTCGATCGCCAGCCGCCACGGGGTCAATGTCACGGATATCCGGAGCTGGAACGGGCTCAGGTCGAACACCATCTATGCCGGTAAGCTCCTGGACATCCAGGTCGACGGCCCTGAGAAGGAGCGGAAACCCTCTGTGCATAACATCGCGTCGGCCAGGACGACCGATCCCGGGAAGAACGCCGTCTCCTATACGGTGAGAAAAGGCGATACGCTCGAGGCCATCGCCGCCAGCTTCGGGGTGAGCGTGCGCGACCTGAAAAAGTGGAACGCCATCCGTGGTTCGAGGATCATCGTCGGACAGGAACTGCTGATCTATACCTGAACCGCGTCCCTGAGGGGTGGCGAAACGTTTTTACGCGAAGCCCCGGGCCTGACGGTCCGGGGCTTTGAATTTTTGGTGGATTTATGCATATTATACGCTCCATCAACCGATATGCTCCATTCGGAGGGGTACCAAAGTGGTTGAACGGGGCGGTCTCGAAAACCGTTGAGCTCTTTATTGGGCTCCGAGAGTTCGAATCTCTCCCCCTCCGCTTCCTTTTATGAAAATTCCATTCGCCGACCTCCCGGGGCAGTACCGGGAGCTGAAAACAGAGATCGACGGGGCCATCCGCGAGGTCCTGGAGACCGGTGCCTACATTCAGGGTGAGCCGGTGCGCCGGTTCGAAGCCGAATTCGCGTCGGCCCACGAATCGGATCATTGCGTCGCGGTGGGTTCCGGCACCGATGCGCTCCACCTCGGACTCTGGGCCATGGGCGTGGGGCAGGGGGACACGGTTATCACCGTCCCGTACACGTTTATCGCCACCGTGGAGGCCATCCTCCTGACCGGCGCCAAGCCGGTCTTCGTGGATATCGATCCGATTACCTTCACGATGGATCCGAAGGGGCTCGAGACGGTGCTCGCCGCAAACCGTGGTACGAAGGTCGTCCTCCCGGTCCACCTCTACGGGCAGGCGGCGAAGATGGACGAGATATCGGCGATCGCTGCCGCGAGCGGTGCCGCCATCCTCGAAGACGCGGCCCAGGCGCACCTCGCCATGTTCGACGGGAAGTTCGTCGGCAATTTCGGACAGGCCGGGACGTTCAGCTTCTATCCCGCGAAAAACCTGGGGGCGTTCGGGGAAGCGGGAGCCGTCACGACCAACGACCCCGACCTGGCGCAGACGATGCGACGGCTGCGGGACCACGGGCAGATCGAGAAGTACCGCCATTCCCACTGGGGCCACAATTACCGGATGGATTCCATCCAGGGGGCAGTCCTCGGTGCCAAGCTCACCCGCCTCGCGGCGTGGACCTCGCGTCGGAGAGAGCTCGCAGCGCTCTACGACGGCCAGCTCAACAACGTCGGGGACCTCCGGACGCCCGTCGTCCTGCCCGGTGCGACACACGTCTACCACCTTTACGTCCTGCGAACCTCAAGGCGCGACGACCTCCAGAAATTTCTGTCCGAGAACGGGATCGCCACCGCGCTCCATTACCCGGTACCGCTCCACCTGCAGGAGGGGCTTCAGTTCCTCGGCTATCGGAAGGGCGATTTCCCGGTCAGCGAGTCGGCCGCCAGGGAATGCCTCGCTATCCCCCTCTACCCTGAACTCAACCAGGACCAGGTCGCTTACCTCCTCTCGACGGTACGGCGGTTTTTCAGCCGCTGACCGTACCCCCCCATCGTGACACCGGCTGAGGGTTGATTGGATATCACCCCGAAAATTCCTATTATTGACCGAATTTTATACATCATCCAGACCTAAGAGAATGAAGATTTCTATCGTGGGGACCGGGTACGTCGGCCTCGTGGTTGGCACCTGCTTCGCAGAAACGGGGAACGATGTCATCTGCGTCGACGTGGACAAGAAGAAAATCGCCATGCTCCGCAAGGGGAAGACCCCCATCTACGAACCGGGCCTGGCGGAGGTTCTCAGGAAGAACATCGCGGAGAAGCGGATCTCCTTTACCACCGATCTGAAGCTCGCGGTGACCCGCAGCGAGGTGATCTTCCTTGGATTGCCGACCCCTCCCGCAGAGGACGGATCGGCCGACCTCCGGCACATACTCGAAGTCTCCGGTCAGATCGCGCGCTACATGGACTCCTATAAGGTGATCGTTACCAAGAGCACGGTCCCCGTTGGAACGTCCGACCGTATCCGCACCGTCATCGGGAAGGGGACGAAGTATGATTTCGACGTCGTCTCAAACCCCGAGTTCCTGAAGGAAGGCGCTGCCGTGAACGATTTCATGAAGCCCGACCGCATCGTGGTCGGCTCCAGGAGCCCGCGGGCGATCAAGGTGATGGAGGAGCTCTACGGGCCCTTCCTCCGGACCGGAAAACCGATCCTGGTGATGGACGAACGAAGCTCGGAGGTCACAAAGTATGCTGCCAACTCCTTCCTCGCCACGAAGGTGTCGTTCATGAACGAGATCGCGAACCTGTGCGAGGAAGTCGGCGCAGACGTGGACATGGTCAGGAAGGGGATCGGCTCCGACGAGCGGATTGGGACGCAGTTCCTGTTCCCGGGCGTTGGGTACGGCGGCTCCTGTTTCCCGAAGGACGTGCGCGCACTCTCGAAGACGGCGGAGGAACACGCCTACCATTTCAGGATCCTCGAGTCGGTCCACGAAGTGAACGCTGAACAGCGGGTGCGTTTCGCCCGCAAGGTCCTTGACCATTTCAAGTCGCGGATGAAGGAGAGGGTCGTGGCGGTGTGGGGTCTGGCGTTCAAGCCCAATACCGACGATATGCGCGAAGCGCCGGCGATCACCATTATCGAGGAACTCCTCAAGGCCGGGGCGAAGGTGAACGTCCACGACCCCGCGGCGATGGCCGAGGCGAGGAAGCATTTCGGGAAGCGGGTCCGCTACTGCGTGAACAACTACGACGCCGTGAAGGGGGCCGACGCGCTCATCGTGGTGACGGAATGGAACGAATTCCGCCGGCCCGACCTCGACCGGATGAAGAAACTGATGCGCGGCCACGTGATCTTCGACGGCCGGAACATCTACAACCCCGCGGTACTGAAGGAGAAGGGGTTCCTCTACTACGGCGTGGGCAGGAAGTAGCCCGATGGACCGGCCTGTCAGCGTCGTCACCGGTGGCGCCGGGTTCCTCGGTTCGCACCTCTGCGACCGCCTCCTGGCGGAAGGGCACAGGGTGCATTGCATCGACAACCTGATCACCGGGAGCGCCGAAAACATCGCGCATATGCTCGGGAACGAACGCTTTTCCTTCATGCACTACGACGTGACCAGTTTCATCTTCATCGAGGGGAAGGTCGACAACGTCCTGCACTTCGCCTCCCCCGCATCCCCTATCGACTACCTTCGGGTCCCGATCCAGACACTGAAGGTAGGCTCACTCGGAACACACAAGGCGCTCGGCCTCTCGAAGGCGAAGAACGCCAGGTTCCTGCTCGCGTCCACATCAGAAGTCTACGGCGATCTGCTGATCCATCCCCAGCCCGAATCGTACTGGGGTAACGTCAATCCGATCGGCGTCAGGGGGGTGTACGACGAGGCGAAGCGCTTCGCCGAGGCCCTGACCATGGCCTACCACCGGTACCACGGGGTCGCCACCAGGATCGTCAGGATCTTCAACACGTACGGTACCCGGATGCGGCTCGACGACGGGAGAGCCATACCCGCGTTCTTCTCGCAGGCCCTCGCCGGGGATGACATCACGGTTTTCGGTGACGGCAGCCAGACCCGCAGCGTCTGCTACGTCGACGACCTCATCGAGGGGATCTACCGGCTGCTCCGGTCCGACGTGGTGGAGCCGGTGAACATCGGGAACCCCGACGAGCTCACGGTCCTCGAACTCGCCAAAGAAATCGTCCGGCTCACCGGAAGCCGGAGCAGGATCGTCTTTCGAGACCTCCCCGAAGACGACCCGAAGGTCCGGCAGCCCAACATCACCGTCGCGCGGGCGAAACTCGGATGGGAGCCCCGCGTCGACCGTAACGAAGGCCTGAAAGCGACGCTCGATTATATCCGGAAGGCGTTGCACAGGAGTGGACGGTAACGGCCCCTTGTTCCAGATATCCGGGACGGCGCTCCTCCCGGGCCCTGGAGATCCCGGCGGTCTGCCTCCTCGTGTTGCTTTCAGCCCTGTCGGGTAGGCTCACGGCCCAGGACCCACTTCGCGCCACGGACACTCTTCTCGCTCCCGATACCCTTGTAGCGCGGGACACCCTTGTAGCGCGGGACACCCTTCAACCCCTTTCTACCACATCCATCCCGGATTCCTCGCTCATCCCGGCGGATAGCGCAACAGGAGTGAACACAACCCGTCTCGTCGTCGTCGGAGGCGCGGTGGCCGCCGGAATGATCGGCATCCACCTTTACCAGGAGAGCGGCTGGTGGAAGTACAACCGCACATCCTTCCACTTCCGCGAGGACCTCACGTACGGGCTCGGCGTCGACAAGATCGGTCATTTCTACGGGACCGCCCTCTGGGCATTCTCCCTGACCAAGGTCCTGGGCTGGGCGGACGTGCCCGACCCGGACGCGGTCTACCTCGGTTCGGCCGGGGCTTTTCTCTTCCAGACGTTCGTCGAAATCGAGGACGGTTTCTCCGCGTGGGGGTTCGACCGGGTCGACTTCCTGTGCGATCTCGGCGGCGCGCTCTGGCCGATCGCCCAATACCACAGCGATGCGCTGAAAAACGTCAACCTCAAATTAAGTTACAAGCCGACCGATGAACTTCACCAGGCGTCCGGTGGCGGTTTCGCCGGCCAGAAGCACCTGGTCATGGACGACTACCAGGGCCAGACCTTCTGGCTGACGGTCGCCCCGGATGCGGTCCTTCCGGAAGCGGCGGGTAATGTCTGGCCCGATTTTCTGAATGTCGCCGTGGGGTACGGAGTCCGGAATGTCTACGGAATCAACGGGGAACCGTATTCCGTCGTATTCATTGGTTTCGATTACGACATGAAAAAAATCATTCCGCAGACGAGCTCGTTCCTCGTTACGCTGAGCGAGGCGCTGAACTTCATCCATTTCCCCGCCCCGGCCCTGATGATCACCCCGAACTACGTGGCGTACGGTTTCTATTACTGACGCATCCGCAGAGCCGGCGGCTCCTTGCATTTCGTCCCCTCTTTCGATAATTTACCCCGGTTCGCCGACTGCCGGGCCCGTTCCGACTCGCGGCGCCGTACTCCGAATCCCGAAACCAGAGAGATTTCACACGAGAGAAACCAGATGCCACTGAAGAAGGGGGACAAGGTCCCCGATTTCACATTGTACGACACTGAGAGGAAGGAACGCTCGCTCAGTGAATTTCTCGGCGACAAGACCGTCCTGGCATTCTATCCCGGGGCGTTCACCGGCGTCTGCACGAAGGAAATCTGCCAGCTGCGCGACAGCATGACCACCTTCAACTCCCTCGGCGCCAGCGTCGTGGGGATCAGCGTCGATTCGCCCTTCGCGAACAAGGGATTCGCGGACGCACACCGGATCACCTTCCCGCTCCTCAGCGATTTCACGAAGGTCGTCTCGGCGCAGCTTTCGGGCCTGTATGACAATTTCGGATACCTGAAGGGCTACACTGCCTCGAAGCGGTCGGTCTTCGTCCTGGATAAGGCGGGCGTCGTGCAGTATGCGTGGTTGACCGAGAATCCTGGTGAAGAACCTCCCTACCCCGAGATTGAAATGGCGCTCAGGAGCTTTTGATGATGCCCGAAGCCGGCGCCAAGGCGCACGATTTTTCGCTCCCTGACGGCTCAGGGAAGACACTTTCCCTGAAGGACTTCAGGGGGAAGAAACTCGTCATCTATTTCTACCCGAAGGACGACACCTCGGGGTGTACTCAGGAGTCGTGCGATTTCCGGGACAATATGGCTCGCGTCAGGAAGTTGGGCGCCGAGGTCGTTGGCGTCAGTGCCGACCCCGTGAAATCACACGCAAAGTTCGCTGTGAAATACGACCTGCCATTCCCGCTGTTGAGCGATCCGGATAAAGTCCTGATCAAGGCGTACGGCGCCTGGCAGAAGAAGTCTTTCATGGGGAAAACGTACATGGGGATAGTCCGCTCGACCTTTCTCATCGACGAACGCGGGGTGATTGCCAGGGCCTGGCCGAAGGTGAAGGTGTCGGGCCACGTCGACGAAGTGATGGAGGCGCTCTCGGAATGATTTACCTGACCCGCCGCGAACATTTCTGTTCCTCCCACCGGCTCTTCAATCCGAAGTTCACGGAGCAGGAAAACCTCGACACGTACGGGAAGTGCGCCTGGCCCAACGGTCACGGCCACAACTACGACATCGAAGTGACGGTGTCGGGCGTTCCCGACCCCGGGACCGGGATGATCCTCGATCTCAAGAAACTGGCCGACATCATCGACGCGGAGATCGTGCAGAAGGTCGACCATCGGCACTTGAACCACGACGTGGACTTCCTGCTTGGGGTCATCCCGACGGCGGAGAACCTGGCCATGGCGTTCTGGAACGTCCTCGGACCGAAGATCCTTCCCGGGAAGCTCCACGCGGTGAGGGTTTACGAAACTCCCAACAACTTTGCCGAATACAGGGGGGGAGCATGAATCCTGAATCGTCCGCCGGGATGGAGAAAACCGTTGTTGACCTGCTCCGCCAGATCGGGGAGGACCCGGAGCGCGAAGGGCTCCTCAGGACGCCCCAACGCGTCGCGAATGCGTGGCAGTTCCTGACCTCGGGCTACGGGAAGGACCCCGCCGAGCTGATCAACGGCGCCATATTCAGGGAAAAGTACGATGAAATGGTCATCGTACGGGATATCGATTTTTTCAGCCTCTGCGAACACCACCTCCTGCCGTTCTATGGGAAGGTGCATATCGCGTACATCCCGAAGGGGAAGATCGTCGGCCTCAGTAAGCTCCCGAGGATCGTCGAACTCTTCAGCCGCCGCCTCCAGGTCCAGGAGAGGATGACGCAACAGATCGCCGAGACCCTCTACGGAGCGCTCGAACCCGACGGCGTCGCCGTCGTCGTCGAGGCGCGCCACCTCTGCATGATGATGCGCGGGGTCGAGAAGCAGAACTCGCTCGCCACCACGAGCGCGATGCTCGGCTCGTTCAGGGACGACGAACGGACCCGCACGGAATTCCTCAACCTCGCCGGAAAGCCGCTCTCCTGATGCCTCCCCGCCGTTCGGCGCAGGAACCGTTGACGCGCCCCGTGGTCTGGGTCGTGGGGGCATCCTCCGGGATCGGCCGGGAGATCGCCAGGAGCTTTGCCGCCATTGGCGCCACCGTCTGCGTCTCGGGCCGGCGGGGCCACCTCCTGAACCGTCTCTGCCGCGAGATCGAAACCACTGGCGGGCGCGCCTTCAGCGTCGCCTTCGACGTTTCCGACCCGCTGAAAACCTCCGCCGCCTGGAAGACCGTCAGGAAGAAGGCCGGTCCGGTCGACGTCCTGGTGAACAACGCGGGCATCACCGTCTTCAAGCCATTTGCCGACACCTCCCTGCGGGAATTTCACGACATCGTTGCCACCAACCTGCTCGGTCCGGTCGGCTGCGTGAAGGCCGTTCTTCCCGATATGGTCCGTCGCCGTAGTGGCTGGGTGTTCAACATCCTCTCGAACGCGGCTGTGAAGACGTTTGAGGGATCGTCCGCGTACACTGCCACGAAAGCCGGCATGCTCGGGTTCGGGAGGGTGCTCAGGGAGGAATTGCGAACGAAGAACGTCAGGGTGGTCAGCATCCTGCCGGGCGCCACCGACACCCCGATGTGGAGCGCTGCAGCGAGGAAACGTTACCGCCGGCGGATGATGTCGGCCGCAAGCGTGGCCGAAGCCGTCGTGTCCGCCTACCTGATGCCCGCCGATGTCGTCGTGGACGAAATGGTCATCAGGCCGGTCGGGGGAGACCTCGGATGACGCTCGCCGGAAAGGTCGCCATCGTCACCGGCGCAGGGCGCGGGATCGGCCGCTCGATCGCGCTGGCGCTGGCCGCCGAAGGGGCCTCCGTCATCGCCTCGGCCAGGACCCAGGCGCAGATCGACGAGACCGCCGCTGCGATCAGCGCATCGGGTGGGAAAGCCGCGGTCGTGAAGACGGACATGCGCGACGCCGGCCAGGTCGCACGGCTCGCCGATGCGGCCCTCGGGGAGTTCGGCAGGATCGACATCCTCGTGAACAACGCGGGGCTGGGCCATTTCGCCCGCGTGACGGATCTGGGCCAGAAAGAATTCGACGAAATGTGGGAGGTGAATGTCCGTGGCGTGTTCCTCCTGACGAAGGCCGTGCTCCCGGCGATGACCGCGCAGCGCTCGGGGGATATCGTGAATATCGCCTCGCTCGCGGGCCGTAATTCGTTCATCGGCGGATCCGGGTACTCGGCCACGAAGTGGGCCCTGATCGGATTCGCGCGATCCCTGATGCTCGAGGTGAGGGAGATGAACATCCGCGTCGTGACGCTCTGCCCTGGGTCGGTCGACACCGATTTTGCGGGCCCCGGGCACGCCAGCTTACGCCCAGGCGTCATTCCCACCGCCGCCGACATCGCGACGGTCGCGCTCAACGCGCTCCGAATGCCCCGTCACGTGATGGTGAGCGAAATCGACATCCGGCCGACCAACCCGAAAGGGTGACCGCGCCGGGGCAGCCAGAGCCCGTACGGTGAGCGCCCGTCACCTCCCTGCGCTGGCATCGGCCGCGAGCGTGCCGATGCAGTCCCGGCAGAAATAGAGCAGTTTGTAGTCGCCGATCTGACGCTCGATCATTTCAGTTTTAGGGTAGGGTTGCCTGCAGACGGCGCATTTCTCGGGATCCTGCGGCGCTTGCTCGCCGCCGCTTCCGCGGATGATGGCCCGGTATCCCGCGACTGTGATGAACCCGAGGACGATGAAGCAGAGGATGGCAAGGATGGTAACGACCATGGTCCGGTATTGTAGGATAACCCGGGGTGAAAAACAAATAGGTTGAAAGAGCCATGAACCGAGACGAAGCCCTGGGACTTCTCAGGGAATACACGAAGAGCGACGCGCTCCTCAAGCATATGTACGCCGTCGAAGCCGCGATGAGGGCCTACGCGCGGAAATTCGGCGAGGACGAAGAGCGGTGGGGGATCACCGGCCTCCTCCACGATTTCGACTACGAGATGTACCCCGACGCCCCCGACCACCCCCTGAAGGGGTCGGAAATCCTGAAGGCGAGGGGATACCCCGACGACGTCCGCGATGCGATTCTCGCCCATGCGTCCCACACCGGCGTGCCCCGAGTCTCCCGGATGGCGAAGGCGCTCTTCGCCTGCGACGAACTGTGCGGGTTCGTGATGGCGGTCGCCGTGATCCGTCCGAACAAGATCACAGACCTGGAATCGTCGTCGGTGAAGAAAAAGATGAAGGACAAGGGGTTCGCCCGCAACGTCGCCCGCGAGGACATCGTCGGGGGGAGCGCGGATCTCGGCGTCGAACTGGACGAGCACATCGCCTTCGTCATTTCGGCGATGCGTTCGATCTCAGGCGACCTTGGCCTGTGACCACCGGGCAGGCGGGCTTGAGGTCCCTTGCGGTCTTTGAACTCAATCGCATTTTCCGTACTTTGTCGTTGAATTTTTTCGGAGCAGGGAACATGACGAACAGAATCCTCGCGGTCGTGACATCGATGCTGTGCGCGGCAACCTTCGCCTTTCCCCAGGGCGACGGGGGGTACGAACCAATACCACCCGCGAAGGCCTCGGCGGGAAAACTCGGCGGCGGAGGCGGTTACACGCCCGGGTGGCTCTTCATGGATGTCGACGCCCTGAACCAGGAGATCGTGGCGGCCGGTGGCGCCCCGTTTGACGACGGCCGCATCTTCCTCCAGGGCGGCCAGGGATACGCCTACATCCTCCTGGTGGAGAACCTGAGGGTGGGGGGAATGGGAATGAGCGGCTCACGGTCGACGAGCCGCCTCGAAGTCTCCACGAACGTCCGGAGGGACGTAGATCTGAACGTCGGCTACGGAGGTGTGACGGTGGAATACACGCTCGCCGTCGTGCCGAGGCTCGACGTCACGATTGGGACGCTGCTCGGCGGCGGGGGAATGAGCCTCACCCTGCGCAGGGACGAGGGGAGCGCAATGACGTGGGACGATACCTGGGGAGACATTGGCGGCACCGGCGCAGTGACGGAATTCACGAGGAAGATGGACGGCTCATTCTTCATATACCAGCCGTCAGTGACCGTCGAAGTGGCGCTGCTGCGCTGGCTCGGGATCAGGGCCGGGGTCGGGTACCTTGGCATGGCCGGCGGGAGTTGGGAGCTGGACGGGCACTACGACCTGCTCGGGGTCCCGGACGGGATCGACGCGAGCGGGTGGATGATCAATGCGGGGATTTACGTCGGGACTTTCATCTACTAAACCTCTACTGATATTCTCCAGATTTTCTATTGAATTTCTATTGATGCTTCCGGCTTTCGCTGAACTGGACGCTCTTCCAGCCGGCGAAGAGCGGTTTGAGCCTGGATCGCTGGTACTTCCCGGTGGACGTCACCGGGATGTCATCGCCGAAGAGAACCACCTTCGGGCATTTCTGGAATGAGAACACCTTCCGACACTCCGTGATCACCTGGTCCGCGCTGATCCCCGAATTGTCCGCGCGCTGGATGTAGGCGCCGATTTCCTCACCGTACCAGTCGTTCTCAAATCCCACCGCAAGCCCCGCCCTCACCCCGGGGATGTTCATCAACACCTCGTCGATCTCGAACGGGGAGATGTTCGTCCCGCCCCGGATGATCAACTCCTTGAGCCTCCCCGTGATGAAGAAGAACGGCCTTCCTCCGGCGTCCCTGACGAAAAACCCCTCGTCGCCGCTCCTGAACCACCCGTGACGGAACGTGGCTTCGTTCACCTCCCGCTCTGCGAAATATTCACGCATCACATTGTGACCCCTGATCACGATCTCGCCGCGAGCCGTCTCCGGGAGCGCGTTCCCGGAAGCGTCGTGGATCGCCATTTCATTGACGGGGAGCGGGACGCCGATGGAAGGGAAGCCGAACTCCCTCATCCATCTCGCGTGTTCGCCGGCGCTCAGATCCACGGGAAGGAAGCAGGCATAGCAGGTGGTCTCCGAGAGGCCGTACCCGTGGATGATCGGGATGCCGAAGGTCGCTTCGAAATTCGTCGCGAGCTCGCACGTGAGCGGCCCTGCGCCGCAGATGATGTGCCGGAAACGGGTGAGGTCGAGGTCCGCGGGGATCGGGCCGGCGTGAAGGAGGAATTGGAGCAGCGTCGGTACGACGCTCGCCACGCCGACGCCCTCGCGCGCGAGGGTGCTGAAGAATTCGTCGGTATGGAATTTCCGCCTCAGGACGACCGAGCCGCCATACCAGAGCGGCGTCGCCAGCGTCACGACGATCCCGTTCACGTGGTGGATCGGGAGGACGCACAGCATCCGTTCTCCGGGTTCCATGCCGTGCCACTGCGCGATCGCCATCGCGTCGACGAGGAGGTTGTACTGGACGAGGAAGACTCCCTTGGGATGTCCCGTCGTGCCCGAGGTATAGACGATCAGCGCGTCGTCCCCCGGGAGGACTTCGGGCAGCTCATCTGAATAATCGATCGGGAGGTCGCTCTCTTCCGCGAGCGCGTCCTCGAAAGCGCGGTCCGTGCCTCCAACCACAATGACCTTCATCCCGCCGGGGACTCCGGCGGGGAGGTTTTCTATCCTCGCGGCGAATTCAGTCCTGACGAAGGCCAGTCGGGCCGCGGAGTTCGAGAGGATGTATTCGATCCGACGGTCGTCCTCGCCGACGTTCACCGGCACGACGACCGCGCCCAGGCACCAGCAGGCAAGATACTGGACGACGGTATCGGCGTGGTTATAGGCGACGGTGGCGACCCGGTCGCCCCTCCGGACTCCCATCCTGAGGAGGAAGTGCGCGGTCCGGCACGCCTCCCGGTAGATCCGTTGGTAACTGTAGACCGTTCTCTCGCCCCCCTCCCCCGCGTGTATCAGGTAGGGCTTGTCGGGGGTTTCGGACGCCCTATGGCGAAGCAGGGAGGGGATGGTGGTGAAGAGGGTCAGGTGGCGGTCCGGCGGTAGATTGCCGACGCTCCTGGCGTGTTTGATCCTTTCGTCGAGAGGGGAATCGTGAGGATCCATCGGGCGGCCGGCTTACCCGGCCTTGACTTCCATCCCCGGACGAGGAAGGTCGAAGATGTCGGTGGTGCGGCAGTACTGTGGTCCGCCCATGCGCCCGACCGGTTTGAGGACCTTCGGGTCGATCCGGAAATTATCAATGACCTCGTCGGCCACGTGGAAGAGGAGCACTTCGCCGAAGATCGTGCTGCCGCATCCCGGCCCGCCGTTCCCGAAATGGACAACCTGTACAAGCCGGCATTCCATCCGGATCCGCGATTCCCCCACCAGGGGGGGGCGGACGAGCGTGGCCGGGAGGGGGGTGAGGCCGGAGACCTGGAACTCGTTCACATCCGGCGGGAAATCTTCCGAACAACGGTTCATCTGAGGCGTGAAGTCCTCGGAGACCACGTTGATCACGAATTCCCTGGTCGCCTCGATGTTGCCAAGCGTATCCTTGACGTGGCCGTCGCCGCGCACCACGGTCGAGAAGAGCACGATCGGGGGGTTCGAGCAAACGGCGTTGAAAAAGCTGAAGGGGGCCAGGTTCGGCACCCCGGCCGCGGACACGGTCGAGACCAGCGCGATCGGCCTCGGAACGACCGATCCGATCAGGATCTTGTAGATGTCCTTATGCGACTGTTGTTTCGGGTCGATGAGCACGGGGTTCCCTGGAATAGGTGGTTCGAAAATCGGAGGGTCGGATTATTTCTTCTCCATCCAGCTCTTCCAGTACTCCTTCCACTCGGCCTTCCCGCCGGCGGGGAGGACGTGCATCGGGTTGAGCCCGTCGAGCATCACCGCGTATTCGTCGGTATGCGTCTTCGTCCCCTGGTTTTTCAGCGCCTTCGGGTGCGGACCGTGGTGGATGCCGCGCGGATGGAGGGTCACCATCCCGGCCGTGATATTGTCGCGGCTGAAGAAATTTCCGTCGTGGTAGAAGATGAACTCGTCATAGTCGGTGTTGCGGTGGAAGAACGGCACCTTGAGGGCCTCCGGGTCCTCCTCGAGGGGTCGCGGGAGGAAGCTGCACACCACCGCGCCTTTCGTGACGAACGTGCTGTGGGCGCTCGGGGGGAGATGTGCCCGGTGGCTCATGATCGGGCGGATGTCGTCCATGTTGATCTTCCAGGCCGTCAGGTCGCCCTTCCAGCCGACCACGTCGATCGGGTTGAAGGGGTAGAAGATCGATGAGAATTCGTTCCCGACCTTGATTCTGATCTCCCACTCCTTGCGGTCCTTCAGGTTCGGTTTCGGCTCGGGCGTCGTGATCACGGCGGGATCGTACAGCGCGTGCTGTCCGATGAGCCCCTTCTCCGGCTGTTCGAATTCAGTCGCCGATTCCATGATCAGGAAGAAATTGTCCTTCGTCTTCGGGATGACCCGGTAGGTGACGGCGCGGGGGATGACGATGTAGTCGCCCTTCCTGAACTCGAGCGGGCCGAAGTCGGTTTCGATCGTCCCCTCGCCCCGGTGGACGAAGTAGAGTTCGTCGCCGTCGGCGTTGCGGAAGTAGAACGGCATCGGTTTGCTCCGGCGAGAGACCGAGACCACGATGTCGTCGTTGCCGATGAACGCGACGGGTGACCCCTTCGGGTCGGTCAGGTCGGTCGGTTTGAGCTTGTTGCAGTCGATGCAGTGGGGGCGGAGTTTTCCCTCGAACCGGATCCAGGCCGTCGGCGGATTGGCATGGTAGAGGTGCGCCGATTTCCCGAAGAATCCCTTCCGGCCGTGCTCCTCTTCGTAGGTCCCCTTCGGGAGCCCCACGTGGGCCTGCTTCGCGGTCTTTCCTTTCTGCAGTGGAAACATGTGATGACCTCTCTTCTGATGGTGGAATGAATTTTTGCAGTTACGGCCGGACGACCGTGTTGGTGAGCGTCCCGATGCCGTCGATCTCCAGTTCGATGACGTCGCCCGGCTTCACCCAGCGGTCCAGCTCGAGTCCGCACCCGCCGGCCACGGTCCCCGAGCCGATCAGGTCGCCGGGGTGGAGGGTCTCGTCCATCGACGCGAATTCGATCATCCTTTCGAAACGGTGGTGCATCGACCCGGAGTTTCCCTCGGACCACGTTTCGCCGTTGATGCGGGCGGACATCCGAAGATTGTACGGGTCGGGGATCTCGTCGGTCGTCACCAGGACCGGACCGATCGCCGTTGCGAAATCCTTCCCTTTCGCGGGGCCGAGGCGCACCTTCATCTCGGCGCGCTGCATGTCGCGGGCGCTGAAATCGTTCATGACGGTGAAGCCCGCCACGTGCTCCATCGCCTTCGCGGCCGGGATGTTGCGTCCCTCCCTGCCGATGACGATCGCCAGCTCCAGCTCATAGTCGAGTTTCTCGGTGAAGGAGGGCCACACGACGGGGTCGCCGGGACCGATGATGCTCTGGTGGTTCCCCTTATAGTAGACGGGAAACTTGTACCATTCCTCCGGCATCGGCTCGCCCCGCTTCTCAAAACCCTTCTTCACGTGCCCTTCGAACGCGAAGAAATCCCTCATCGAGGTCGGCCGGGGCAGCGGGGCGAGGAGGCGGACCTCCCCGGGTGCAAAGACGAGCCGTTCGGCGTTCGCTCCGGTCAGGGCCGTGGGGGTTCCGGATACCTCATCCAGGTGTGCGAGCGTCGCCCGGGCGAACGTCGCCGAGGTGTCGCCGCCCCTGAGGTATCCCAGCATATCGGGGGGGACAATCGCTTCAGCGAGCCGGTATGGCCGGGCCTCGCCCTTGCGGCCGAGGTGCCAGGCGCAGGCGGAGTTGAGGTCAGCGATGCCTCCCGGCACGATGGCGCCCAACCGCCGGTGCCTGCCCAGGAGCGTTGAAACTTCAAACGTGCAGAGGCGCATCGCGGATCCTAGAGGTTTCCGCGGAGCTCTTGCTCGCGCTCGATCGACTCGAAGAGGGCCTTGAAATTCCCCTTCCCGAAGCTCCGACTCCCCTTGCGCTGGATGATCTCGAAGAAGAGCGTCGGGCGGTCCTCGACCGGCTTGGTGAAGATCTGGAGCATGTAACCCTCATCGTCGCGGTCCACCAGGATCCCGAGGTTCTTCAGCTGGTCGATCGGCTCGTCAATCCTGCCGACCCGGGACTGGAGTTCGTCGTAATAGGTCGAGGGGATCCGAAGGAACTCGACGCCGTGCGAGCGGAGCGCTCCGACCGACGCGAGGATGTCGTCAGTAGCCATCGCGATGTGCTGTACACCGGGGGAACGGTAGTACTCCAGGTATTCCTCGATCTGCGATTTCCTGCGTCCGGGCGCCGGCTCATTGATGGGGAACTTGATCCGCTCATTGCCGTTGGTCATCACCTTCGACATCAGCGCGGAATACTCAGTCGAAATATCAGCGTCGTCGAAGTGTTTGAACATCCGGAATCCCATCGCGTTCATGTAGAAATCGACCCATCGGTTCATCGCGCCGAGCTCCACGTTTCCGACGCAGTGATCGACGAACTTGAGGCCGACCGGCCTCGCGACGTCGTCCTGTTCAGTGACGGCGCGGTAGCCGGGAAGGAAGACGCCCTTGTAGTTCTTTCGCTCGACGAAGGTATGGATGGTGTCGCCGTAGATCGCGATCGCCGATTTGACCACCTCTCCCGATTCATCGCTGAAGACGGTCGGTTCCAGTATCCCCTTCGCGCCCCTGAGGGTCGTCTCGCGGTACGCCGACGTCGCGTCGTCCACCCAGAGGGCGAGGTCGCGTACCCCGTCGCCGTGGAGCGAGACGTGTTCCGAGACCGGATGCGCCGCCTGTAGCGACGTGGTGAGGACCAACCGGATCTTGCCCTGCTGCAACACGTAGGACGCCCGGTCGCGTACCCCCGTCTCGAGGCCGGCATACGCGACAAGGGAGAACCCGAACGCCGAACGGTAGTAGTAGGCGCTCTGCCTGGCGTTCCCGACGTAGAACTCGATGTAGTCGGTCCCGTTGATGGGGAGGAAATCGTCGGTTGCCGGGTTTGTTACGGGCTGTGTCACTGGCTGCCTTGGCATGTGGAATGTCCTTTCAGTGCTTTCAGTGCTTGCTGGGCGTGCTGGGCATGCTAGTATTGATGTTGGCGTGGGACGTCACTGCGTCCTCAATCACGCCCAGGTTGGCCGGGGGACCCGTCGCCCAGCAGGGCGCCGAGAGCACCGACCGCCGTGGCGTTTTCCTCCGGCGTTCCGACGGTGATCCTGAGGCACCGGGGGAGGCCGAACCCGCGCAGGGGACGGACGATGACGCCCTGGCGCATCATGCCATTAAATATTCGGTTGACTTCCTCTTCGTCGCGGAGCGCGAACATCACAAAATTGGCCCGGGAGGTGGGCGTCTCCAGGCCGAACGACTTCAGGGCACGCGAGAGGTACGCGCGTCCTTCGAGATTGTTGGCGAGGGTGCGCTCCACGAACGTGGAGTCATCCAGCGCGGCGAGACCTGCGGCCTGGGACAGTGTGCCCGGCTCGAACGGCAGCTTGACCTTCAAGAGGTTTCCGATCAGTTCGTGGTGGGCGAAGCCGTACCCGATTCGCAGGCCCGCAAGCCCATAGACTTTCGAGAAGGTGCGCAGCGTAATGACGTTATCGTAGCGATACTTCATCGAGTCGGGAAAGTCCCCGTCGTCCCGGGCGTACTCCCAGTAGGCCTCATCCAGGATGATCAGCACGCGCTCCGGCACCTTCTTGTAGAAAGAATCGAATTCCTTCCTGCCGAAGACCGTGCCGGTCGGGTTGTTCGGGTTGGCCAGGTAAATGATCTTGGTCTTTCCGGTGATGGCTCCCGCGATGGCCTCGAGGTCGTAATGCCAGGCGCGGTACGGGACCGTCCGGTAGGGAACTCCCCGGGATTTCGCGAGGACCTGGAAGCCGATGAACGCCGCCTCGGTCGTCAGGACCTCGTCGTCGTCGTTCAGGAAGGTCCGGATGATGGTGGACATGATCGCCTCGGAGCCGCTGCCGGCGATCACGTTATCCGGGGAGAGCTTATAGAGTTCCGCGAGCCGGGTCCGCAGGTCGTGGCCGCCGTTGGGGTAGAGGTGGAGCCCGCCGAAGTGTTGCTGGAGCGCGGCGAGGGCGAGCGGAGAGGGGCCGAACGGATTTTCATTCGAGGCGAGTTTGATGACCTTCACGAGCCCCAGTTCCCTCCGGACCTCGTCGATTGGCCTGCCGGGGATGTACGGTTGGAGCGTCTCGATATACGGGGGGACGAGGGACACGTCGCTGAAGGCTGGCTATGCTACGATTCTCATGGAGATAAAAATAGCAAAGCCCACCCTGAAAAACAAACCGTTGCGCGGGTCTCCGGCCGGTGAGGGAAACCGACTCTGCCGGACGGGCCGACCCTTGGATATTCGTGAAAAAATACCTACAATTTTTATCGCCTGTCCTGCGGAGGTCATTCATCCAATAAGGGTACGATTGTCAACCATCGCCGAACCTGACCCACGGATGTTTGCGCGTTTGATCAACCTCCTCCGGTTCCCCTGTTCCCGTGTCGTCCTCGTCCTCGTCCTGGCGATCGCCTCTCGCGTGCCGGCGCGCTCGCAGGCGACGGGCGCCTCGGTCGATACCCTCATCAGCGCATCCCCGGGCGACACCCTCCTGATGCTCGGCACTCAGTTCGTCCTTCCGGGCAGCCTCACCCTCAGCCTCGGCGCCGACACCCTCGTCCCGGGGTCGGACTTCATCCTCGACGGGCGTAATGGCGTCGTGCGTTTTTCCGCACCTGCGGCATCCTACAGCCGCGACGCCACGGGGTCTGCTATCTTTCGGGCCCGCTACGAATTTCTCCCCTTCACGTTCAGGGATGCCTACCGGCTCCGCTCACCGGTCATCCTCAGGGATACCGCGACGGGGAGGGTCGACACCATCTACCGCACGGCGGCCGACTTCACATCGGAGGATTTCTTCGGCACGCGACTGCGCAAGAGCGGGTCGCTGGTCAGGGGGGTCCAGGCCGGAAGCGACCGGGACCTGACCCTCAACTCCGGTTTCCGGCTCCAAATGTCGGGCAACCTCTCCGACGACCTTGAAATCCTCGCATCGCTCACCGACGAGAACAGCCCGCTGCAGGCCGAGGGGACGACGCAGAGTCTCCAGGAACTGGACCGCGTCTTCATTGAGCTTCGCAGTCCCGGGGCCGGCGCAACGGTGGGAGACCTCTTCCTCGGATTTTCGGAGGGGGAGTTCGGCCGCCTCACGAGGAAGCTCCGGGGGGCGCTCGGATCCTGGACTTCCCGGGCCCCGTCGCTCAGGGGCGGCGCCGAGGCGGGAGCCGCCTCCGTCCGGGGGAAGTATACGTCCAATGAAATCCAGGGGATCGACGGGGTACAGGGGCCCTATCGCCTCGTCGGGGGAAACAACGAATACCCCGTCATCGTCATCGCGGGGACCGAGCGGGTCTTCATCGATGGCCGGGAGGTGACACGGGGACTGATGAACGATTACACGGTCGATTACAGCCTCGGCGAGGTGACCTTCACTTCCCGCCGCCGGATCACGTTCGCGTCGAGGATCGTTGTTGAATTCGAACACACCGATCAGCGCTACGCCAGGAATCTCCTGGGCGCGCGCGCGCGCCTCGCTTCGGACGACGGGGGCTGGAGCATCGGGGGGATGGCGGCCCGCGAGGACGACGACGAAGACGCGCTCCAGGACGCGAGCCTCACGTCGGAGGACAGGGAGATCCTGGCCGCAGCGGGGGACTCGCCGGCCCTCGCCGCCCGTTCGGGAGTCGTGTTCGCCGGGCCGGGGAAGGGAAAATATGAACTGAGGGATACGACGCTCCTTTTCCCCCCGCCCGCAGGGCTGATCGACACCTCGATCCTGGTCTACAACCCTTCGGACACCGCGCTGGCCCTCTACAATGCGACGTTTACCTTCATCCGGAGCGGCGGGGGGGATTATGAAAAAATTTCCACAGGGCATTACCGGTATGCGGGGCCCGGGAACGGATCGTACCTTCCGGTGGTCGTCCTCCCGTTCGCCGAGCGGCACGATTTCGCCAATGTGGCGGTCGCCGGTTCACTCACCGGCGGCCTCAGCGTGGCGGGCGAATACGCCGCGTCGTCGTTCGACCGGAACACCTTCTCCGGGCTCGACGACGAGGACAACGAGGGCGGGGCATATGATGTTTCCGTCAGGTTCGCCAGGCCGGGGGTGTCGGTCGCAGGCGTGACTCTCGCGGCGATCGAGTTGAAGGCGCGGCAGCGCGAAACCGGCAGGGATTTCAGTCCGCTCGAGCGCTACGATGAAGTCGAATTCAAACGGAACTGGAACACGGGTAATGAACGGACCGGGCGCGACCTGTTGCGGGACGCGGAAATCACCCTCACCCCCGTGGCGCCGCTCTCGATCGACGGGTATGTCGGGAACCTGAAACGGGGAGACCTCTTCTCCTCGGCGCGGTATTCAACCGCGCTCCGATATGGCGACGAGCTGCGCTACTCGGCCGAGTTGCTCCGGAGCGACGACGGCGAGGCCGCACTCACCTCCGAACGGTGGAGGCAGGAGGGCGCGGGCCGGGTCGCAATCGGAATGGTCGTCCCCCGGGTCCACGCCAGCGGCGAGCGGTTCAGCGAGCGGGAGCCCGGCGTCGACACGCTCCGTCCCGCGAGTTACGGGTTTGGCGAAATCACACCCGGCATATCGGTGGACAGCGTCCTCGACATGAGTTTTTCCGCGGACTTCGGTATCCGGCGCGACGACTCGGTCCGCAACGGAAGGTTGACCCCCGCCGTGCTGTCCTATCTCCAGACGTACGGCTGGAAATACGACGGGGGGGGATGGGTGAGTACCGGTCTCGACCTCCTCCTGCAGAAACGACAGTTCGATCCCGACTTCGTACAAAGAAAGACGGAGAATAACGCCCTCGTCCGTTCGCTGACTCGCCTGACCCCGTGGAATCGCGCCCTCCAGGCCGATCTTTTCTACGAGGTAAGCCCGGAACAATCGGCGAAACAGGAACGCCTATTCATGCAGGTCTCGTCGGGAACGGGAAACTACCGCTACGCGGGTGATCTCAACGGAAACGGGATCGTCGACGAGCCCGATTTCCGGCCGACACGGTACGATGCGGATTACGTCCTGGTCGTCGTACCCACCGACAACGTCGTCCCGGTCCTCAACCTGAAGTCGAGCGCCCGGGTGCGGTTCGATCTGTTACGCGCCTTCGCTCCCGGGGGGGGCGGGGCCGCCGGGCTACTTTCCCCGCTCTCTGGAGAGACCTACATCCGCGTCGAGGAAAAAAGTACCGACACAATCAAGAGCAACGTCTACCTCCTGAAGCTCCATACGTTCCGCGATCCGGCCCGGACGCTGCAGGGATCGGTCTATTTCCTCCAGGAAATCAATCTCTTCGAATCCGACCCCGGGTTTTCTGTCAAATTCAGGTTTCAGCAGAAGCGGGGGTTCACACAGCTCTCGACCGGCGACGAGGCCGCCTACTCCCGGGAGCGGGGGGTGAGAGTGCGCTGGGCGCTCGGCGATGAACTCACGAACCAGGCTGAATTACGCCATGTGACGGACGATGTGGCCGCGGCGGCCGGTTCTTCACGGAACAGATCGGTCAGGGCCACGTTACTCGATTTCGACTGGACCTATCGCCCCGAAGGAGACATTGAATCCACCTTCGGTCTGAGCCTGGGAGACGCGAATAATTACGAACTCAGTTCGGCGGCGTTGAACGCCCAACGCCTCTCAGTCTCATACCTCCTTCCAAACACCGGGCGTGTTCGCGCTGATTTCAGGAGGGAGGAAGCGGTGATCACGGGGAGCACTGCCGACCTGCCGTTCGAACTGACGCAGGGACGAATTCGTGGAACCACATGGGTTTGGGGTTTTGGTTCTGAATACCGCTTGACCCGATTCCTCGAATCTTCAATGAGGTATGAAGGACGAAACGAGGGGATCCTGCCGACGGTCCACTCGGGCGACCTGGAGGTGCGGGCATTTTTTTGAACCGTTTCGTTCCACGGTGTTCCACGAGCCAACGCGCGATCTGCGGCGCGTGCCGCTCCCGGTCGACGAAGACCGAAACCATTTTTTGTCTTGCATTTCAAAAAGGAGATTGGTATACTATCACGCGATCCGCTCCGGATCGTTGCAACACAGATCATACCGTCTTCGATTCACGAAAGAGGAAATGCCCGGGGGGGAAATCGGTCACGTCCGCTGCGCTCATCTCTTTGTTCGTCCGTTATTCATCCTTAATTCACACTACTCACCAACGATTGAAGAAAAAGTTTTATCCCCCTACTTCACATGGCAGAACAGTTTGCAACAAGTGAGGCGACAAGGGTTTCAGGTTTGATCAGGAAGAAATTCCGGGGTGATGGTTCGAAGCGGCGTGGCGACGAGGACGATGCCCGCCAGGTGTCGACGAAAGTGTACTGCACGTCATTCGAATCCAAAATCGGGAGGATCTACGTGGCATCCACCGATCGCGGGGTCTGCAAGATCAGCGTCCCGAAGGAATCGAGGAAGGATTTTTTCGAGTGGCTGAAGAAGCATTTTGACGTCGACGTCATCATCGACAATCGCTCGAAAAACAAGGATGTTGTCGATCAGCTCAACCGGTATTTCAGTGGAAAGCTGGCCAAGTTCACAGTTCCCGTCGACCTGATCGGCACTCCGTTCCAGATGCGCGTCTGGAAGGAGCTCTCAAGGATCCCGTATGGGGTCACCTCGACCTACAAGCACGTGTCGCGGAAGGTCTCCGCTCCCAAAGGCTTCCAGGCAGTCGGGAGGGCCACCGGCCAGAATCCCCTTCCCATCATCATCCCGTGCCACCGGGTGCTGGGCGCCAACGGCGCGATGGTCGGGTACTCGTGCGGGGTCAAGACGAAGGAACTCCTCCTCCGGCTCGAGGGAGCCATCATCCTCTGACCGGCTCCGCCGCGGGCCGCGTCCGACCAGGGACGGCCCGGGGTTGTCCGGTGCTTGCGAGGCATCGGATATTCCCGTATACTTTTCCCATGCGATCCCGGCCGTCATGTCATTCCTGAACGATCTCAATCCCGTACAACAAGAGGCTGCCCGGTGTGTTGACGGCCCCCTCCTCGTGCTCGCCGGTCCCGGGAGCGGCAAGACGCGGGTGCTGACCTACCGGATCGCCCACCTTCTCTCGCTCGGCGTCCCTCCCTGGAAAATCCTCTCGCTCACCTTCACGAACAAGGCGGCGGGGGAGATGCGGGAGCGTATCCTGAAACTGGTCGGGGAAGACGGTTCGAAGATCTGGATGGGAACATTCCACGCGATGCTCGCGCGAATCATGCGCATCGACGGGGGGGCGCTCGGGTACGGCAGCAATTTCACCATCTACGACGCCTCCGACAGCCAGGGCCTCATCAGGAACATCCAGCAGCGCCTCGGCATCCCCGCGCAGCAGTTCTCCACCTCGGGGCTCCAGTCGCGCATCAGCTCGGCGAAGAACCAGCTCGTCGACCCCGATTCCTATTCCTCCGCTGCCAACGACCTGGTCTCCGAGCGGACGGCTGTCGTCTACGCCGAGTACGAGAAGCAGTTGCGGCTGAACAATGCCCTCGATTTCGACGACCTGCTGATCCGGCCGATCGACCTCTTCCGGAGGCACCCATCGATCCTGGAAAAATACACTGAGCGTTTCCATTTCGTCCTGGTGGACGAATACCAGGATACGAACAGGGCGCAATACGTCCTCCTGAGGCTCCTGGTCGAGAAGCGCCGGAACATCTGCGTCGTTGGCGACGATGCCCAGAGCATCTACTCGTTCCGCGGCGCCGACATCAGGAACATCCTGGAATTCGAGAAGGATTTCCCCGAGGCGAAGGTCGTCAGGCTCGAACAGAATTACCGCTCCACGGGCACCATCATCGCAGCCGCCGACCACGTCATCCGGAGGAACGCGGACAGGCTCGTGAAGACCCTCTGGACGGAGAATCCCGGCGGCGAGCCGGTGACGGTGATGACCTGCGACGGGGACCGGGAGGAGGCGGCAGTCGTGGTCAGCGCGATCTTCGACGAGATCAGGTCACACCAGCTCGACTTCCGCGATTTTGCCGTGATGTACAGGACCAACGCCCAATCCCGCGTATTGGAGGACTCGCTTCGCAGGAACGCCATCCCGTACCGCCTGATCGGCGGGGTGGAATTCTACCAGCGAAAGGAAATCAAGGACATCCTCGCCTATCTGCGGCTCGTCGTGAACCCGGCGGACAACGAGAGCTTCAACAGGATCATCAACGTTCCCGTGCGCGGAATCGGCAACGTGGCGCTCGCCCTCCTCAGGGAGTTCGCCGCGGCGAACGGAGTCGGCCTCCTCGAGGCTGCCCGGAGGGGCGCCGCAATATCCGGCCTCGGCAAGCGGGCCCACGCGGGGATGGCGGCGTTCGTCAGGATCGTCGACGACCACCGGAAGATCATCACTGAGGTGTCCGCCGGCGAGTTCACGCGCGTCCTCGTGGACGCGCTCGGAATCCTGCCGCTCCTGAAGGAAGAGGGGACCCCCGAGGCGATGGGTCGCTGGGAAAACATCCAGGAGCTCCTTTCGGCGCTCACCGAATATTCAGAGACGCGTCCCGACCCCACGCTCGAAAATTTCCTGCAGGAAGTTTCACTCCTCTCGAGCGTTGACCGGAGCGACTACGGCAAGAACGCGGTCACCCTCCTGACGCTCCATGCGGCCAAGGGCCTTGAATTCCCGGTCGTCTTCATCACCGGGATGGAAGAGGGGATCCTGCCGCTGTACAACGGGGGGGAGCCCGAGAGGAAGGAGATCGAGGAGGAGCGCCGCCTTTGCTACGTGGGGATGACGAGGGCGAAAACGAGGCTCTACTGCTCGAACGCCAAGGTGCGCCACCGTTTCGGCGAATATCTATCGCAGGTCCAGTCGAGGTTCATCGGGGAGATCCCGCGGGAATTATGCAGGACACTACCCTTCACCATGGGCGGAACCGGGAATGCCTCGCCCGGTGGGACCTCCCGAAGGTCTCAGCCCAAGCGCCGGCCGGCAGCCGATGACCGATGGGACCATAGCGACCCCGAAGTCGACATCGCGGAGTATGCCTCCGATGCAGGGGAACTCAAGCCGGGAATACTCGTCGAACACGAACAGTTCGGGAGGGGAAAGGTGGTGGAAATCGAGTACGCGGGAGAATCGACCAGGGCCGTCGTCGATTTCCGCGAGCACGGTCCCAAACACCTCATCCTGAAATACGCCAGGCTGAAGAGAGTCTAGGGGTCCAGCGCTGATCCGTTGAATTTCAATTGAGTTTCAATCGATTGTTTCGTATGTTGCCCCAGCAACCATGAAAAGCCATGACGACAATACGATCCCGGTGGCCTTCTTCTCGAACGAGATCGAGGCCGAGCTCGCCCAGGCGACGCTCTCGGCGGCGGGCATCGAGTCGGTCCTGAAGTACGAAGATATGGGTGGAATGATGCCGTCCCTCCTCCAGACCGACGGCGTGGCGCTCCTCGTCAGGAAAGACCAGTACGCCGAAGCGCAGACCGTCCTCACTACGCCCGCGACCGAATCGCCGGAGTAACCCGGCCCCCGATCCATCTACCTGGTCCAGCCTGTCAACCCTGTTTCTTCGCGGCGATCGAGTAATAGACCACCAGCCCCAGACCCGCGAACAAGGTGATCAGTCCGATCATAGCGCCGTCGCGGATTCCGTACACCGCGTCGAGGTAGTTGCCGAGCAGCGTCGCGATCCCCACGAAGACGAACAGGATGCCCCACTTCAGCACGCCCAGCGGGTTGGCGCGGAATTGACCGCGCGCGAAGAGCGTCTTGATGTCCTCCGAAGACATCCCTTTTTCGATCATCGTGAGCCGCTCGCGGTGCCTGCTGGCGATGTGCATGATGATGACGGCGGCTGTAGAGATAAACAGGACGATCGGGATGTAGACTTCCACTTGATCCATGGCAGTACCTCCTGGCGATGTGAGACGACGAACCTTTTACCCTTTTGACCGTACAACGGCGTGCGGGGTTTCGGCTCCAGCGCGCTTTCCGAAAAATAATTTGTGGGGTGAAACCTTCCGGACCCAAAACCGGTCGAAAGAGGTAAAAGGTTGATTCAACTTTCGGACGAGGAGATTGTCGCACGCCTCAGGAATGGAGAGACGCGGCTGTTCCCGACGCTCATCGGGCGGTACAGGGACAGGGGTTTTTCGCTCGCGCTCCGGATCCTCAGGAACACTCAGGATGCCGAGGAGGCGCTCCAGGATGCCTTCGTGCGCGCGTACAACGGTATTGCGAAATTCGAGGGAACGTCTGCGTTTGGGACCTGGTTCTACCGCATCCTCTATAATGTGTGCATGAGCGCGCTGGCGAGACGGAAGCAGGTGTCGATCTTCGCCGAGCCGGGCGAGGGCGACCTCCCTGATCCCGGACCGGAGCCGGAGCTGCCAGGGGATTATTCCGGGTTCGAGATGCGCGACCTCGTTTCGCGGGTGGAATCGGTCGTCTCGAGGATGCCGGCGAAGTACGCTTCAATCATTTCGATGTTCTACGTGCAAGAACTGACGTACGCCGAAATAGCTGATGTCACGGGGCTCCCGGCGGGGACGGTGAAGACCCATCTCTTCCGGGCCCGGCTCTTGCTCCAGAAGGAAATGCACAAGGAACTAAACCAGGACACGGTGATCGTATGAACCATCCCGCACGCCAGACACTGCTCGAATACGCCTGGAGCGTTCCCGGAGACCCGGGTTTCTCGGAGACGGCCGAACACATCGCCGGATGTCCCCGTTGTCGCGGCGCGCTGGCGGCGGTGCGAGCCGTCGAGCAATCGCTCCACCGGCTCGGCGTGCAGCGTCCGTCCGCGGCGTTCACCCGCGATCTGCTGAAGAAGCTCGGGATGCGGGAAACGACGCCGATCTGGTGGACCTTCCTGAAGAATTTCGCCCCAATCCTTGCCTCGGGAGTGGTGGCGGCGGCGGTGATCGCGCTGGGTTCGTCGACGTCGGGAGATGCGGAGCCGTCGCTCAGGAAATCGCTCTTTGGCGTGCGGCCGGCGATGGAGGCGCTGATGGCGGGGGTCGATGGATGTACGGCGTGGACGACGGGCATCGCAGCGAAGTACCTCACGTTCAGTCTCGGCTCGGACGCGATTTCCCTGGCGATGTTCCTCTGCTTCCTCTTCGCCGGGATCGGTCTCCTCGACCGTTTCCTCCTCGGGCCGATGCTCCGCAGAAAAAATTACTGAACGAACAGGAGCAGGCAGACGCCGAGGAGGATCCTGTAGACGATGAAGACCATCGTGGAGTGGTTTTTAAGGTACCGCAGGAGTAGCGCGATCGCCGCATAACCCGTTAATCCGCTGGATACCACTGCCAGCGCCAGGATCGTCAGGTCTCCCTGTGACAGGTGGGCGCGGACCTCATAGAGCTGGTAGAGGCCGCTCGAGAGCACCGCCGGAATGCTTAACAGAAACGAAAACCTTGCCGCCGCCTCCCTCGTAAACCCCAGGAACAGCCCTGCCGTGATCGTCGTGCCGGAGCGCGACGCCCCCGGAACCAGCGCCACGGCCTGCGCCAGGCCGACCAGGACGGCGTCCTTCAGCCCCTTGTCCGCAAGGGTTCTCGTCCGTCGCCCTTTCCGCTCCGCCCACCACAATACCATCGCAAGGAGAATGAGGCTCCAGGCTATCACCGTCGGGTCCTTCGTGAGGGTCCCTTCGATCACGCGTTTCAGGAGTAGTCCCAGGAGCACGATCGGGACGGTTCCGACAACGATCAGGAACGCGAGCTTCGTCTCCGCGCGAAATCCTTCGAGGCGAGCGCGGGGTAATTCCCGAAGGTCGGAAACCGACGAGCGCAGCATTGAGAGCAGATCGTTTCGAAAGTAGGCGAGGATCGAGCCCGCCGTCCCGAGCTGGATGATGGCAATGGTGGCCGTCCACTCACCGGGGGCGTCGGCCCGTATCAGGCCCAGGAACCTTCCGGCGAGCGTGAGATGTGCGGTGCTGCTGATCGGGAGGAACTCCGTGATGCCCTGAATGATTCCAAGGAGGATCGCGTCGAGGGAGTTCACCGTGCCCCGTCAGACGAGGAGAGGGGCGATGACGAGGGAGACGATCGACATCAATTTAATAAGGATGTTCATCGCCGGCGCCGAGGTGTCCTTGAACGGATCCCCGACCGTGTCGCCCACCACGGCGGCCCGGTGCGCGTCCGTGCCTTTTCTCTCACCCTCCACTTCGCCCTTTTCGATCGCCTTCTTGGCGTTGTCCCAGGCCCCGCCCGCGTTGGCCATCATGAGGGCGAGGAGCACCCCGGTGACGGTGGCGCTGGCGAGCATGCCGCCGAGGGCCGCCGGCCCGAGCAGAAACCCCACCACGACGGGCGCGATCACCGCCGAGAGGCCGGGGAGGATCATTTCGTGGAGTGCGGCCGTGGTCGAGATCTCGACGCAGCGCGCTGCATCCGGCTTCACACCGGGCCTGCCCTCGAGCAGCCCCGGGATTTCGCGGAACTGTCTCCGGATTTCCTCCACCATCTTACCGGCCGCCCGCCCGACCGCGGTCATCGTCATCGCGGCGATCATGAACGGGAGGATGCCGCCGATGAATAGCCCGATCGCCACCGACGGGTCGGTGATGACGATCTGGAGCGGGATCTCGCCTTCGCTGAGGAGCTTGGCATATCGCACCCAGACCCCGGTCGGTGTGATCCCGGCAGCTTCCATACCGGCGAGCCTTGAGGCGATCGAGGCCGAAATTTCCTGGGCATAGGCTGTGAAGAGCGCCAGGGCCGTCAGGGCGGCCGACCCGATCGCGAACCCCTTGCCGATCGCGGCGGTGGTGTTTCCGAGGGCGTCGAGCCCGTCGGTGATCTTCCGGACGTCCGGCCCGAGGCCCGACATCTCGGAGATGCCACCCGCGTTATCGGCGATCGGGCCGTACGCATCGACCGACATCGTGATCCCCACGGTTGCGAGCATTCCGACGGCGGCGATGCCGATCCCGTAGAGCCCGGCGGCCTGATTCGAGACGAAGATGACGAGGCAGATCGCCACCACCGGGAGCGCGGCGGACTCGAAGCCGATCGCGAGGCCGCTGATGATGTTCGTGGCCGAGCCGGTCTTGCTCGCGGCGCAGATCCGTCGCACCGGGCCCGCCGACGTGTAATATTCCGTGATGAGACCGATGAGGATCCCGCCGATCGTCCCGAAGCAGATGGCCCAGAAGACGCCGTTGTTGACCTCGTACGCGCGGACCACCCAGAGCGAGAACGCCAGGAACACCCCGGCGGCGATAAACGTCGAGTACCGCAGCGCCGCGGCGGGGGAGTAGTCCTTCAGGACTCTCATCGAGGCGATCCCGAGGAACGAGGCCACCAGCCCGAGCCCCGCGAGCACCAGGGGGAGTGCCAGCAGGAGGGAGCGGACGGCCTCCGTGGAAACGGATGCGGACGCCTTCAGCATCTCGAAGCCGTCGGGGAGAAGGGTTGCGCCGATGGCGATCGTAGCGACGATCGCTCCGACGTATGATTCGAAGATGTCGGCGCCCATCCCGGCGACGTCGCCGACATTGTCTCCCACGTTATCGGCGATGACGCCCGGGTTCCTCGGATCGTCCTCCGGTATTCCCGCCTCGACCTTGCCCACGAGGTCCGCGCCGACATCCGCGGCTTTCGTGTAGATGCCACCGCCCACCCTTGCGAAGAGGGCGATGGAGCTCGCACCCATCGCGAACCCGTTGATGATGCTCGCGCTCTCTGTGTTGCCGAAGAAATGGAACGTCACCCCGAGTCCGATCAGGCCGAGGCTCGCAACGCTCACACCCATCACGGCCCCCCCGTTGAACGCCGTCAGCAGTGCCTGCCCCTGCCCGGAAGACCGTGCCGCCTCGGCGGTGCGGACGTTGGCGCTGGTCGCGGCCCGCATCCCGAAGAATCCCGCGAGGACGGAGCAAAGCGCGCCGCCGATGAACGCGAATGCCAGCTCGATGCGCAGGAAGACGCCGAGGAGCGCCGCGACGACGAGCACGAAGAAGACGAGGACGGAATATTCCCTCCGGAGGAATGCCATCGCGCCGACCCTGATCTGGTCGGCGATGTCCCTCATCAGGTCGGTGCCCGAAGGCTGGCGTTCGATGCTAACATAGATGCGGTAGGCCACGAGGAGGCCCACGATGCCGAGGTATGGCGTGGATCGGATGAGAAAGTCCATGTGGTCGGCGGGAGAGGCGTTCAGGAGAGGACTTCTTCGTAGTAGCGGATGTACTCGTGGACGACCTTCCGGGATTCGAACTGTTCGATGGCCCTTCTGCGGCTCGCAGAGGCGAAAAGGCGGTATCGCTGATTGTTCGTGAGGAGCTCTATCGCGTATTTAGCCATCCGTTCGATGTCCCCGATCTCGGCGATGTAGCCCGTCTCGCCGTGGACGATGAGCTCGGGGAGGCCTCCGACGCTCGACGAGACGACCGGCACTTCGCACGACATCGCCTCGAGGGCCGAGAGGCCGAAGCTCTCCGACTGGCTCGGCATCAGGAAAAGGTCGGAGGCGGAGAGGAGGCAGACCAGCTCGAGCTGTTTCCCGAGGAACTTGACGTCTTGTGAAACCCCGAGTTCCCTTGCGATCTGCTCGCAGCTCGACCGGTCGGGCCCGTCGCCGACGAGGATCAGCTTCGACGGGACCTTTTTTCTGATTTCGGCGAAGATCCTGACGACATCCCCGACCCGCTTCACGGGCCGGAAATTGGAGACGTGGATGATCACCTTCTCGTCGTCGGCCGCGAGGCTGCGCCGGACGTCCGGCTGGGGAGTCCGTTGGTATTTCTGCGTGTCGATGAAATTTGGGATGACGCGGATGTCCTTGTTGATCGAGTAATTGGTTTTCGTCTTCTCCTTGAGGAAATTCGACACCGCGGTGACGCCATCGCTCTTCTCGATGCTGAATTTCATCACGGGGAGAAAACTCGGCTCCAGGCCTACCAGGGTAATGTCCGTCCCGTGGAGCGTCGTCACAATTTTCAGCTTCGAGGACGCCCCGAGGATTTCCTTGGCCAGGAACGCGCTGGTCGCGTGCGGGATGGCGTAATGGGCGTGGATGATGTCGAGCTGCTCGAATTGCGCCACCTCGACGATTTTGCTCGCAAGCGCGGGCGTATAGAGGGGGAAATCGAAGAGGGGGTAAGTGGAAATCTCGACCTCGTGGTAGTAGATGTTTTCACTATACCCGCCGAGCCGGATCGGCATCGCGTAGCTGATAAAGTGGATTTTATGTCCCTCTTCAGCCAGGACCTTTCCAAGCTCCGAGGCCACCACCCCGGAACCTCCGTACGTCGGATAACACGAAATTCCTATGTTCATCGTGCCAAAAATTACGCAGTTTTTCTTCAACATCCAACCTCGCGCGTGGAACTACCTTGATTTTCCCGTGGTTCAAGTATAGTAAGGGAAAAAAGTTGGGGAAAATTATCCTAAAGGGTTGTTTTTTAAGATAAATTCATTATATTGCCGTCCTGATTATCCCTCCTAAATCACGGTATTCCTCAAATTTTCTGGTTTTGAAAGGGTTTTTCAACGTGAAGCAAAAGGCAAAGGTCATCGGAATCGTCATTACGAGCTGTCCATGTTGCGGAAATCCGATCAATTTCGACAGGCAGATGACTAAGGTCTGCGCGTACTGCGAAGAAGTTGTCCACATCGATCTCGATAAGGTCGAAGTGAGTCTCCGCGGACCCGTCCAGGAAGGAAAAAAAGTCAGGGTAAGCATGAACTAACCCCCGTTTTCCGGGGTAACACAAAGATTCCGTTTATCGGAATCTTTTTTTGGCCATAAAGCGGACTTAATTGGTCGGATTTCAAGGGAATGTTTCAGCTATCCAAAAAGATCGAATACGCGCTGATCGCGATGCGCCATATGGCCGTATCGGGAAGCGGGAACATTGTCACAACAAAGGAGATCGCCGACCGCTACAACCTTCCGTACGACCTGCTGGCAAAGGTGATGCAGACGCTCGCCAGGAAAGAATTCATCTCTTCGTACCAGGGCGTTCGGGGGGGGTACATTTTCCGCCACGATCCCCGTACGGTCAAGGTGTCAGACATCATCAGCGCGATCGAAGGGAAGCCGAGCCTCTCGATCATCCAATGCGAGTCCGATGATACCAACAACTGCATCATCCACTCCACCTGCACCATCAAGACGCCGCTCGTGAAGCTTCAAACCAGCATCAACACGGTCCTCAGGGACATGTCGATCATGGAAATGGTATGACGGGCAGGTTCGTCTATATGGACAACCACGCCACCACGCCGGTAGACCCGCGTGTCGTGGATGCGATGATCCCATTTTTTACAGAACATTTCGGTAACGCGGCCAGCCGGCAGCACCGCGCCGGATGGGTCGCGGGCGAAGCCGTTGAAAAAGCGAGGGCCTCGGTCGCCGGAACGATCGGCGCCCAGTCCCGCGAGATCGTCTTCACCTCGGGGGCGACGGAGGCCAACAACCTCGCCCTCAAGGGCATGAGCGCGACCATGAGGAACCGTGGAGACCACATTATTACTGTCCGGACGGAGCACCATTCCGTGCTCGACGTCTGCCACCGTCTCCGCAAGGAGGGCTTCCGGGTCACCTTTTTGGATGTGGACGCCGACGGCCTGGTCAATCCCGGCGACGTCGCGTCCGCTATCACCGACACGACGATCCTCGTGAGCGTGATGCTCGCGAACAACGAGATCGGGACGCTGCAACCGCTGGCAGAGATCGGCGCGATCTGCAGGTCACGCGGCGTGACGTTTCACACCGACGCCACCCAGGCGGTCGGGAAGGTCCCCGTGAACGTCGACGCGCTGCAGGTCGACCTCCTCTCAATGTCGGCCCACAAGGCGTACGGGCCGAAAGGGGTCGGGTTTCTCTACGTCCGCCGGGGCCCTTCCAGGCCTCTCCCATCCCCACAGGCCGACGGGGGAGGGCAGGAGGGCGGCCTGCGATCCGGGACGCTGAACGTGCCGGGAATCGTCGGGTGCGCGAAGGCAGTGGAAATTGCGGTCTCCGAAATGGAGGCCGAGGGTTTGCGGCTCTCGCGGTGGCGCGACGAAATGTTCCGCGCATGGCAGGCCTCTCCGGGGGGCGTGCGGCTGAACGGCCACGCGACCCGCCGGTTGCCGCACAACCTGAACGTCAGTTTTGCCGGCGTCGAGGATAGCGTTCTGATGATGAGCATGAAGGACGTCGCCGTCTCCTCCGGGTCCGCCTGCAGCAGCTCGAAACCTGAACCGTCTCACGTGCTCGCCGCCCTCGGCTTGCGCCGCGAAGAGGCGGGTTCTGCGATCCGGATCGGGCTCGGGCGATTCACCACCGCGGAGGACGTCGAATACACCACCCGCCGGGTCGCCGAAGAGGTGACGCGGCTGCGCGGCCTGCACGAACGAGGCCGTCGCCCTGAATACGATTCAACGGCACAATCCATTACAACGACACAGACATAACCGATGAGCGATCCGAAGATTACCCAGGCGCATATCAAAATGAACGGCATCTCGACGGTGGAATTCCTCCTCTTTTTGAGGGGTAAATTCCCCGTCATCCATAACTCGAATTTCTTTTTCCGCGACCTGGACTACGGCGTGATGTCGTTCCTCCATTCGAAGGGGATGAAGCCGTCGCACACGGATTCCGAGCGGACCGCCCGGGCCCTGGCGGAGCGCTTCGTCGTCGAGGGGGTGTTCAAGAAAATCGACCACCAGTCGTGGTGCGTCAACTACCCTCAGTTCGCGCTGCCCCGGCAGGAGAAGGCCGCGCCCGCGAAGGCGCCCGCTGCGGCGACACCGTCGCCGGCCGTACAATAAACCGGACAGGACAATGGCTCCCGAAACCGATACCTTAGAACATCTCGCCTCGGGCGAGTACAAGTGGGGCTTCGTCACGGCGATCGAGAGCGACTCGATCCCCGCGGGCCTCGACGAGAACGTCGTCCGTCTCATCTCTTCCAAGAAGGGGGAACCGGAATGGCTGCTCGACTGGCGGCTCAAGGCCTACCGGCACTGGCGGACGATGGCCGAGCCGGCCTGGCCCAACGTGCACTACCCCCCGATCGATTACGAGAAAATAGTCTATTACTCGGCGCCGAAACAGAAGAAAGTACTCAACAGCCTCGACGAGGTCGATCCCGAGATCCTGAAAACCTATGAGAAGCTCGGCATCTCACTCACCGAACAGAAGCTCTTCGAGGGTGTCGCCGTGGACGCAGTCTTCGACAGCGTCTCGGTCGCAACCACCTTCAAGAAAACACTCAGCGAGAAGGGAGTCATTTTCTGTTCCTTCTCCGAGGCGGTCAGGGAACACCCCGACCTCGTCAGGAAATACCTTGGCTCGGTGGTTCCCTCGACCGACAATTTTTTCGCCGCCCTCAACTCCGCCGTCTTCAGCGACGGCTCCTTCTGTTACATCCCGAAGGGCGTCCGCTGCCCGATGGAACTCTCGACCTACTTCCGGATCAACGCCGCCGATACCGGCCAGTTCGAACGGACGCTGATCGTGGCCGAGGAGGGGGCCTACGTCAGCTACCTGGAGGGATGCACCGCGCCGAAGCGCGACACCAACCAACTGCATGCGGCCGTGGTGGAACTCGTCGCCCTCGACAACGCCCAGGTCAAGTATTCCACCGTCCAGAACTGGTACCCCGGAGACGCCGAAGGGCGCGGCGGCATTTACAATTTCGTCACCAAAAGGGGCGCGTGCCGCGGGGTGAACTCGAAGATCTCCTGGACGCAGGTTGAGACCGGATCCGCGATCACGTGGAAGTACCCGAGCGTGATCCTCCAGGGCGACAACTCCGTTGGCGAATTTTATTCCGTCGCCGTAACCAACAACCGTCAGCAGGCGGACACCGGCACGAAAATGATCCACCTCGGGAAGAACACGAAGAGCACCATCGTGTCGAAGGGCATCTCAGGCGGCTTCGCCAACAATTCATACCGCGGGCTCGTGAAAATCGCCCGGAAAGCGGAGAACGCCAGGAATTTCTCCCAGTGCGACTCCCTGTTGCTGGGGGACAAGTGCGGGGCCCACACCTTTCCCTATATCGAAGTGAAGAACACGAGTTCGAAGGTCGAGCACGAGGCTTCGACGTCGAAGATCGGTGAAGACCAGATTTTTTACTGCAAACAGAGGGGCCTGTCGGCCGAGGACGCCGTCAACATCATCGTGAACGGGTTCTGTAAGGAGGTCTTCCGGGAACTCCCGATGGAGTTCGCCGTGGAGGCCCAGAAACTCCTTGGCATCAGCCTGGAAGGCAGCGTGGGCTGAGTGCGCCGCCCTCCCAATCCATCATCGAGAAAGGAACACCATGCTTGAAGTATCGGAGCTCCGCGCGTCGGTCGGGGGAAATGAAATACTGAAGGGGATCAACCTGAAGGTGGGGCTCGGAGAGGTCCACGCCATCATGGGGCCGAACGGGTCGGGCAAGAGCACCCTCGCCCAGGTCCTCGCCGGTCGGGAATCGTACGAGGTCACCGGCGGGAGCGTCGCCTACCGGGGGAAGGACCTTCTGGCAATGGCTCCCGAGGAGCGGGCCCGCGAGGGGGTATTCCTCGCATTCCAGTACCCTGTCGAAATCCCCGGCGTCTCCAACACCTATTTCCTGAAGGCCGCCCTGAATTCGATCCGGAAGCATCGGGGCGAGGAAGAGCTCGATGCCGCGGATTTTCTTGCGCTCGTGAAGGAGCGGATGAAGTTCGTGGACATCGACGCAGCGCTGTTGAACCGCCCCGTCAACGAGGGCTTTTCCGGTGGCGAGAAGAAGCGGAACGAAATATTCCAGATGGCCGTGCTCCAGCCTGCCCTCGCGATCCTCGACGAGACTGATTCCGGACTCGACATCGACGCGCTCCGCATCGTGGCCGATGGGGTCAACAAACTCCGCGACCCCCTGCGCTCGGTGATCGTCGTGACCCACTACCAGCGCCTCCTGAACTACATCGTGCCCGATTTCGTGCACGTCCTCGTGGAAGGCAGGATCGTGAAGTCGGGTGACCGGGATCTCGCTCTTCGTCTCGAAGAGAAGGGGTACGACTGGGTCAGGGAAGAAGCTACGGTCGGGCGATGACGCAGCCGCTGAACACAGACATTCGGACCTTGCGACCCGCGGCCGCGACGACGTGGTACGCATCCAACTTCGAGGTGCTCGAAAAACGACTGAACGGCGAATCCGTTACGACCGTCCACGGTTTGCGCCGCGAGGCGATGGAAAGGTTCACGCGACTCGGCTTTCCCGACGCGCGGAACGAAGAATGGAAATTCACCAACGTCGCCCCGTACGTCTCGATCCCCTACAGGCCGGTCCTGGAGCCGCGCGATCCACGCATCTCCAGCGGCGATCTGGCGAAGATGGTCGTCCGCGGACTGCCCGGATTCCGCCTGGTGTTCATCAACGGGCATTTCGTCCCCGGCTATTCAATTCTCCCGACCGACGGGGATGGGCTTCACGTGGGGAGCCTGGCGGCGGCGATCGCTTCCGGCGAAGCTGAACTCACCGAAAAACCAGGTACTTCGACCAGGGTCGCGACGCCAGGAGTGCTCGGGTCGATTTCCGCTGGTGATCCCGAGAACGCCTTCACTGCGCTCAACACCGCCTTCCTCCAGGACGGCCTCTTCCTGAGACTGTCCGCGGGGCACGCCGAGGCGCTCCCGGTCTATATGCTCTTCTTCTCGACAGAGGACCCGGAGCCGTTCTGCACCCACCCCCGCAACCTGATCGTCGCCGGGGAGGGTTCGAGCGTGTCGATCGTCGAGGAATACTTCGGTACGGGTTCGCACCCGTACTTCACCAACTCCGTCACGGAAATCTTCGCGGGTCGGGGCTCGTCCGTCGAGTTCGACCGGCTCCAGCACGAATCGGAAGGCGCGTTCCACGTCTCGTCGGTCTACGTGCGCCAGGAAGCGGCCAGCCACGTGACGATCAATTCCGTCTCGTACGGCGGCGCGATGGCGCGGCACAATGTGTCGTCGGTCCTTGACGGGGAGCGCTCGGAATGCACGCTGAACGGCCTCACCCTCACGACCGGCGCCCAACACATCGACAATCATACCACGATCGATCACGCGAAGCCGAACTGCTCGAGCCACGAGCTCTACAAGGCGGTGCTGGAGGGTTCCTCGAAAGGGGTCTTCAACGGGAAGATCTTTGTCCGGCGCGACGCGCAGAAGACGGACGCGAAGCAGACGAACAAATCGCTCCTTCTCTCGGACAACGCCACGATCGACACCAAGCCGCAGCTCGAAATTTTCGCCGACGACGTGCGCTGTACCCACGGCGCCACCGTCGGCCAGCTCGACGAGGACCAGGTGTTCTACCTCCGGACCAGGGGGATGGGCCTCGACGAGGCGAGAGACCTCCTGACCAACGCGTTTGCCAGCGACGTCCTGAACCGGATCCGGCTGGAGCCGCTCCGCGAACACCTCCAGGCGATCCTCCACGTCCGGCTCTGCAAGGGCAGGATACTTGCCGGGAACCGATGACGACGATCGCCGACACCCGCCAATCGTTCGACGTGGCCGCGGCGCGGCGCGATTTCCCGATCCTCGGGCTCAAGGTCCACGGGGAGGACCTCGTGTACCTCGATAACGCCGCAACGACACAGAAGCCCCGCGCGGTGCTCGACGCCGTCCGCGAGTATTATGAATCGAAAAATTCAAACGTTCATCGCGGGGTGCACTACCTGAGCGGCGCGGCGACCGACCTGTACGAGAACGCGAGGGCCCGGGTCCGGATCTTCATCAATGCCGCCGACACCCGCGAGATCGTCTTCGTTCGGGGAACGACCGAGGCGATCAACCTCGTCTGTCACTCCTGGGGCCGCGCGCACGTCGGGGCGGGCGACGAAGTCCTCGTCTCGGCGATGGAACATCATTCGAACATCGTCCCCTGGCAAATGCTCTGCCGCGAGAAGGACGCGAGGCTGCGGGTGATCCCGATGGACGACCGCGGCGATCTGCTCCTCGACGAGTACCGTTCCCTGCTGGGCGACCGGACACGGATCGTCGCTGTCAACCACGTATCCAACGCGCTCGGCACCGTCAACCCGGTCGGGGAGATCGTCAGGATCGCACACGAGCGGGGGATCCCGGTCCTCATCGACGGGGCGCAGGCGGTCCCGCACCTCGTCGTGGACGTGGCGGCGCTCGGCTGCGATTTCTATGCGTTCTCCGGGCACAAACTGTACGCACCGATGGGCGTCGGCGTCCTCTATGGGAGGAAGGAGATCCTTGCTGATATGCCCCCGTTCCAGGGCGGCGGCGACATGATCAAGTCGGTGACGTTCGAGAAGACCGTTTTCAACGACATCCCGTATCTCTTCGAGGCCGGCACGCCGAACGTGGGCGGGGCGGTGGGACTCGCGGCCGCCATCGGGTATCTCACCGGTTTGGGCATCGATTCCATCCGGCGGCACGAAGAGGAGCTCCTCGCGTACGCCACGTCACGACTTTCCGCGGTCGAGGGGTTGAGGATCGTGGGCACCGCCCGACAGAAGGCCGGAGTGATATCCTTCACCCTCGACGACGTCCACCCGCACGACATCGGGACGATCCTCGACACCGCCGGGATCGCCGTCAGGACCGGGCATCACTGCGCCCAGCCGGTGATGGAGCGTTTCGGCGTCCTCGCGACCGTCCGCGCGTCGTTCGGGCTCTACAATACGACCGGGGAGGTCGACGCACTCGTGGCGGGCCTCGGGAAGGTCAGGGAGCTCTTCGGATGAATTCGGAGCTCCGCGACCTCTACCAGGAGATCATCCTTGACCACAACAAGTCGCCCAGGAATTTCCGGTCGATGCCCGGCGCCGACCGCCGGGTCGAGGCGTTCAACCCGCTCTGCGGGGACCATTATACCGTCTACCTCAGGTTGGATGGCGGCGTGATCGCCGACGTCTCCTTCGAGGGTTCCGGCTGTGCGATATCGAAGGCCTCCGCGTCGCTCATGAGCACGATGGTCAAAGGCCGCACGAAGGGGGAGGCCGAAAAGTTGTTCGCGATTTTCCACCGTCTCGTCACCGGAGAGACGATGTCAGAGACAGATGCTGACGCGGTCGGCAAGCTCGCCGCATTCGCTAACGTCTCGGAATTCCCCGCCAGGGTGAAATGCGCGAGCCTTGCCTGGCACACGCTCCACGCCGCCGTCATCGGCGGTGATAATACGGTATCCACAGAATGACGACGCAAGGGAAACCCATGGAAGCACCCGAATTAAGCTCCATCGAACAGCGAATCATCGAAGCGGAAGTCATCGAGGCGATCCAGACCTGTTACGACCCGGAGATACCGGTGAACATTTATGAACTCGGCCTCATTTACTCAGTCGAGGTCGGGACGAAGGGTGAGGTCGCGGTGAAGATGACCCTCACCTCCCCGCAATGCCCGGCAGCGCAGTCTCTTCCGCCGGAGGTGGCCGCGAAGGTAAAGACCGTCAAGGGCGTGACCAACGCCGTCGTGGACGTGGTCTGGGAGCCGACCTGGAACCCGGGTATGATGACAGAGGCGGCCAGGCTGCAGCTCGGAATGATGTAATCGACGTAAGGCAAACGTCGAAGGGCCATCCGGAGATTATCAAGGGAATATCTGTAGATTGTCAGTTGAGTATGAGTTGAGGATCGGTTGATTTTCAGTTGACTTTCAGTTGACTTTCAGTTGATTTTCGGTTGAGTATTAGAATACTATCAGGAGACCATCCATGGAACAAACGATCACAATAAAACCACGGCTCTCGGAAGAGGTGAACCTCACCCCGAAGGCGGCCGCGCAGGTGATGAAACTGAAGAAGGAGAACAACCTTCCCGAGGGCCACGGCCTCCGGGTCGGGGTGAAGGGGGGCGGATGTTCCGGCCTCTCGTACGTGCTGGGGTTCGACGCCGAGTCGAAACCAAACGACGTCATCTTCGAGAAGGAGGGGGTAACGATCTTCGTCGATCCGAAAAGCCTCTTCTACCTCTCGGGAATCGTCCTCGACTTTTCCGACGGACTGAACGGCAAGGGGTTCGTCTTCAACAACCCCCAGGCCGAGAAGACGTGCGGCTGCGGCAACTCCTTCAGCGCCTGAGAGGGCCTCACCATGCCGATCGGCAGGAGGGATTTCATCCGCACCGCCACGCTCGGCGGCGCAGCGGCGATCGTCTCGCCAGCGGAGATATTTTCGACCAACAGACCACAGACCATTCACCAGGAGAAAACCACGATGCCTTTCACGCTTCCCAACCTGCCCTACGCGCACGACGCGCTGGAACCCCACATCGACAAGATGACGATGGAAATACACCACGGCAAGCACCACGCCGCCTACGTCAACAACCTGAACAAGGCGGTCGAGACCACCGAGTGGAACGCGAAACCGATCGAGGAGATCCTCGCGAACATTTCGAAGCTTCCGCCGGCCGTCCGGAACAACGGCGGCGGCCATTACAACCATTCGCTCTTCTGGACCATCATGAAGCCGAACGGCGGCGGTCCCCCTTCGGGTGATCTCGCCGCGGCGATCGACCGCGATTTGGGCTCGTTCGACAAATTCAAGGAGGCGTTCGCCACCGCCGGCACCACCAGGTTCGGCTCGGGTTGGGCCTGGCTGGTCAACCAGGGCGGAAAACTGGTCGTCTGCTCGACCCCCAACCAGGATTGCCCGATGATGGACACCGCCGAGGTGAAGGGCACGCCGATCCTGGGGATGACGTGTGGGAACACGCGTACTATCTGAAATACCAGAACCGCCGCCCCGATTACATCGCGGCGTTCTGGAGCGTTGTGAACTGGGACGAAGTCACGAGACGATTCACGCAGGCCCGCTAAACCCCCGGCCATCTTCGCCATCGCGACGACACCCGCAGAGCCGGCCCGCTGGGCCGGCTTTGTGATTTTCGGGACGCACCCACGGCGGCAGTTTGCGTCTGCGGCCGTCGTGTCGTACATTACCACGCGCGCCGCGGGACGACGCGGGACTCTCACAACAGAAGGTGCACGGCCGTGAACGGACAGGAACACTCCAGGGGACAGGGTAATGCGAAGGCGTCGGCATTTGCCCTGATGATCATCGGGGGCGTTTTCCTCCTCAGGAACCTGGACCTGCTCCCGATGCACAGCAACTGGTGGGCGCTCCTGCTCCTGGTTCCGCTCTTCTTCCTGGGAACGCGCATCAGGGAGCTCCGGGCGAAACACGGAGGCGGGATCCCCCCGGAGGCGAGGGGCCCCCTGACCGGTTTTCTCTCGATCGCCCTCGTGATGCTGATCTTTCTTTTCAACCTCGATTGGGGGGATGTCTGGCCGCTTTTCCTCATCCTTGTCGGGGTGTCGTTTCTCTTCGGGGCGTCATCCGAAAAGGGTGCCGGTCCCGCAGCGGGTCCGGGCGGCGCCCCGCCTGGCGGACCCGTTCCTTGATTCAAAAGCGGATTTCACTTATCATTCAGAATGAATGAGTGGGAAAAGTCGGCGCCGGAGGCGCTGAAGCAGCGAACATCGCGGACGTCGGCGAAACCCGCGGACGTGCACTACTGGCAGTATTGCGGCAACTGCGGGACGAAACTCGAGGGGAGGAAATGCAAACTCATCTGTCCCCAATGCGGTTTTTACCACTCCTGCAGCGAACCATGAATTCACCATCCAACCATCACACTACCATATGAACAAAAAATCGAAACGCGTCGCGAAAAAGCACCGGAAGAGCGTCAACAGGATGAAGGCGAAGACCAAGGAATCCCTTGCCCGGGCGAAGAAAAAATAAGCCCGTGGGGCCGGGGGCATCCCCGGGTTGCCTTTTTTTTGTCGTGTGGCAGTCGCCGGGAGGGTAAGCGGCGATGATCTATTCTTTCGGCGGCGCGTCATATGACCTCGGCGCGCGCGCGCGCATCATGGGGATCCTGAACATCACCCCCGATTCATTTTCCGACGGCGGTCGGTACACCGACCCCGGTGCGGCGGTTGAACACGCCGTGCGGATGGCGGCGGACGGCGCCGACTTCATCGACGTGGGCGGTGAGTCGTCGAGGCCGGGTGCTGAACCTGTTGCTCCCCGGGAGGAAATCCGTAGGGTGGTTCCGGTGATCGAATCGCTCCCAGCGAAGATAGGCCTGCCCATTTCCGTTGACACCCGCAACGCCGATGTCGCCGAGGAGGCCCTCAGCGCCGGCGCGACCATCGTCAACGACATCTCGGGACTCCGGCACGATCCAAGGATGGCCCGCGTCATCGCATCGCACGGGGCCACCGCGGTGCTGATGCACATGCGGGGGACGCCCTCGACGATGCAGGACAACCCCCGGTACGACGACCTCATCGGAGAGATCAGGGCATCGTTCCTGGAGAGCCTGCGGCTCGCCGCTGATGCCGGTATCCGGCAGGTCGTCCTTGATCCGGGGATCGGTTTCGGGAAGACGGCTGAACACAACCTCGAAATCCTCGGACGGCTCGACGAATTCACCGACCTGGGCTGCCCGCTGATGGTCGGCCCGTCCCGGAAGGCCTTCATCGGCGCCGTGCTCGGGCTGTCGGTGGGTGAGAGGCTCGAGGGGACCATCGGCGCCGCGGTCGCGGCCGTGATGAAGGGCGCCAGGATCCTGCGGGTCCACGACGTCCTGGAGGTCGCCAGGGCAGTGAGGATCGCCGACGCGATCGTGGCCCGGGAAACCGCCCGGTAGGGGACCGATGGAACTCTTCAGGATAGGATTTCTCTCCGTCTCGCTCGTGGACCTGCTCGACGTTGGGCTGGTGTCGTTCATCTTCTACAAGCTCTACATGATCATGCGCGGTACGGTGGCCGCGCAGATCTTCGCCGGGCTCCTGCTGATCATCGCGTTCTCCTTCCTCGCCCAGGCCATCGACTTCAAGGCGATGAACTGGATGCTCCGCACCCTGACCGACATCTGGGTCATCGCCTTCATCATCCTCTTCCAGCCGGAGCTCCGGCGCCTCCTCGTCCTGATCGGGAGGAACCGAGTGGTTCGCCTTTTCCTCCGGATGAGCTCCGAGGAGTCGATCGACGAAATCGCCGGGGCTGCGGGCGAGCTGGCCCGCAAACACCACGGGATGCTCATCGTGCTGATCCGGTCGACGGGGCTGAAGGCCTTCGTCGAATCGGGGCTCTCCCTGCAGGCGAGGATCAGCAAGCCGCTGCTTGTTTCGATCTTCAACCCGCGGTCGCCACTGCACGACGGCGCCGTCGTGGTGAGGGACCGGGTGGTCGAGGCGGCCAGAGTGACCCTGCCGCTCTCGCAGACCGCCAAGATCGGCGACCACGCCCTCGGGACCAGGCACAGGGCCGCCCTCGGGATCTCCGAGCAGGCGGACGTCATCGCGATCGTGGTCTCCGAGGAGAACGGCGCGATCTCCATCGCTGACAACGGCGTCCTCATCAGGGGACTGACCACGCAGGAGCTGAGATCCGAACTGAGGGCGAGGATGGAGACCACCTCCGACAAGACCGCAAAATCGATCCGCTCGATTTTCAGGGGGGGACAGTCGTAAACTCCGGCCGACACCCAATGGATTCCGCTCGAGCGCGGGGCTTCAAACGCTTCGACCAGGAACGCGACGAAATGATCGGGCTCATCCGCGGCCGCGGGATCACCGACGACGCCATCATCGGCGCAATGAGCCGGATCGACCGCCGTGAATTTGTCGGGACCCCCTTCCTCAACAGGTCGTACGACGATTGCGCGCTCCCGATCGGCTGCTCGCAGACGATTTCCCAGCCGTACACCGTCGCCTTCATGACGCAGGCCCTCAGCGCGAAGCCGGGGGACAAGGTCCTTGAAATCGGAACCGGGTCCGGATACCAGGCCGCCGTTCTCGCGGAGATGGGATTGAGGGTGTTCACGATCGAGCGGCATATGCAGCTGCTGGTGGAGGCCAGGAAACGGTTTGAAAAATTTTCCTTCAACATCGCGTCGAAATGCGGCGACGGGACGCTGGGATGGAGCGAATTCGGCCCGTACCGCGGCATCGTCGTCACGGCGGGCGCGCCGGAACCTCCCCGGGCCCTCCTCGACCAGCTCGACGACGGAGGCGTCCTGGTGATCCCGATCGGCGGGATGGAACTGCAGGACATTCACGCGATCACGCGCCGCGCCGACCGGTATGAAGCCCAGCAGACCGCCGGTTTCAAGTTCGTCCCCCTGATCGGGAAATCGGGCTGGAAGTGATGACTTCAGAGACGTCGGGTGCCCCGCCGCACGGGCTCCGGAACGTCCTGGTGATCGTCGGCCCCACGTGTGCCGGCAAGACGGCGCTTGCCCTCGCCGTCGCCCGCCTCCTGCCGTGCGAGATCGTCTCGGCGGATTCACGCCAGGTCTACGACGACATGGAGATCGGGACCGCCCAACCCTCCGCGGCCGAGTTGCTCGAAGTGCCTCACCACTTCGTCGCCGAACTCCCCCCCGACGGGGAATTCAACGCGGGGAAGTTCGGGACGCTCGGCCGCGAGGTCATCGCCCGGATTTTCGACCGCGGGCGGGTCCCGCTCGTCGTCGGCGGGTCGGGCCTCTATCTCCGGTCGTTGCTCCGGGGCCTCTTCGATGGTCCCGAGGCGGAACAGGGCGTCAGGGACGCGCTCGAAGCCCGGTTGAAAACCGAGGGGGTCGACAGCCTCCTCGAAGAACTCCGGCAGGTCGACCCCGAAGCGGCGGCAACGCTCAAACCCGCGCACGCGAGGAGGATCGTCCGCGCCCTGGAAGTGTACGCACTCACCGGGAGAACCCTCACCGAGATGCACCGCGGGGGGGTGATCAGGGTTCCGTTCCATCCGGTTCAGGTGGGGTTGCGCTGGCCCCGGCCCCTGCTCTATCGGAGGATCAACGAGCGCGTCATCGACATGGTGAACGCGGGGCTCGTGGAGGAAACGCGGCGACTGGTCGAACGCAGGTATTCCCCCGGACACCGTTCGCTCCAGTCGGTGGGCTACAGGGAAGCGATCGCACACATCGGCGGTCAGCTTACACGCGCCGAGATGATTTCCCTGATCCAGATGAACACGAGGCGCTTCGCCAAGCGCCAGCTGACCTGGTTCCGTGCGGACCCCTCGATCCACTGGATCGACATCGAAACGGCTGATGAGATTCCGGGCGTCGCGAAGGATGTTGTGCGACACTTCGCCGGCGGGGGAGGGCGCGGGTGATGCCCTGAATCGTGAATCACGGCGCGGCGGCCGTTTTGATAATAAGGTCAGTTTCACTATCTTTGTCGTTGTTGTACGGTGATCGGGGCGTGGCTCAGCCCGGCTAGAGCGCTTGGTTCGGGACCAAGAGGTCGGCGGTTCAAATCCGCCCGCCCCGACTCCTTTTTTCAAGGTTTTCTATCCCCCTGGGTGTTTTTCAAGCCCGTCACGTGGAAACCCGCCTCTTCAATATTTTAATTGCTGAAGACAACCCGGGGCATCAGCGGCTCACGGAGTATGCCCTCAGGAAGAACCGCGTCCCGGTCAGGTGCGCGATCATGAGGGACGGACAAGAGGTCCTCGATTATCTTTTCCGGACTCCTCCGTACGACGACGATACCCTGCACCCCCGGCCGGACCTCATCCTCCTCGACCTGAATCTCCCGAAGCGGGATGGCAGGGAGGTGCTCGGCATCATCCGGAAGGAGCCGTCCCTGAGCGGGATCCCCGTCGTCATCGTGAGCACGTCGGACAGGGAGGAAGACGTGCGTTTCGCACTCGAGAGCGGCGCCAGGGGCTACATCAGCAAGTCAAAAGGATTCGACGCGTATTCCGAAGAGATCAGCCAGGTGATACAGTATGCATCGTGAAGGCAACAGCTCGCCGGCGTCGCCGGGGACCGGCCATTCCATTTCCATTCCTCCACCGCGGGGATCGGCCTGATGGCGGGCATCGTCGCCATCGTCGGCCGCCCGAACGTCGGGAAGTCCACCCTGTTCAACCGGATCGTCGGAATGCGGGACGCGATCGTCCACGACGAGCCAGGCGTGACCCGGGACCGGAAGTACGGCCCCGCGGAATGGGCGGGGAGGAGCTTCACGCTGATCGATACCGGCGGGTACGTTCCGAAGTCGTCCGACATTTTCGAGAAGGCGATCCGCGAACAGGCAGAAATTGCGATGGAGGAGGCGGACGCGATCATTTTCGTCGTCGATGCGCTCTCCGGGATCACCCCGCTCGACAAGGATATCGCCGGGATGCTCCGGACCTCACCCAAGAAGATCCTGCTCGTGGCGAACAAGGTCGACGGGCCGTCGCGCGAAGGCGACGCCGGCCAGTTCTTCTCGCTCGGCCTGGGAGACGCGATCCCGCTCTCCGCCCTGGGCGGAAGGATGATCGGCGATTTCCTGGATGACCTCGTGGCCGCGATCGGCGCGGAAGGCACGATCCCGGAAGAGGATGAGGGGATGCTGAAGCTGGCGGTCGTCGGGAAGCCCAACGTCGGCAAATCCACGCTCGTGAACGCGCTCCTCGGCGAGGAACGGAACATCGTGACCGACATCCCCGGCACGACGAGGGACTCCATCGATTCGATGCTCACCCACGAAGGCGAGGAGTTCATGCTCATCGACACGGCCGGCCTCCGGAGGAAGAGCAAGATCAAGGAGAGCGTCGAATTCTACAGCGCGATGAGGACGCTCAAGACCCTCGAGCGTTGCAACGTCGCGGTCCAGCTCGTCGATGCCTCAGGGGGGATGGACAAGCAGGACCTGCACATCGTCGAGGAGATCTGTTCCCGCCGGAGGGGGGTCATCATCGCTGTGAACAAGTGGGACGCCGTGGAGAAGGACACCCAGACGGCCCTGTCGTACGAGAGGGCGATCGCGTCGATGCTGCGGAAATACGACTACATCCCCGTCATCTTCATCTCCGCGCTGAAACGGCAGCGGATCTTCAAGGTGGTGTCGATGGCGCGCACCGTCCATTCGCAGTTCAGGCGGCGGATCGCGACCAACAAGCTGAACAACGTCCTCCTGCCGGAGATCGAACGCCGTCCTCCCTCATCGGCGTCGGGGCGGGAGATCAGGATTAATTACATCACGCAGATCAGGACAGGCCCGCCACTCTTCGCTTTTTTTTCCAACGACCCGCTGAAAATCAAGACAGAATACAAGCGGTTCCTCGAGAACCAGCTGCGCGAGCACTTCGGCCTCGAAGGCGTGCCGGTCTCGCTGGTGTTCAGGAAAAAAAACCGCTGACACGCCCCCTCCCACGAGCCCCGCGCCGGGCTCCGGTCACCTTGACATTCACCCCACCCCCGTTTATATTCTTTTATACGGTTTCTCATCGTTCTACGGCCATGGCCGCCGTCGGGGACCCCATTGCGCAACGGAATCTATAAAAAGAAGCTCGACGACCTTCTCGGGATCTGCAGGAAGAACCTGCGGTCGGTCAACGAGGACCTGATCAGGCGGGCGTTCGAGTTCAGCATGGAAGCGCACCGTAATGACATACGGGCCTCCGGTGATCCCTTCTTCAACCATCCCTACGAAGTCGCCCTCATCGTCGCCAAGGAGATACCCCTTGATGACGTCTCCGTCGTCAGCGCCCTCCTGCACGACGTGGCCGAGGACACCGATTACGAAATCAAGGACATCCGCCAGGAATTCGGTGACACCATCGCCGACATTGTCGACGGGGCGACCAAGATCACCGATATCTTCAGGAGCCACGAGATCACGCAGGCGGAGAGCTACCGCAAGATGCTCCTCTCGATGGTGAACGACATCCGCGTGATGCTCCTGAAGTTCGCCGACCGGCTCCACAACATGCGGACCCTGGAATACCTGCCCGCCGACAAGCGAGTGAGGCTGGCCAGGGAAACCCTCGACATCTACGCACCGTTCGCCCACCGGTTTGGCCTCGCGAAGATCAAGTGGGAGCTGGAGGACCTCGCGTTCAAGTACCTGGAACCGGCTGAGTACGAGGAACTGGCCCGGAGCCTGAAGTCCCGGCGCCGGGAGCGGGAGGGTTACATCAGGAAGTTCATCCTGCCGATCGAGAAGCGGCTCGAGGCCGACGGCACCACCTTCGTGATCGAGGGGAGGCCGAAGCACCTGTACAGCATCCACTCGAAGATGGTGGCGAGGAAGAAGCAATTGGACGAGGTCTACGACCTCTTCGCCGTGCGGATCATCCTCGACACCGTCAACCCGAACGACTGTTTCACCGTGTATGGGATCACGTCGTCGATCTACCTGCCGATCCCCGAGCGGTTCAAGAATTACATTTCGATGCCGAAGAAGAACGGTTACCAGTCGATCCATGCGACGCTCGTCGGCCCGGAGGGGAAGATGGTCGAGATCCAGATCCGCACCCGGGCGATGCACGAGATCGCCGAGAAGGGCGTCGCGGCCCACTGGCGCTACAAGGAGAACCTCTCGCGGCTCGACGAGGAGCTGGAGAGCTGGGTCTCCTGGGTGCGCGAGATCTTTGATCGCGGCGACGAGGAGTCGCCCGACAAGCAGCTGATGGAGAGCTTCAAGCTGAACCTCTACCAGGACGAAATCTACGTCTTCACCCCGCGCGGCGAGCTGAAAATCCTCCCCCAGGGCTCAACGCCGGTGGACTTCGCATACGCTGTGCACTCCAACATCGGTGACCATTGCCTGAGTGCCAAGATCGGCGGGAAGATCGTTCCGCTCGGCCACGTGCTGCGCAGCGGCGACCAGATTGAGGTCATCACCTCGAAGAGCCAGACGCCGAACGCCGACTGGGACAAGTTCGTGGTCACCCACCGCGCCAAATCGCACATCCGCCGCTGGATCAAGGAGGAGGAGCACAAATCGGTCAGGTCGGGGAAGGAGCTCTGGGAGAAGCGGGCCAAAAAGCACAAGCTCTCCATCAACGAGGACGATCTCATCCGGTACGCGCACGATTTCGGGGCCGACGACATGGGCGAGTTCTACGAGAGGATCCACCACGGCCTGATCGACGCTGACACGGTCATCCGCGAGATCGAGATCGAGCAGAAGCACCCGCGGCCCGAGGGCCAGACCCGGCCCGACGGTCAGCCCGGCCTCTTCAACCGGTTCCTGACGACCGCGAGGAGCATCACCGGAGGGATCACTGTGCACGGCCGGCAGGACGCGTACCTCCACAGTTTCGCCAAGTGCTGCAACCCGATCCCCGGGGACGACATCATCGGTTTCATCACCAAGGGTGAGGGCGTGAAGATCCACCTCCGGGACTGCCAGAACTTCGCCCGGCTGGCGGAGCAACAGGCCCAGAGGGTCGTCGAGGTCGGCTGGCCGCCAGCGAACGGCGTCGAATACGCCGCGGCGATCCGGATTTCCGGCGAGGACAGGACCGGGCTCCTCAACGATATCACGCACCTCATCTCGAGTTACCAGAACACGAACATCCGCGGGGTCAAGATCGACGTGAAGGATTCGATGTTCGACGGCAGCATTCTCGTCAACGTGAAGAACACCGAACATCTGACCCGGATCATTGAGAAACTCAAAAACGTCCGGGGCGTTTCCCACGCGGAACGTCTCGTGGAATAGGGGGCGGATCAGCCATGGCGCGACCTGGAAGGCCGACATACACGAAGAAGGACGTCGTAAAGAGGCTCTGTGCGATGACGGGGGAGACCCGCGTGGTCTGCTCGGTCTGGGTCGACCGCCTGTTCACGGTCCTCAGGGAGACGATGATGTCCGCCGATCCGGAACTGCGCATCGAGATACGGGATTTCGGCGTGTTCGAAGTGAAGAAGACCAAGTCCAAGCCGAAAGCAAGGAACCCGAGGTCGGGGGAGATCATCTTCGTCCCGTCGCGTCGCAAAACGCACTTCAAGCCAAGCAAGCTCCTCAAGGGATTCCTTTCCAGTCCGCTCCCCGGCGCCCCCGGGCGGGAGGGGTAACCCCGCGTGGATGGAGCACCGAGGGTTCTCGGCGTCGACTACGGCAGGAAACGGGTCGGGATCGCGGTCAGCGACCCGCTCGGCATCATCGCGAGGGGAGTGACGGTCATCGAGCGCACGAAAAACCTTGCGGCGGACGTCTGCGGAATCGCCACCGAACTGGGGGCGGGGAGCGTTGTCGTGGGGATGCCCTTGACCCTCGACGGCGGGAAAGGGGAGATGGCAAGGGAGGTCGAGGATTTCATCACGGCCCTCGAACGTGTGTGCGGGCTGCCGGTGATCGCCGTCGACGAGCGTTTCTCCTCGTCGAGGGCCCGATCGACCCAGATCGAAATGGGGGTCCCCCGGAAAAAACGGCGCGTGAAAACCGAAATCGACAGGATGGCGGCGGCACTGATCCTCCAGGACTACCTCGACAGCCGGGGCGAGCCCGGACCCGTCGCCCGCACCTGAGGTGTCGCCCGGGGCCCCGCGGACACTCTTCGAAAACAAGCACGACACCCTGACGCATGAATTTCCGCGATGTGAACGACATGATCGACGAGGGGGAGGGATTCACGATGGAGTTCAAGCGCCGGATCTCCTCACCCGAGAAGATCGCCCGGACGCTGATCTCGTTCGCGAACACCCGCGGCGGGACCATCCTCTTCGGGGTCGACGACGACGGCACCGTGGTGGGGGTGGAGAGCGAAAAATCGGAGATCGAGATGATTGGGATCGCCGCGCAGGAGTTCTGCGATCCCCGCGTCGAAGCCGTCATCGACATCGTTCCCTTCGACGGCCTCGATGTGATCGTCTGCGCCGTGAACGAAAGCCGGACCAAGCCCCACTATTTCGTGGGGGACCGGGACACCGGGAACGGCGAGAGCACGAGGGTCTACATCAGGGTCAACGACAATACGATGATGGCCAGTCGGGAGGTGGTGAAGATCCTCAGGGACGAGAACCCCGACGCACGGCCGCTGACGGTCAGCATCGGCCGGAACGAGAAACGCCTGTTCGAATTCCTCGACCAGAACAAGCGGATCACGCTCAGGGAATTCGGACGATTGGTGAACGTCAGCGACCGCAGGGCCTCCAGAATCCTGGTGAGTCTCGTTCGGGCCGGCGTCATCCGGATCCATACCCGCGAGAAGGAAGAATTCTTCACGCTTGCCCACGACATCTAGCTCGCCGGCCGCACTTCGACGCGTCCCACGCCGCGCGCTGCCGTTCTCTCTGCCCTCCGTTTGAACGCTGGAAAAACTTTCTTACATTCGGTGAGCATTTTCACCCCCCCGGGGAGGTCGCCCGGGCGATCAGGTCGGATAAAAAAGGTATTATGGCGAAAAACACCCAACCTCCGGAACCGCTCGACGATCTGATGCTCCGCGCCATAAGGGGAGTGGACCGAAGCGTCTTCGCGGCCGACGGCGACGGCGTCATCCGTTTCGCGACGGAGGCCTTCGCGCAGCTTTGCGGCAAGCCGGTCGAGTCGCTCGTCGGCTCGCGGGTCGGATCACTCTTCAACCAAGGGGAGCACGACCGGATCAAGGCCGGCCTGCGGAAGAGTTCTCCCGGCGACGAGTGGCACTTCGAGATCCTCCACGCAGGGCGCGACGGGACCAGCTTTCCCTGCAGCCTGACCGTCCGGAAGATCCGGGACGCGGAGGCCGGGACGCTTGCCTATCTCTACACGGCAGCGCCGGTGGTTCTCGGCGGGGCCGACGACAGGGTGCGCGACGCGGTCTACCAGATCGCCGACACCTCGGACAACGCGTCCACACTGGAGGACCTCTACATGTCCCTCCACCGCATCATCAGCACGGTGATGCCGGTGAATAATTTTTACATAGCGATTTTCGACGCCGCCGAAAACCTCCTCAGTTTTCCCTACTTCGTCGACGAGGTCGACGAGCCGTCGCCCCCACAGCGGCCCGGGCGCGGCATGACGGAGTACGTCCTGCGCACGGGCAAATCGCTCCTCTGCACGCTCGACGTGCACGAAGAACTCGTCAGGAAGGGTGAAGCGGAATTGATCGGCGCCCCGTCCGCGATCTGGCTGGGAGTGCCGTTGATCGTGGAACGCGAGACGATCGGTGCGATGGTCGTGCAGCATTACAGCGACGAGAAGGCCTACGGCGAGAAGGAGCAGCGCGTCCTGGAGTTCATGTCGTCACAGATCGCCCGAGTCATCGAGCGGAAACGTTCCGAACGTGCGCTCCGCTTGAGCAGCGAACGGTACCAACGCTTCGTGGGGCAGAGTTTCGAGGGAATCTGGAGGGTCCAGTTCCACGATCCGATCCCGGTGTCGCTCCCGCACCCGGAGCAGGAGGACCTGTTCTTCACGAACGGTTACTTCGTCGAATGCAACGACGTGATGGCGAACATGCTCGGCTACGGAAGCGGCTCCGAGGTCTGCGGGCGGAAAATCGAGCACTTCATCCTTCCGAGCATGCCCGACAACAGGGCGCTGGTCCGGAGATTAACCTCCTCAGGGTACCACGTGAAGGAAGCCGACGTGCACCGCACCGGGTCTGACGGGCACGAGAAATATTTCCTCCTCAACCTGATCGGCGTCGTCGAGAACAGCGCCCTGGCCGAGCTATGGGGGACCCAGCGCGACGTGACGGAACGACGGCAGACCGAGCTCCGGGTGAAGGAGTCGGAGAAGAAATACCGTTCGATTTTCGAGGGGTCGCAGGACGCCATCTTCGTCTGCTCGACCGCGGGGAAGATCCTCGACGTCAACCACGCCGCCGTCGACCTGTTCGGCTTCACCTCCTCGGAGGACGTCCGGGGGATGCACTCGATGGACGCGCTCTTCGCCAAGCCCGCGCAGCTCCAGGAATACCGCAAGCGGCTCACACAGGACGGTTCGGTGCGCGAGTTCGAGTTCGAGCTGAAACGGCGGGACGGGGATTCGCGGAGCGTCATCGTGACCGCGTCGTCCGAAACGGCTCCCCTCGGCGAGAGCCTGACTCACCGGGGATTCCTGCGGGACATCACCGACCGCAGGCGCCTGGAGGAGCAATTCCGCCAGGCACAGAAAATGGAAGGCATCGGCACCCTCGCCGGCGGCATCGCCCACGATTTCAACAACCTCCTCGGGATCATCCTCGGTTTCACCCAGCTCCTGGAGGCCGGCCCGGCCGATCCCGAGCGGTTCGCCAAGAGCATCGAGACGATCAAGCGTGCCATCGAGCGGGGGAGCGGGCTCGTACGTCAGCTGCTGACCTTCGCCCGGCGCGCCGACCCCTCGTTCCACAACCTCAACGCGAACGACGTGGTCGGCGAGCTCACCAGGATGCTCGGGGAGACGTTTCCACGGAGCATCGAGATCGCCGCTGACCTGGACGACGGACTCCCATCGATTACCGCCGACCACGGGCAGTTGCATCAGGCCCTGCTGAACCTCTGCGTCAACGCCCGCGACGCGATGCTCGACCCGCGGCGCGGTACGATGAACGGCAAGCTCACGCTCAGCACCTCGAGCGTCGACGGCTCGGTGCTCCGCAAAAAATTCGGGAACGCCCTCCTCGACCGGTACGTGGTCATCAGCATCCGGGACAACGGCGTCGGGATGGACGAGGAAACGCGGACGAGGATTTTCGAGCCTTTCTTCACGACCAAGGAACTCGGGCAGGGGACGGGCCTCGGCCTTTCGGTCGTGTACGGCGTCATCAACAGCCACCAGGGGTACGTCGACGTCGAGAGCCGGGTCGGCGAAGGGACGGCGTTCCACCTCTATTTCCCGATCACCGACGCGCTCTATCCCCCGGTGGTGCGGATCGCGGAATCTACCGACGAACTCCCGGTAGGGAGCGAGACCATCCTGATCGTCGAGGACGAGGAGATGTTGCGCGACCTCCTCAAGACCTTCCTGAGCGGGAGCGGGTATACCGTCCTCACCGCGCAGAACGGGGAGGAGGGGCTGGAGGTCTTCAGGCAGTACCGGGACGACATCGCCCTCATCCTCTCCGACATGGGACTGCCCAGGCTGGGCGGTTGGGAGATGTTCCAGCAGATGCGGGAGATCGATCCGGGCGTCAAGGTGATCCTGGCCAGCGGTTACTTCGATCCGAACCTGAAGATGGATCTCCTCAAGGCCGGGGCGAAGGACTTCATGCAGAAACCGTACGTCCCCGACACCATCCTCCGACGAATCCGGGAAGTGATCGACGCCGACTAGGCCGGGGGTTGTTCGCTGAGCACGCGGCGGGCGGCGAGCCCGGCGCACGCGAACACCGCGATGCCAAAGGCCACGGCGGCGTTGAGCGATTGTTTCATCCCGTACATCGGGATGTCGACGGCCAGGTCCGCCGCCGCGACGATCTCCTTCCTGATCCCCCTGATTTCGTTGCCGACCACCAGGCAGATCGGGAGATCACCCTCACCCAGCGTATCGTATGGCCGGCTGCTGTCGGTCTGCTCGACGAGGCAGATGCGGACCCCGTCGCGTTTAAGCGCGGCGATCGCTTCGAGGGGATCGCGGACATATTCCCACGGTACGGTCCCCGTCGCCCCGAGGGCGGTTTTTTCGATCTCCTTCCGTGGGGGTGAGGGCGTGAAGCCGGTAAGGATAAGCCGGTTCAACCTCGCCCCGTCGGCCGTCCTGAACATCGATCCCACATTGTACAGGCTCCGGATGTCATCGAGGAGCGCATAGATGGGAAAACGCTCCAGTTTCGACAATTCGGCGGGGGTATGGCGCATCCGTCCGATTTCGTGGTGTTCGAGCTTTCTCATCGGTCTTCTCCAATTTTCGGGTCAGGGGTTCGAGTTCCCCGGCGATTGATTCGCAGGGGGGAATTCACTATATTCATTTTCCTGAAATTCTTCAAAAACTCCTCGCATTTGAAGAAATTGGTCATCGCGATCGACGGCCCCGCGGCCTCGGGTAAAAGTACGACCGCGCGGCTCGTCGCCGAACGGCTCGGCTATCTCCATATCGATACCGGCGCGATGTACCGGGCGATGACGGTGAAGGTGCTCAGGTTGGGGGTCGATCCGGCCGATGCCGACGCGGTCGGCGCTCTCACGGTGGCGACACGCATCACGATCGCGACGGCCACGGGCCACGCCGTCGTGCAGCTCGACGGTCACGATGTCTCCGATGAGATCCGCTCACCGGATGTCACACGGGCCGTAAGCCAGGTCAGTTCGATCCGATCCGTGAGGGACTTGATGGTCCGCGAGCAGCGGCGCCTCGCCGCCTCAGGCGGCGTTGTGCTCGAAGGCCGCGACATCGGGAGCGTGGTCCTTCCCGACGCCGATGTAAAGATTTTCCTGGTCGCCGACCCGGCCGAGAGGGCCAGGCGGCGCCGGAAGGAGCTCAACGACAGTGGAATCGAGGTCGGGCTCGAAGAACTCGAGGCCGAGATCAGGGAGCGCGACCGGCGTGACAGTTCGAGGGTGATCAGTCCGCTCAGGATGCCCGAGGGCGCCACGATCGTGGACACCTCGTCGCTGACGGTTCCGGAGCAGGTGGAGAGGATTCTCGGCGTCGTCACTCAGGGCCGCGAAGCGGGTGATCGCGGGACCCCCTGAGGGAAAAGCCACCGCCGGACGGCAAACAATTTTTCAAGTCATCATAATTCACTGGAACCACGACCAACAATACGGACGTGTTCCGGCGGCTCGTGGTGGATGACTTCCACGGGACCGCAGGTCACGGACGAATGAACCGGCGCCCACGGGCGCGGGTATGATCCGCTAGGAGAAGCAATGGCGACACGCAATGAGTCGAGGGACTCGAAGGGTACACCTTCGGGAAGGTCACACGACAGGGGCGACGACAACAGGTCCGAACGTACGCGGCAACACTCCGTGAACAGAATGGCATTTTCCGAGATCGAGGAGCGCGAGTACTCCGTACAGGAGCACAGCGACCTCGAGAAGCTCTACAACCAGACGTTCGGCACGATCTTCGAGGGGCAGATCGTCAAGGGCCGGGTGGTCGCCGTCACCGACAGCGGGGTGGCGATCGACATCGGGTTCAAATCCGAGGGGCTCGTCTCCCTCGCCGAGTTTCCGAACATCGACGAACTGCGCCCCGGCGACGAAGTCGAGGTGTTCCTGGAGAGCGTCGAAAATAAGGATGGACAGCTCGTTCTCTCGCGCAAGCGGGCCGACTTCATGCGCACCTGGGAGAGGATTATCGGCGCCTTCGAGAAGGGGGACATCCTCCAGGGCAAAATCACCCGCCGGATCAAGGGCGGTCTCGTCGTGGACCTCATGGGGATCGACGCCTTCCTTCCAGGCTCCCAGATCGACGTCAGGCCGGTGCGTGATTTTGATCAGTACCTCGGCAAAGTGATGGACTTCAAGGTCGCCAAGGTGAACCACCCGAACGAGAACGTCGTGGTCAGCCACAAGGTGCTCATCGAGGCCGAGATGCAGGAACAGCGCGACGGCATCATGAACAGCCTGCAGAAGGGCCAGGTCCTCGAGGGCAACGTCAAGGCGATCACGGACTTCGGCGTGTTCATCGACCTGGGCGGCATCGACGGCCTGATCCACATCACCGACCTCTCCTGGGGTCGCATCAACCACCCCTCGGAAGTGGTGAAGCTCGACCAGACGATCAGCGTCGCGGTCCTGGACTTCGACGAGGCGAAACGCCGGATCTCCCTCGGACTCAAGCAGCTCCTCCCGCACCCGTGGGAGAACATCGAGATGAAGTACCCGGTCGGCACCAAGGTGACCGGCAAGGTCGTTTCCCTGGCCGACTACGGCGCCTTCATCGAAATCGAGAAGGGGATCGAGGGCCTGATCCACATTTCGGAGATGAGCTGGACACAGCATATCAAACACCCCTCCCAGGTCGTGTCGATGGGGCAGATGATCGATGCCGTCATCCTCAGCCTGGACAAGGACAACAAGAAAATCTCCCTCGGGATGAAGCAGCTCGAGCCGGATCCCTGGCTCAGCCTGCTCGAGAAATACCCCGTGGGTTCGAAGCACAACGGCGTCGTCCGCAACCTCACCAACTTCGGCGTGTTCATCGAGCTGGAAGAGGGAGTGGATGGCCTCGTCCACATTTCTGATCTGAGCTGGACCAAGAAAATCCGGCACCCGGGCGAAGTAGTCAAGAAGGGCGAGCGGCTCGACGTTGTGATCCTCGGCATCGACGTGGACCAGCGGCGGATCTCCCTCGGGCACAAGCAGGTGAAGGACAACCCGTGGGATTCCTTCGAGGATGCCTTCAAGCCCGGCTCCCCCACCGAGGGGAAGATCGTGCGTATCATCGAGAAGGGCGTGATCGTGGAGCTCCCGACGGGCGTGGACGGCTTCGTCCCGGCGTCGCAGCTCGCGCTCTCGCCGGTCAAGCAGGTGGCCGATTCGTTCAACGTCGGCGATTCGCTCCCGCTCCAGGTGATCGAGTTCGACAAGGACAGCAAGAAGATCGTCCTGTCGGTCGTCGAGTACCTCAAGGGCAAGGAGCAGAAGATCATCGACGAGTACGCGTCGAAGCACAAGCTGCCGTCGATGACGATCAAGGACGTCGCGAGTGTCACCGGGAAACCGGAGGACATCGCGGACATCGGCGACCAGCCCCCGACCTCGGATTACCTGAACTGAGCGTCGGCGGGAAACATCAATCAAAGATCAATCGAGGAGAGATGTCGTCCGCGGCGTCTCTCCCTTTTTTTGGGGGTCATAAGGCATAAGGAATGCGGAAGGCGTCTTTCCATACCCTCGGGTGCAAACTCAACTACGCCGAGACCGTCACGCTCGCCCGGCGGTTCCGCGAGCGCGGGTACGCGATCGTCGGCGCCCACGAGCCGGCAGACGTCTTCGTCCTGAACACCTGCACCGTCACCGAGCGGGCCGACCGGGAGTGCCGCCAGATCATCAGGCGGGTCCTGCGCAATTCTCCCGGCACGTTCGTCATCGTGACGGGTTGTTACGCGCAGCTCAACGCGGCGGAGATCGCGTCGATCGGCGGGGTGGACCTCGTGCTCGGAACGGCGGATAAGTTCTCCGCGGCGGAGCTCTCCGGCGCCCTCGAAAAACGGGCGGTCCCGCAGGTGTTCGTCTCCTGCATCGACGAGGCTGAGGATTGCGTCGAGGCGTTCTCGGGGAGCCAGGACGGCACCCGGACCAGGGCGTTTCTCAAGGTTCAGGATGGGTGCGACTATTCCTGCTCCTTCTGCACCATCCCCCTGGCGCGCGGCGCCAGCAGGAGCATCCCGGAGGACCGGGTCGTCGAGGCGGCCACGAAGCTGGGCGATGAAGGGTATCGCGAGGTGGTTCTCACCGGCGTCAACGTCGGAGATTACGGCCGGGTCTCCGGCGGCAGCCTGCTCGGCCTGGTCCGACGGCTCGACGGGATCGGTTCGGTGGACCGTTTCCGCATCAGCTCGATCGAACCGAACCTCCTGTCGGAGGAGCTGATCAGCTTCATCCTCGGTTCCCGGCGGTTCGTCAACCACTTCCATCTTCCCCTGCAGAGTGGGTCGCCCGACATCCTGCGGGCGATGAAACGGCGCTATACGCGGGACCAGTACGAGGCGCGAATCGACGCGATCCGCGCCCTGGACCCCCGCGCCGGGATCGGTGCTGACGTCATCGTCGGTTTTCCGGGTGAGACGCCGGCGTTGTTCGCAGAAACGGTCGGGTTCCTCGAACGCCTTGCGCTGTCGTACCTTCACGTCTTCACCTACTCCGAGCGCGAGGCGACGGCGGCGACCGCGATGCGGAACCCGGTGGAGCCCGGCGAGCGTTACCATCGCAGCGACAGGGTCAGGGAGCTGGGGCGGCGGAAGCGGGAAGCGTTCAATGCGGGCTTCGTTGGCGAAACCCTCGACGTGCTCTTCGAGCAGGCGTCCTCCCCCGGGGTCGCCACCGGCCTGACCTCGAACTACATCCGGGTGACGGTCCCGGATGACGGGGGGTTGGTCAACCGCATCCTCCCCGTGGCCATCACGGGAGCCTCGGACGAGGCCTGCGAGGGGTCGCTCGCACTGCGGCCACGCGCGGCAGTCGCGTAATGATGAAGTTTTTGAAAGGACCATGACGTGGCATCAAACCATATAACAGGACCCTTCCGAGCGGTGCTCATCGTGTTCGCGGGGCTCTTCGCGACGCTCCAGGCGGCCGGACAATCCTCCCTTCGAACGGTTCCTCCGCCGTTCCCGGTCCCGATGACCGGCCTGTCGTCCGGTCGCGGTGACCTCGCCGGAGCAGAGGCCTACGCTCAGGAGGTCGACGCGACGGCGGACGGAAAGAAGAGCGTCGGACTGGCGGTCCTGTACTCGCTCCTCCTCCCCGGGATGGGAGAGCTTTACGCGGGAGACTACGGCACCGGGAAGTACTTCACCGGGGCGGACGGCGTCCTCTGGATCACGCTCGCGGCGATCGATCATCACGGCACTTCGATGCAGGACGATGCGCGGACCTACGCCGCGCTGCACGCCGGCTTCGATCCCTCCGGCAAGGACGATGACTATTACATCGACGTCAGCAATTTCAACGACGTCTACGCCTACAACGAGCAGGTCCTCAGGGACCGCGACGCCTACAAGCTCTACGATCCAACCTCGGCGCAGTACTGGAAGTGGGACTCGGACGGAAACAGGTCGGCGTACCGCGACCAGCGGGTCGCTTCCGACGCGATCCTCAACAACACCCAGTTCGTCGTCGCAGCCCTGATGGTGAACCGCGTCCTCAGCGCCATCAACGCGGCGAGGATCGTCATCTCCGGGAACAGGGAGAAGTCCGGCGACGCCCTCGAGATCGGCGCAAACGTTTTGGGTGGTCCATTCCGCCCCCACGGCATCGCCCTGTCCGTCACCCGCCAATTCTGACGGACCGCCGGGTCCACCGGCCGGATCCGCTGCCCGCACCCCATGCGGAACATCAAACTCGTCATCGAATACGACGGCGGCGCCTACGCCGGCTGGCAGCGACAGGCCGGCGACCCGACCGTACAGGCGGCTCTCGAGGATGCGCTGGCCACGCTCCTGCGCGAAAGCGTCACGCTCAACGGCGCGGGGAGGACGGACGCCGGCGTACACGCCCGCGCTCAGGTGGCGAACTTCCACACCTCCTCACCGATCGATCCGGTCCGCATCAGGCGCGGGCTGAACGCCCTGCTGCCGCGCGACATCGCCGTCGTCGTCTGCGAGGAAGCGGTTGCATCCTTCCACGCCCGATTCGACGCCGTCGCGCGCCGGTACGTCTATACTATTAGCACTTCCGCGACCGCCCTCGACCGACGGTACGTCTGGCACGTCAGGTCCGCCCTCGACGCCGCGCCGATGCGCGAGGCCGCGGCGTCGCTCCTTGGCGCCCACGACTTTACATCGTTCTGCCGGACCGGAGCGGACGTCCGGCACTACGTCTGCCGGGTGAGCGAGGCCGAGTGGTTGGTCTCCGGGGCCAGGATCCGTTTCGCCGTCACCGCCGACCGCTTCCTCCACGGAATGGTCCGGGCCCTGGTCGGTTCGATGGTCGATGTCGGACGGGGGTACCGCGACCTCGCCTGGTTCGGTCGAATCCTCGGGACGAAGGACAGGCGTGAAGCCGGCCCCGCCGCCCCTGCGCGCGGCCTGGTGCTCGACCGGGTCTACTATTGAGCTGCTGCCGATCCGCGATCGTCGACACTCCATTTTGGGAAGTCCGCCCAATCTCGTACATTAACCGGGTGATGATCAACACTTTTTCGCCGACCGCGCGCGGGGCCGACCGATGAGCTTTTCAGAGGTAATCGGCAACCTCATCTTCCTCCTGTTCCTGGTAGTGGCGAACGGCTTCTTCGTAGCCGCCGAATTCGCCATCGTCAAGGTCCGGTCCACGCAGATCGCCCAAAAGGTGAAGGCGGGGCATCGTCGCGCGGCCCTCGCCAAGAACATTCTGGACCATCTCGACGCCTACCTCTCCGCGACGCAGCTTGGAATCACGTTCACGAGCCTCGCGCTCGGATGGGCGGGGGAACCGGTCCTGGCGACGATGATCGAACCGTCCCTCTTGGCGCTCGGCGTCGCCGACCCGCGGGTCATCTACGTGGTCGCCTTCGGTTTGAGTTTCGGCGTCCTGACGTTCCTCCACATCGTGATCGGCGAGCTCGCGCCCAAATCACTGGCCATCCGGTACCCCGAGTCCACGACGCTGATGGTCTCGATCCCGCTCCAGCTCTTCTACCGTCTCTTCAAGCCGGTCATTTACGTCCTCAACGGGACGGCGAATTTCTTCCTCCGGGCGATCGGCATTCCACCGGCGTCCACCAGGGAACTGCTCCACTCGCCCGAGGAGCTCGAACTCATCGTGCGGGAAGGCGCCAAATCCGGCATCATCGACGAAACCGAGAAGGAACTCATCACCAGCATCTTCGATTTTTCGGAGACCCTCGCCAAGGAGATCATGGTGCCGAGGACGGACATGGTGGCGATCGACGTCACGATCGCCCGCGAGGCGCTCATCAGAAGGGTCACCGAGGAGGGGTACTCCCGGATGCCGGTCTACCGCGAGAACGTGGACAACATCATCGGCATCATCCACACAAAGGACCTCCTGAGCCTCGTCGAACACCGCGACCTGATCGTGCTCGACGACATCATCCGGCCCGCGCATTTCGTCCCGGGCACGCTCAGCATCAGCACGCTCCTGCGCGAGCTTCAGCAGCGCAAGGTCACGATGGCGATCGTGGTGGACGAGTTCGGCGGCACGCTCGGCCTCGTGACGATCGAGGACATCCTGGAGGAGATTGTGGGGGAGATCCACGATGAATACGACGAGGTGCTCAAGGAGTTCGAGCAGGTCGGGGTCGATGCGATGCTTGTCGACGCGGGCGTCCCGATCAAGGATTTCAACGAGAAATTCGGTTCGGAGCTCCCGGTCGACGGGGAGTACGACACCATCGGCGGGTTCATCTTCAAGATCAGCGGCCACATCCCGGAACACCAGGAGGTGATCCAGTACGGCAACCTCCAGTTCACGGTGATGAAGAAGGGGCAGCGGCGCATCCGCCAGGTGAAGGTCCGCAGGATCTCCGGATGAAGCACCCGAACGCGATCATCCTCTTCGCGCGGACCCCCGAGCTCACTCGTTCCGCCGGGAGCGAGCCGTTCGCGGCCCTCCCCTGGGACGACCTCGACTCGATATTCCACGCCTGCGCGGGGGACCTCGTCCAGGCGGCGGCGGCGGTCGGGGAGACGGACGTGCTCGTCTACCGGGGCGCCACCTTTCCGGTGGAACGCCTGATGGTCTCCGGCGGCAACGGCATTCGGCAGTTCGAGATGGGGCCGGTTCCGTTCGACGAATGCGTCCAGCAGGCGGTCGAGAACGCCTTCCTCGAGTATTACCACCGTGTCACGGTCGTCGTTGAAAACAACCCCCTCATCGGGAGGGACGCCTTCCGTACGGCCAACGAGCAGCTGGGCGTCGAAGACGATTGTGCCGTGATCACGCCGGCGGAAGACGACCGCGTCGTCCTCGTCGCGTTAAAGGCCAACTACCCGTCGCTCTTCGTTGGGAAGGGGGGGAGCTCCGACGGCCGGTCGTCGGGCCTGCTCTCCAGGCTCTGCGAGCTGGACGCGCTGGTCTTCCCGACGCAGCCGTCTTTCACCCTCGGGACGACGGCGAACATCGAACGGCTCCGCGGGGAACTCTCGCTGCGTGACCCGGGAAGCACCGATTTTCCGAAGCGGACGAGCGCGGTCTTCAGGTCGCTGGAAAAGAAATACCGGTGGAAGAAGGCCCAGCCGTGAACGTCGCCGTCTACGGTGGAACCTTCAATCCGCCGCACTGCGGACACCTCGTCGTCGCCGAGAGCGTCCGGGAGTCGCTCCGGCTCGACCGCATCCTGTTCGTCCCCACCAGCACTCCCCCGCACAAGGGGATCCAGTCACTCGCCCCCGCCTCCGACAGGTTGACGATGACGAAGCTCGCCGTGGCGGGGAACGACGGCTTCGAGGCCTCCGACCTCGAAGTTGCCAGGGGCGGGCTCTCCTACACCGTCGACACGCTCCGGGCCGTGGCCCTTCGCCATCCCGGGTCGCGGCTGAAACTGCTCATCGGGGCCGACAACGTCTTCGAGTTCGAGGGGTGGAAATCGCCGGCCGAGATCCTCGACATCGCCGATCTGGTGGTGATGAGCCGGCCGGGGTATGACACACAGAAATCGCGCCCGGCGTTCCTCGCGCACGCCGCCCTCGTGAGTGTTCCGCAAATCGGCATTTCAGGCACCGACATACGCCGGCGGGTGAAATTTCATCAGTCGATACGCTATCTGGTGCCCCCGGCGGTCGAAGAGTATATCCGCCGTCACGCCCTGTACAGATAGGGATTGTGCCTTTTTTTGAATATCCCTACATTGATGTAGTCGTAGGGTTATGTTGCCCATCATCCGGAGACAGGTCATGAGAGTACTGAATGTGGTTGGTCTCGGCGTTCTTGTTGCGGCAGTCCTGGGGACGGCCACAGGCGGAAACCTCAAATCCGCGGGGGGCGGGGTGCCTCAGCGCCTCCCAGCCGGCGCTCAACCGAAAACTCCCGGTAACAGCCACTATCTCCCGGACCGGGTGATCGTGAAGATGGCCGACGATCCCCGCTCGGCGACCGGCAAGGCCGATCCCCGCACGGCGTTCGCCGGCTTCTACCAGGCGCGCCGCCTCGAGCGGATGTTCCCGACATCGAAGGTCACGGCGGGGGTTCCGGGCGCTGACCTCTCGGGCCTTTATGTAATGCAATACGACGCCCCGATCGATCCGTTCACCGCGGCGGCCGAGATCTCAAGAATGTCCGGCGTGGAGTACGCCGAGCCGTGGTTCATCTATGAACTCTCGGAACTCTCCGGCGCGACGGCCTACACGCCGAACGATTCGAGCTTCAACCTGCAGTGGTACCTCAAGAGCGTCAGGGCCGACAGCGCCTGGGAGATAGAGAAAGGCGATTCGAACGTCGTGATCGGCTTCGTGGACACCGGCGTCCAGACCGACCATCCCGACCTCGCGGCGAACATCTGGATCAACCCGGGGGAGGACGGCCTCGACGGCGGCCTCAACGATAAACGCACGAACAACGTCGACGACGACGGGAACGGCAAGATCGACGACTGGAACGGATGGGATTTCGGGGGGGCTGATTTTAATGCCCCGACCGAGGACAACGTCCCGAAGCCGACCGCGTCGAACAACGCACACGGTACGCACGTCGCCGGGATCGCCTGCGCGGTCACCGACAACAACCGGGGCATCGCCGGGGCGGGGTTTCACACGAGGATCCTGCCGGTGAAGGCCAGCGCGGACAACGATACCCGGGGACCCGGCGGGAGCCCCTACATCATCGGCGGTTACAAGGGAATAGTCTACGCCGCGGAAACGGGCGTCGACATCATCAGCCTGAGCTGGGGAGGATCGGGGTATTCGCAGGCCGAGCAGGACGTGATCAACTACGCGACCGCGCAGGGCGCGCTCATCGTCGCGGCGGCGGGCAATACCGGCTCGGCGGCGGAGCTCCAGTATCCCGCCAGCTACGATAACGTCATCTCCGTCGCCGCCACACAATATAATGCCGACCTCAAAACGACGTATTCGAGCTACAACGAACGCGTCGATGTCTCCGCGCCGGGTGGACAGACAGGTGCCCCCGCAGCGCAAACTATTTACAGTACGTACTATCCAGACACCTACGCCTACATGACTGGGACTTCGATGTCTACGCCGCTGGCGGCGGGCGTCGCGGCCCTCATCCGGGCCCGCTTCCCGTCATACACGCCGCAACAGGTGGGCGAACAGCTGCGGGTGACGTGCGACGACAACTATGCCGCGAATCCCTTGTACCGGTACAAGCTTGGAAAGGGAAGAGTCAACGCCTACCGCGCGGTCACCGAGAGCTGGTCGTCGGTGAGGATGGACTCGTACTTCGTGAAGGACTCCGCCGGCGGTAACGGCAATGGCGCGTTCGAGGTGAATGAGGACATCGACATCTTCGCACTCTTCACCAATTACCTGAACCCAACGTCGTCGGCGACCACCATCACGCTGACCTCGACCGACGCATTCGTGACCGTGACCAACGGCCTGTTCCTCGCCGGGGCGATCCCCACCGGGGGGAGCGTCAATAACCACACCAACCCTTTCAGGATCCACGTCATGCCGGGGATCGCACCGCTTAAAGTAGTGACCTTCACGCTCGAGATCACCGACGGCGCATACTTCGACCGCCAGCAGTTTACCCTGCTCTTCAACCCGACCTTCGCGACGCACACCGTCAACAACATCTGGACGACGCTCACGAACAACGGCCGGATCGGGTTCCAGGACTTTCCGACCAACGCCCAGGGGATAGGCTTCCAGTTCGATGGCGCAAACCAGTTGTTCGAGGGCGGGCTGATCATGGGGACCTCTGCCATAAAGCTCATCAACGGTGTCAGGAACGCCGGCGGGACGCAGGACAACGACTTCTCCTCGACGCTGACCTACGGGATCGGGCCCGGGACGCTGGCCGACGAAGAGGGCAACACCTACTTCGGCGATTCGGTCGCTTCTGCCACGAGCCGGCTCAACGTGCGCGTCACGATGAACTCGTACGCCTGGGCATCAGCGCCGGACGACGATTACGTGATTACAACGTACGCTGTCAAGAATGTCTCCGGCGTACAGATGACGAATCTGTACGTGGGCCAGTTCTTCGACTGGGACGTCCATCCTGCCAATCCGCTGGTGCAACCCGACAACTATTACGATTCCAACCGCACGGCGTTTGACGCCTCGAGGGGCCTCGCCTACGTTTGGTACGATACCGCGGGTCCGACGACATACTGCGGCGTCGTCGCGCTCGAGGGTGCGGCGTCGTACCGCGCGCTCTACAATTCGCTCAGCATCGACCTGTCGGACGCGGCGAAATGGGGCTGGATCAGCGGAGGGATCGTCACTGACCCGACGAAAGCGGACGTCCACTTCGCCATCTCATCCGGACCGTATACGATCGAGAACGGCCTCGCGAAGAAGGTCGCCTTCGCGCTCGTCGCGGGCGATGACCTCGCGGACCTCCAGGCCAACGCCGACGCCGCCATCGCGAAGTGGACGGCCATCAAGACGCTCACCGCCGTCGATGATCCCATCGGCGACGGCATACCCTCGGCGTTTGCCCTGGCGCAGAATTACCCCAACCCGTTCAACCCGTCCACGACGATCCGGTACGCCCTGCCCGCGTCCGGTCTGGTGCGCCTGACGATCTATTCGGTGCTGGGGGAGGAGATCCGGTCGCTGATACCGGCAGAGGAACGCGGCGCCGGTTACCATGAGATCGTCTGGGACGGTCTGGACAGCCGGGGGAGAAGCAGTGCGAGCGGCGTGTATTTCTACAGGATGGAGTTCGTGGATGCCGAACGGAATGCGTTCAGTCAATCGAGGAAGTTCGTGTTGCTGAAATAATTGACGGACGACGCGGGTCAGGCGGACCCGGAAGGTGGGGGGACGTCGCTCCCCCGGACGGGGCGCGTGGGATCGGTTAGAAGCCGGTGGCGGAGTGCATGATCAACGCGCCGAGGAAGATCCCGACCCAGAAGAAATAACCGACCATGATCCAGCGCAGGGGCGGGATCTGGCCGGGGTCGGCCTGGGGTTGATCGCTGCGCACCGGGAACTCCGGCGCAGGAACAAATGGCAAAGTGCTGTCCATTGAAGTGAAGTAGTAATAAGACGCCCGGTGCCGGTATGGTCCGGGTTATTTTTTTTTCGGTCTTGAAATCGTCCGCCGATGCAGAAGGGACCGTCAGTACGGTCGATCGGCGAAAATCGGTGTGCCTCCCAGCGCTACCGCTTGATTCATCATAGACTTTTTCTACGTCAAAATAAAGGGGGTCGATGAAAATATTTCCCCCAAAGTTTTCCCGAAAAGGGTATCGACTCCCGGACGGGCAGGGACCGATGGTATGCCATATGGATTTGGAGGCGTGTCGTGAAGTGACGCATCAATGGAAGAATTTATTACCGGATCGATTCTGGTCCGTA
>JANNFI010000090.1:0-5498 GCA_031379665.1 Ignavibacteria bacterium
CAGGTAATAACTGGCCCCGTTATAGCCGTAGATGACGTTGGAGAGCCAGCCCTGTGCGGCGGCACCGGCGATGTCGTAGGTGTTGACCCCGTTGGTGAAGCCGAGGTCGGCGACGTCCATGTCGGTGGCGAACGGGTTGCCAATGATGTTGAAGCCGGAGACCAGCGGCAGTGAAGCAGTCGAGAGCGCTGTGCCCACGGCGTCGATCGCCTGCGCGCTGTTCGAGCCAAGCCAGTACCCCTGTCCCATGTTCAGCGTCGCCGGGATGGAATATCCCGACAGCGGATTGAAACCATAGGTGTAGTAGGGCGTGGCGCCGTAGTCGTCACCGAAGACGGCCGCCGGGGTCATCGTGCCCTGTTGCATCGGGACGCTGACGAGGTTCCAACCGGCGAGCGCGTTGAAGGAGACCGACGAGGATGCGAGCACCGTGAAGCTGTTGTTGCTGATGTCGGTCTCCTCGTTCATGACGGAGTCGCGGGCGGTCACCTTGATGCTGGCCGTACCGGCCGCCGTCAGGGGCGTCCAGCCGTAGGAGAAGGTGGCCCCGCTGACCGAGTCAATCAGGGTGTAGGGGGCCGCCCCGGTGTAGGACCGGTAAATGTAGTGCTTCAGGATACCGGTGCCGTCGGAAGACGTCCAGGTGATGTTGTACGGCGAACCGACGACCAGGTATTCACCGCCGTTGGGCGTCACCACCGCGACCGCCGGGTCCGTGCTGTCGCCGATGAGGATGCGGAACGCCGACGGTGTGACCGACCCGGGGGAGGTATAGCTGTAGGTCGGATCAACCGAGAGGTCCTTGTAAGTTCCCGCGGACAGGTCATAGAGTGTCGGATGGAACCCACTCGGGAGGCCGCTCAGGAGAAACGACAGGTTGACCACGGAACTCGTGTGATCGGTCAGGGCCCGGATGTCCCACCCCTTCGCATCGCTTGCCAGCGGCGCCTCGTCCTTGCGGATGTCGACCGAATAGTTCTCGATGGGGGCTCCGGGGGCCAGGCGGGAGTAGAGATAGAGGTAGTCGCTCGGCGGCGGGGGCGGCGCGACGGTGTCCATCGGGTCGACGGCGTCAAGCGCGGCGGCGTCGAATCCCATGAAGATGTCGTTCGCCGTCGGATTGACGTACCCGGTCGCCCAGATACCGCCGTTCGCGTGACCCGTGGCCGGTCCGTTCCACGGATAGTAGTCCACCTTTTCGCTCACGGCGTTACCGAGATTCGGCGCCGGCAGCATGTTCGTGGCGTTGGCGACCGAGGGTATCGGTAACTTTGGAACCTCGATCGTCCCCGCGGTGTCCGCCGGGCCGTGCAGCGAACCCCAGTAATTATATCTCGCGTCCACGTACGGATTGGTGCTGCTAACGCCGTACGCGGTGTTGCCGCTGATGATGTTGTTGTGAGCGACCACGACGCTGGCGTCTGCGGCGTCGTATCCGACTACGATCCCCTCGGTGCTATTGGTGATGGTGCACCCGGTGATCGTCGCCTGTGTCCCCGGCCCGAAATAGGTCGTAACCAGGATGCCTCCGGAGGTGCTCCCATCCGAGGCAACACCCTTGTTGTTGGAGATCGTATTGTTCAAAATGACAAGTTGCGCTCCGCCCAGTGGCAGCGGCGCGCCGCCCGCCTCGATGCCGTAGTCGAGCCAGTTTCCCGGACCCTTGCCTGTGAACGTGGATCCGCTGATCGTTCCCGTCACGCCCGGTGCGCGGTAATGGACCCCGATCCTGCCCATTCCCGAGAATTCGCAGTCAGTGACGTTGACGTTCATGCCCGATGATTCGCGGACCGACATGCCGATTCCAGCATACGCGGTGCTCTCGTTGTACTTGATGTTCATGAACCTGACGTTGTCGATGGTCCCGTTCCCCTTGTTGAGGATGCCCATCGATACGAGCTTGCCCGTACCGTCGAGGGTGACCTGGCTCAGGTTGAACGTGAACCCCGCGTTGACCAGGAACCACCCCCGGCCGTCGCCGCTGTTGGTGGTGTTCGTGGACGGCGTGATGATCGTCGTGAGCTTGCCGGCCCCGACGATGCTCACGTTCTTATTGATGACGACCTGCGGCCCTTCGACGTAGGTGCCGGCGGCCACGTTCACCGTGCTCGCCGTGACGAGATCGATCCCTTCCTGGATACGGCCCGTCGAACCCGTCTGCGGGCTGTTGTCGTCCACCCAGAGTGTCGAGAAACTGCCCTGGAATCCGCTCGTCCCGAGGTCCGTATCCGTTCCGACGGCGAGCCACGGGGTATAGTCGATGTCGCCGCTCACTGCCGCCGCCGCCCCGGCGGGAGTGGCTACACCGAGCCAGTTGCCCGACGCGTCGACGGTGAGATACGAGACGTTCGATTCGATCGCGATCGTGTTCCCGGTCAGCCCGTTGCCGCTCAGGTCCGCGAGTGTGAGTACTCCCGCGAGGCACCCGGATGTGCATTCATACACGCCGATGCCTGTGCCGAAACCCGTCACGATGTTGTTGGAGGCCGTGAACGCGATGTCATTGGCGCCGTACCCGCCGTCCGCCTCGATACCGTACGTGCCCGTGTTGTCCCCGCCCGTGAACGCGACCTCGTTATTGAAGACGTTTACGACGAGCGTGGCGGCCGTCCCGGAGAGCCCCGCTCCCGTGGATTTCACCCCGGTCGTCGGCATTTCGTCGAAAGGTGAGGGTTTGGCCGCCGGCGGATCGGTGGCGATGATCCCGTACCCGTAGCCGCCGAGCTTCGAGATGGTAAAATCGTTGCCGCTGATGTCGCCCGCGCCGTCGATATTGTAGAGCCCGACGTGGCCGTTGGACACCGTGTTGTTGGTGACGTCAATATCCGCGTAGAAGTTCAGGATGCTGGTCGCCACATAGCCGACACCGGTGTAGCCGATCCCGGTCACGGTGTTACCGTCAACCGTTCCGGTTCCCATATCTGCGAAGACCTGGATGCCGTTTTGTGCCGTGACCGAAGTCGGGCCGGCGCCGGTGACGATATTGTCTTCGACCGCCACCGCGAGTGCCGTCGTGGCTCCGGCGTTCAGGGCCATGGCGTTCTTCTGGAACCCGGTGATGGTATTGCCCCGGACGGTGATCGTCCGCGCGATGCCATTGTTGATGTACGACCCGATCGCCACGCCGTGCTGGGCGCCGCTAAACGGTGTGTCCCGGACATCTTTGATGACGCAATTCTCAATGGTCCCGCCTGCGTTCGAGAAGCCGATCCCCTGGAAGCGGTAGTTGGCGTTGCCGCGCCCCGCTCCGTCGACGGTCAGGTCCTTCATCGTGACCGCGGCCGCGTCATGGATGTAGACGATGGGGTAATTGTTGGCCGACGATGTATAGAACAGGGTGAGGGTGGTGGGAGAGAGGATCGTGGTCGATCCCGATCCCGCGCCGAGCATGGTCAGGTTCTTCGGGATCTCGACCTGCCCCTCGTAAGTGCCCGCGGCCACGTGGATCGTGCCGTTGGCGACAACGCGCGTGACGGCCGGTGCGATCGTCGCGTAGGGGTGATACCTGCCGCCCAGGTCGCTTCCATAGGCGGTGCTCGCGTCGACGTAGACGACGGAGAGGACCGCCGGCGCCGCGCGCTGATCTTCGATCACCGCACCGTTGTTGGTGTTGCTCATCGCAACGATGTCGGTGTAGAACCCGCCCGGAACAGCCGATAAAATCGCGATATCGTACACGTTCACCTCAGCGCCTGTGCCCCACGTGTTGCCGGTGAATGTCAGGTTCCCGCCTTCGAGGACCCAGCCTTTCGTCCGGTGGGCGTAGTTATTGGTGACATTTCCGGTGGTCGTGCCGCTGATGTACGCCGGCTGGCGGAGGCCGTAGAATTCGTTGTTGTCGATGAGGATGCCGCTCAGGCCTGCTGTCATGACCATCGCGCGGCTTACATCACCGTCACCGATGACGAATTGCCCGTGAATGATCGTGTTTTGCAGTGTGAAATTATTCGCCCCCACATAGATGATATTTTGGACGCCGGTCTTGTCGGTTTTCTCGATCTGGAGGTCCTGGATGGTGACTCCGCTCGCTGAGACCGTGAATCGTTCCGCGGTTCCCGATACCTGGATGATGGTCGATCCGCTGCCGACGCCCTGGATGGTCAGGTTGGCCTTGTTGATGTTGACATTGCTCCCGTGGACGAGCGTTCCCGCGGGAATGCCGATGACGTCGCCGGGATTTGCGGCCGTGACCGCCGACAGGATGTCTGCGTAGCTGCCGCTCCCGTTGATCGTGATCTGCGCCGTGGACGGCGTGACCGTGGCCAGCGAACAAATCGTGATCGCCGCGAGAATGAGTAAAAACTGTTTCATGTGAGTGATCCTCCTCGAGAATGTTGGATGACGCCCGTGTGGCTTCCGAACCCTGTAATCGTCCGATTCACGGGTCGATGAAATATGGTAAGAACGATCTCCCAACATGATATCCTCCCCCGCCCGTGAGGCGGGGGAGGGGTGATACGATGCGTTGCTTACTTCAATAGGACCATTTTCCTGATGTTCGAGAAGGTGCTGCCCTCGGCGGCTGTGGCGGTGACGGTGTAGTAGTAGACACCGCTGGCGAGCCCGGCGGCGTCGAAGACCACCTCGTGGTAGCCCGCCGTCTGGAGTGCGTCGCCGGAGAGGAGCGTGGCGACCCTCTGGCCGAGGAAGTTGAACACTTCAATGGAGACCGCGGCGGCCGAGGGGAGCCCGTAACTGATGGTCGTGGTCGGATTGAAGGGGTTGGGATAATTCTGGACAACCTCCCAGGCGGTCGGGATGACCGCTGATGGCTTGTTGACGCTGAAGCGCCGTTCGGTGACGGCCTGCGTGTACGTGTAGGCGGACACCGTTTTCATATCGATGGTCCTGCCGCCGGCGGCGTCGTAGAGCTCGACCCTCACGTTCGAAGGCAGAGCCGCGATCCTGGCGTTGTCCCAGCGCAGGGTGACCTGCCCGGGCGTCGAGCTCGTCACGACGATCTCCCACCCGGCCTTCTCGGCGGGCATGAACTTGCGGGCGTAGACGGCGTCGTCCCCGAAGAGGGAACGAAACGCGTCGTCGGAGCCGGCGAAGGAGATCTCGACATAGGTCTCAGCCGGGCTCCTGGGGGGACGCGGCGCGTCGTAGCGGGGCGAGAAGCCGGCGGTGGCGTCGGAGCGCACGCCGAAGGCGGCGATCCTGTCGGCGACCTCGGTGCCGTCGTCGGTCTTCAGCACGGTCCCGAGCTCGACACCCCAGGCGGCAGGATCGGAGATCTCAACGACCGGGACGTTCTTTGGAGTGGGGGCGATGACGGTCGGGGTGTAGACGGCCGTCTTACCGTTGACCAGCATCGGCACCCAGTAGCCTTTCCAGTACTCGAGGGTGGAGGTCTCCAGGTAATAACTGGCCCCGTTATAGCCGTAGATGACGTTGGAGAGCCAGCCCTGTGCGGCGGCACCGGCGATGTCGTAGGTGTTGACCCCGTTGGTGAAGCCGAGGTCGGCGACGTCCATGTCGGTGGCGAACGGGTTGCC
>JANNFI010000098.1:0-25718 GCA_031379665.1 Ignavibacteria bacterium
GGCGTTGCAGCCAACGTCGATCATACCGGGCTGGATCACCGGATCCCCGGGCTGGGCCGTCCTGGAATTCCCGCCGTTGACGATGTCGGCGTACAGGACGTGGTAGTTGCTCAGGATGTACTGGGTCCCGCCCCGCTGGATCAACGAGCCGAGGGTACCGCCGCAGCAGTAACCGTTCGCCAGGTCGAATCTCCAGCCGCCCGAGGTACCGAGCTGGATCGGGTATGTCTGGATCGCGGTGTGGCTCACGCCACCGCCGCCGCCGGCTTTCATCGCGCGGAACTCACCGGTGACTTCGGTGACGACCGGAATGCCGTTGATCTCCGCGGGTATGCCCGCTGCCGAAACACCCTTCCCTTTCACGCCTACGCGGGGCGCTTCTTTCAGATAAACGAGAATCGCGATACGGCCGTCAGGCGCAAGACCGGTGGCCGTCCCGACAACGCCGGGGACAGACATGAGATCGGCGGTATAGCGATCCTGGACGTCCATCACCGATTGGACCTCGGGGTTGTCCTTGCTCAGGACGGTGGTGTTCTGCCCGGGTACACCGGCGACCGGCGCATCCTGGGGTTGGTCGCAACCGACCCAGAGGAACATCGGAACGATCATCAGCGCCGCCACGAGGACCATCAGGAATCCCCTGAAGCTGGAACGAGTCATGCTCATAGAACTCTCCGTTCGTTATTGTTGCGTGGATTGGATGATGTGGATTACCGCTTTAGATTCGACGGATCGCCAACGGTGCCGCTCGTCTACCCCTGTCACGGAGGCGGGACGCTCATCGTAAATGAACAGCGTAGGGTACCGAAAATCCCGCATACTGTCAATACCGTGGATCACAAATTTCGGGATTTTATCGTGGCAGGAGCGGGTTGGTCAAATCAGCCCGATTGGGGGATAAGCGAGGGGGAGGAGGGTCCCGTAGGACCGTTATGCCGGGGGAAAACAAGCCCGCCGGAGGTCGGGCCCGGCACACTCATTATTTGACAACACTTCCCTCGGGTAAGTCGCCATCGAGCGTCAGGAGGCTTAGTTTTCCGGTTGCGTCGGATGCCGCGAGGATCATCCCCTGCGACTCGAGCCCCATGAGTTTCGCGGGTTTGAGATTTGCGACGATGACGACTTTTCTCCCGATCAGGGATTCCGGCTCGTAATGCTTCGCAATTCCGGCGATCACCTGCCGCTCTTCGGACCCCCCGAGCGACACCCTGATCTTCAGGAGCTTGTCGGACTTCGGCACTTTCTCGGCGGCGACCACGCGGGCGACCCTGAGGTTGATCTTCCTGAAGTCTTCGATTCCCGCCTCCTGCATTTCGGCCGGGGCCGCGGGCGGGGCGGGCGCGGGAAGTTTCGACATGATTTCCTGTATCACGCTGTCCTCGATTTTTGTGAAGAGAATTTCCGGTTTCCCCAGTTCGTGCCCTGCGGGGATGGATCCGTCGACCGCGCTGTCCCATCCGGCGTCGTTGACTGTTCCCGGCAGTCGCAGGATGTTCCAGATGCGAGCGGCCGTTGCCGGGAGTACCGGTTCGATATAGATCGCGAGCGCCCGCACCAGCCGAAGGCAGGCGGCGATGGTCGCACCTGCGGCGGCCGGGTCCGATTTCACCGATTTCCACGGTCCCGCATCGTTGAAATACTTGTTGGCGAACCTCGCGAGGTTCATCGTGGCCGCCGTCCCGTCCCTGAAGCGGTAGTGCTCATACGCTTCGGCCGCCGCCTTTCCGGTGGACCGGATCTCCGCACCCACCTCGTCGTCCGCGGCGCCACCGGCGCCGGCCGGGAGCCTCCCTGCGAAATGCGTATGGGCGAACGTCACTGTCCGGTTCACGAAATTTCCCAGGATGTCGGCGAGTTCGTTGTTGTAGCGCGCCTGAAAATCACGCCAGGTGAAGTCCGCGTCGCGTGACTCAGGGAGTATCATCGCCAGCGCATACCGGAGTGAATCGGCTGGAAACAGCTGGAGGAACTCGTCGACGTCGATCCCCCATCCGCGGCTCTTCGAGAACTTCTGACCCTCGAAATTCAGGAACTCGTTGGCGGGCACGTTTTCAGGGAGGATGAACCGTTCAGCGCCTTTCGAGTCGTTCCAGGCCATCAGCATCGCGGGAAAGACGATGCAGTGGAACACCACGTTGTCCTTGCCGATGAACGCAACGTACTTGGTCGAGGGATCGGTCCAATACCGCTTCCACTTTTCAGGATCGCCCGTGGCAGCAGCCCATTCCTTCGTCCCCGAGATGTAGCCCAGCACCGCGTCGAACCAGACGTAGAGGACCTTTTTTTCGAAACCGGGCAGGGGGATCCGGACCCCCCAGTCGAGATCGCGGGTGACCGCCCGGTCCTGGAGTCCCTCCTTGAACCAGCTCTGACAATACTGGAGCACGTTCTGCTTCCAGCCGTCGCGGCCGTCCGCCCCGGCGATGTACTCCTCGAGCCTCGCCTGGTATTTGCCGAGGGGGAAATACCAGTGCTTCGTCTCGCGAACGGAGGGTGTTCGCCCCGAGATCTTGCTTTTCGGGTCGATCAGTTCGGTCGGGTTCAGGAAGGTACCGCATTTTTCGCACTGGTCACCCCTGGCGTCCGGGCTCTTGCAGACGGGGCAGGTCCCCTCGACATACCGGTCCGGGAGGAACATCCCGGCCTGTTCGTCGTAGAGCTGCGACTCGGTTTTTTCGTTGAGGACGCCGTTGCCGAGGAGCCGGAGAAAGAACTCCCTGGCCGTATCGTGGTGGAGCGGGAGCGACGTGCGCGAGTAATTGTCGAAGCTCATCCCGAACTTCGCGAAGGCCTTCCGGTTCGTTTCGTGGTACCGGTCGACGACCGCCTGCGGCGTGATCTTCTCCTGTTCGGCCGTGATGGTGATCGGTACGCCATGCTCGTCGGACCCGCAGATGAAGACGACGTCGCGCTTCCTCGACCGGAGGTAACGGGTATAGATATCCGCCGGTAGATAGGCCCCCGCCAGGTGGCCGAGGTGGATCTTCCCATTCGCGTATGGAAGCGCTGCGGTGACGAGCGTGCGCTTATGCGTGGTGGTCAAGGTTTTTTCCAAAGGAAGATGAGCGTCAGCGCCGGGCGGCCCTCCGGAGATCGACCCGGAGTGCGTGGAGAATGAGGTGAATATACACATTTTTGCGAAGATCGGAAACGGCCCGGTCGATGGAGTCACTCACAGAGGCGTAATCGAGCGACGGATACTGCCGCACGAACTTCTCCAGCGTCGGCGCGTCGTCAGCGTTGACGTGCGCCGGCCGGCCGACGGAGATCAGCATCGCGTCGCGGATCCACGCCTGGAGAAGAATCAATTTCGCCACGGTGTCCTCCTTCTCAGCATCGGCATCGGCCCGGATCAGGTCGAGCACGTCGCGGGGTGGCTTGTGAAGGAAGGACCTGAGCATCTCGACGGCCGCATTCCTCTTCGAGTCCAGGTCCTCTCCCGCGAGGCGGATCGCAGCGGAAAAACTTCCCGCGGAGAGCTTCGCCACCATCGCCGCCCTCGCTCCTGGGATGCCGTGGCCGCCCGACAGGGCCGAAGCGATGGCGGCCTCGCCGAGCGGATCGAACCGCAGGTGCTGGCAGCGGGAGACAACGGTCGGGAGCAGCGAATCCGGTTCGGCCGTCGTGAGCAGTATATGGGTGCCCGGAGCCGGCTCCTCGAGGGTCTTCAGCAGGGCGTTCGAGGCTTCGGTCGTCATCCGGCCGGCGTCGAGCACGATGAACACCTTCCGCCCCTCGTCGAACGACCCGAGCGACGCCTGGCGGCGGATCCCGCGGACGCTGTTTACTTTGATCTGGTTCGCCCGGGGAATCGTGATGTCGTGGTACGGATCGCGGGCTTTGAGCCCGACCTCGCGGCGCACGGCTTCAAGCTCCTGGGGGGTCAACCGGGCCAGCGGGTCGTCGCCGGCAGCTTCTCCCCGCCCTACCGGCAGGAGGAAACAGAGGTGGATGTCGGGATGCTGGAGGATGGACGAGAGGTTGCAGTGATTGCAGCTGCCGCATGCCTCCCCCGTTCCGCGGGCGCAGAGAAGTGCCCGGGCCAGCTCGATCGCGACTGCATCCATCCCCGCACCATCGGGTCCGGAGAACAGATATGCGTGGGCGAGCCGGTTGCCCCTGATCGCATTCCTGAGGAAGGCCTTCACCCTCTCCTGTCCGATGACGCGATCCCACCCTGCATACCGAACGGTTCCGTCAGAAGGCATGGCCGATCCCCAGGTGAAAGACGCCGCGGCGGACGGTTTCGGCGAAAAATTTCCTATCGAAGACCGTCCTTTTCCCCGCGACTTCCGCCGGGTCGTACATCCGCATCCCGAAGTCGAGCCTGAAGGGCCCGAAGAGGGTTTCATATCTGAAACCCACGCCCGCGGCGATCGCGATGTCCGAGGGCTGGAAGTCGTTGTAATCGAGCCAGACGTTCCCGATGTCGATGAAATAGACGCCCCACATACTCTCCAGATCCAGTCCCAGGAACGTGCCCTGGTTGGCGAAATGCTTGAACCTCAGTTCGAGCCCCCCTTCGACGATGAAATTGCCGCCGAATTCGAGCTGCTCCGCCGGCATCGCGCCCAACTTCCTGGATTTCCATCCCCTGACGCTGTTGCTCCCGCCGGCGAAAAACCGTCGGTTCAGCGGAATGTCGACCTCACTCGAGGCGCTCGCCCCGTACTTGTTCTGGTAACCGGTGCGCGCCTTCAGCGCCAGGATGCTGACCTTCGACTCACTCAGGTCGCTGTACCAGCGGCTCAGGAGCGAGACCTTGTAGTACTGGGTGTAGGGAAGGCCCGACGTGATCCCGGGGAAGACCTTCGGGAGGACTCCCGATTCTTCCACCGTCACCGTGTGGATGTAACCACCGGCCGGTGAGAGGCTGCCGAATGTCATGTCCCTCTGCCACGTGAAGGCGATGATCGAGTTGAACTGCGGCTGGTTCTCAGCCTCGAGGTCATCGATCAACGTGTCCGGCTGGTCCGTTTCCGTCAGGAACTCGGGGCTGACCCGCTCGAGCGTCCATTCGACAAGGCCCACCGCCGTCCGGGAGAGCTGGATGCTCGACCCGAGCCGGGTCCTGACGATGGAGAGGACGTAGAGGGCCTGCTTTTCCAGCCCGATCGAGGAGGTCAGCGACCCGCTCATCGTCCGGGTGAAGAGGTAGGGCTGGAGGAGCCGCAGTTCCAGGTCCGTCGAGCCGATGATGGACGTGTCCTTCAACGGAACGCCTTTCAGGATCTGGATGATCGACTGGCTCCGTCCCTGGAGCCGGGCACTGAACGTCCTGCCGCCTCCGAAGAAATTCCGGTTCGTATACCCGACCCCGACGCCAAGGTTCAGCGCGCCGTTCTCGTTCGACGCGATCAACTCGGGGGCGAATTCGTTGCGCGGCTGGGGTTTGACGAGGATGCTCATCGGGATATCCGGACTCGCCAGGCTCTCGGGGGCCGCATCCTGGTCCACCCTCGCCGCCTCGAAGAGGTCGAGCCGGTTGAGGTTCCGTTCGCTCGTCACCTTGAGGTCCTTGCTGTAGACGTCTCCGGTCTTGAATTCGAGGTGTCGGATCGCGAGGTCGTCCGTGATGTCGTCCCTCGGCGGGTCGACCTTCACGTCGATCTCCCCGAAGTGGTAGAGGCGCCCGGTCTCGAACACGAGGCGGATGTCGAAATTATTGGTGGAGGTGTACCGGAAGGCACCGCCGTTTTCGTAATCGAAGCGCACGGCGGGGTACCCCGAGTTCTGGAGGTAATTGATCACCCTGACGATTTCGCCCGACACGACGTCGGCCTCGTACGGTTCGTCCTGGTGGACGAGCGCGTGGCCGTAAATTTTATTCTTCAACTCCGGCGCGAGGCTGTCAATCCCCGCGTAGCTGAGGGTATCGATGAGGGACCGGGGCCCTTCCACGACGTCGTAACGGATCGCCGCAGTGCGTTCCACGCTGTCGGTGGAAAACCCGGCCGTGATCGCGGCGTTGTAGAAGCCCTTCGTCTCGTAGAGATCCGAGAGGAGGACCAGATCCCTGTCCAGGGTGATCGGATCGAAATATTCCGCCGGGGCCCCAAACGCCGCCCAGAAGGTCCCGTGGAGGAACTGTGAAAATCCCGAGGGTGATTCCTTCGATTCGATGGTTCCCGCGAGCGTCTCGCCCGGGATGACCGTGTTCCCTTCAAACGTGATCGATGCGATCTCGAAGGCCACGATGGTGTCGGGTGGCTGGCTCTCCTGGGCCCCCAGCGATGCGGAACAGAGCAGCGCGATGGCGAGGGCGCGGGCAATGATCGAGGACGCGCGGGAGGCGCCGGCGGGATACGCAAGCGGGCGAACCACGCGAGAGGATATTCGCTGAGTGAAATTCATAAAAAAAACCCATTCACACCTGATGAATGGGTCCAGGAAAAGCCGGCGTTACCGGCCGAATCGGGAACGGAGAGTCCGGCCCGTGAGACTCCCCCGTCAGTACTCGTTCTCGTCCTCGAAGAAAAAATCCCCCTCGGCTGGATAATCGGGCCAGATGTCCTCCATACTCTCGCACGGCTCATCAACGTCCTCGAGCTCCTGCAGGTTCTCAATGACCTCCGACGGCGCCCCCGTCCGGATGGCGTAGTCGATCAGTTCCTCTTTTGTCGCAGGCCAGGGCGCTTCATCAAGATACGAAGCGAGCTCCATAGTCCAAATCATACAATTAACCCCCTCCAGATGTCGTGGCGGCGCACGCCGGGCGCCCTACTCAATACTGAACGCAACTCGATTGTGAAAAGTTCGGATGACCGGGGGAGGGAATGACCCCTCCACCGGACCAGGAAGATTATTGCCTCACGGCGGATTGAACGCGGTACTCGGCAGCCGTGAGATCGTCAAAGAAGAAATCGGTTGGGTTTCTCGAAGCGCCGTTATGGCGCACTTCGTAGTGCAGGTGCGGACCGCTCGCCAGCCCGGACTTACCACATTTCGCGATGACGTCCCCCCGTTTCACCCGCTTGCCCGGCTTGACGAGAACCTTCGAGAGATGGGCGTACAGCGTTTGATAGCCGTAACCGTGGTTGATGACCACGACGTTGCCGTAGCCACCACCGCTGTGTCCGGCCATCGCCACCACTCCGTCGCCGGCCGCGGCGACCTCCGTCCCCACGTCCCCGACGATATCCACGCCCTGGTGTTCCCTCATCACGCCCAGGATGGGATGCATCCGCATTCCAAACTTGTTACTGGCATAGGGTCCGCGCATCGGTTTCAGCGCGGGCAGCGCCGCGAAGAACGACCTGTTGTACTCGTATTTTTTCAGGATCTGAGCATAGCTCTGTTCCTGCACCTTCAGTTCGCCGGAGATGCTCAAGAGTATTCCGTCGACCTCGTTGAGAAGGCCAGCCGAGGGCGTCGATTCGAAGGACATCATTTCCGGTATGTTCGAGCCGCCCGTACCGGCGTTCTTGACTGATTCGTCCACGGGGGGCAGGTCGACCAGGAGGCGGAGTTCGTCACCCTGCGATTCAAGCTCGTCGAGGGTCGAGCGCATTGCGGTGATCCGACTTGTGAGCGTTTGCGTCTCCGACCGGAGGGCGTCATTCTGGCGTTTCAGTTCTGAAATCTCACCTGACCCCATTCCGAGAAAATTAATGGTCAGCTGGTTGATCCCGGCGATGAGGGCGACGAAGAGCAGAACGGATACCCCTATAATAGAAGCGACCTTCGCATAAAAGCGACGGACCTCGTGCAGATTGAGGTCGCCGCCGAGGTAGAAAAACTTCAATTTTTCCCGTCCAAAGATTCTCATCGTACCCGATTTAGTCGAAATATCGGCCTAAAAGTAAAAAAAATAGTGTATACGTGTCAAGGACTATTTCTGAAAATGTGACCCACGGCTCAATTGAAAATCACCTGAAATTCACTTGAAAATTCACTTGAAAATCATTCGAAATCGTGTTCGAAGTAATCAATGGCGCGATCGTCCATTTGACGCGATTTCTTCGAGATCACCTTGTCCAGGCGCTTGGTGAATTCCTTCGCGGCGTCATACCCATAGTGCTTTAATAAATAGTTTAGGGCGATGACCTCACAAATCACTGTAACGTTTTTCCCCGGGAAAATGGGCAATTCCACGCTGGGGATGGCCACCTCCATCAGGGCGGTCGTATTGTCGTCGAGGCCGGTGCGGGTATATTCCTGGTTTTCGTTCCAGTCCATCAATTCGACGATCACCTCCACCCGCTTCTGGAAGCGGATGGCCCGGATTCCGAACATGCTCCGGACGTCGATGAGCCCCAACCCGCGGATCTCCATGAAGTGCTTCACCAGCTCCGATCCCGCCCCCATCAGGATCCCCTCACCCTTCCGGGTGACCATCACGACGTCATCCGCCACCAGGCGGTGGCCGCGCTCGATCAGGTCTAGCGCGATTTCGCTCTTCCCGATGCCCGATCGGCCGGTCAGGAGGAGTCCCACGCCATAGACGTCGACGAAGGACGCGTGGATTGAGCACTGCGGCGAAAACTGGTCATCCAGAAAATCGCCAAGAAAATAGATGAGTTTCGTGGTCTCCAGGGGACTCCGGAAGAGGGGGACGCCCTTGCGGGTGGCGAACGAAATAAAGTCGTCGTCAACCGGATTGTCGCTCGTGACCACGATACAGGGCATGTCGAACTCGAAGATCCGCTCGAGGGCTTCCACGCGACCGGCGGCAGTCAGCTGCTCGAGATAGCGCATCTCGGTATTGCCGAAGATCTGGACCCTGTCGAACCGGAAGAGCTGGACATAGCCGGCGAGAGCCAGCCCGGGACGATGGACGTTCTTGTCCCGGATCTCCTTCGGGAATCCGGTGTCCCCCGCCATGGATACCAGCCGGAGTCGGTCCTTGTTCGACTCGAACAGGAACCCGACGGTGATGCTCTCTTTCTTATTCTCCTTGACCTGCCGCTGCGCCATCGTCAATCCCCGTGTTCATCGGATACGGCATCTTCCTTCACCTTCCGGAGCGTCTTCTTGTCCTTCACCCGCACCCGGGACTTGTACTTCGAGAGCTGCCTCTCCAGTTTTTGGAGGGCGAGGTCGATCGATTTGATGAAATCCTCCGACTGTTCGCGGGCGGTAAGGACGTTTCCGTGAACGTGGATGGTGACCTCCGCCCATTTGACGCTGTTCAACGGCCGCTCGAACCCGAGGACGACGTCACCGCGCACGATGCCGTCATAGTACCTGGGGAGACGCGATACGGCGTCCGCCGCGTGGGCTTTGAGCGTCGCGTGGGCCTTGAATTTCCTCGCCGTGAAATGAAACTGCATGGTGGTCCTCGTCGATTGTTGGACTATGCCTTGGGATGCGCCTGATTATAGATACGTTTCAATTTCTCAACGGTTACGTGGGTGTACAGCTGGGTCGTGGCGAGGCTTTCGTGGCCCAGCAACTCCCTCACGGCCGTCAGGTCCGCCCCGTTGTTCAGGAGGTGTGTCGCAAACGTGTGCCGGAGGACATGGGGGCTCTTCGTGTGGATCTCGGACACCAGGGAGATGTATTTCCGCACAATGCGGTAGACCTCCCGACGATTCAGTGCGGACCCCTTCGAGTTCCTGAATACGGGGCTGGCGCCCCGGCCGGTAGCGGCATTCTTCCTGAGCGCGAGGTAGCGGGTGAGGGCCTCGCGCGCCTTTCCTCCGAGGGGGAGGATGCGGTCCTTGCTCCCCTTGCCCAGCACCTTCACCGTGGACCCGCCAAGGTCGAGCCCGCCCGCAACGAGACCCGTCAGCTCGCCCACCCTGATGCCGGTCCCGTAGAGCAGTTCGAGGATCGCCCTGTCGCGAAGTCCGTTGGGTGTGGACGTGTCCGGAAGTTCCATCATCCGCCGCACCGAGGGCTCGTCGAGAAACGACGGCAGCTTCCTTGGCAGCTTTGGAGTGACGACGTTCAGGGATGGGTTCGACGCAAGTTTCTTCTTCCGAACGAGGAACCTGAAGAACGATCTGATGGCCGCCAGCTTCCGGGCGATGGACCGTTTCTGGATCCCCCTGTCGGCCAGTTCGCCCAGGTAGAGCCGTATCGTCAGATGGTCGACGGCAGCGGGATCAGGGTCCGCCGCACCGGTGTGGACCGCCAGGAACCCGGAGAACTGATCAAGGTCGAGGGCGTAGGCCGCGACGGTATGCCGGGAGAAAAACTTTTCTGCCGCCAGGTAACCGAGAAACGCGGCGATATGCCCCCCGAAGGACCCTGGCATCGTTATACGGCCACCGCTTCATCCTTCTCCACCTCGCTCTTGCAGGAGGGACAGCGAAGGTACTCGCCCCGTTTCTGTGAATATTTTTCCACCATGAAGGGGGAGCCGCACGTCTCGCACGGCGTGGCGGTCGGCTTGTCCCAGGAGGCAAAATCGCATTCCGGGTATTTCGAGCACCCGTAGAACGCTCTCCGGCGCTTCGTCTTCTTCTCGACGATTTCCCCCGTCTGGCACTTCGAGCACTTGATCCCGGTCGTGATCGGCTTGGTGTTCCGGCATTTCGGGTAGCCCGAGCACCCGAGGAACGTCCCGAACTTGCTCGAGCGCACAAGCATGTCACCGCCGCAGAGCTCGCATTTCTGCCCTGTGTGGTGTTGGGTTTTCTCGCGGTCCTCGGGGAGCGGCATCGCGTTCTTGCACTTGGGGTACCCCGTGCAGGCCATGAAGCGCCCGTTCCGTCCCCACTTGATGATCAGCTTCTTGCCGCAGAGCTCACAGGCCTCCTCCGTGAGGGTCTGAAGCGATTTCTTGATCGCCGTGGCGTTGGCGGTGGCCTTGTCCAGCGACTCCTTGAAGGGAATGTAGAAGTCGTCGAGCACCTTGCGGTATTCGTTCTTTCCGGAGGCAATGGTGTCGAGTTCCTCCTCCATCCGCGCGGTGAAGCGGACGTTGATGATGTGGGGAAAGCTCGCCGCGAGCAGGGTGGTAACCTGAAGGCCCAGGTCGAGGGCGTAGAGCTTGCGCTCCCGCTGCTCGACGTATTTCCTGTCGATGATCGTCCCGACGATCATCGCGTACGTGCTCGGCCTGCCGATCCCGAGCGCCTCGAGCGTCTTCACCAGGGAACTCTCGGTGTATCGCGGGGGCGGGGATGTCTCGTGGCGATGATGCACCACGCTCCCCAGGCCGAGGGGGTTGCCGGCGGCCAATCCCGCCGGGATTTTTTCGTCGATCAGCTCGGAATCCTCCTCCTCCCGCGTCGAGTCCGCTTCCGCGGATTCATCGTAGACGAGGAGAAAGCCCCTGAACGTGTAGATGGATGCGCTCGCCCTGAAGAGGTATTTCCCGCCGGTGACGGTGACCGTGGTGGTCTCCATCCGGGCGGCCTCCATCTGCGACGCGATGAAGCGGTTCCAAATCAGCTCGTAGAGGCGGAAGAGGTCCTTTTCGAGGTATTTTTTGACCACCGCGGGGGCGTACTTGATGGACGTGGGGCGGATCGCTTCGTGGGCGTCCTGGGAGGTCTTCTTCTTCTTATAGACGAAGGGTTGCTTGGGAACATATTCCTTGCCGTAATTGCCGGCGATGAACTCCCTCGCGGCGGCGACCGACTCGTCGCCGAGGCGGGTCGAGTCGGTCCTCATGTAGGTGATGAGGCCGACGAGGCCGTCCTCCCCGATCTCGATGCCCTCGTAGAGTTTCTGGGCGAGCACCATCGTCCGGGATGCGGAGAACCGGAACTTCTTTGACGCCTCCTGCTGCAGGGTGCTGGTGATGAACGGCGGGAGGGGATTCCGTTTTGATTCCCGCTTCGTGAGGTCTGAAACAGCGAAGTCCTGGCGGCGGATTTCCTCCAGGTGCTTCAGGGCTTCCTCCTCGGAGGGGATGTAGGCGTATTGGCCGGGGTTCTTCTTGTTCTGGACCTCCAGGAGGTTGTCCTTCGAGGGCACGAACAGTTCCTTGCCGTCGATCTTCATCAGCTTCGCATAGAACGACTCGCGCTTCGCGGTCGCGAATTCGGCGATGACCGACCAGTACGCGGTCGGTTCAAATTCGCGGATTTGCATTTCGCGTTCGCAGATCAGCTTCAGCGCCACCGACTGGACGCGCCCCGCGGAGAGGCCGTAATAGAGCGTCTTCCAGAGGAACGGGCTGACCTTGTACCCAACGATCCTGTCCATCACCCTCCGGGCGCGCTGGCTGGACACAAGGTCGGTGTTGACCTTGACGGGGTTCTTCATCGCCTCGGTGACGCCGTGCTCTGTAATTTCGTGGAACAGCACGCGGTATATCTTCGGGTTGGCATCGCCGATTTCCTCGGCGATGTCAGCGGCGATCGCCTCTCCCTCACGGTCCGGGTCGGTCGCGATGTAGATGCTGTCGACCTTTTTGACGGTGTCCTTCAGGACCCTGACGACCTCTTCCTTCCCCTTGATGACTTCGAGGGTCGGGGCGTACCCGTTTTCGATGTCGACGCCGAGGCTGCTCTTGGGAAGGTTCTTGATGTGCCCGACCGAGGCGTGGACAGTGTATTCCTTCCCCAGGTACTTGTTGATCGTCTTGGCCTTGGCCGGCGATTCAACGATGATCAGAGATTTTGCCATTCATTCCTGTGTTGTTCGCCGATGTCGTGTGCACGACCGCGGGGCGGGACACTCCCGCCCTCAACGCACCTTCAGCCTGCCCAGGTACTCGTCTTCGCGACCCGCCATCGTCCGGCGGAGGGCGGGCGTCGCGTCGTCGTAACCGAGCAGGTGCAACGAGCCGTGGATCAGGAGGCGGGCGATCTCATTCCGGTCGGTGACCCCGAATTCCCTGGCCTGCCGCCGCGCCTGGTCCAGATTGATGTAAATTTCACCCTCGATCGGTTTTCCACGCCCCGATTCGAGCGGAAACGAAAGTACGTCCGTCGTTGATCGGTGTTTCAACCAGGTCCTGTTGAGCCGTCGCATCACCGTATCACCCGTGAAGACCACCTTCAGGAGGGCGTTGATCGCACCCTCACCCCTGAGCACGGCTGCCGCGGTTCTGCGGATCTCCGCGTGATTGATCCGCCGTCCCGGGTGATCGTTGAAGCTGTCGACCCGGATCATCCCTTCTTCCGGCCGCGGACCTTCTTCAGCGCGGGCAGAATCGACTCGCTCAGCGACAGGGCAATCCCGGAGAGCATCACTTCCGGCCCCAGGTTCGTGAAATCGCCCGAGAGGATGTCGCGTTCGACGTTCGCATACAGGGAACACCCGCCCTCCTTCTCGACGATGAGGCCGGCCATCTTCCCCCCCGCCTCGCCGACGAAGGTCACCTCGCGGAGCATCGGACTCACGACGTACCCGGAGCAGAAATGGAGCTGCAGATGGGAGTTCTGGGTGTAAACAGTGATGAGGTTCCCCTTCTTCTTCCCGATCGGAATTCCGGGATAGACTTCGAGGGTTAGTTTCCTCGGGTCTGCCGGGTCGCGGAGCTCGAACCGAACGTTGTTGCCCTTGTGTTTCGGCGTGACGCCGAGGATTTTTCCGATCTTCCTGAAATCCGACGCTGTAAAAACGAACGGCATGGTTGTGGGGTTCCGGTCCTGAAAATGGTAATAAAAACCCCGAAGGCCGGCCGGTTGACCGGCCTTGCGCTCGGGGGAATGATCAACGAACTGCGGAAGGGGTTATCGTATCACCACGACATTTTGTGCTTGCATCCCTTTTTGACCCTCTGTGAGATCGAATTTCACCGACATCCCTTCCTTGAGCGTTCGAAACTCGCGTTCGGACTGGATCGAAGTGTAATGGACGAAGACGTCGCCATTCCCCTCTGCCGGAACGATGAACCCGTACCCCTTTTTTCCATCGAACCACTTCACTGTGCCCGTCGCCATCATATTGTCCTCCTCAATACAGAACTTCGCCGGCCCGTGTCACCGGAACTTGGCATCGTTCAAAGATGGTTGAATGTTAGTGATCGTGATAAATTGCGCCTGGTTGTCGATCCCCCGTCTGTTGTCCGCTTCGATTCTGTGTGAATATAATATCAGGCTTCCATCAATGTCAAGTCGCCTTTGCGGGAATGGCCCCTTTCACCGCCCTTTCGAGTGATTTGCCGCGTTCAGATTGGGGCGTACGCCCGCGCATACGCTATATAATTGAGCGCCGACTGTCGTATGGTCGCGACCTCCCCTGCCGTCAGGGCCCGGACCACCTTTGCAGGCGAACCGACAACGAGGACGCCTTCCGGGATCACGTCGCGCATTTTCACCAGCGAGCCGGCGGCGACGAGCGAATTCTTCCCGACCACGGCTCCGTCGAGCACGATCGCCCCCATACCGATGAGACACTCGTCGGAGATTGTGCAGGCGTGGAGAATCGCGCCATGTCCGACGGTCACGTCTGAGCCGACGGTGAGGGAATACTGTTTGTGGTCGACGTGCAGGATGCAACCGTCCTGGATGTTGGTGCGTTCGCCGATCGTCACGACGTTGACGTCGCCCCTGACGACCGCGTTGAACCAGATCCCAGAATCCTTCCCGATGGTGACGTTTCCGATCACCTGCGAACCCCCGGCGAGGAACACGCTCGGGTCGATCGTCGGGAGCATACCGCGGTAGGGGTGGATCACGTTCAGTCGTCCTCCGGATACCTCGGGGGGGACCACCCGCCGCGGCTCCACTTCATCAGTTCGATTCTCACGCTCCCGATCAAGACCTTCATTTTCCCGACGATCGGAATCCTCGCATCATCGTTGCTGAACCAGCCCTCGAAATCCCCGGTGAGCCCGAAAATCCCCACGAAACCCGCTTCGCCTTTGAAGTAGACGACATCGACCGGGTAGTCGACCGCATCGATCTCCTCGCTCGTCCGCTCCGCGAGGAAATCGAACGTGGTCGTCCCCTTCTTCTCGCTCACCACGGTCGGCGCGGAGACCCGCTTCTTGCTCGCTGCTCCCTGCCGCGCGTAGTAAAGGATGGAGAGACCGTCCTGGTAGAACGATTCGAGCGGAAGCGTGTCGTTGACGGCGTTGCCGTCTCCCGGCGCGGGTCGTTTCACGACGACGAGTCGATTGTCGGGGTATTCATAGAGATACGAAACGGTATCAATGCCCTGCTCCCCCCGGATTTTGCTCCGGAACCAGGTTGTGTGCATCCGTTCGTCAATGATGTTGTCGAAGATGGCGTGGAGGTCCACGAAAGGGACTCCCGGATAGGAATCGATGTTGGCCTGAGCGACGTAAACGGCGCGGCCCTGCTCGGTTTTCTTCTCCAGTATCCTGACCCGGACCTGGCCGAGGTTCACGGATACGTAACTCACATTGTAAATCAGCTCCTCACCGACGGACAGGATGGTCCGGGCGGAATCCGGCGGCGACGGTGGAAATGCGAGCAATCCGACTGGCACGAACGGCAGGAGGATCGCGCAGAAGGCAAGGAGGGCCGTCACGCGGGGGGCCCGGATCATCGTACGCAATCTCAGCGCAGCCCCGCGATGCGGTCGGCCTCGGGGAAGAGGGTCAACGCCTTCCCGAGCTGGACGTCCTCTGACCGCATCGTCCCATACCAGCCCTCGTTACCGAAGAGGGAACGGGCGATGTGGGCCTTGATGCGCTTCCGGAGGTAGCCCTCGTCCTTCGCGAGCTGGTCGGGGTCCACCGTGATCTCCTTCTTCGAGACGATTTTCCTGAAGTCCGCGAACATCTCGTCGTCGACGGTGAAGCCGGAGACGAACCCGGTGGCCCCGGACGTGTAGAGCTCGCGAAGCTCCTTTCCCCGGGCGTCGAGGAAGCCGGCCGTATACTCCTGGAAGACGCCCGCGCCGAGGATTTTCGACGCGAGTTCCGATAACCGGACCTGCTTCACGATGTAATCCGGGGTGATCCCGCCGCCGCCGTAGACGGTACGGCCTCCGGCGGTCTTGAAGAGTGGCCTCGATGTGTCGCTTTCACCATTATGGTCGATGTTGTCGCCCTCTTCCTCGTCGCGTTCGAAGGCCGCGTGGCGGTACTCGTCAATGTTCGTGCCGAACGGACGCTGGATGAGCCGGCCGGAGGGCGTGTAGTACCGGGCGGTCGTTAAGCGAAAGGCCGATTTGTCGGGGAGGTCGTACTGCTGCTGGACGAGCCCCTTCCCGAAGGTGGTTTCACCCAGGATAAGGCCGCGGTCCCAGTCCTGGATTGCACCGGTCACGATCTCACTCGCTGATGCGGACCCGGCGTTGACGAGCACGATCAGGCTGACATCGGTGAAGCCGCCCCCCTGGCTGACGTATTCATTGTTGAACTCGGGTCGGCGACCCCTGGTGTAGACAATTTTTTTGCCGGCGGGGAGCAGCTCGTTCCCCATCCGGAAGGCCTGGTCGAGGAGCCCGCCTCCGTTGTTCCGCAGGTCGAGGACCAACTTCTTCATCCCCTTCCCCCTGAGCTTCACGAGTGCCTCCGAGAACTCGGTCGCGGTGGTCGCGGCGAACCTGTTCACGCTGACGTAACCGATTTCAGGCTCGACCATGATGGCGACGTCGACGGTGTGGAGGGGGATTTTGTCGCGGACGATGTCGAAATCGATGAGGTTCTTCTCCCCCGGGCGATGGACGGAGACCCTGACCCGCGTTCCCTTCGGTCCGCGCAGTTTCTTCGGGACCTGTTCCTGCGTGATGCCCACGGCGCTCGAGTCGTCGATCCTGACGATCTTATCGCCTGCGAGGATGCCGAGAGCCTCGCTCGGCCCGCCCGGCACGGGCGTGACCACCCTGAGGGTGTCGTTGCGAACCTCGAACTCCACGCCAATCCCTTCGAAGCTCCCCTTGAAATCCTCCGTGATCTTCGGAATGTCCTTGGCGGGAATATAAACCGAATGCGGGTCGAGGTCCTGCAGCATTCCGGTGATCGCCGATTCCACCAGCTTCTTCGTGTCCACGTCGTCGACGTAGAATTTTTCGGCAAGTGAGAGGACGTCCTTAAACTTGTTGAGTTGGTCGAAGATGTTGTCGCCCGAGAAAACGCTGCTGATCTGGGTGCCGATGAGCAGGGCGACGGCCAGGAGGATGGAGACAACGGGGAGCGGGAACTGCTTTTTCATGAATTCCGTGAAAATGAGCGAATACTGAATAAAAAAGTATATTTAAAAACACCCTGAAAGTCAAATAGGCGGTGAGTTGCGCCCGCTGGGGCTCGTTGATCATCGTACTGGTTTCCACTCGCTTGACGCCGATCGGCCCCGGAGCGTCACGGAGAGGGCGTTCAGGAACCAGAGTCGGAGCACGGCGGGATAACCGTGGGCCCGGTATCGCCGGGGAGATTCGTAGACCGTCACGTCCGCCACGAATCTGACGCGGCCTTTTTTGACGATCCTCCTGAAGAGATCGTAGTCCTCGGCGGCCGCGAGCGCTTCGTTGTAACCCCCCACCGTCCTGAATAGTTCCGCAGAGACCGCCTGGCACTCGCCCCGGGCCATCCCGAGGCCGACGGTGGTCAGGAGGCGGCACCAGGCATTGAACAGGGTGTGGAACCTTCGATCGAAGGCGGTCTCCTCCGACGGTTCAACCATCACCCGACACGCGGCCGCGGCGATATTCCCCACGCCGAACGCGGCGACGATCCGCGGGAAGAATGATTCGGGGTCCGCCAGTGTGACGTCGGCGTTCAGGAAGACGAGGATCCTCCCGCGCGCGAGGTCGGCGCCGCGGTTGCGGCCCTCCCCGATCGTCTGCCGCCGGCCGTCGCGGTTTTCCACTACGAGGTCGGCCCCTGCCCGGGCGCACTCGAGCGTGTCGTCGGTACTACCACCGTCGCTCACAATCACCTCGACGGCGTTGCGGTTCCGCAACGATGGGGAAATCTGGTCGAGGAGTTTCGTCAGGCGCGTACCCTCCTGGTAGGCGGGTATCACCACGCTGACGGCGATGGGGGGATGGGGTTCGGCTGGCAAGGCAGTCAGGCCCAATGGACCGCTGGGAGCACCCGGGACGCAGGCGGGAACCGCACTTCCGGCTGTTATACCCGGACCCGGGCGACGAACGTGAACGTGACCTGGGGCGCTACGAGCATTCCGATCTGGTTGTAAACGTTCAGCCGTGTTTCGACGATAAAGGTTTCCGGGTCGGCGCACGCGATGCCGGGATCGCACTTCCTCCGCGTGAGCCACGCGAAGTTCATCAGCGCGGGGAGGTAGACCCCGTCGTCGGAGCGCATGTTCCAGAAGACCTCCATCGAGAACACCTGACCGGGGAGAAGAAGCATCTTGCCGCCGGAGATGAGCGAGGGGTCGGTGAGATCGGACTGGGTCAGTTTGATCGTCCTCGTCCGGGCCGGTTGACGTTCCCAGGTGATCTTCATCGTCCCGTCGATCCTCACGCTGTCGAGGAACGGTTCCTCGTAGGTGTTGACCCCCTCCAGGACGATGCGCACCATCTGCTTGCCGGGCGGCGCGAGGTGGTCGTCGAGTTGCTCGACCGCCGCGACCGATATTTCCATGACGTTTTGCGGCTCGGAGTAGACGGGCAGGTTTTCCTTGCAGCCGGATCCGGACCCGATCGCGAGCGCGACGACCGCCGCGACCGCCAGCATCTTGTCACATCTCATATCGCACCCCCAGTGAAAATCGTCGTGATTCGTAGTAGGCGCTCGGGTCGGCCAGCTGTCCGCCGATTCTCCCGTTCGCGTCGGCCCATTTTGCGTTCTGGACATTGAAGACGTTGCTGATGTCCCCGTAGACGGTGAGGCCCTTCCCCCATCCGATGGAGAACATCTTCGAGAACTTGATGTTGAACGAACTCGTGGACGGGAGCCGCGCGTTGTTCGGCAGGAAGGCCATCGTCGTGTCCTCGGGCGTGAATCCGTCATCCGATGGGTAGTAAGTGTATGGCTTTCCCGTGGCGAAACTCCAGAGCAGATTGACCGAGACATCGTACGGGAGCCGGGCGTCCAGGTTCATCTTCAGGCTGTGGAGCTGGTCCCAACTGAGCGGGTAGGGCTGGTTCACGACCGGGAATCCCCACTGCGCGTAGTTGAGGCCCTGGTCCACATACTCGCTCACGCCCTCGGTCCGCATCAGCGAATACGATAGCGATCCCGTCACGACGTCGCCCCGCGACCTCGCGAGGACGAACTCGACGCCCTCGGCGCTGGCGAAGGCGTTGTTGACGTACTCGGCGTATCCGTAATCCCCCGCCACGCGGGCCTTCGAGGGGACGTACGTCTTCGAATCGATCTGGTCGATGAATTCCTTCTTGAAATAGGTGACGCTCAGCAGCGTCCTCTCATCGAGACCGTATTTCATACCGATCTCCCAGGCGTGGGTCCGCTCCGGCTTCAGGTCGGGGTTCCCCACGAGGACATTCACGCCGCTGGCCAGCTGCTGTGGGTTGATGCCGGAATAGAGGTAATCGAAGAGGGGGAACTGGAAGTAGTGCCCGTAGTTCATGATCAGGAGGAGGTTCCACGTCATCGGGAACGACAGTCCCATCCTGGGACTGATCTGTTGCTTGAGCGACGCGGATGTATACCCCGTGACGGTACTCTCGTAATCGTTGACCGTGGAGTCGGGTTGAGTATATTCGACGACCGGCCGCTGGCTCCTCGGGTCGAGAAAATCCCAGCGGAATCCCAGGTTCACCACGGCCCCGTCCTTCTGGACCTCGAGTTTTTCCTGGACGTAGATGCTCCCGGTACGCGGGTAGTAGTTGTACATCGTACTGTAATTCAGCTGGGGGGAATCCACCAGCACTTTTCCGAAGTAGTTCCTCTGCGGCTCGTACTTGACGACGTCGGAGGAGATGTCATACTGGTTGAATTCGAATCCGAGCTTCAGGACGTTGTTGGCGTTGGGCTGGTAGACGAAGTCCGTTTTCGCCGTGTAGATCTTCTGCCTGGTGTCCGCCCACCAGGCCCGGGAACCGCTCACGACGTACGTGAGGTAGAAATCGTACTCGTAGGGTGTCAGGTCGAGGTCGGTTTTTTCCCCCGCCCCGATCTTCGAATGGAGGTCGTAGTAGGTCAGATTCAGCGTATAGTGCAGGTTGTCGGCGAGTGTGTGCGAGAGGGTGCCCGTGGTCCGGTAGGATTGACGCTCGCGCGGCCCGAGCCCCGGAAGGGCGAACCTCCAGCTGAATTCGTAGTCCTTCCACTCCCTCACCGAGAAGACTTCCTGGGCGGTCACCCGGATGCCGGGCGCGACCGCGTAATCGAGCTTGGCGAGCCCGCTCAGGTCCTTGAAGATGCGATTGTCGAAAAAATTATCGAAGTCCTGCCACCATCGGGTGTCGTTCACCTGGTAGGTGGCCGCGCCGAAGTAAAAAAGTTTTTCCGCGAGGATCGGGCCGGCGATGGTGAGCTCCGTCTCGGTCGCATGGTTGTTCTGCGTGTTCCAGTCGCCGGCGATCCAGTTGTCCCGCTCGACCCGGGCGACCAGGGTGTGAGCGGTTCCGCCGCGGCGCGTGACGATGTTGACGACGCCGGAGAGGGCGTTCCCGTATTCCGCCTCGAAACCGCCCGACTGGACCGAAAATTCGGTGATGGCGCTCTTGGGGAGCGACCCGCCGACCCCGCCCCCCACCATGTCCTGCATCGGGAGTCCGTCCACGAGGTAGACGACTTCGCTCGATTTTCCGCCCCTGACATTCCCCTCGGCAGTCACGCTCGGGAAGAGGGCAAGGAGGTCGCCGACGTTCTTCACGGGAAGGTTTTCGATCTGTTTCGAGTTGATGGAGAAATTCGTGCCGGTGACGTCCTTCTCGATGAGCGGGCGTTCGGCAGTGACCTCGACGGCATCCAGCTCGACGGCCGACTGGACCATTTCGATCCTGACCTTGGTCCTTAGGTCGGGCCGGATCGTCACGCCCTTGTAGATCACCGGCTGGTAGCCGATGTTCGTGACCCGCACGTCATAGGTGCCCGACTCGACGTTGTTGATCTGGAAAAAACCCTCGAGGTTCGTCGCCGCGCCGAATCCCGTGCCGGTGATGCTTACGCTAACCCCGATGAGGGGTTCTCCGGTGTCGCGGTCCACGACCGTTCCCTCCAGGATGCCGGTGGTGCCGGCGAAGAGCAGTGACGCCGTGGTCAGGAGGAGGACGAAGAGTATCGGTTTGACAGGGAGTCGCGTCGTCATCGTTCCGGTTTCATCTGGGGGAAAAAAAGTACGTCCCTGATCGAGTCCTGCCCGGTGAGCAGCATCGTGAGCCTGTCGATGCCGATTCCGAGGCCGGCCGCTGGCGGCATCCCGTACTCCAGCGCGCGGAGGAAGTCCTCATCGAGTACCTGCGCTTCGAGGTCCCCCCTGGCGCGCGACTTCATCTGCTCTTCGAAGCGGGCTCGCTGGTCGATCGGGTCGTTCAGCTCGCTGAACGCGTTGCAGAGCTCCTGACCGTTCACGATCACCTCAAACCGTTCGACGAGTCCTGGTTCGGACCGGTGTTTCTTGGCGAGGGGAGACATCTCCACGGGGTAATCCATGATGAACGTTGGCTGGATCAGGGTGTGTTCCACCTTTTCGCTGAATATTTCGTCGATGATCGCGCCGGGACCGACCAGGCCATCGGTGTCGAGGCCGAGCTTCCTCCCAGCATCCTTCAACGTTCGCTCGTCGGCGCCCCTGAGATCAAGGCCGGTGGCTTCGCGAATGGCGCCGAACATCGTGATCCGTTTCCAGGGGGGCGCAAAATCGATCACATTGCCCCCGGCCACTGCGGTGGTGCCGCCGTTGACGTCCCGCGCCGCGGTGCTGACGAGCGCTTCCACGAGGTCCATCATCCAGAGGTAGTCTCGGTAGGCCACGTACAGCTCCATCATCGTGAACTCGGGGTTGTGGGAGCGGTCCATTCCTTCGTTCCGGAAGTCCTTGGCGAACTCATAAACCCCGTCGAAACCCCCGACGATGAGCCGCTTGAGATAGAGTTCGTCGGCGATCCTCAGGTAGAGATCAATGTCGAGCGCGTTGTGGTGGGTGGTGAACGGCCGGGCGAACGCCCCCCCGTAGAGCGGCTGGAGGATGGGCGTCTCGACTTCGAGATACCCCCTCGCGTCGAGGAACGCCCGGATCGACCGGTAGATCCGCGACCTGCGGACGAACACGTCGCGCACAGGCGGGTTGACCACGAGGTCGACGTACCGCTGACGGTAGCGCAACTCCTTGTCGGCGAACGGGTCGAACACGACCTTCTCGCCGTCCTCGCCGGTTTTTTCCTTGACGACCGGGAGCGGCCGGAGCGACTTGGCCAGGAGCTGGAAGCTTCCCGCGTGGACGGAAACCTCACCCGTCCTCGTCCGGAAGACGAATCCCTCGACACCGACGATGTCACCGATGTCGAGGAGCCTGAACGCGTCGTAGGCCGGGCCGAGGTCGTCCTTCTTCAGGTAGACCTGGATCCTGCCCGCCGAATCCTGCAGGTGGCAGAACGAGGCCTTCCCCATCCTTCGCAACGACATGATCCGGCCGGCGATCTTCACCCGTTTCTCATCCATCCCTTCGGAGAACGATGCGGTGATCGCGGACGAAAAAGCATCAACGTCGTATCCGTAGGGGTACGGATTGACGCCCGACGCGATGAGCGAGGCCAATTCCTCTCTCCGGCGGAGCATCAGGGCGTTGATATCGTCGGGCTGCAGCGCTTCGGCTGAGCCGTGCTCAGGAGTTTCCATCACTTGCAGGGGGAGGGAACGAAATTTAGACTAAAGTAGAGAATATCAGTGTGAAAATCAAGGAATCGGGGTGCTCCGGGGGTACATCGATCATCTCATCAGGAGCATTTTTCGGGTCTCGGTGTGAGGTAAGTCGGAGCCTCTCGAACGCGTGGCAAATTCGGGCACGACGGTGATCGAGTAAAAATAGACACCCGATGGATGGTCCGACGCATCCCAGGCTGCGCTATGAAATCCCGGCTGGACCACGCCCGACACCAGCGTTTCCGAAATCCTGCCGAGGACGTCAAACACCCTGAGCGTCACGCGTGAAGGCGAAGAGACCATATATTCGATGGTGGTTCCCGGATTGAAGGGGTTGGGATAATTTCCCCGGAGGGCGGGTGTCACCGGAATGACGGGCCCATCCTGAACGCCCGTGATAATTTCGGAGGTCCGGGCCACCCCTTCCTTGTAGATGCCGGCGGTGATGGTGTGGAATTGGTCGTAGGCGAGCGAGATGACGAACAGTCCATTGAGTCCCGCCGACGTCCAGCTCTGGCCGCCGTCCGGAGAGGAAAAGAGCCCCGAGGACGATGCGGCAAACAGGTTGAAATTGCCGTTGAAGAGAATGGAGTGGACGTGGCCGGAGGTGAAAATCTTCCGCTCCCACGTCGTGGCGCCGTCCGTCGAGACGAAGAGCCCCGACGACACCCCGACGAAGACGTGTCCGGCATCGCTGACCGCGATGGTCTGGACATCCGGCCGCACCAGTCCCCTCGGGGTCCACGAAATCCCGGCGTCGGTCGAGGAAAAAACGCCCTCAGTGCCGGTCGCCGCATAGAGGCTCCCGTCGGTCGTCATCGTGATGGCGCGAATCGTCGATTCGCCGAGGCCGACGGGGATCCACGTCACGCCCTCGTCGGGAGAGCTGAAGACGCCGGCTCCCGTCCCGATGAACAACGCCCCGGCGGCGTCCCGTAAGACCGAGTACACAGGGAACTCGCCGGTCCCCGGGTTTAGCGCCCCCGTCAGGAGCGACCACGAGAGTCCGTTGTCGTCGGACGCGCAGAGTCCCTTCTCGGTGCCCGCGTAGATCCTCGCGCCCGCGACGGTGAACACGTAGAAGTAATAGGGTTGGTCCGGGGCGCTCACCCCGGTCCATAGAAAACCGGAGTCGGTCGTCCTGAACAGGCCCGATCCGATCGTTCCGGCGAGCACCGCCCCGTCGGGCGCCGTCGCCACGGAGTAGATGTCCCGCTTCCTGATCCCGTCGGAGTGCCAGCTCGCGCCGTCATCGGTCGAGACCAGGAGGCCGAGGCCCGGCGTCGATGTGAGGAATTTCCCCGATCCCATAACGTGGAGGGTACCGTAGATGAAATCGAACTGCCCCGTGCTGTCCCACCCGGGGGCGCCGGCATCCAGCCGGTAGATCCCCGTGCTGTTCCAGCCGGAACGGTTACCGAGGACGATGATGTCCCCGGCGGCGTTGAACTGCAGACCGGCCGGATAGACGTCGGTGAGCCCGGGGCCGGTCCAAACCGCGCCGCGGTCTTCGGTGGTGAAGACGCCCCCCGCCGTACGGCCGTTCGGTGTCGTCCCGATGGCCACGCGACTCCCTGGACCGATTGCGATCGATGCGACCTGAAAGTACGAGAGCGTCCTGGTCCACGTCTGCGCGTTGTCGCGCGTCGAGTGGATTCCGTCGGCGGTCGTCCCTATGTAGATGCCGCCCGAATCGTCCAGGGCGGAGACGGTGTACGCCGGCGGGCCGGTAATAAAGTTGTAGACGCCTGACGGCACGCCGAGGCGCTGCCAGGCCGCGCCCACGAACCGCTCGACCGCCATCTTCGAAGCGGCAGGAAACAACGCGTGGGGCGTGCCGTCCGCTGAGAGCATGAGATTATGGTGTACGGGGTTCGCTTCGTGGAAAAATCGCGTCCAGATGTTTCCCCTGTCCGTCGAGATGAAATATTGCTTGTAGTTGACGGCGTTCCTTCGTATCGCGAGTACCGTGGTGGCTCCCCTCGCCGCGAATTCGAGGATCTCGCCGCCCGGCCTCGGAAAATTCTCCCAGGATGCGCCGCCGTCGAACGACCGGTAGAGGACGTTTTCGTTGATCGCGTACAGCGTCCCGTCGGCCAGCTCGTGGAACGACGAGAATCCCACCGGTCCGCTGATGTCGTTCCACGTCAGGACCTGCGCCGCCACCGTGGGGGCCAGCGCGAGGCCGCAGGAGAGCAGGAGAACGGCGGCGAATATGGGGCGACGGATGGGCATATGGCTTCTGGCGATCAGAGTGTTCAGAGATTATCAGAGATTATCAAGGATGAAATTCGTGATCTTCGTGAAAAGCTGGGCCCTCGTCTTCCCACCTCCGATCCCGTGCATCCCGCCCGGGTAGAACGCCGTCTCAAACTGCTTCCCCGCCTTGACCAGTTCACTGACCATCGTGACGGTGTTCTGCCAGTGGACGTTGTCATCGGCGGTGCCGTGGATCATCAGGAGCTTTCCGCGGAGCTTCGCCGCGTGCTCCGCCGGGGCCGACTCCCGGTACCCGTCCGGGTTGAGTGAGGGGGTCTGCATGTATCGTTCGGTGTAGATCGTGTCGTAGAACTTCCAGTTCGTCACCGGGGCGACCGAGACGCCCGCGCTGAACGCCTCGGCGCCGACGGTCGTCGCCATCAGGGTCATGTACCCGCCGTAGCTCCACCCCCAAATGCCGATCCGGGCGCCGTCCACGTACGGAAGCGATGCGAGGTATTTCGCCGCCTCCACCTGGTCGTTGGTTTCCCACTTCCCGAGGTTTTTGTAGGTCACGGTCTTGAAGGCGTTTCCGCGAGCCCCGGTGCCGCGGTTGTCGACGCTCACGATCACGTACCCCCTGGCGGCGAGCATCTGGTACCAGAGGAAATCAGCGCCGCCCCAGGAGTTCCTGACGGTCTGCGATCCCGGCCCGCCGTAGACGTGCATCAGGACGGGGTGTTTCTTCGCCGGGTCGAAGTCGTGCGGTTTGATCATCCATCCGTTCAGTTCCACGCCGTCGGTCGTCGTAAACGTGAAGAATGTCTTCGGGCTGATCCGGTATTCGTCCAGGGCGGCGATCCTGCCGTCGGAGAGGACCCGGATCAGCGTCCCGTCCGACTTATGGAGCGTCCAGCAGCTGAAGATCAGCGTCTCGCCCGCTTTCATGGGCATCGGGATC
>JANNFI010000122.1:0-6274 GCA_031379665.1 Ignavibacteria bacterium
CCGAAGACCGTCGGAAACGTCGCCGTCGGCTGCCTGCAAGACATCAACTCGTGGATATTCTTCCCCTCCTCGATGGAAGTCTCACTCTCGGAGGACGGGACCAATTATTCACTCCCCGTCGTCGTGCGGAACGACATCTCACCACGGGAAGAGGGCGCGAAGAGGAAGGAGTTCGACGCGCACTTCGAGGGCGCGCAGGCCCGCTACGTCCGGGTTGTGGCAAAAAACATCGGGACCTGTCCCGACTGGCACAAGGGCGCAGGGGGTAAAGCCTGGCTCTTCGCCGACGAAATAGTCGTCAGGCAACGGTGAGGCCTCCGATGCAGGTCAACAGGAGGTATTTCCTTCGCGCGGCCGGGGGCGCAGCCGTCGTCGGGTTCGGGGGCTCATTCGGGGCATTCGACCCTGCGTCCGCCGGAGAACTGTTCGCAGTCTCACCGGCCGTCAGGGTCGCCGTCCTGTTCGAGCCCGGGTTCCCGGGGGTGAATGACTTCTCCCTGACCCGCGAAAGCCTCGCCGCAGCGCTCGCCGATTTTCAGCCGGAGTTCCTCACCCCGGCCGAGTTTGCCGGAAAACCCGCCGACTCACGCTACGACCTCCTCATCAATCCTTACGGCGGCGCCTTCCCGGTCGATTGCTGGACAGCGATCCGTCTCCACCTCTCCCGGGGAGGAAACCTCCTCAACCTCGGCGGCACACCATTTTCTGTCCCGGTTCGAAGGGAGGGGACCGGCTGGCGGCAGGAGATCCTCCAGGCCTCGTACCATAAGGAGCTTGGCATCACCGAATCCTTCGACGTGCCCCTGCCGGCCGGGACCGGACTTCGCGACGTCCCACGCAACGGAGGAACCGCAGGCCTCGACGGAAAATTCACGGCGACAAGCGTTCACGAACTCTACGTCCGGTTCACTTCGACCCGCGATTATCCCCAGGAGGACGGGACCTCAGGTCAGCGTGACGCATCGATTGTTCCGCTCACGGGAGCGTTCACGCCTGGCGGGGACATGATCGCCGCCCCGGTCGTGCTCATCGACCGACTCCTCGGAGAATTCGCCGGTGGACGGTGGGTGCTGGCGAATTTCAACGGCACGATGACGACGGATGCGGTCACTCGTCTCGCACGCGTGGCCCTCCCGGCACCCCGCTCGATCTCCGTTGTCCCGACGTTTGCAACATATTATCCGGGGGAGACGCCCGCGCTGAGGCTCCGCGTCCACGACCACCGGAGCGGGATGGAGGGGGACGAGCGGGGCGAATGGACGATTACCATCACCAATGAGCGGGAGAAATTTCTGCACCGGACAACGCTCGCGGGAGAGGATCTCCGGCAAGCCTACGCGTCGGCTTGGGTCCTTCCCCCGGCGGTCGCCCGGGGCCTCAAGCCGGGGTTTTACGCCGTCGAAGCGATTTTCGCCCCGGACGCACGGGACGGTCGTCCGGCCGAGGAAATCGGCGCTGCCAACGGCTTCTGGATCTACGACGCCCGGACGATGGCCGCGGGCGAACCGGTGAGTGTCCGGGGTTCCTCATTCCATCGCGGGGGAAAACCGTACCCGGTTACCGGGACGAGCTATATGAGCGACACCGTCCAGCGGAAATTCCTCTTCGAGCCGAACCCGCACGGATGGGACAAGGATTTCGGCGAGATGAAGGCTGCGGGCATCAATATGGTCCGCACCGGCATCTGGACCGGCTGGAAGAACATGATGCTCGACGTCGGGAGCGTCAACGAGTACCCCCTGCGCGCGCTCGACGCCTTCATCCTCACCGCGGCGCGCCACGACATACCGGTCATCTTCACCTTCTTCGCGTTCCTCCCTGAGTCGTGGGGCGGGGTCAACCCGTACCTGGATCCGAGATCGGTCCACGCGCAATCGGTATTCCTCTCGACCATCGCCGCGAGATACCGAAACGTTCCGGGAGTCATCTGGGACCTCATTAACGAACCCTCGTTCTCATCACCCGACCAACTCTGGCTCTGCCGGCCCAATTACGACCGGTACGAGAGCACAGCGTGGAAGGAGTGGCTCCTGGCGCAGGCGCCAGCCGCCGACGCCGCGACGAGCGGAGCAATCATCCGGGAGCGTTTCCGGCAAACCCCGGGTGAGGAGCCCTCGCTCCCGGCGATCATCGAGTTCAGGGACACGAACCTCGTCGGCAACCGGAGGCTTCTGCGCGTGGGCGACTACCGGCTCTTCGCCCAGGAGATGTTCCGGCGGTGGACTGCGGAGATGGTCTCCGCCCTCCGGCAGGGTGCCGGACCACACCAGCTCGTGACGGTCGGCCAGGACGAGGGGGGAACCAACGAACGACCCGGCCCGCATTTTTTCGGGAAGGACGTCGACTTCACCTCGATGCACAATTGGTGGTACAACGACGACATTCTCTGGGACAGCGTGATGACCACCGTCCCCGGAAAGCCGAACCTGATCGAAGAGACCGGAGTGATGTTCTACGAGAAGACCGACGGGCGGCCGTGGCGGTCCGAACGGGAAACCCGCAACCTGCTCGAGCGGAAACTCGCGATCACCTTTGGTGCGGGCGGCGCGGGCTTCATTCACTGGCTCTGGAACACCAACCAGTTCATGGATTCCGACAACGAGGCGGGGATAGGCCTGAAGCGGCCGGACGGAAGCCTCAAGCCGGAATTTGACGTCGTCCGACAATACGCGAAGTTCTTCCGGGCCAATGCGGAGTGGTTCACGGAAAAAGAGCCGGAGGACGCCCTCCTCGTCATCCCTCACTCGAATATGTTCTCCACCAGGGACTCCGCCACCGAGGCGACAAAGAACGCGGTCAGGGTGATGGAATACCATTGCAGGATTCCGCTGCGTAGCGCGTCGGAATACACGCTGGACTCCTCGGCGCCACCACCCCGGCTGATGATTCTCCCCGCGCCTTCAATGATCGACCGGGACGCCTGGGAGAAGCTTTCCGCAATGGTGAGGGCCGGGGCCACGCTGCTGGTGACCGGGCCGATCGACTCGGACCGATACCTGATGCCGACCGGACGGAGTGCGTCGCTGGGGATACGGGGCTCGTCGGTGACGGTCGGGGCGGAGGAACACGTCGTGATCGGGGGCCGTGAATTTCGCCTCGGTTTCCGCGGGTACAAAATGCAGAGAATCGAAAAATACGTCGTCGACGGGCAGTCATCGCCGGAGCCGGTCACCGTGCCATCGGGAAAAGGCGCGATCATCCTCTGCCCGCTTCCGGTTGAACTCTCCGATTCGATGGATGCGATCGCGGCCCTCTATCGGTCGGCCATATCGAAATCCGGGATCACCCCCGCCGTCACCGTCGCCACGGAGGATCCCTCCGTCCTGGTGAGGTATGTCGTTTATCGCGACGCTCTGATGCTGGTGTTCGTCTCGGACGCCGCGGCATCGAGACGGATATCCGGAACGCTGGTCCAGAGCGGGAAGGCGTTCACCGTTGACGTTCCGGCGCGGCGTTCGGTAGTGGTCATCCACGGCCGGGAAGACGGCCGGGTCATCGCGAAGCTCAATCCAACCCTCGGAGATGCATTCTGATAAGGAGATCACCGTGAAACGAAGGACATTCATCGGTGCGACGACACTGCTGGGCCTGAGCGGTTCGCGGATGGCCGCCGGAATCCCCGGACCCGTGCGCTTCGCGGGGCAGACCGGGTCCTCCGGTGTGGCGCCGATCGTCGTATCGACCTGGAATTTCGCCGGAGCGAACGAAGCCGCGGCTGAGGCGCTGAAACGCGGAGCATCCCCTCTGGACGCCGTGGAGAGCGGGATCAGGGTGACCGAGGCCGACCCGGGCAACACGAGCGTCGGCGTCGGGGGCTACCCCGACCGTGAAGGGCACCTCACCCTGGACGCCTCGATCATGGAAGGGTCTGGAAAATGCGGTTCGGTCGTATTCCTTGAAGGAGTAGACCACCCAATTTCGGTCGCGCGACTGGTGATGGAGAAGTCCCCCCACGTCATCCTGGCTGGCGATGGGGCGGCGCGGTTCGCGCAGGAGCACGGGTACGTCATACGGAGGGAGCTCACCCCGGGCGCAAGGAAAGCCTACGAAAAATGGTTGACGGAGAACCTCGACCGCCCGAAACCCGTCGGCCGGGAGAACCACGACACGATCGGGATGCTCGCGATGATCGACGGGAAAATGGCCGGCGGCTGTTCCACCAGCGGCGCCGCCTGGAAGATGCACGGCAGGGTGGGCGACTCCCCGATCATCGGGGCGGGGCTCTTCGTGGACGACGGCGTCGGCGCCGCCACCTCGACGGGCCTGGGGGAGATGGTGATCCGGATCGCGGGGAGCGCACTCGTGGTGGAGCTGATGCGGCAGGGGAGGACGCCGGATGAAGCGTGCCGCGCCGCGGTGGACAGGGTCTACGAGAAGCATCCGGAATCAAGGACGAACAAGGCGTTCCACGTCGCATTCCTCGCCCTCCGGAATGACGGGGAGGTGGGGGCGTACGGATTCGGTCCGGGGTTTGAGTACGCCGTCGTCCGGGACGGTACGAAGTCGGTCATCACCCCTGACCATCTGAAAGTGTGAGTCTTACGTCCACCCTCGCGTGGCATCTTGCCCCGCCAGTTCGTATATTAACTCCGTTTTTCAACCACATTGTCGCATGATCAATGGTTATACCATGACCGAGCTCAACCCACGTTCCCGGCGCATCATCGCGATGGTCTTCGTTTTCGCCTTGACCCTCCTGCCGGAGGGGCTCACCGCGCAGGGGATCCGGTATCCCGCCACGGCCAAGTCGGATCACGTCGATACCTATTTCGGCACCAAGGTCGCCGACCCGTACCGGTGGCTCGAGGACGATACCGCCGCCGCGGTCGCGAAATGGGTGGCGGCCCAGAATGAGGTAACGTCCTCCTATCTCGAGCAAATTCCGTTCCGGCAACAGATACGGGAACGCCTGACGGCGATCTGGAACTACCCGCGGTACGGTTCCCCGTTCCGGGAGGGGGGCTCGTATTACTACTACAAGAATGACGGACTCCAGAATCAGAGTGTCCTCTACCGGCAGAACAACCCGGACTCGCCGGGGGAAGTCTTCATCGATCCCAATACGTTTTCGACGGACGGCACGGTCGCACTCGGGAGCCTGGCCTTTTCCCGCGACGGCTCGAAGCTGGCCTACGGGATCTCGAGGAGCGGATCCGACTGGGTGGATGTCGTCCTGATGGATGTCGCGACGAAAAAAACCTCGGATACCCTCCGATGGGTGAAGTTTTCGGGAATATCCTGGTTCGGGGGCGGATTTTTCTACAGCCGCTACGACGCGCCTGCAGACACCTCGAAAATTCTCTCGACAAAAAACGAAAACCACAAGGTCTACTATCACCGTCTCGGGACGCCGCAGGCCGAAGACGAACTCGTGTACGAAGATCCCTCGAAACCGGAAGCCATACTGGGTGTCAGCGTGAGCGAGAACCAGCGTTTCGCCACGCTTTCGGTCACGGAAAAGGGTTCAAAGGGGAACGCGCTCTACCTGCGCGATCTGCGCGGCCCGGGGAAGGAATTCATCCCGGTCATCACGACATCAGAGGACGATATCTACCTCGTCGAAGAGACAGGCTTCAAAATCCTGCTCTACACGAACCGCAACGCGCCCAATGGAAAAATCATCGGCGTCGATCCCGAGCATCCGGGCGAGGCGTCGTGGGAGACGATCGTTCCGGAAAAACCGGAGGTACTCACGAGCATCTCGAGCGCAGGCGGCAGGCTCTTCCTGAAATACATCAAGGACGTCAGCCACAGGATTTACGTCCACGATTACGACGGGAAGTTCGAACGGGAGGTTGCGATGCCGGCCCCCGGGACCGTTGGCGGATTCGGAGGCCACGCCGAAGATTCGACGCTCTTCTTCACCCTGACCTCGTTTACATTCCCTTCGACGATCTACCGGTACGACGTGCCGACGGGGGAATACACGCTTTACCGAGACTCCGACATCGATTTCGACGCGACCGCTTACGTTACGAAGCAGGTCTTCTACCGGAGTAAAGACGGCACCCGTATCCCGATGTTCATCACGCACAAGAAGGGGATCGCCCTCGACGAAACCAACCCCACGCTGCTCTACGGCTACGGCGGGTTCAACGTGAACCAAATGCCTTCGTTCAGCGTGACACGCCTGGCCTTCATCGAGCAGGGGGGGGTGTTCGCACTCGCCAACCTGCGCGGCGGCGGGGAGTACGGCGAAAAGTGGCACGAAGCGGGGATGAAGTTGAACAAACAGAACGTCTTCGATGATTTCATCGCGGCGGCTGAGTACCTG
>JANNFI010000131.1:0-13031 GCA_031379665.1 Ignavibacteria bacterium
CGTGCGCGTCGGCGTGTTCGCATCGGAGTAGGAGTCGCGGTAGGTCCTGCGATCGGGTGAAAAATTAATGCTGTGCGAACCGGGCTCGGACGTGACCTTTCTGAATCCCGTCCCGTCCAGCCGGATCGAGTAGAGGTCGCGGTCCATCGGGGAGGAGATGCCGGCAGTGAAGTAGACGATGCCGCGTTCCTGGTCCACCCCGGAGAGGGTTTCGACGTCCCATTTGCCCTGGGTCAGCTGCGAGACTTCTTTACCCCCGAGGTCGCGCAGATAGATGTGGTTGAAACCGTCCTTCTCCGAGAGCCAGAGGAACCGGTTTGAATTCTTCAGGAACGGCGGGTCGGCATCGACCTCCAGCCAGGTGTCCGATTTTTCGCTCAGCACCACCCGGGAGGTTCCCCCGGCCAGATCGAACGTGATCAGGTCGAGCGCGTTCTGCAGCCTGTTGAGTTTCTGGACCCAGAGTACGTTCGGGTCGGTGGTCCACCCCATTCTCGGAACGTAGACGTCCTGCGTCGAATCCGCCGGCGCGCCGATGTCGAGCCACCGAACCGAGGCAGCGGCGCCGTCCGTCCCGTCGGAGTTCGCGGCGGCATCAACAACGCCGATCCGGACGATCGAGTTCGGGTCACCGGGCTTCGGGTATCGCATGGTCTTGACCTCCTGATGGAGGGGGAGGAAATCGACGATCGGGAATTCCGGGACCCTCGCCTCGTCGAGCTGCCAGAAAGCGATGTTCCGGCTGTCCGGCGACCACACCCATCCGTCGATGATGCCGAACTCCTCCTCGTAGACCCAGTCGAAGTTTCCGTTCCGCACGTGGTCGGAGCCGTCCGAGGTGAGCCTTGTCTCAGCGCCCGTCGCGAGGTCGATGACGTACAGGTCCTGACTCCTCACGAAGCCGATCTTCTTCGAATCGGGGGAGAACTTCACGTTGACCTGGTCTTCCGTCGTGTTGGTCAGCTGGCGAAATTTCCCGCCGGCGCTTTCGTAGATGTAGAAGTTGCCGCCGGTCTTGAGGGACCGCGCGGCGAGCGTGCCGGTGAAGAGAATGTGTCGTTCGTCCGGCGAGAAGGTGTAGTTCTGGATCGAGATCGGGGCGTCGGCGTCCGCGATTTTCAGAGAGGCGCCCCGCACAAGGATTGATGTGTCGCCAGAGGCGATGTCGTACCGCCAGATGTCGGTGGAGGCCGCCGCGCTGTCGGTGACGAGGTAGGAGGACGCCTTCCCCCCCTCCATCCAACGGATGCTCCGGAACCCGCCTGTCGAAAATTTCCTCGACGCGTAGATGTCATCGACCGTGAATTGCTTCGTCCGTTCCTGCGCGAGGGGTTGGATCGCTGAAGCGGTAATCAGGGCCAGGATGACGACGAGTCGCCGGGCGACGGTGCTGGCAATCGGCATAAGGTCCTCTGAAGATTTAGTTGCCGTAAAAATCGATCACCCGGCCGATCGCCTTCGTGCAGACCGGGTCGAAATCGACGAGACTCAGGGAGAACATCCGGCAATCGATCGACGGACGGTAGATCCCCTCGGAGACGTACCCCGCCCCCTCGAACGCCCCCACCTTCCCGGCGTTGGCGTGGTTCCTGAGGATGTTCATCTCCTCCTTGTGGATCGGCTCCCGTTTTTCATAGTAGTCGGCCGCGAGCCGGTCGAGCTTTCCTCGTTCACGGCCCAGGCTGTCGTACCGGGGTTTGTCCCACGACGTCGGAACGGGGGTCCCCTCGGCGATGAAGTCGTTCCATTTCAGGTTGTCCCTGTCGGTCAGGGCGGTCAGGTTCGGCTCCCACGGCTCGACCCCCTTCTGGTAGAACTCGTTGTACGCAACCTGAGAGCTGTAGTACTCGTCGCCGAGTCCGCCGAACGAATGGCCGAATTCGTGGACGTAGACATAATCCATCTGCCATTCCATCCCGGGCTTGTCGGTTTTCGTATAGCAGGTCGTGTAGAGGTTGTAGATCCCTCCCCCGCCGTACCGGTCGTCGTTCACCAGGATCATCACGAAGTCGTACGGGACGGCGCCGATCATGTCACGCAGGGCCCGGTTTTCGGTGGTGAGGACGTAGCGAGCGGAACCGAACGTGTTGTACATCGTGCCGAGGGGGGTGTCCTTCCATACATTCTTGTCCGGCCTGTCGATGCCCGATTCCGCTGAGACGGCTTCCACGAGCCTGACGTTGAAATCGCCCTTGCGCGACTTGAACGGTTCGGTCGAGAACATCACGTCGTTGAAATGCTTCGCGTCGTTCCTGAACTTGTCCATCTCGGCAGCGGCATAGCCGTCCCCGACGATCACGATGTCGACCTTCGAATGCGGATCGCCTCCGATGAGCAGATCAGCCGAGGGGAAGACCGGTGAGCGCTTCTCGCGGTGGATCTCGGTGGGGGAGTTCGGATCGATGACGACGGAAAAGAGTTCTCGGTAATCCATCCGGCGGTCGCGGCGGCAGATGGTGAGTTGGACCGGTTTCAGCGGCATCGGCAGGCGGACCGTCTCGTGGAATGTCCGCTGGATGCCGGCCACCGCTTCGTCGGTCGTCTGCCATTCGTTGAAGATGGATGAAAACCCGCTGGAGAAAATGAGGCGCGAACTCGCGCGGTCGTAGACCCGGACCGCGAACTCGCCGAGGTTGAGCGTGTCGACGAGGTTCACCAGGCTCCCCGCCCAGTCCCCCTCTTCATAGACCTGATCGAGGCTGAAGGATTCCACACCCTTGGTTCCGGTGTGGTAGTAATCGACACGAAGCGTCCGGTCGGAGAAGGTCGATGTGAAATCGTTCGCCGCAAGCGTGACGAAGGATGCGGCGAGCAGGATCAGTATGGACGGTATTCTGGTCACGTATCTGCCTGAATGTTATCGGGAGACGAATCGGAGCAGGATGACGATTGAGAAGAACTCTGGGGTCCGGACAGGTGAAATATACGAAAATCGCCCCGTCGGTCAAACCTTTCGCGGTCGTCGAGGCCGGCCTGCCGGTGCCGACTGGGCTGCCCGCTCACGCCGGCTGCCGGGCTGGCGGGGGTTTGCCGATGTCCGCCGACCTGCCGGCTTACGAGGGCCTGTGGGCTTGCGCGGTCCCGTCGGCGTCCGCGATCCTGTGGGCTTGCCCGGGCCCTTCCGGGCCTGGGACGAGCCCCCGCCCGAAGCGCTGAGGAGCGCGCGCACTTCCGCCGGGGATAGGTTTCTCCATCTCCCCCGCGGCAATCCTTCGCAGGTGAGCGGGCCGTAGGCAACCCTCTCCAGCGTCCGGACCTGGTACCCCACCGCCTCGAACATTCGGTGGATCTGGCGGTTGCGTCCCTCGCGGATGGTGATCTCGACGACGACGTTCTTCGTTCCAGGGACGGTGCCCACCTCCGCCGGGGCGGATTTCCCGTCCGAGAGCCTGATCCCGGAGGCGAGACTCCTGAGGTCCTCGGGGAGCATCGACCGGTCGGCGGTGACCAGGTAGGTTTTAGCCACCTTGTTCCGTGGATGCATCAGTGTATTTGCAAAATCCCCGTCGTTGGTGAGGATGAGAACGCCGGTCGTGTGCCGGTCGAGGCGTCCGACCGGGAAGATCCTTCGGCCGATCCCCACGTAGTCGCGGACGGACTTCCTCCCCCGCTCGTCGCTCAGCGTGGTGATGGTGTCCTTCGGCTTGTTGAGGAGGATGTACGTCTTCGGGTCGAGCGCGACGATCTGCCGGCCGTCGAGGTAGATCTCGTCGGCCGAGGGATCGACCTTGGTGCCGAGGTTCGTCACGGCGCGGCCGTTCACCATCACGCGGCCTGCGGCGATCAGCTCATCGGCCTTGCGGCGCGAGGTCACGCCGGCGACGGAGAGATACCGGTTGAGGCGTATGGGGGATTCCTTGGTCATCGTCAGGGAGAATAGGTGCGGAGGCCGCGATCGGTACGTCCCGCCGGGGGGAACGCGCGGCCGTGGCGGTTATTCCGGCGCGGTTTCCGGGGGGAGCATATCGGTCGGCAGGAGGCCCTCCGGCTCCCGTGAAGCGTCGGGTGCGACGGTTGTGCCCGGCTGCACCGCAGGGCGCAGTTCGCCGTTCACCCCGACCACCGTGGACGCCAGCGATTCGGCGATCTCCTCTTCCGACTTGCCCATCCGTTTCATCAGCTCGCGTTCGAGCTCGAGCCCGGTGTCCGCGAGGATCTCGTCGATCTCGCGCGGCTTGGGGAGCTCCGAGAGATCGTTCAGGCCGAAGTGCTTCAGGAAATCGGCCGTCGTGCCGTAGAGCAGCGGACGCCCGGCGCTTGCGGCGCGCCCGACGATCGTGGCGAGGCCGCGCTCCATCAGTTTCTGAATCGCGTAATCCGCGTTCACCCCTCGGATTGCCTCAATCTCCGGCTTCGTGACCGGCTGCTTATACGCGATGACCGAGAGCGTCTCGATGGTCGCCTGCGTGAGCTTCCTGCGCGCTTTCTCTTTCACCATCCGGCCGAGCCATTCGGCATACTCCGGCATCGTCGCGAACTGGTAGCCGCCCGCGACCTGGATGATCCTGAATGAACGGCGGTCGTTCACGTAGACGCCGTTGAGCTGTCTGATGACGGCGAGGATCTCGTCCTCCTTCATCCGGATCGAAATCCCGCCGTTCTCCGCGTTGCGGAGGATGTCGGCGATCTGCCGCGTGGTGAGCGGCTCGTCGGTGGCGAAAATCAGCGCCTCGACGATGTTCGATTTTCCGGGGGGAGATTGAGTGTCGTCCATCAGCCAGCCTCCGCTTCAAGTTTATAGATGATGAAATCGTCCTCGTGGTCCGCTTCGCGCAGCGCGATCATCCTGTTCTTGACCATCTCGAGCATCGCGATGATCGTCACGACGATCCTGAGTTTCTCGTGCATGTGGGAGACGAGCTCGAAGAAGGAGACCGATGATCGCAGCCGGAAGACGTCCGCGATGTATCCCATCTGTTCGTCGATCGACACGTTGAGCATCTCGACGTCGTGATAGATCTTCCGGGGAACGCTGTCGAGGACTCTTTTGAACGCCGAGATGAGGTTGAACATCGTGATGTTGCGCAGGCTCTCCTCCTGGTCTTCGGGCGTGATCTGCTTCGGGTCCATCTGGAACGCCTGTCGGTAGTGCAGTTTGCGCGATTCGTCCTCGAGGGACGAGAGCATCGCGCTGGCCTCCTTGAACCGTTTGTACTCCAGGAGCCTCCTGACGAGGTCAGCCCTCGGGTCCTGTTCCTCCTCCCCCTCGACCGGCCTTGGGAGGAGCATCCGGACCTTGATCTGCATCAGTTCGGCGGCTACGACAATGAAATCGCCGGCGATTTCCAGGTCGAGTTCCACCATGAAGTGGAGGTATTCGAGGAATTCCTTCGTGATGCGGGCGATCGGGATGTCGTAGATGTCCAGCTCGTCCCTCTTGATGAAGAAGAGGAGCAGGTCGAGGGGGCCCTCGAATTCCTGGAGTTTTACCCGGTACATGGCTTGAATATTAACAAATTCCGGGTCCAATGTCCATAGCGGGCCCCCATCTCAACCGAGGCGCATCGCTTCGTGGACCCTGCCCATCGTTTCCTCCGCGGTCGCCCTCGCGCGCCGTTCGCCGTCTTCAAGAATTTCCAGGACATCCCCGCGGTGGCTCTCCAGCTGGGCGCGCTTTTCGCGGATCGGGCCGAGAACGCCGGCGATCGCGTTCGCAGCCTTGAGTTTGCACTCCACGCACCCGAGCGCGCCGCTGCGGCACCCCGATTCGATCTCCGGGACCTCCGACGGGTTGAACTTCCGGTGGTAGGTGAACACAAGACAAACCTCCGGACGGCCGGGGTCGTTTCGGCGGACCTTGAGGGGGTCGGTCACGGCGGTTTTCAGCCTCGCCGCGATGTCGGCCGGGGAATCGGAGATCAATATCGTGTTGCCCGCCGACTTGCTCATCTTCATGTCGCCGTTCAGGCCCGGCAGTCGGGCGAATTTTGTCAATCGTGGCTCAGGCTCCGGAAAGACCACCCCGTACTCGGCGTTGAACTTCCGGGCGATCTCGCGCGTGATCTCGACGTGGGGCACCTGGTCCTCGCCGACGGGCACCACGTCCCCCCGGTAGAGGAGGATGTCGGCCGCCTGGAGCACCGGGTACCCGAGATGGCCGAATGTCAGGTTATCGATCTGGAGGTCGCGCACCTGATCCTTGAGCGTCGGGTTCCTCTCGAGGCGGGCTTTCGTGATGAGCATGCCAAAGATCAGGTTCAGCTCGGCGTGCTGCTTCACCTTCGACTGGCGGAACACGGGGCTCTCCCGCGGGTCGATGCCGGCCGCGAGCCAGTCGATCACCATCTCGATGGAATGTTCGTGCAACTCCGAGGTGCGAAGGTTTGTGGTGAGGGCGTGCCAGTCGGCGACGAGGTGGTAGTTCTCAAATTCCTCCTGCAGCGCGACCCAATTCTCGAGGGCGCCGACCAGGTGGCCGATGTGGAGCCTGCCCGTCGGGCGCATCCCGCTGAGTATCCTGCGACGGGATTTCCCCCGGGTCGTGATATCGGGACCGGTCATCAATTCATGAAGAGGTAGGGTTTCCAGCGCTCATCCAACTGGCCGACGAAATGCCGGATGAAGGTCACGTGGTTCGGCTTGATCGGCTTGCGCAACAGTTGCATATGGGCCTTTTCCGGCGTCCGGCTCCCTTTCCGGTTATTGCAAGCGACGCACGCGGTCGCGAGGTTCTCCCACGTGTCCTCGCCGCCGGCGGACTTCGGATTGATGTGGTCGACCGTCAGGGGCACGTCACCCCGGTTGCAGTACTGGCAGCGGTGTGCGTCGCGGCGCAGGATGTTCTTCCTGGAGAGGATGATCTTCTTGTACGGGATGTGGATGTAAACGCTGAGGCGGACGATGCTCGGAAAGGGCATCGTCATCGAGATGGAGTGGAGCCGGTTTGTCCGATGCGCTTCGATCAACTCGGCCTTGCCAAGGTAGAGGAGGATGACCGCCTTCTTTACGTTGCAGACGCTCATCGGCTCGTAGTTCTGATTCAGGATCAGAACTTTACCGTTCAGTTTTCCGTTCGCGCGCGTGACGTAGTGTGAACTGAAGACCCGGGTCCTTCCGTTGAGTGTCCTGAATTTCCGTCGACCGATCGCGGCCGCTCGCCGCCCTTACGGCAGCGGGTCCCCGTCGGTGTTGCAGACCACGATGGCGCCGAGCATCGCGCCCTCGATCCCCGGCCTGATCGTCGCCATGTCGCCGACCACGACCATCGCCATCCTGGAGCTGTCGAGATATTGCTTCGCGACCCGCAAGACTTCCACGGGGGTCACCTTCTCGATATTCTGGAGATACGTGGAATAATAATCGTCCGGCAGCCCGTAGAGGATGATGTTCTGCATCATCGATGCCAGCTGTGACGGCGTCTCGAAATTGAGGGCGAAGTTTCCGATGAGGCCCTTTTTGACGAACGACATTTCCTCATCCGTCATCCCTTTTTCGCGCATCAGGTCGATCTCATAGAGAAACTGGACGAGGGCGCTGTCGGTCTTCTCGGTGACGATCCCGCCCGAGGCCACGAAGGGTCCCACGCCCTTCCTGAAGCTGAACGACGAGTTCGCCCCGTAGGTGTACCCGTGTTTTTCGCGCAGGTTCATGTTGATGCGGCTCGCGAACTGCCCACCCAGCATCCTGTTCATCAGGAAGACGGGGAAGTAGTCGGGGGTGCTCCTCGCCAGCGCCGGGTACCCGATGCGAACTTCCGACTGCGGCGCGCCCTGCTTGTCGATGAGGTAGATTTTCCGCGTCGTCGCCGGCTCAGGCGCGGGCATCGAGAAGTGCGGCGCCGGCGCGTCTGCCCAGGCCGCGAAGGAAGCCTCGAGCTTTTTCGTGATTCCCTCGAGTGTCACGTCGCCGACTACGATGAGGACGGCGTTCCCGGGGCGGTAGTGCGCGCCGTAGAATTTCACCAGGTCGTCCCTGGTCAGGCCCTCGACCGACGTCGTGGTCCCGGAAGAGTTGAGCCCATAGGGGTGGTTCGCGCTATAGAGGATGTGCGCGAAGGCGTTGTTCGCGATCGAGGTCGGCTGGTCTTTCTGCTGCATCAGTGAGGCGAGCCGCTGACTCTTCAGCCGGTCGAATTCCTTCTGGGGGAAGGTGGGATTGACGATGACATCGGAGTAGACCGCGAGCGCTTTATCAATGTGCGTCGTCAGCGTCCGGAGCGTGACGAACGACCCGTCGATGCCTGAGCTGACGCCGAGGTTCGCTCCGATCGACTCGAGCTCGTCGGAGATCTGGATCGCGTCGCGCCTGGCCGTCCCTTCGTCCAGGACATCGGAGGTCATCGACGCGAGGCCCGGTTGGGTGAGTGGGTCGTGGTCGGCCCCCGTCTGGATGACGAGGTTGAAGGCGACGAGTGGTAGTTCGTGGTGCTCCACGAGCCAGATCGAAAGCCCGTTCGAGAGCTTCGTCTTGTTGATCGTGGGTACCTTCACGACCGGCGCGGGTTTCCCCTTCGGGATGGCGGCCGGGACCTGGGCGGTCAGCGTTCCTACGGTGAGCGACATTGCGATCAGTACTCCGGCGAGAATGAGCGTTCGGTTCATATGAAGGTTCCTCATTGAATCTTTTGAATCGCGAGTTCGGACTTGCCCTGCGGGACGATGCTCAGGAGCATCTTCGGCGCGGAGAGGTACTTCTTCGCCAGGGCCTGGACTTCCGCGGGCGTGATGTTCTTAAAGTGGTCCATCTGGCGGTTGATGTTGGCCGGGTCACCGGTGAGCAATTCGTAGGAGGCCATCGAATTGGCCTTGCCCAGGTTGGTGGCCACCCTGTTGATGACGCCCGCCTCGAGGCCGGTGATCACCTTGTCGATCTCCTCCTGTGTGACGCCCGAGGCGATCACGCCGTTCACCACCGAATCGACCATCGTATTCAGTTCCGCGAGCGTGATTCCGGGCTTCGCGGTGGCGATGACCATGAAGAGGCCCGCGATCTCCGATGACGACTGGGACGCCGAGACTGATTGCGCCACCTGCCGGTCGTACACCATCGACTTAAAGAGCCGCGAAGATTTGCCGCTGCTCAGGACCTGCCCCAGGACGGTCATCACCGCGTCCTCGCGGGTTTCCTGTTTCGGGCTGTGCCACACCTTGTAGAGCCGCGGGAGCTGGACCTTGTCTTCGTAGACCTGAAGGATGTCCGCTGAGAGCGACACCGGCACCTCGGCCGGTCGCTCGATATCCTTGCCGCGCGGAAAGGCCTTGAAGTACTTCTCCACCAACGCCTTCGCCTCCGCCGGGTCGAAATCGCCGGCGATCGAAAGGCAGGCATTATTGGGGGCGTAATAGATCCTGAAGAAATCCTTGATATCATCCATGTGCGCGGCGCTCAGGTCCTCCATATACCCGATGACCGGCCAGCTGTACGGATGGGTCTCGGGGTACATCCCCTTTGATATCTTCTCCCAGGAGGTGCCATACGGAACGTTGTCGACGCGCTGCCGCCGTTCGTTCTTCACCACGTCGCGCTGGTTGTCGAGTTTTTCCTGCGTCATCGCCGGGAGCAGGTTGCCCATCCTGTCGGCCTCGAGGAAGAGGGCGAGTTCGAGTTCGTTACTGGGCACGACTTCGTAATAATTGGTGACGTCCTCGTTCGTCGACCCGTTGATCTCGGCCCCGATCTCCTGGAGGAGCTTGAAGTGCTGGTCGTCCCCGACGTTCGCCGAACCCTGGAACATCATATGTTCGAAGAGGTGCGCGAAGCCGGTCCGCTTCACCTTCTCGTTTTTCGACCCGACGTGGTACATCACGACGACGCCGACCACCGGGGCGGAATGGTCCTCGTGGAGGATCACGGTGAGGCCGTTGGGGAGTTGATACTTCTCTATTTTCAGGTTGACCTGGGTCATGGCTGGGATCGACGCGATCAAAGTGGTGAGGACGATTGTGAACAGTTTTATGGACACCTTTTTCCCTTCTGGAGTGGATGGGAGGACCAGATTGAATCAACGAATCTAGAGAATTCAAGAGATAATTGCAACAATTCCCGGTCGGGGCAACAGTCGGGCGCTTGCCTTAATAGAACGGCCCCGACCGGCCACTCGAAAGAATCTGGTTTCGGTCCGAACCCCGAATAGTGAGGAAAATATTCCCTCCGGCTTTCTTTTTACTTGCATATACGCGACATCATCCTTATATTCATAAAGTATTTTATAAAAATACCTGCTTTTATTAAGGCCAACACTCCAATTACGATGAATTTCGACAACACCGACCTTAAAATCCTCGACATTCTTCAAAAGAACGGCAGAACGCGACGAAGCGAATTGGCCGAAGCCGTGGGCCTCTCCGTCCCCTCTGTGAGCGAACGGCTCAGGAAGCTGGAGGAACAGGGCGTGATCCGCGGATACTACGCCCACCTCGACCCGGCCAGGCTCGGGAAGGACATCACCGCGTTCGTTCTGGCCACCATCGACTCGTCGAGGCATTACCAGGCATTCCTTGACCACGCCAACGGCACCGAGGAGATCCTCGAGGTCCATGCCGTGACCGGCGAGGGCACCCACCTCCTTAAAATCCGGACGGAGAACACACGGAGCCTCGAGAAACTCCTCTCGAAGATCCAGGCGTGGGCCGGCGTGGTCCACACCAGCACGTCGATGGTGCTCTCGAGCCCGAAGGAGTCATACAAATTAAAACTCACGCTCGCTAATTAACCGATCGATCAACACCATCGTCAGGGAGTCAGCATGACCACCAAGAACATCCCCCGCGTTTCGTCATACTTCGGAGAGAACAATTTCGACATGGAGAAAATGGCGGGGGCCCTCCCTGCCCATGTCTTCGGGCGGCTCAGGCAACTCGTCGAGAGGGGCGGCTCGCTCGACCTGGAGACGGCGAACATCGTCGCCGTTGCGATGAAGGACTGGGCCCTGTCCAGGGGCTGCACGCACTACTCGCACTGGTTCCAGCCGATGACGGGATCGACGGCCGAGAAGCACGACTCCTTCATCGCCTACGGCGAGAACGGGAGGGTGATCGAAGCCTTTACCGGCCGTCAGCTCATCCAGGGTGAGCCGGACGCCTCCTCCTTCCCCTCCGGCGGGATCCGCGCGACGTTCGAAGCCCGGGGGTATACGATCTGGGACCCGACCAGCCCGGCCTTCGTCGTCGAATACCCGCACGGCAACACCCTCTGCATCCCCTGTATCTTCATCTCGTACACGGGGGAATCGCTCGACAAGAAGGCCCCGCTCCTGCGGTCGCTCCAGGCGCTCAACACCGCGGCGATGGGCGTCTTGCGACACTTCAGGAACGGGGCCACCCAGGTCTCCTCGACACTCGGGGTCGAGCAGGAGTATTTCCTGATCGACAACGCCCACTTCCAGCGCCGCCCCGACCTGATGCAGACCGGCAGGACCCTGTTCGGAAGGGCCCCCGCGAAGCATCAGCAGCTGGAGGACCAGTATTTCGGGAACATCCCCGAACGGGCCTTCCACTTCATGACCGACCTCGAAGAGGAGTCGTACAAGCACGGCATTCCCCTGAAGACCCGGCATAACGAGGTTGCGCCGAACCAGTTTGAGGTGGCCCCGATCTTCGAGGGGGTGAACATCGCCGTCGACCACAACCAGATCCTGATGGATATGATGGACAGGATCGCCAGGCGGCACAACCTCGCCGTCCTGCTCCACGAGAAGCCCTTCGCACACATCAACGGGAGCGGGAAACACTGCAACTGGTCGATCGCGACCGACCGCGGGGAAAACCTCCTCGACCCGGGAAAGACGCCGGAATCCAACCTGCAGTTCCTGGTCTTCCTCGTGTCGACGATCTGGGCCGTTCATCGTCATTCCCGGGAACTCCGGGCGTCCATCTCCTCCTGCTCGAACGACCTCAGGCTGGGCGCGAACGAGGCGCCGCCGGCGATCATTTCCGTCTTCGTCGGAGATATGCTGACGCGGGTCCTCGAGGACCTCGCGCACGGCACGACGAGCACGACGAAGGACCAGGCGTGGCTCTCTGTCGGCATCGACAAGATCCCGCAGGTCCCGAGGGACAACACCGACCGGAACCGCACCTCTCCGTTCGCGTTCACCGGCAGCAAGTTTGAATTCCGCGCGGTCGGATCGTCATCGACGCCGGCGAGCGCCGTCACAGTGCTCAACACGGCTGTCGCCGACGGGCTCACCCACTTCAGCGACCAGATCGCGAAGCGGATCGACAGAAAGAAGCATTTTACGACCGTCGCGGTGGAGATTCTCCGGGAAATGGTGAAATCGTCGAAGAACATCCTCTTCGAGGGAGACAACTACTCGGTGAAATGGACGAAGGAGGCGGAACGCCGCGGCCTTCCGAACCTCCGGACCACGCCGGAGGCCCTGAACGCGCTCCTGGACAAGCAGGCCGTCACGATGTTCACGAGATTCGGGATCTATTCGGACCGGGAAGTCGAGTCGCGGCACCATATCGACATGGAGCACTACATCAAGCACGCCGATATCGAGGCTGAGGTCACCAGGGACATGGCCGTGACGATGTACCTCCCCGCGGCCGCGAAGTACGCCCGCGACCTTGCGACGAGCCTTACCGGGGTCCGGGAACTCCTGGGCGACTCGGGGCCGGGGACGAAGGCCCTTCCGGTGATGTTCAGGAAGGTCGCGTCCGACATCGACCGGCTCCACGCCGCGGTCGCCAAACTCGACGGCCTGGTGTCGGCGGCCAACGAGACGGGCGATCTGCGGAAAAAGGCGGCGGCGTTCGTGGTGGTCAGGGCCGCGTGCGAGAAGGTGAGGGCGGTCGTGGATGACCTCGAGGGGATCGTCGCCGACGAGCACTGGCCTGTCCCGAAATACCGGTCGATCCTCCTCTCTCTCTAACGACAGCGCGCTCGGGGCGATGGCCCCGCGTCCGGCGACCGGCTACCGGCGAAGGGTTTCAGGGCGCCACTCACCAATCGAGTAGGAGGAGGCCCGTAAGGGCCTCCGTCCTCTCACACCACCGTACGTACGGTTCCGTATACGGCGGTTCGTGATAGATTATGGATTTTGAGCGTTGTGTCAACTAGCGAGACGAGCCCCATTTGGTCAAAGAACG
>JANNFI010000132.1:0-11299 GCA_031379665.1 Ignavibacteria bacterium
GTGACCAGCCTGCCGTAACAGATCACCGCCGCCGACAGCTCCGGGATCTTCACCGCCGCCTCGAGGGAATATCCGCCCCCCATGCACCAGCCGACCGACCCGATCTTCTTCCGGTTCACGTCTTTCCTGCCGGTGAGGTAGGCGAAAGCGGCCCTCAGGTCGCGGGCCGCCCGGTCTTCGGGAACCCCGCGCATCAACTGGTGGGCCTCGTCGGCCGATTCGGCCACCTTTCCACGGTAGAGATCGATCGCCAGCGCGATGTATCCCTCCGCGGCGAGCTTTTCCGCGCTTTCCTTGACCCAGGGAGTGAGGCCCCACCATTCGTGGATGACCATCACGGCGGGAAATGGCCCTTTCCCCTCGGGGATCGAGATCGTGCCGGTGACCGTATCCTTGCCGCTGATGTACGTTACGGGAGACGATTTGAATTTTCCCCGCGAAAAGACGGGCGGGGCCCCGACTGTCGAGAGGAGGACACAGAGAATTAGGAATAACAATGTCCGTGGTGACCTCATCCGTTTATTCCCTCCGGAGTGATGATATTTCATAATGTTTCGACGATCGCCTCAAAATCTGGATCAAATGACACCCGGCAATCGTTGTTTGACAAAAAGTTACACAAGAATAAGAAACTGCCGCGAGATTCGCAAGGGGGGAGAGATGAAGCTCACAATTTCGCAAATTTTCAGCGTTGTATGTCCGCCTCGAATTGAGTAATTTATCATATCATTCATTACCAGACGCCCTTGAAACCCCCATTCATCACCGTTTTCCGCGCGTTCACGATGGCCACCGTCGTGACGCTATTTTCCCTCGTGACTGATTCCGCGGCGCAGGAAATCGGCTCCGTCCGATTTCTCGCGAATTTCGTCCCACCGAGCGGCGGGGGGTACACCGCGGGGTGCTGGGGCTGGACCGATACGGTCAGCGGCCGGGAGTATGCCCTGCTCGGAAATTCCACAGGAACTTCGATCGTGGAAATCACCGACGTCGGCAACATCGTCGAACGCGATTTCATCCCGGGCCCTGGGTCGAACTGGCGGGAAATGATGACGTGGAACAATTACGCCTACGTCGTCACCGAAGGCGGCGGCGGGGTCCAGATCATCGACCTCTCGTACCTGCCCGACTCCGCTCACCTCGTGCGGTCGTTCATTTATACGTTGGTCGTGAATTCGGTTGCGAAAACGACGAACCGCGCCCACAGCGTCCACGTGCGCGACGGGTACCTCTATCTTAACGGCTGCGCGCAGTGGAGCCCCGGAGGCATCGTCATCTTCGACCTCGCGGATCCGGAGAACCCGCTCTTCACCGGCGAGTACGCCGGGAACTATGTCCACGACTCCTTCGTGCGAAATGACACGATCTTCGCCGCGGCGATCTACGGCGTCGGCATCGAGATCATCGACGCTACCGACAAGTCTGCGCCCCAGCACCTCTATACGATCTCCTACTCCGGCTCCGGGACCCACAACATCGCGACCACCACGGACGGGCGCTACGTGTTGAGCACCGACGAGATCAACTCCACGCCGAAAACGCTCAAGATCTGGGACATCGCGACACCGCCGATCTTCCCGATGGTTGCGGAGTATGTCGGCAGCCCGTCCGCGATCGTACATAACGTCTTCGTCAGGGATACGCTCGCGATCATGTCGTACTATACGGCGGGCATCCGCATCATCAATATAGCCGATCCGGAAAATCCCGTGGAGGTCGGCGGCTACGATACGCGGCCATTGAACGAGTCGGCGAACTATACGGGGGCGTGGTCGGTCTATCCGTTCTTCCCATCGGGGAAGATCATCATCGGGGACATGGGCAACGGGATGTTCGTCGTCGATATGAACATCGCGGCCCCCCGGGTCCCCTCCGGCGTGACGGTCTACTCTGATTACGCCACACCGACCGGGGCCTCGCTCACGTGGACGGACCCGACCCTCACCGTGGGCGGCGACACGCTCGGGCCGGTGGAAATCCGGATCTACCGCGACGGGGTGTTCCTGGCTGCCGTCCCCGGCGGCACCGGATCATACGCCGACGCCGGACTCACGCAACACCAGCAATACCGCTATGTGATAGTCGCCCACAGTGGCGGCGATTCGAGCGCGCCGGTCGCGCGGACGGTGTACGCGGGTGGCGCTGCGGCGCCGAGGATGCCGTCCGGGTTTCGCGTGATCGACCTCGTCGACGGCACGCGGCTCGAGTGGGTTAATCCGGCGGCTCAGGCCGATGGGACGCCGCTGAATGACCTTGAAGCGATCGAGGTCGAGCGCGACGGTTCGCCCTACATCGGGATCCCCGCCGGTGCGGCGGACACCGGGGCGGCCTCCTCCCTTACCGACACAGCCCTCGGCTACCACTACTTCAGGATCCGGGCCCGCGACAGCGAAACACCCACGTACTTCAGCCCCTGGACCCAGCTGCAGCTCGGCTACGGAGGCATCACCTCGTCGTATTCTGAAGATTTCGAGACCGGTAAGAGTTCGCTGCTGGTGAGCGGCACCTGGGACACGACCCGCGCGTTGGCGGGCGGCGGCGCCGCTTCGATCACCGACAGCCCGTCGGGCAATTATCCGAACAGTACGGCGCTCACGTTCGTCACCCCCCGTTTTACGGTTTCACCCGGCGCCGTGCTGACGTTCAAGCATATCGCCATCATGCCGGGGGGAGATTTCGGGTACGTCGACATCACCCGGAACCGTGGCCTGTCATACATTACGCTGCGGGCGTACAACGGGTTCGCCCATCCGGAGTGGGCCGACTCGAGCGCCGATCCCGGTGACTGGTTCTCCGAGGTGATAACGCTTACCGCGTACGAAGGCGACACCGTGGCTCTCCGCTTTCGGCTCCTCTCGAACGCGACGGTGAACGCCGACGGCTGGTACGTCGACGACGTGGCAGTCGGTCCGCTGGTCGGCGTGGACGACGATGCGGCGGCGCTCCCGGGGAGTTTCGCCCTCTACCAGAACACGCCCAATCCGTTCAACCCGTCGACCGCGATCCGGTTCGACCTGCCGGCCCGGTCGGACGTACGGCTGGCGGTCTACGACGTACTCGGCCGGGAGGTCAACCTGCTTTTCTCGGGCGCCCTGGAGCCCGGAGCGCACAGCATCACGTGGGACGGTCGGACCGGCGCCGGGGCACAGGCCGGGAGCGGGGCATATTTCTACAAGATCGAAGCGACCGGTGTCGACGGGAGACGCCACTCGGCCGAAAAACGAATGTTGTTCATCAAATAAGGCGTACCCATCATGCGGATCGGATCATCCATCCTTGTTCTCCTCGCGATCGTTTCAGGTTTCGCCACCGCCCAGGAATTCGGCGGGGTGCGGTACCTGGGTCAGTTCACACCGCCGAGCGGCGGATCGTACACCGCCGGATGCTGGGGATGGACCGACACCACTTCGGGCCGCGAATATGCGTTGCTTGGGAATTCGTGCGGAACCGCTGTAGTTGAAATCACCAACGTCGGGGCGATGGTGGAGCGGGACTTCGTCCCGGGCGTCTGTTCGAGTTGGCGGGAGATCCAGACGCACGAGAACTACGCCTACGTCGTGAGCGAAGGGGGCGGCGGCACGCAGATCATCGACCTCTCGTACCTCCCTGACTCGGTCCATCTCGTCCAGGCTTTCACTTACACGTCAGGCCCCAACAGCACGATCCAGTCCCATTCGATCCATATCATGGACGGGTATATGTACCTGAACGGCTGCGCCGGAGCGTTCAGCGGCGGGATCGGCATATTCGATCTCGCCAATCCCGAGAGCCCGGTGTACCGCGGTCAATATGCCGGGAATTACATCCACGATTGTTATGTGAAGAACGACACCATCTTCGCGGCGGCCATCTACGGCGTGGGCATCGTCGTGATCGACGCGACGGTGAAGACGGCGCCAGTACCGCTCTACAACATCGGCTACACGGGCGCGGGAACGCACAACACGTCGACCACCGTCGACGGGGCGTACATCCTCTCGACCGACGAGATCGGCACCACTGCGAAGACCCTGAAGATCTGGGACCGCGCCACCTCGACAATGGTCGCCGAATACGTCGGCAGCCCGACAGCAATCGTCCATAACGTCTTCGTCAGGGACAGCCTCGCCATCATGGCATATTACACGGCCGGAATCAGGGTCGTTGACATCTCCGACCCGACAGCTCCTGTCGAGATCGGTGGTTACGACAGCTATCCCCTCGACGACAGTTATGATTACTGGGGCGCCTGGTCTGTGTATCCATTTTTCCCTTCGGGCAAAATCATCATCGGGGACATGGCCTCGGGAATGTACGTCGTCGAGGTGAACGTTGACGCGCCATTTCCCCCGTCGCCGTTCGGGGCCTACAGCGACTATACGTCCCCCACGACTGTCACGCTCAACTGGACCGACCCCACCCAGAAGGCGGACGGCTCGCCGCTCACCGATTTCAAACTCCACATCTACCGGGGAATAACGTACATCGCGGAAGTCGATTCGGGAGACGAGGCCTACACCGATGCAGGCCTCACGACGCACGTGAACTATTCGTACTCCATCAGGGCGGTCACCGCCACCGATTCGAGCAGTGTGAGCTCCTCGTCCGCGTACGCCGGCGGCCATCCCCAGCCGAAACCACCAACCTCGTTCCAGGTCTCCGACGGGGTGGCGACCAACATCCTCGGGTGGATCAATCCGTCGCGACAGGTGGACGACACGCCGCTCAACGACCTGGCCTACGTCCTGATCTACAGGGACGGCTCGCTCATCGACAGCGTCGCCCAATCGTCGGCAGACACCGGGCAGGTCCGGTCCTGGATCGATTCGAGCGGCGGATACCACACCTATTACGTCGCGGTCCGTGACAACGAGACGCCGAAACACTACAGCACCCAGACGGCGACCGGATCGGGGTTCGGAGGCCTCTACTCCGTTTTCCACGAAACGTTCGACTCTGCGCTGACAACCTACCAGGTGACGGCCGGCTGGGACACGACGTCGGCCATCGCGGCGAACGGGACGCACTCGCTCACCGAGAGCCGCATCGGGAACTATCCCCCGAGCTCCACACGCTCGATCACGTTCCCGAGGGTGATCCTCGGCCCCGACCCGATCCTCCGGTTCAACCACATCGCCATCGTCGCCTTCGGCGACATCGCCTACCTCGAGATCAGCAGCGACAACCGCCAGACCTGGTCGACCCTCAGGGTCTACAACCTGGTGGGACACGCCGCCTGGACGGACCTTACGGCTGACCCGGGAGACTGGGAACCCCAGTTCTTCGACCTCGCAAGCCGCGAGGGCGATTCGGTGAACGTCCGGTTCAAGCTCGTGACGAATCCAACCACAGAACGCGACGGCTGGTACATTGACGACATCTACCTCGGGACCTCTCAGGAAGCCGATACGGTGGACCGGACGTCGGCCGCCGGATGGAACATCGTGTCTCTCCCCGTCCTTACCGGGGACGCCGCCACGGCGACGCTCTTCGGCGGGGCCCTGACGCCGGCCTACGGGTACACCAACGCATATCTCCCCGAGGACACGCTGGAGAACGGCAAGGGCTACTGGGTCAAATTCAATGCCGGCGAAGATCTCGCCTACGGGGGTTTGAGCGTCCTGCGCGACACCATCGACGTTGCGGCCGGCTGGAACCTGATCGGATCGGTGAGCGTGCCGATCGCCGCGTCCACGGTCCCGTCGATCCCGCCGTCGAGCATCGAGACCCCGTTCTACGCGTACGACGGCGGATACACCGTCGCGACCGAACTCGAACCTGGGCTGGGTTACTGGGTCAAGAGCTCCCAGACCGCGAAGATCATCCTCTCCGGATTCCTCCAGTCGATGCCCTCGGCGGCCGTTCCGTCCGCCGTCCCGCCGGCCATACTACAGAATGAGCTCGCCGGGGATGCGGCCGGATCCGATCGCGGAACGTTGACGTTTACCGACGCGGCCGGCCGTCGAACGGTTCTTGAAATGCGGAGCCGCCTGGCAGAGGGCGCCGCCGCCGGAGCATACGATCTTCCACCGGTCCCTCCCGCCGGCGCATTCGACATCCGGTTCGCCACCCAGAGGAGGATGGAAATCTTCACCGGCATCCAGTCTGCGGCAACCATCAGCGCGCAGGGCGTGAGCTATCCGCTCACGATCGGCTGGCGCATTCCCGCGGGCGCCGCCGCAACGATTTCCGCCGGTATAACGACGCGCGAACTCGCAGGCGACGGATCGATGACACTCAACGACGAAGCCGCGTCGATGACACTGTCGTACGGCCCGCCGTCCGCCGATCTCCTGCCGACGGAATTCGGTCTTTCCCAGAACTACCCGAACCCCTTCAACCCTTCGACGACGCTGGAGTTCCGGCTCAGCGAAGCGGGCATCGTACGAATCGAAATCTTCAATACGCTCGGTCAGAGGGTGGCGACGCTCGCCGAAGGAACATTGCCCGCCGGCGTCCATCGGCGCGTTTGGGACGCGTCCGCCCAGGCCGACCTGCCGGGCGGTGTCTATCACGCGAAGATGACCGTGACCGGGCCATCGGGCGGGATGCTGTACAACGAGTCGAGAAAGATGCTCCTGATCAGATAGGGAAAGGGATCCACATGACCGAACTGGGGCGATTCGGTCTGATATACCCGAATGATCCGGTCTGAGTGTTGATTTTCTTCTGCGTGGGATGTACCTTGATAACAGTCATTTTCCGCTATCTATCTCCAACCGATCGGGTTGCAATCAAAACCCCTGTCTACATATTGATCGTATTTGTATTTCTCCTGTTTTCCCCGGCATCGGTGATGTCTCAGCGCTTTTACCCGTCTGAATCTCGGATGGCCTTGCACCACTCCCCGCCGAGGGACGGGGATGATTACGAAGATCCTGTGGAAGATGAGGAGCCGGACGCGATTGAAGAATCGGCGATATCCGGGATGGGGGCACTGTACGTACCGTCCGTCAAATCCGGTCAGGGGGAATGGCACCAAACAAATGCGACCAACCAGCGCTGGGACGATTCACTGGAGTCGTGGAGCACTACGAGTCGCACGAGCTATGAGTATGATGCCGGTGGGAATGTCACCGAAATCCGCACATTTCTACCCGACGCCGATACGCTTCAGGTCGCCACCCTTACGAATTTTATCAATGACGCGTCGGGTAACATCCTGGAGGAACTGAGAAGGAATTATACCGACGGTACCTGGATCGATCAGAGCAGGACAACAAACCGGTATGACGATGGGGGAAGGGTCGTATGGTACCTGTATGAGCTTCATGACGCGAGTGGCTGGGTGGGTAAATACAGGAAAACACGCGATTATAACCGTGACGGGAACCTGCTCGAATACCGCTATCATGATTACGACGGATCCGGGTGGAGGTACCGGGCCCACACGATCCGAGCCTACGATGATGATGGGCGGCGCATCGAGGACTACCAAATGTCGTGGGGCACGACCGGGCAATCTAAGGGGACGTGGAGATTTTACACCTTCGACCAGTCGGGGAACCAGGTCGAACGAAAATATCTTCGCTGGATGTCGGGTGATTGGACAAACTACAGTTGGATATATGACGGCTACGACGATCATTCGAGAATAATCCTCTCCACAACCCTCCGGTGGCGCGATTCGGCCTGGACGCCCACCACCAGGGTCGGGCGCGGATACGACCATCAAGGCAATCTTTCGAGCTACATCTCGGAGAGGTACGTCGGACCGGGTTGGGCATATTTCCAGGGACAATGGTCGACGTACAGCTCCAACGGGCGGAATGCCGAAACGTTGAACAGGTACTGGACGGACACGGGATGGGTGAGTTCGGATTTGTGGGTCCAGGAGTACGACGCCAGGGGGAACCAGACACTGTACCGTTTACAACGGTGGGACGGACATAACTGGGTCAACAATTGGAAGGAAGCCACGACCTTCAATCATCACGGAAACATGATGTCACACATCAATGAGGAGTGGCGCAACGGTCAATGGGAGGTCACGAGACGGACAGACATTAATTATGACGGAAAAGGCAACCGTCTCACGGAAACGAACCAGGCGTGGGTGGAGGGCGTTGTGTTTACCGGTTCACAATGGTACAACGTTTACGATGAGGGGGACAACCCGATCGAGGGGGGAGTCCGCGAGTGGAAAGATGGGAGGTGGGTGAGCAGTTCCCGCTGGCTGTACGAGTGGGACCGCCTTACGGATATAGAGCCCGCGGAGGGCGTCGTCCGCGAGTTCAGTCTGCGTGAGAATTACCCCAACCCATTTAACCCCTCAACCGACATCTCATACTCAATTCCCTCTCCGGGTATTGTCACACTCCGGATATATAACATCCTTGGTCGTGAAGTTGCAACGTTGGTGAATGAGAGGAAGGAAGCCGGGATTCACGCAGTGATATGGAACGCTTCTGGAGTGCCAAGTGGAGTCTATTTCTACCGGATAGTTTCAGGTGAGTTCACGGAAACGAAAAAGATGGTTTTAATGAAATAGGCGGCCTCTCTGCCGCACGCCGAATAGACCGATCAATCGAGTTTCAATCGCCGGCTCCGAAAGGGCCGGCGGTTTCGTTAGTTGCATCTCCATCCCGTTTTGCCGACATTTTTCCACCCGATTCCCAGGAACGATGCCCGATTTCTTCATCGACCTCGCCGTCCCGAATACGGTCGACAGGGTCTTCACCTATTCCGTCCCCGCGCACCTCCGGCCGCTCGCGCGGCCCGGCGTCCGCGCTCTCGCCCCGTTCGGGAAGAAGACCGTCGCCGGCATCGTCGTGGCAACCTCGGCCTCCTCCGATGTCCGCGGCATCCGCGGCATCCTTGACATCATCGACGAGGAACCGGTCATCGGCGAAGAACTGATGAAGCTCGCGGGCTGGATGTCGGGCTACTACCACGCCCCAATCGGCGAAGCGCTCCGCCCGATGCTCATCAGCGGATTCACCGGCGTCGGGAAAGCCACGGTCAGATCTTCGGTGGAGGTCACGCCGGAACTCATTTTGGGACTCGCGAGGTCCCCCCTCCAGCAATCGGTGATGCGGCATCTGTCGGGAACACCGAAGGCCGCGGTCTCGACGCTCCGGAAGGCCCTCGACTCGGGGAGCATTTACCCTGCGCTCCACGAGCTCCGGCGGAAAGGATTCGTGACCATCGACGAGGAGCGCGCGTACGCAGGCGACGCGGCGAAGGTGGAACCGGTGATCGTCGTCGACGGAGATGCCGCGACAAAGTGGCGGGCGTGGCTCGAAGTGAACGGCGACAACAGGCGAACGTCAAAGCAGGCGGCCATCGTACGCGCGCTCGCCGCGATGGATCCCGCGACGGTGACCACCGCGGAATTGATCCGGGAACACGATCTCTCACCGGCGGCCCTGAAATCCCTTGCCGGAAAACAGGTCGTAACCATCGCCTCACGGGAGGTGGTTCGCGACGGCTCGTCGGCCGGGGAACATCGCGAAGAGCACAGGGATTTCAAGTTGAACGTTCACCAGTCGGCCGCGCTCAGCGCGATACTGGAGCCGGTGGAATCCGGAACGTTCGCGGCGTTCCTTCTCTGGGGGATCACCGGGAGCGGCAAGACGCAGGTCTACATCGAGGCGATCGCACGGGCGCTCGAGCTGGGCAGGAGCGCGCTCGTCCTCGTCCCGGAGATCGCGCTCACGCCCCAGACGGTGGGCAGGTTCCGGCGCCGTTTCGGCGACAGGGTGGTGATGTTCCACAGCAGGATGTCGAGGGGGGAACGGTACGACGCCTGGCGCCTGGCCCGGGATGGCCGGTACTCGATCGTAATCGGACCGCGCTCAGCGGTGTTCGCCCCCCTGGCACGCCTCGGCCTCATCGTCGTCGACGAGGAGCACGAGCCTTCCTACAAGCAGTACGACCAGTCACCGCGCTACCACGCCCGCGACGCCGCCGTGGTCCGGGGGAGCCTCGCCGGGGCCACGGTGATCCTCGGATCGGCGACGCCCTCTATTGAGAGCTTCTCCAACGCGCTCTCAGGGAAGTACCATCTTGTCGAACTCCCCGAGAGGGCCGACGGGGCGCAACTCCCGGCGGTGACCATCGTGGATATGGTCGCCGAGCGGAAGAAGAAATTCGAAGCGTACCGGGCCGTGCGGAAGGAAGAGTTCAAGGTCGACGCCCTGGCCGCGAAGCTCTCGATGAAGAAGTTCGAACACGGCTCGATCTCAGACCTGTTGCGCGAGCGGATCACCGACCGGCTGCAGAAAAAAGAGGGGATTATCATTTTACAAAACCGCCGCGGGTTCTCGGCGTATATCGAATGCCGCGAATGCGGCAAGGTCGAGATGTGCGACCGCTGCCAGATATCGCTCACCTATCACCGCCCCCAGAAACATTTACGGTGCCACTACTGCGGGTCCGTCAAGACCCCACCGCTCTTCTGCGGTGAGTGCGGCGCCGGTGATCTCCTCTATCTCGGCCTCGGGACGCAAAAGGTGGAGGAAGAACTCCGCGCTGCGTTCCCCTCCGCGGCCGTGGATCGAATGGACCTCGACACCACGTCCCGGAAGGGTTCGCACGCCGGGATCCTGAACCGGTTCGCCGGCGGCGAGGTCGACATCCTCCTCGGCACACAGATGATCGCCAAGGGGCTCGACATCCCGCGCGTCACGCTGGTCGGCGTCATCTCCGCCGACACGCAGCTGCTCCTGCCCGACTTCCGGTCGGCGGAGCGGACATTTCAATTGTTGACGCAGGTCGCTGGGCGGTCGGGGAGGCGAAAGATCCCGGGAGAGGTGATCATCCAGACGATGCAGCCGCTTCATCCTACGATGCAGGACGTCGCCCGGCACGACTATAGGAAATTCTACGACGACGAAATCAGGTACCGGAAGGACCTCGGCTACCCGCCGTTCACGAGGATCACGCTGCTGGAGTATTCAGGGGAGAAGGAAGAGGATGTACGAAAGGCCGCGGAGAGCGCGGCTGCGACAATGCGGAAATCGTGCGGACCGGCGGCGGTGATGGGCCCCTCGCCGGCCGCGCTCCCGAAGATCCGGGACCGGTTCCGGTGGCACGTGGTGATCAAAAGTCCCAAGGGAGGCGATCCTTCCGGTTCACTCCTCTCGGGCCATCTCGCCGGGCTCGCGCCACCGCGCCAGCGGACCGTGAGGATGACGATCGATACCGACCCGCAGAGTTTGATGTAGCCACCGGGCGCATCGAGTAGGAGGAGGCCCGTAAGGGCCTCCGTCCTCTCACACCACCGTACGTACGGTTCCGTATACGGCGGTTCGTGATAGATTATGGATTTTGAGCGTTGTGTCAACTAGCGAGACGAGCCCCATTTGGTCAAAGAACG
>JANNFI010000136.1:0-14584 GCA_031379665.1 Ignavibacteria bacterium
CCTCCCGGTGCCGGGCGATCCTCCACGCGATTCGGCCGGAGTGTCTTTCCTCGCCGTACTCCTTGAAAATCCTCTTCAATTCCTCTTCCGGGTACGTATTCACCACTTTCAGGCCGCTCACTTCCGCCTCTTTGTCCATCCTCATATCCAGGGGCCCTTCCTGCTGGAACGAAAACCCCCGGCCCGGATCGTTGAGCTGATGGGATGAAACACCCAGGTCCAGGAGAAAACCGTCGACTTCATTGATGTTCAGCTGCCGAAGCCGGTTCCGGACCGCATCGAAGTTGTGCGCGACGAGGGCGACCGACGATCCGAACCGGGCGAGTCGTTCGCCTGCGGCGCGGATGGCGTCGGGATCGCGGTCGAAACCCACGAGCAAGCCTTTTCCTGATATCGCGTTGAGAACGGCTTCAGCGTGCCCCCCGCCGCCGAGTGTGCAATCGACATATGTTCCGCCCTCCTTCGGCTGAAGGAACGAGAGGACTTCGTCGAGTAGTACAGGGGTGTGATATGGTTGATCCATTTCATCCGGATGAATCGGACTTACCTCGCGTTCGCGCGAGGACTACTTCATCACTTTTTCAGCGATCTCTTCGTACGATTCCGTGAGCGAAGCTTCGTATTTCTGGTAAATGGCAGGATCCCACAGCTCGATCTTGTCGAGTGTGCCGATGATCTTCACGTCTCCGCGGATTTTCGCGTAGTCGCGGAGATCGGGGGGAAGCGAGAGCCTGGCCTGGGAATCGAGCTGCACTTCGTTGGCCATCGCGAGCACGGCCCTGAGGAACTTGCGGTGCTCGGAATTGTAATTGTTCAACTCGCGCAGCTTCGCCTCCACTTTCGCCCATTCGTCAAGGGGATAGACGAAGAGGCACTGTTCGAAGCCGCGCGTGACGACGTACGTGTCGTTGTTTTCAGGCGAGACGTACTTCCGCAATTTCGCCGGAAGGTTGAGTCTCCCTTTCTCGTCGACCGAGTGTGTGTATGTTCCTTTGAACGATGACATAATTTTTTTTTCGGCGGAGGGGGTTCATTGCCCGTTGAAATTCAAAAGAATTTCACTCCACAATTCTCCACTTTTCCCCACCCGGGTCTTGAAATTTAGCCATTTATCGATGAAAGTCAAGTTATTTTGAGGGTTTTTTCAGATTTCGGTGACCGGGACCTCGTCACCCGGGGGAAGGCCTTAAAATGGGCTGTTTTCGCTGATTTAACGGATCTGCCCCTTGGGGCTTAAACCCCTAAATTCTTTGAAAATGGGGGGAAATGGGGATGTGTGGTAGGGGATGTTTGAACCGGGAATTAAGACCCCCTGTTAGGCCCTCTGCTCGGTACCCTCCCGGACCCAGCCCATTGTCTCTCGCCTCCCTCCTTATTATATTGCATTGAGCCAGCCGGCAGCCGCCTGCCGCCATTCCACGATTCGAGGTTGTTATGAATCGGTTTCTCCTCCTTCCGCTCCTCGCCTCACTGATCGGATTCAGCATAGTTGATGCCCAGCAGCGATACCTGGTGTCACCCGATGGTGAAGTCAGGCCCCTCCAGCCCGGGGAAGGTTCCCAGCAACTGATCGATGCGGTTCTCCGAAGGTCGCACCCGACATCGACTGCGATCTGCGGGGACAAGTTTACTTTCGGAACTGATCCAGGGAGTTATCCCACCAATTCAAACTTTGGATCCGCCCACCGGGACGTGATCGGTCAATGGTTCACTGCAAAGGCATCCGGCACGATCGACTCCATTTTCTGGGTACAAATGGCGGGGCTTGGGGCGTATGATTCGACAGTGTACGTCCGCGTCCATTCTTCGCATGTCGGTCCGGATTACGGACCTGGCGTGCGTCCCGGACCCTTCCAACCTGGATGTCAATCGTGGGGGTACTGGATCAACACGAACGATTCAGAATCCGGCATTACGGCGTTTCCTGAGACCGCCACGGACTCGAGCTGGGTGTCGACGCTCGAGTCCGGTTCCGTCCCATCCACTCCCCCGATTGGCGCAGAGCGATGGGGGTACGGTGGGTTCCAGAAAAAAATCACACCGAATGAAATCAACCACGTCGCGATGGAAGCGACCGGCGATACCATCGGAGTGACCGTCGGAGAAAATATTTTTGTTTCACTCGAGATCGCGGGTTGCGATGACGATTCCGCGACCTGTTCGACCGTTGATCCGAAGATTAGGACTGAAATGGGAGCGGTCAGTTTTAATGTCAGTGCTTCCGACGAGGATTATCCTTCAAGGATGTGGAAATATTATAACCAGTATTCCAACCCGACGTGTTACTTCGACATCCCCTCGCCCGGGTGGTACGCCCGCTGGGGTTACAATTATGACACGTTGAACGTTTCACTTTTCAATATCTGGTATAGCATGACGGTCACAACAAACGTTCCACCGATCGTCATCACGCTCCCCGAAATCACAAGGACCTTTTTCGAAGGTGGTTCCGAACCGATCGGTGCGACCGTCGTGGATTGCGATCCAGAAAATCCATTGAACGCGGGGATAGAGAGTGTGATCCTGATGCACGAGATCAACGGGGTTTCCCAACCGGACATTCCGATGGATTATCTCGGGGCTGATTATTGGGAATTAATGTATCCGCTACCTCCGGCCCCGGCAACAGTACTATATCAAATCAAGGCCGTCGACCTGACAGGCGCCAGTTCCATCGGTCGTTCCCAATCCTTTAATGTCGTGTCGTTCGGAAAAACCTGGTACGGCATCGATACGGGGGTTGTTTGCGTTCCCGTTGATATCTCGAGTACCGGTACGTACATCGACACATCGGAATTTTTTGATCCGCTCTCGCCGGGCACGGTCGATAAGGACGACGGCATCGCGGGCCCGCTCGAGCTCGGCGGGACGATGAGGCTCTTCGGCGACGAGTACCGGTATGCGTGGATTTCCGTCGACGGTGCGATTGGGCTCGGGCAATCGGCTGCCGACACCGTGAAGATCGTCCGCAGCGCAATGCAGGAGAACTTCCTCAACCTTTCCGCCGCGCCATCAACCCCGGGGATCGACGTGCCGGTCATTGCGCCGTTGTATGGTCCCTTTATCGTCGGCGATACGACCGGGCAATACGGCTCAATTAAATACGGGAGCAACGGGGATCCGTGTTTGTTCATCGTGCAGTGGGATTCGATCGGGGAGGGCCCTTGGCCGAATGTGGGAAGTCCGGCTCCTACGACATTCCGCGTGGTGCTAAACCGCTGCCTCGGCACGGTGGAATTTCAGTATGATCAATTGGTATTTTATGGGGGGGGCTTGGGTAACGTTGTGGGTTTGCAGAATGAACCTTTTTCCACGCCTGATTACTCCGGTAATGTGTTCGTCAACCGGATGGGTTATCCGATCGAAACCCGTCCGCGAGACGGATGGTGCATCAGGTTCTACCCGCGGAACCCCGAACCGGAGGGAGATAATTGGAACCTCGTTTCCATTTCGGTCCTACCGAACGACGGTGATTACTCGGCGGCAAACCTCTTCCCGGGGGGACCGGTCTACGATTTCATTGGGTACTACACCAGCATGGTTGATTCACTCCGACCCGGTCGCGGGTACTGGATGAAGAATATTCAATCAGGCGTCGATGGTGCACCCGGCGTTTTCTTCGACAACCTCTCCGTTCCTGTCCAGGACAAATGGAATCTGATCGGCGGGACCTCCGGTTCCTCCGGGACTGGACCGATCATCGCAACAGGCGGAACCATCGTATCCAGTTTTTTCGGTTACGGCATTAGCGGCTACTATACTGCGGGCACGATCGAGCCGGGAAGGGGGTACTGGTTGAAGATGAGCGGCGCCGGTACACTCGAGATGCACTCATCCGTGGCAGCGCCGAAATCATTGCCCGACAACGGTTTAACCCTGGCTGCAGATTTCGGCCGGCTGACGACACTGAAGCTCTCCGACGCCTCCGGGCAAAGTCAAACACTCTATATTGGCGAGGAGGCAAGTCATCCGGTCGGCGGTGTTTCAGCATCTGCAACCGACGCATCGATGTTCGAGCTTCCGCCGCCTGTGCCGGGTGGTATTTTCGACGCGCGGTTCTCCTCGGGCAGAATGCTCGAATCGTACCTCGTGGATGATTCCGCACAATCCCATATTTTTCCGATCGCCATCAGCGGCGGCGCTGGCCCGGCCACAATCAGGTGGGATGTCTCTGGCGGGACGGCATCCGGTTTTACGCCCTCGCTCGAGGTGACGAGGGATGGCGTTGTCAGAAATTATCCGATGGACAAACAGGGCGCCATCACCCTCGGCGCCCCTGCACTCGTTTCGGTGATCGTATCCCCGCGGAAGGCGGACGGGTTCCCCGAGGGCTTCGCACTTTCATCCAACTACCCGAACCCATTCAACCCGTCGACCACCATCGAATATACGCTGCCCGTCGGATCGAGGGTGACCATCGTGGTGTTCAACCTCGCCGGCGAAGAAGTCGCACGGCTCGCCGACGCCGAGATGCCCGCGGGATATCACTCGGTAAGTTTGGATGCGACCAATTCTCCGAGCGGCGTGTATTTCTGCAGAATGACGGCGGGGACGTACCGGGGTGTGAGGAAGATGTTGCTGTTGAAATAAGTGTTTTGTAGCGCTAACGGGAAAATTCCGCTCACAGTATCGACGATCCCGATGAAACGCCAATATCAGCGGGTACTCATTATTTACATCTCAGGGGGCCGATCACGCAATACCCCGTAAAACGATCCAGAAGGATCGCCCGCCCTCGAAGAAATAGGTATTTTACCCTATGCGGAAATAGGATTTTCCCCTATTGACTTTAACCGGATGTTGTAATACTATTGAAGGTAAGACCTCAGTTCGGCTCCGCATGCAAGGAGGTTTATCGACTATGAAAATCCCTTCCGGATGGATCCGTGCCGCAGTAGGCACCCTCATCACCATCCTCACAATCGATGTGGTGTTGTTGACCCTGAAAGTCAATAAGCTGGAAACTTACATCCAGAACACCTCGGTTATCTCCCCGGTCGATCCTCTCAAGCCTGGTGATCAAGTCAACAGTTTCACTGCTCAGTCGCTGGATGGCAGTCAACAGACCATCTCCTACTCCGATACGCAGTCGACCTACCTGCTCTTCGTGCTCTCAACGACCTGTCCCCATTGTGAGGAAAACCTAACGAAGTGGAGGTCTATCGTCGAGAAAATCGGCGAAGAGTGTTTTATCGTGGGGGTATCGATCCACGATGTAAAACAGACAATGCAATATATCGTTGATAAAGACATACCGTTCTACATGGTGAGTGTCGCGGACACCAGTTTTCAGACGAGCTACAGAATCAGTGGTGTCCCGGCGACGATTCTTATCGATAGCGGAGGAAGGGTGGCAAAAAGCTGGACTGGAAAGCTCGACGACGGCCAGGTCGATGATATCGTTACACTGACCCGACAATCCCTCGACCGCACCATTAACTAACCTTATGTTCAACTATCTACAATGGAGGCAGTATATGAACAACAAACAAAATCTTGCTCAGATCCTCTTTCTGGGTGTTGCCTTTGTACTGGCGATTACGGCTCTCACGCTGGCGCTCCGCGAAGAGGCGTTTGCCGGACCAATCTGTCCGAATTGTGCATGCGCCCCAACGTGTTCGATTGGCTCATCGACTCAATGTGTGAGTACCGGGGTACTTTGTGATGGGCATTCCGGGAACCCCGCAACCTGCGCGGAATATTGCGCGTGGTCGGCGCAGGAATAAAAACGATTCGGATTCCAATCAACATCCGGCTACATACGAATGTGGAGGAGGGGGTTGTTCAAGATAAATTTATTGGGTTGAACATCTCCCTCCCTTCCGCACGATTTAATGACTACATATCGTAGAGTTCATTAACGATGCGAGTATCATCGGAATTCTCAGTGAGAATTTGTTATTTCAACATCATCCTACCCGTTGTCGCAGTCCTCTTCATCCGCTCCGGAGCATTCTCTCAAAGCGAATGGATCTGGCAGAACCCCTTCCCGCAGGGCTCTGACATTCAGGGCGTCTCCTTCGTCGATGCCGACCACGGGTATACTGTCGGTATCTTCGGGACGATCAACCGAACGACCGACGGCGGCCAGACCTGGATCCACTGCAGGAGCGGCGTCGCTTTCGACCTCAACGCGGTTTCGTTCACCGACGTCGACCACGGGACGGCCGTCGGGAAGTCAGGGACCATTCTGCGCACCACCGATGCCGGCCTGACCTGGCTCAAGCAATCGAGCGGAACCACCACCTGGCTGAGAGCGGTCTCTTTCGTTACGCCAAATAGCGGAACGGCTGTCGGCGTCGGTGGCATCATCCTACGCACCAGCAACGGAGGGACTAATTGGCTTCCGCAATCGAGCGGTACCACCAGCCACCTCTCCGGGCTATCATTTTCGGACCTAAACCATGGGATTGCGGTAGGGTTCGAGGGCCTTGTCATCCGAACGACGGACGGAGGATCGACGTGGATGCCCGGCGGGAGTGGTACGGCGAACCAACTCTCGGGCGTGGATTGCATCGATGCGAATACGGGAACCGCGGTGGGTTCAAATGGCACCATCCTCCATACGACCGACGGTGGTGCGACCTGGTCGCCGCAGACGAGCGGCACCACGGAGCATTTATCCGGGGTATCGATGACAGGGAACCTCAATGGAGCCGCCGTGGGGACCCACGGAACCATCCGACGCACGACCGACGGCGGTTCGACCTGGATCCTATCTCCGAGCGGTACGACGGAGGCTCTCTTCAATACCGTCTTGACCGACGCGAATAGCGGTTGGGCGGTCGGGCGGTTTGGCACCCTGTTACATACGAACGACGGTGGAGCAAGCTGGACAAGCCAGACCAAAGGAACGCAACTGAACCTTCACGGGGTGGCATTCACCGATACCAATAATGGCGTGGCCGTCGGAGACAGCGGCCTGATACTTCGCACGGTCGATGGCGGCCTCTCGTGGTTGCCTGAATACAGCGGGACGACCTTGAACCTGGCGAAAGTCGCTTTGCCGCAGGATGGACAGGGGGTGATCGTCGGCGATGGTGGCACCATCCTTCACTCGACCGATGGAGGAGGGTGGGTACCGCGATACAGCGTTCTGACCAGTCCGTTGTTTGCCGTATCGTTTCCGACCCCAAATTTTGGAGTCGCCACCGGTCAGGCCGGTTTGATCAACCAGACGACAGATGGTGGAGCCACATGGGAATTAATCTCAGACCCGTTATCTAACACGATGTACACGATATTTATGTATGACTCTTACACGGGTCTCACAGCAGGCGTTGGTGGATGGGCTCGTCGGACGGTGAGCGGGTGGAATCCCCTCCCGATTATCTGGGATCTGGCACTGCCACCCGGCCGGCCTATCTTTGATGTTCACCTCACGAATGGACATACAGGGACTGCCGTCGGCGGAGGAGGAACGATCCTTCACTCCACACAGGCGATGGCCTTTTCTCCCTGGTGGACGGTCATCAATAGTGGCACGACAGCCACGCTCCAGGCAATCACCTTCACCGATTCTGCCAATGCGATCGTTGTCGGAGAGTCGGGCACCATTATTCGCAGTGCCGATGGTGGCTTGACCTGGTCACCCGAGCAGAGTGGAACCATCGATCACCTGAACGATGTGGCCTTCGTCGGCGCCGACCGTGGTTGGATTGTGGGTGACGGGGGGGCAATCCTTCATTATCGACCACTCGTCGACGAGACGTCCAACCAATTCACCGTCCAGGATAGCTGGAACATCGTCTCCGTCCCCTTCGGTGTCGTCGATTATGCGGCATCCACACTCTTCCCTGATGCGATCACCTCTGCGTTCGGGTTCGACAATGCGTACGTCCCGCAGGACACTCTCGAGAACGGGAAAGGATACTGGCTCAAATACCCGCAGGCCCAGACGATTGTGATGAACGGCTCGGTGCTCGAAGCCGAAACGGTCGATGTGGCCGCCGATTGGAATATGGTGGGATCGCTCAGCACTCCCGTCGATGTCACCACCATCACTTCGATTCCGGGCGGGATCATCACATCGGGGTTTTACCAGTTCGACCAATCGTATACGCAGACCAGCATCCTCCTGCCGGGCAGGGGATTCTGGGTCAAGAGCTCACAGGCGGGCCAGTTGGTGATGACGAGTTCCGCAAATACTCCAGCCTCCACAAGGATACGGATCGAGGACCGCGGAGAAATGCCTCCGGCCCCGCCACATCCCGGCGCGAGTACCCCGGAACAGAAACCACGCGAGTTCCGGCTCGATCAAAACAGTCCGAACCCGTTCAACCCCTCCACAAGCATTTCCTATACGCTCCCTGTACATAGTCTCGTGAACCTGAGGATCTACGACCTCCTGGGACGAGTGATTTCCACACTGGTCAATACCATTGAAGAACCGGGTGAGCATATCGTCCGGTGGGATGCCGGGGGTGTGCCGAGTGGGATCTATTTCTATCGCCTGGTAGCGGGAGATATTACGCTGACACGGAAGATGATCGTGATGAGATAGTCTCTGTCCTGCCTCAACGCAAGATAAGTAGAGTCATCCCCTCGTTCGTATCGCTGAGGTCGACGAGCCCCAACCCTTCGATCGACTTAAATAGTTCCTGCATCGCGGGCAGGAACGGCGAATAATCTTCTCCCGGAAGGACCAGTTCGAGTTTATCCCGCTTCCTGTACGCCCAGTTCCGCACTGTCGTTTTCAGTGTCCCACCCTTCCCGCCACTACCGTAACCGTGGATGACCCTGATGACGCGCGTCCCCTCGGAGAGCGTCGCCTTCCGGAGGATCTCCTCGAGCGCCCGTTCCGCTTGATCGGACGACATCGGCGGATGCGCGACGTCGATCGTGACGACCGGGGATGGTCCGGCAGGCTTCATAACGGAGGGTGGTAAGTTTTATTCTCGATCGTCAACGAGGGTGACGTCTCGATCAAGGCATAATGCCCGTGCGACGCCTGCCCGCAGTTGACGATCCGGGTCGTTTCGATGGCGTCCATCCCGCGTGATTCGTGGATGTGCCCGCAGACGACCGCGTCGGGGGCTTCGTCCTCGACGAAATCCCGCACCGCGGTGCTCCCGACGTGGATCCCCAGGTGAATGATGTCCACCTTCGTTCCGTACGGTGGCGCGTGCGGGACGAATATTTTAACTCTCGCGGAGCGCACGTCCGCGTGCCCTGACCTCGCGATCGCAAGGATCCTCTCCTCGGAAATTTCGTACGGGGTTTTCAGCTTCGAATGTGGTGCTCCTGATACCCCGAAGAACCCCACGTCGCCGACAATCTTCCCACGGCCGTTGATCGAGACCCCCATCTGGAAGAACATGTCGTCGTGTTCCGGCAGGTCCATGTTGCCGGCGACGACCAGGAGCGTATTGCATTCCCGCCGGAAGAGATCCAGCGCGTCGGACGCTTCCTTCATCGTTCCGACGGTCGTCAGGTCGCCTCCGATCACGACGACATCCGGCTTCTCGTTCCGGATGATCCCGGCCGCGGTCTCGTACTTTCCGTGGATATCGGTCAAGGCGACGATTTTCATTCAGGCTCCCTCTGAGAATAGCTACCGACTTCGACCAGCGCCGCCGCCGCCGCGGACAACCGGTCACCGTTGTCCTTTCCTTTGATCCCCGACACGACCAGCGTCAGGGACTTTTCCTGTTCCCGCAGACGTATCCTGCCCTTCCCCGACGATGCGATCTTCTCCATCAACGATTGAAACGGTGAGTCCGGGGAGTCCGGTTTCCCATAAAACGTTTCGTCCGAGCGGTCCGGCAGTGTGATCGTCAGAATCTCCCCGGAGAGCGACACCTTCGTCCATTTCAACGCCGTCGCCGCCTGCTTCAACGAAACGATCCTGAAGAGGTTTTCCACTTCCTCGGGGTACTCGCCGAACCTGTCGATAAGTTCCTCCCTCATCGATTCGAGCTCCGCACCATCGGTGGTGCGGTAGAGCCTCCGGTAGAGGTCGAGCCGCTCCGTGTCCGACTCGATGTACACCTCCGGGATCAGCGCCTCGACGTCCGCGTCCACGACGGTCTCGACGAGGCGCAACGGGTGCGCTTCGTCCTTCTCCTTGTCGAACACACCGACGAACTCTTCCTGTTTCAACTCGTCGACCGCTTCCAGAATGACGCGCTCGTAGGTTTCGAACCCCATCTCGGCGATGAATCCCGATTGTTCGCCGCCGAGCAGGTTCCCCGCCCCGCGGATCTCCAGGTCCCGCATCGCTAGGTTGAACCCCGATCCCAGTTCGGTGAACTCCTCCAGCGCCTGGAGCCGGCGCAGTGTCGGCCGCGGCACCGAGGCGAGCGGCGGTGTCAGCAGGTAGGCATAGGCCTGGACGTTGGACCGGCCCACGCGTCCGCGCAATTGGTACAACTCCGCCAGCCCGAACCGGTCGGCCCGGTTGATGATGATCGTATTCACGTTCGGGATGTCGAGCCCCGATTCGATGATTTTGGTGCAGAGGAGCACGTTCGAGCGTTTTTCCATGAACCCGAGCATCGCCTTCTCGAGCTCGTGCCCGGCCATCTGTCCGTGGCCGACCTGGATCCTCGCCTCCGGGACGATCTCCGAGATCTGCCTTGCGATCGATTCGAGGTCGCTCACGCGGTCGTGGACGAAGTACACCTGTCCGCCACGGTGGAGCTCACGGACGATTGCCTCGCGGATCACCTCGCGGTGGAGTTCCCGGGTCCCCGCGCCGGCCGGGACGATTTCGGTGTTGACGGCGAGCCGGTTCCTCGGCGGGGTGGTGATGAGTGAGAGGTCGCGCGAGCCGATGAGCGAGAACTGGAGCGTCCGCGGGATCGGCGTCGCGGTCATCGCCAGCGTGTCGACCGTCGCCTTCAGCTGGCGGAGTTTTTCCTTGGCGCCCACGCCGAAGCGGTGCTCCTCGTCGATCACCAGGAGGCCGAGGTCTTTGAACCGGATGTCCTTCGAGAGGAGCCGGTGCGTGCCGATGACGACGTCCACGCCGCCTGCCGCCAGGTCTTTCACGATCGCCGTCTGGTCTTTTTTCGATTTGAAGCGCGTGAGGTTCTCGATCCTGGCGGAGTACCGGGAGAGGCGGTCGCGGAACGTATTGTAGTGCTGGTGCGCGAGGATGGTGGTGGGAACCAGCACGGCCACCTGTTTTCCGTCGAGCACCGACTTGAACGCGGCCCTCACGGCGATTTCGGTCTTTCCGAACCCGACATCACCGCAGATGAGCCGGTCCATCGGCGCTGAGCTCTCCATGTCCTTTTTGACGTCCGCCGTCGCCGTGGCCTGATCGGGAGTGTCCTCGAACAGGAACGACGCCTCCATCTCATTCTGCCAGTGCGAGTCCGGCGAGAAGGCAAAACCCTTTTCGTGCTTCCGCCTCGCGTACACCGCGATGATGTCGCGGGCGATGTCCTTGATTCGTTTTTTTGCCCGGGCCCTCGTTTTCGCCCACTCACCCCCGCCCAGCCGGTGGAGCGTCGGCGTATGGCCCTCGCTCGCGGAGTACTTCTGCACCCGGTTCACGTAGTTGAGGTTGACATAGAGCGTGTCCTCCTCCAGGAAGAGCATCTTCATCACTTCCTGTTCGGCGCCTCCGACCTTGATCCTCGTCAACCCGGCGAACTGTCCGATCCCGTGGTCGGTGTGGACGACGAAGTCGCCTTTTTTCAGTTGAAGCAGTTCCTTTTGCGTTATGCCCTTGAAGCGACGCCGGCGCGCGAGGCCGCGCTGTTTCTGCCGGCCGAAGATTTCGTGCTCGGTGAAGACGGCGAGCTTCGCGGGGCGGAAGATGAAACCGGAGTGGAGGGAGGATGGAACGATCGTATAGGAGAGGCGAAGGGCTTTCGAGGTCGGGGCATCCCCCGCCAACGCATCTTCCACCAACGCATCCTCCAGCAACGTACCCCCGGCCGCCGTGTCACCGGTCTCCACCGCGCCACCCCCGGCGTTCCTTCGAGAGGCCATGGGATCGGACATCCGTTCGGGGGCCGCAAGATGTTCCGAGAGAAGGACTTCCAGCCGCTTCGACTCCGTTTCCGTGTTGCAGGTCAGCCGGACGCTTACGCCCTCTGCGGTGCGGGCGCGGATCTCACGGATGAGCGCAGCGAGGTTACCGTTGAACGCCGGCTGCGTGGTTGATCCGAAATCGATAGCACCTGCGTGACGCCTTCCGGTCATCGAACAGGAGATCCTTTTAAATTGTGCGAGGCGGTCTAACACTTCGTCGAACGGAATTTCGGGGACGAGTCCTTCGTTCTTCATCTCGTCGAACTCCGCGCGGATCATGTCCGGCTCCGAGAGGATGACGACGGTGTCCTTCCCGAGATAGGAAAGGAGCGAAGCCGACGGACCGGATTGCGCGACTGTATCCCGGCCGGTCGAAGCGCCCTCCGGTCCGGATGGCGTCGGCGCCGGTTCACTCACCTCCCCCGACACCGAAAGGTTCGGCACGATGGAAGCCGTTTCCATTTCCCGGATCGACCGCTGGGACATCGGGTCGAACTCCCTGATCGATTCGACGCGGTCTCCCCAGAACTCGATGCGCACCGGGTTGTCGCCTGAGTACGGATAGATGTCGACGATGCCGCCGCGCACCGAATATTCGCCGTACCCTCCCACGAAGTCCCTCCGCTCGAATCCCTGTTCGTCGAGCCGGCGAAGGAGTTCGTCGAAGGGATGGTCGGCCCCGGCGGAGATGGTGATCACCGATTTCCTGAAACTCTCAGGGAGGGGGACGCGCTCACTCAGGGCCCGCGGCGATGCGATGACGAGCGATTTATTCCCGGCAGCGAGCGCTTGGAGCGTTTCGATCTGTGCGATCGAGGAACTGAGGTCGAGCGCCTGCGCGTGGTGGAGGGGGCGGGCGCCGAAGAACCTCACGCGACCGGCACCGGCGAGCGAGGCGCAGTCGTCACGGAGTTTTTCCGCCGCCTCATCGTCGGGGGCAACGACAAGGACACCCGAGGGGAATTCATCATAGGTCGCCACAGCCAGGAACGAGGTGAGCGAACCGGCGACGCCGACCGCCTCCGTCTCGCCCCCGGGCCCGACCCGCTTCACCCCTTCGAGGAGCTCCTCGACCGGCGCGGAACTGATGATCGTCTTCCTGATCGACTTCATAGGTATGGGTAGAAAACACGCCACCCTGCCGATTCGAATTACAACCGGCTGGGGCGTGAAAATATCCCAAATTTCAGGATGTGTTACAAGTCAGCAAACCCGGAATGGGTCCGGATCGGCGGAATGGCGATCGAAAGGTTAATCCTCGAGGCAGCGAACGCTGAACCCGTCTGTCTCGTAGTCTAGGTTGAGGCTGATGCTGCTATCGTCGTTGCCCAGGTTCAGGTAGACCGCGTAAGTCTCATCGCGTAGAACGTACTCCGTGGAACTCCAGATGTCGGCGTCGTAGCCGAGATCGTAGAAGCCGCCGTCGTAGTAGTACCTGGCGCCCGCAAGCAACGCGGAGAATCCGCTTGTGTTCGTGCCGGCACCGCTCCCTATTCCCTGCCCGACTGCTTTGAGAACATTCCCGTCACCACCCACGGCCGAGGACAATGTCTGAAATTCAGCATGCGTCGGGATATGCCATCCCAGCGGACAGATACCCTGTGTGCCCGGTGTCGCAGTGTATTGCATCGCCTCACCCCACATATACAGCCCACCATACAGCGTACAGTTCACCGGGTCGTCGTTATAGCAGTACCTCTCCATCGCGGCGTTGTCCGTCTGGTTGGTAATCCCGGTGACCATCGTCCCCACGTCCAGGTTTTCCGCCATCCAGCACTGGTCTCCGATTTTTACGGTGTTGTACAATTTCCCCTGATAGATGAAAGCTTTCGACTTGCACGAGTCGATGGCTGGCGTGGTGTTGAATATGACGATCCCGTCCGCGCTCACCTTCACCCAGTATCCGAGTCCCTTCCCGAGCGTATCGGTCGACTGATAACCAACACCCGGAGCATAGCCGAAAAAGGAGCCCGTGATGATACTGTCCGGGATAGTGATGAGGACAATCGGTACAGCCCCGTCTTTCACAGAACCAATGATGTTCCACCCGGCCTTCACCTGCACGGTGTCCTGGGCCGAAACCGCTGCAACGAGGGCAAACAACAATAAGAATAATGCGGCGCATGAATGCATGGCGTGACTCTCCTCTGGTGATGGTTGGCGGGAATGCTCCCGCCGGGCTCGGGCAGGCGTGTCGGCTTGAATGGATTTCAGCGAGCGGGATCAAGAACGGTCCCCGCTTCCCGGGACGATGATACATGAAGAATACGGAAACGGAATAAAAATGTCAACCTGAAAGCGGGCCGGGCCGGACACTGTTGCTCGATTCCGGTCGGAAGAAGGAGATTCCTCAATTTCCACTATATTACGGCCATGTCCAACATCATCGTCATCAACAGCCATACCGCCATCCCCTCATCGGAGCTGACGTTTCGTTTCTCCCGCAGCGGCGGTCCCGGCGGCCAAAACGTCAACAAGGTCGAAACGAAAGTCGAGCTGCTCTTCGACGTCGCTAATTCTGCGGGGCTCACCGACGAACAGAAGCAGATGATCCTCACCAGGGAAAAAAATCGGATCGACGCGGACGGGACGCTCAGGG
>JANNFI010000138.1:0-2768 GCA_031379665.1 Ignavibacteria bacterium
CAACTAGAAATAGAAATACCATGTACCAAAGCATAATATTCCAAAGGTATCGTAGTGGCGGCGGCCAGACCGGCAAATACACTTTGGATGTATATCCTCATCATGCTCGAAATTAGTTCAACGACTGAACGCCCGTCTAACAATTATTATAATTATCCACCGAACTCCCGACAGCCCTCCCGGTGGTCAAGAAATGAACGTTATTCACGAAGTGATGGTGCCTTGTAGGTATATATACAATAGACACCTTGGAGTCAAGATGGGGGACGGGGGTGGGGAGATAGGCTGATCAATGTTGCCAGAACGGCGAAATCAGAGGTTATCGAGCGGGCTCCGGATGGCGCCAGGTCCCCGGTTAAGGACGTGGGTGTAGACCATCGTGGTCTTGAGGTCCCGGTGCCCGAGGAGCTCCTGGACTGTACGGATGTCATAGCCCGATTCGAGGAGATGGGTGGCGAACGAGTGGCGAAAGGTGTGACAACTCGCGCGCTTGGAAAGGCCCGCGCGGGTGACGGCTTCCTTCACGGCGCGCTGGACGAGCGACTCGTCGATGTGGTGGCGGCCCTCCTGCCTGCTCTGGGGGTTGCGCCAGCGTCGCTCCTGCGGAAACACCCATTGCCACCCCCAGTCCCGGGGTGCGTGTGGATACTTCCGGTCGAGCGCCTCGGGCAATTCCACCCTCCCCCAACCGTCGATCACGTCTTTCTCGTGGACGTGCTTTACCCTGCGGAGTTGTTCTAGCAACATCGGTTTCAGCGCCTGTGGGAGCATCGTGACGCGGTCCTTGTCCCCCTTGCCGCTCCGGACATTGATCTGGTTCTTGTCGAAGTCGATGTCCTGGACGCGAAGACGCATGCACTCCATCAGCCGCAGGCCCGCGCCGTAAAGCAGTGTCGCAATGATCTTCTTCTCGCCGTAGAGGTAACCGAGGACGGCCTTCACCTCTTCGCGGCTCATCACGACCGGTAGGAGGCGCGGACGTTGGGCGCGGATGACGTCGCCGATCTGTCCGACCTTGCGGCCGAGGATGTGCCGGTACAGGAAGAGCAGCGCCGAGAGAGCCTGATTCTGTGTCGACGAGCTCACCTTTCCGTCGACGGCGAGGTGTGTCAGGAAGGCGTTGATTTCCTCCTCGCCCATCTCGAGCGGGTGCCGGAGTTTGTGGAAGAAGATATACCGGCGGACCCAGTGAACGTACGCCTGCTCGGTCCGCAAACTGTAGTGTCGGGCACGAAGGGCAAGCGACATCCGCTGCATCAGTTTCGGTTTCTGCGGAAGTTGGACTCCGGCATCCTCCCCTGTTCGACTGACGGCGGGGAGCGTTGTCCGGACTGCGGGGAGTGTTGTCCGGACTGCGGGAACGGATCGGTTTTCGTCCCCGTGCGGTCGTGTGTTCTTTTCCTCCGACATCATCACCTTCCCGGGAGGAGTATTTCACCTCTTCCGGGTGGTCGCAATCTGCGACCACCTCATCAATCACTGATCAATGTATCGCGACGCAGCAGGAAAGTCAATGAAAAACCCCGGCCGACGAGGCCCGGGGTATAAAATGGGGTGAAGAAGGTATGCAGTGTGCGCCGGTTTGGGGCGTCGGATGGTTGATGTCAGAAGGCTGATGTCAGATGGCTGATGTCGGAAGATCGCCAATCGAGATTTGTAGAGTCTGGAGCATTCTCCTCAGAACGCTTCCTTCGCGTTGAAGTAGATCCCCTTGGTGTCGCCGCCGATCGCGGGATACAGGTAAAACGGCGTGTCGCCGGTGACGAGCGACCCGTATCCCTGGACGGCCAGGATGAGCGGGTCCGACAATTGAATGTACTGGCGAAGGTCGAGGATCCAACGGCTGAAGGTGTAGTCGCTCCCGAGCCACGGCATCGCGTGGAGGAAGGACAATTTGTAGTATCCTCCCCGGGAAGAATAAAATGCGCTGTTGCGTGTATCGGCGAAGAGGACGAGGCCGAGGCCCGATGTCAGCCCGCCGTCGGACCCGGGGGCCTCGCCCGACAGGAGCAGCTCGTTCGATCCCCTTTCGACGATCTCCGTATAGTTGAGGTCGTAGTTGATGCCGATCTTGAGCGGGCCCCAGGTGCGGACGTCGACTTCGAGGTTCGTCCAGAAAATCTTCCGCACGTAGTCGGCGCTGTCCAGGTCGGGTGTATTGTTCCCGATCCCCCAGTACTTGTCGACGTACCGGAAGAAGTCGACGCTCAGCCCGATGTAATATTTGTCTTCGCCGAGGAAGAACTCCGGGTTCAGGAAAATGTCATATGAATGTTTCTGAGAATAGTATCCGGAGATCATGGCGTTCGACGCCTTGACGTTCGTGTCCGCGCTCAGCGGCATGCTGAGGATCACCGCCCCGCCAAGCGCAAACTCGATCTCGGGGGTGTAAAAAATGTAGGGGTATCCGGTGATCTTGAGCTTGCCGATGCTGGTCGAGTCGCGCCCGGCCTGCACCTCCACCTGGCTCCAGGCGGCGTCGGGGACGCAGACAAACAGGACGAGCGCGATGAATGCGGCGGTCAGCTTCGCGGTCATTTCTTTTCTCCGCCGGCGGTAGTGGGGACCTTCACGAGAGGTATCTGGTCGATGAGCTTGGCGTCGATCACGGTCAGCATCTGGTTTTCGATCTGGGCAAAGCGCGCAGCGGTGAGGCCGCCCACAGCCTTCGCGACCTGATCGTAATATTTCTCCAGGAGCGCGGTCCTGTCCCGCTGGATGCTGAACGATTCCTTCATCATCTCACCGGCCGCCATTTCCGTGACATT
>JANNFI010000058.1:0-22600 GCA_031379665.1 Ignavibacteria bacterium
GATGACGTCGCGCTCCTCGGTCCCGAGGAGCCCGCCCTCGCCCGCGGGGGGGTTGAGGCCGAGGACCGCGATCCTGGGTCGCCGGAAGCCGAAGTCGGTTCGGAGCGATTCCGATAACAGGGCAATGACCCTCACAAGGCGCTCCTTCGTCAGTGCGGCGGGAACCCTGCGCAGGGGGATATGGGTCGTGGCAAGAGCGATCCGGAGCGTTCCGTTGAGCATCAGCATCAGCGCCTCCCGCGATCCGGTCGACCGCGCGAGCATTTCCGTCTGACCGGGAAAGCGATAGCCGGCCGCGTTCAGCGTGTCCTTCGCAAGCGGTCCTGTGACGATCCCGTCGATCTCTCCCCGTTTCCATAGCTCCGACGCAAGTTCGACGGCCCGACCGGCGAGGGCGCCAGCCGCGCGGGAGGGACGCCCGGGAGTCGTGGTGAACTTCGATTTCGATGGGGATCCGATCACGGGAACGATGTCGCGTCCCCAGGAAACGGGGGGAGTCGAAGCCGGAAGGAGGGTGACGGGGAGCTTGAATTTCTTCAGATAGTACCCGAAGACGCCGGCCTCGCCCACCAGGAGCGGCCTGCAGATCCTCCGCACCCCCGGGTCCAGGATTGCGCGGAGGACGACCTCCGGCCCGATGCCGTTCGGATCCCCCATTGTCAGGCCCACGATCGGGAGGCGGTCTGCGCGGTCGATCCTCACGCCCCCCGGATGCTCCGGGTCTTCAGGAATTCCACCAGGAGCCGGACGCCGACTCCCGAACCGCCCTTCGGCGCGTAGGGCAACGATTCCTCGAGGATTGCGGTGCCAGCGATGTCGAGATGGACCCAGGGGTGGTTGCCAATGAATTTTTTCAGGAAGAGTCCTGCGGTGATGGCGCCTGCCCACCGACCGCCGACGTTTTTCACGTCGGCCACGTCGCTCCTGATCTGTTTTTCATACTCCTCGAAGAGCGGGAGGGGCCACACCCGCTCGAAGGTCTTCTCTCCGGCGGCCTTCAATTCGGCCATCAGCGTTTCGTCGTTGCCCATCATCCCGGTCGCGTGAGACCCGAGGGCCACAACGCAGGCGCCGGTGAGTGTCGCCAGGTCGATCACGGCGGCCGGCTTGAACGAGGGGGCGTAGGCGAGGGCATCGGCGAGGATCAGCCTGCCCTCGGCGTCCGTGTTATCCACTTCCGACGTCTTCCCTCCGTAATGGGTGATGATGTCACCCGGCCTCATCGCGGAACCGCCGAGGAGGTTTTCCGTCGCGGGCACCAGGCCCACCAGGTGGACCTGGATCTGCAGCCGGCTCGCCGCTTCCATCGTGCCGATCACCGCGGCGGCCCCCGACATATCCATCTTCATCTCGGCCATTCCGGATGCGGGTTTGATCGAGATGCCGCCGGAGTCGAAGGTGACCCCCTTGCCGACGAGGACTATCGTCTCCAGCCCTGTCCGGCCCGTATTCAGCTCCATCACGAGGAACCTTGGGGGCCTGGAGCTTCCGGCGCTGACCGCCAGCAGCCCGCCGAATCCGGTCCGGCGGATTTTTTTTTCATCCCACACCGTGACGCGGTAGCCGTACTTCGCGCCGGATTCAAGCGCCGCGACGGCCAGCGTCTCCGGGTAGAGCTCGTTGGGCGGGGCGTTCTCGAGATTGCGGGCGAGTTTCACTGCGGCGCAGACCATGACCGCTTCGCGGAGAGCCTTCCTGATGGGGCCCGAACCGTCGTCGTCCTCACCGATGATGCGCACCGTCGTCAGCGGCCGCCGTTTCCTGGCGCGCTCCGTAATGTACCGGTCATAAAAATATGTTCCGAGGATCACTCCTTCGGCAAGGGCCTTCGCGCTTTCCGCGGGGGTCAGGACTCCCTTGCGCCCCGAAAAATCTCCCGGGAGTAGAAATGTGACGGTCGGGGATTTTTTTGCCACTACCGCAGATGCGGCGAGGGAGGCGGCGCGCCGGATCTTCTCGGCGGTCAGCGCGTCGGGGGCGCCGGTCCCGGCCAGAAGGATCCGGCCCGCCGGCAACCTGCCGTCGGAAAGGAAGGAGCAGATTGTACCCTGTTTTCCGGTGAAATCCTCCTGGGCCAGTATCCTGGCCAGGCGGCTTCCGAAAATCTTCCGGAGCGGTGCGAGGGAGGCGTTCAACGCCGCGGGGCCCTCGGACGCGAAGAGCACCAGGGCGTCGGTGCGTGAGGATTTCAGCGTACCTTTCTGGTAGACGATATTCATGGTTTCCCTGTGGCTGTTGTGTCGGTTGGTGGATGATCGAGATACTTTTGCGCCGCCAGGAGGACGTCCCGGACGACCGCGTCGAGCGGCACGTCGTGGAGTCGGGCTCCCGACGCATTGATGTGTCCGTTGCCCCCGAACTCCTTCGCTAGCGCGTTGACCTGAATCGCCCCCTTCGACCGGAAGCTGATCTTCACGCCGTCGACCAGTTCGGTGAAGAGGATGCCGATCCTTACCCCCCTGATATTCATCGGGTAGGTCGAAAATGTGTCCGTTTCGACCTCCGTCGTCACGGTCCGCGTGAACATCTCCCTCGTGGTCAGCATCGTGGCGATGGCCCCACCCCCCGAGAGGGTGAGGGTGTCGAGGGCCTCGCCGAGGAGCCTCATCCGACCTGGGGTCCAGGTTTCATACACCCTGCTAAAAATGGAAGGGGGGTCAGCGCCGCGCTCGATCAGGGTGGAGATGATCCGGTGCGTGCCGGCGTCGGTCCGCGGGTAGCGGAACGACCCGGTATCGGTCATGATCGCCGTGTAGAGCGCCACGGCGATATCCTCACCGATCGTCACGTCATCGAACGATTGCAGGAGGCGGAAGATCATTTCCCCCGTCGATGTGGCGCTGGGATCGACATAGTACGCGTCGGCGAAAGGATGGGGGTCCTGATGGTGGTCGATGACGGCCTTCGGGGCGGGGGATTTCCGGAAAGGCTCCTCCAGACTCCTGAGCCTGTCCGGCTGGTTGGTGTCCAGGACGACAAGGAGGTCGGCGTCCGCGATCCCGGGGTCGTGCGTCGCAGGTTCGTACCGGGCGATGAGCCCCCCGGGGTCGAGCCACCGGTAGTGTTCCGGCGTGGGGCTGTGGTTCACGATCGAGACGCTCTTGCCGAGCTGGAGCAGGCCGGCCCGCAGCGCGAGTTCGGAACCGAGGGCATCGCCGTCAGGGTTGACGTGCGTGGTCAGCACGAACCGGTTCTTCCGGCGGAGCAGGTCCCGCATCGTATGCATATCGGATGCCGTCATCATAGGGCTGATCAAGGTAGCGTTATTTCCGGAATAAAAAAAAAGGCGGGACCGCAGTCCCGCCTTCCGATCGACTCACCCGCGCGAACGGGTTGACTAGTTGATCATCCAGGTGTCGCCGGAGTTAAGCAGCTTTTCGAGGTCGCCCTCGCCCTGCTTCGTGACCGCCGCTTCGAGCTGGCGGGCCAGCTCCGCCTCGTAGAGAGGCCGGTCGATGGCATAGATCACGCCGATCGGACGGGGGAGTTTGGGGAGGTCCGCCATCCTGGCCAGGATGGCGGAGAGTATCGTATCCTTCTCGTTGTGCACGAGCAGGTCAGCGGCGGAGTAGGCGCCATCCGCGATGGAAACGACTGTCGGGGTGAACCCGTCGAGCCTGATACCCTTGTCCTTCGCCTTCCCGAAGATCATCGGCTTTCCGTGTTCGAGCGCGAGGACGTTGTCGTCCTTTGTGTCCTTCTCGGTGAAGGCGAAAAACGCCCCGTCGTTGAAGACGTTGCAGTTCTGGTAGATTTCAACGAACGACGTGCCCCGGTGCTCGGCGGCCCGCCTGATGACATACTGGAGGTGTTTCGGGTCGCGGTCCAGGGTTCTGGCCACGAATGAGGCCTCGGCGCCGACCGCCAGGAGCGCCGGGTTGAACGGGTGGTCGATGGAACCGTGGGGAGTGGACTTCGTCACCTTGCCGAACTCCGAGGTGGGCGAATACTGGCCCTTCGTCAGACCGTAAATCTGGTTGTTGAAGAGGAGGATCTTGATGTCGATGTTCCTCCTGCAGAGGTGGATGAGGTGGTTTCCGCCGATGCTGAGGCCGTCGCCGTCGCCGGTGACCACCCAGACCGTCAGGTCGGGTCGGGAGATCTTCAGGCCCGAGGCGATGGCGGTCGCCCGTCCGTGGATGGAGTGGAACCCATAGGTATCCATGTAGTACGGGAACCGGCTCGAGCATCCGATGCCTGACACGAAGGCCATCCGGTGCCTCGGCAGGTTCAGGTCCGGCATCACGCGCTGGACCTGGGCGAGGATCGAATAATCTCCGCAGCCCGGACACCACCGGACGTCCTGGTCCGACTGGAAGTCCTTGCCCGTCAGTTTCGTTTCCGGCGTGGCCGGCGCATCCTTCAGGATTTCTTCTACGAGACGCATCGTGGTTGCTCCGTTATGATAGTAATTCGTCGATCTTCTTTTCGATTTCGGACGACATAAATGGGAGTCCCTGGACCTTGTTCATCGAGATGGCGGGGATCAGGAACTTGCTCCTCAGGAGCTTCGATAGCTGTCCGAGGTTCAGTTCCGGGACAAGGACCTGTTTGTAACTGTAGAGGATCTCCCCGATGTTCTTCTGGAAGGGGTGGATGTACTTCAATTGCAGGTGCGAAACCGACTTCCCGGCCGCTCGCCTCGATTCGACGGCCGTACGGATGGCGCCGTACGTCCCGCCCCATCCGACGACGAGCAGTTCCCCCTTCGGGTCGCCGTCGACGACGGCGAGGGGGATGTCATCGGCGATGCCGTCGATCTTCGACTGCCGCATCCTGACCATGAACTCGTGGTTTTCCGGATCGTAGCTCACGTTTCCCGTGAGGTGTTCTTTCTCGAGGCCGCCCACGCGGTGTTCGAGGCCGGGAGTGCCGGGGATGGCCCAGGGGCGGGCGAGGGTCTTTTCGTTCCGGCTGTACGGCTGGAAATCCGTGGGGTCGGTCCTGAACGCCGGCCCAATCTCGGGGAGGGAGTCCACCGAGGGGATCATCCAGGGTTCAGCGCCGTTCGCCAGGTAGCCGTCGGAGAGCACGATCACGGGCGTCATGTACTTCAATGCGATCCTGGACGCTTCGAACACACAGTTGAAACAATCGGCGGGAGTGATCGGGGCGAGCACCGGGATCGGTGCCTCGCTGTTGCGGCCGTAGACCGCCTGCAGGAGGTCCGCCTGTTCGGTCTTGGTGGGGAGGCCCGTGCTTGGGCTGCCGCGCTGGACGTCGATGATGACCAGGGGCAGCTCGACCATCACCGCGAGCCCCATCGCCTCGCTCTTGAGCGCCATCCCCGGTCCGCTGGTGGTGGTCAGCGCGAGGGCGCCGCCGTAGGCAGCGCCGATCGCCGCGGTGATCCCGGCGATTTCATCCTCCGCCTGGAAGGTTTTCACCCTGAAGTTCTTGTGGTGCGACAGCTCGTGCAGGATGTCGCTCGCGGGAGTGATCGGGTAGCTGCCCAGGAAGAGCTCGAGCTTCGATTTCACGCTGGCGGCGATCATTCCCCACGCCGCGGCCTCGTTCCCCGTGATGCTCCGGTATTTACCCTTGGTGAGGGAGGCCGGCTTGACCTCGTAGCGTGCCGCGAAGATCTCCGTGGTTTCGCCGAACGCGTACCCCGACTTCAGCACACGGATGTTCGCGTCGACGATTTCGGGGGTCTTGGCGAATTTTTGCTGGATCCAGCTCAGGCTGAGGTCCATCGGCCTCGAGAACATCCAGTACATCATCCCGAGGGCGAAGAAGTTCTTGCAGCGATCCACCAGCTTGTTCGAGAGTCCCATGTCCTGCAGGACGTTCTGCGTGAGGGTCGTGATCGCCACGGCGTGCAGCTGGTATTTCTGCAGCGATCCGTCCTCGAGCGGGTTCTGCTCGTAGCCCGCCAGTTTCAGGTTCTTAGGTGAGAAACCGTCCTTGTTCGCGATGATGATGCCGCCGTCACAAAGGTTCCGGAGGTTCACCTTGAGGGCGGCCGGGTTCATCGCGACGAGCACGTCGCAGAAGTCCCCGGGAGTGTTGATCTCGGTCGATCCGAAATGGATCTGGAACCCGCTGACGCCGAAGAGCGTCCCGGCCGGGGCCCTGATCTCCGCCGGATAATCCGGGAAGGTGCTGAGGTCGTTGCCGAGCGTGGCGGTGGTGTTGGTGAACTGCGTCCCCGTCAGCTGCATGCCGTCGCCGGAATCGCCGGCGAAACGGATGGTGACTTTATCGAGGTTTTTCAGCGTCTTGCTCATAAGGGCTCTCGTGAAGGTCCAGTGTTATCCGAGTTCATTCAGGAAAGGGAACCATTGCGACAGGTATGCCGAAATGATCGTGAGGTAGTTGGTCATGATCAGGATCCCGACGATCACCAGGAGGATGCCGCTCACCATCTCGATCTTCGGGAGGTGGCGCTTCATCCGGTTGAACGGGCCGTAGAAGACCGTGATGCTCAGGCCTGCGAGGATGAAGGGGAGGCCGAGGCCGGCGGAATAGGAGGAGAGGAGCACGACTCCCTCGGCCACGCTCTCCTGCTGGCTGGCCACGGCGAGGATCGAGGCCAGGATCGGGCCGATGCAGGGGGTCCAGCCGAAGGCGAAGGCGAGCCCCACCAGGAACGCGCCGGCGGCCCCGAGCGGCTGTCCCTTCGCGTGAAAACGTTTTTCGTAATTCAGGAACGGTATCCTGATCAGCCCCGTCATATGGAGTCCGAAGACGACAATGATGGCCCCGGCGATCTTCGTGATGATGTGGAGCTGGTCCCGGAGCAGCTGGCCGAAAAACGTGGCGGATGCCCCGAGGGAGATGAACACAAGGGAGAACCCGGCGACGAAGAAGAGGGAATTGAGGAAAATCCTCCGGCGGACGACCGACCGGGCGGACGACACCGTCATTTCCTCGAACGACACTCCGGAGATAAACGAGAGGTACCCCGGCACGATGGGGAGGACGCAGGGGGAAATGAAGGACGCGAAGCCGGCGGCGAATGCGAGAAGAATGGTGACGTTTTCCAAAACCTACGACCTCATCTCAGATGAACCCTGTTCCTCCAACATAGCAATTTCCGCCCATGATTCAAAGAATGCCGGGCGCCCCCGGGGCACCCCCGGAGCGCGGGCCGGGCCCCGTTCATTCCCTGACGACCCAGACCTTGACCTTCGTTTCCACCTCCGGGTGGAGCTTGAGGCCCACGGAATAGATCCCCAGGGCCTTGATGGGCTCCTCGATCTCGATGATGCGCTTGTCGATGGTGAACCCCTTCTCGGCGAGCGCGTCCGCGATCATCTGGGACGTCACCGTGCCGAAGAGTCGTTCGTCCTCGCCGACCTTCATCTTGAGGGTGATGGAGGTCTTTTCGAGTTCCGCGGCAAGTTTCTGCGCTCGCGTCGATTCCTTCCCCAACCGTCGCGACTGCTGCAGTTTTGCTTCCTCGAGCGTCCGCATGTTTCCGGCGGTCGCCTGGTAGCCGATGTTCCTGGGGAGCAGGAAATTCCGCGCGAAGCCGTCCTTGACGTCCACGACGTCGCCGATCTTTCCCAGTTTCTGGTGGTCCTGCCGAAGGATGATTTTCATGAGTATGCTCCTGGTGTCGTATGCCGGTATGGTGGTCAGCGGATCGATTCCGAGACGAAGGGGATCAGGGCGAGGTGCCGTGCCCGCTTGATCGCCTGGACGAGGTGGCGCTGGTGCTTCGCGCAGTTGCCCGTGATGCGTTTGGGGATGATCTTCCCCTGCTCGGAGACGAAACGCGAGAGACGGCGTTCGTCCTTGTAATCGATGTACGATTCGTCATTGTCGCAGAACCGGCACGATCTGCGTTTTTTCAGCTGCTGTTCCTGTTTGGCCATTGGCGTTCCCTGCGATTCCTGTTGGTGGATGAGTGTGGTGTTTGCCCGACTGTCTGTCGCGCGCGAACGTTCAGTTTTCCTCGGTGGTGAAGAGGGGAGCGCGAGTCTCCGGCTCTTTTTGAGGCTGTACGGCCTGCACGGTCGGTTTCGGCGCTTCGACGACTTCGGGAGTGGCGATCTCGGCCGCCGATTTCGCCTTCGCCGCGATCGCGTGCTTGTCGAGCTGGATCGTCAGGAAGCGGAGGATATTCTCGTCGAGGAGGTAGGCGCGCTCAAGCTGGGCGATCAGCTGGCCCGGGCCGTTGAATTCGACGTTGACGTAGTACCCGTTGTTCTTCTTCTGGATCGGGTACGCCAGACGTTTCCGGCCCCAGCGGTTGCTCGCCGTGATGGCGCCGCCGTTCCGCTCGATGACCTCTGCGACATGGGTGAGGGCCGCCTCGATCTGTGAATCCTCGAGCGAGGCGTTGATGATGTAAGTTGTTTCGTAGCTTTTCCGTTCAGTTGACATGGCATCCCTCTGGACTGTTGAACAAGATCCCCGGAGAAACAACCGGACACGGCCGGTCGAACCCGGGAACAGGGTTATGGTGAATCATATTTGTTGACGACGTTCATCGCGCGATCGATGCCGTCACGGACGACCATCAGGGCCGATTCAGCCGCACGGACGGCCATCTCGCGGGCGGCCGGGTGCTCTGCGCGATCAAAGGTTGCGAGCACGTAATCCGCGGCTGGCTCCCCGGGCCCTGGGGCCGTCGCTCCCCGGATACCGCACCGGAGCCGTGGAAATTCCGCACCCCCCGTTTCCCGGATGATCGACAGCAGGCCGTTGTGCCCGCCGGCGCCCCCTTTCTTCCGCAACCGGATCATCCCCAGCGGCAGGTGGAGGTCGTCGCAGCAGACGATCAGACGGTCGGGAGTGAGCCCGTACTCCGCGAGGAGCGTCCGGACCGCCTCGCCCGAGTTATTCATGAACGTGCGCGGTTCGGCGAGGAGGATGTCGGCACCGTGTTTCCGACCGATCGCACCCCGATAGAGCCGCTGCGCGTGGAACCTTAGCCGGAGTTCGGCGGCGATCCCCTCCACGACATCGAAACCGACGTTATGCCGTGTGCCATCGTACTCCGACCCCGGATTTCCCAACCCCACGATGAGATGCATCGGCCCAACGGGCGGGGGTGCCGGTTATTTCTTCTTTTCCTCTTTCGCCGGGGCCTTTGCGGGCGCCTTTGCGGCGGTCTTCGCACCCGGTTCGGCCTTCGCATCGCCGGCCGGCGCTTCCGCGCCATCCTCCGGCTTCTTGCCCTTCGCAATCACTTCCGGCTCCGCGGCGGCGCCTTCGGCTGCGACTTCCGGCGTCGCTTCCTTCTCGACCGTCGGCGGGATGACGCCGAGGATGGTGTCGTCATCGTGCGCGAGGATGGTGACGTCGGCGATTTTGATGTCCCTGACGTGGATGAATTGGTTCATCTTCAACTCGGCCGCATTCACCTCAATGTGGTTCGGGATATTTTTCGGGAGGCACGAGATGCGGAGCCTCCGGATCGACTGCTGCAGGACGCCGCCGTCCTTCACACCCGCGGGCGTGCCGCCGGTGATGACGACCGGGATCTCGAGGGTGATCTCCTCGTTCTCGCGGAGGCCCTGGAAGTCGACGTGGACCGGCAGGTCGGTGACAGGATCGAACTGCACGTCCCGGAGGATGCACTTCTTGTCACCCCCGTCGGGAAACTTCAGGTTGATGATGTGCGACTCTGTTGTGAAGATGAGGGGATTGAGGCTCTTCCCCGTCACCGAGAAGGGAATATTCGTCTCCCCGTGGATGTAGTAGATCCCCGGGACCTTTCCTTCACGCCGGAGGGCGCGCCCTCCGTACCCCGGACGGTTTCGAATTTCTGCCTGGATCGTAATTTCGTGCATGGTGTGTGTCCTCGCGTTAACTTTTGTCCACGTCGAACAGCGAACTGATCGACTGGTTTGAAAAACCCCGTCGTATGGCCTCACCGAAGATGTCGGAGACGGTGAGGACCTCTATTTTTTCCGTTTTCGCGGCCGGAGCCGTGATTGGTATCGAATCGGTCACGTACATCTTCGAGACGGCCGAGTCCTGTATCCGCTCGAGCGCCTTCCCCGAAAGGATGGGGTGCGTGCAGGCCCCGAATATTTCCAGCGCTCCCTTGGCCCTGAGCGCGTCTGCGGCCCCGCAGAAGGTCCCGCCCGTGTCGATCAGATCGTCGACGATCAGGATGTTCCGTCCGTCGACGTTCCCGATAATGTTCATCACTTCGGCGAGGTTTGGCGTGGGGCGCCTCTTGTCGATTAGAATGAGGTCCGCGTCCAGCCGCTTTGCGAAGGCCCTCGCCATTTTGATCCCGCCGACGTCCGGCGATACGACCGCAAGATTTGGAATCCTGTTCTTCGTGAAGAACCCCGAGTAGAGCGTCGACGAGTAGAGATGGTCCACCGGGATGTCAAAGAAACCCTGAATCTGTGGCGCGTGCAGGTCCATCGTAATGACCCTGTCGGCTCCCGCCTCGGTGATCAGGTTCGAGACGAGCTTCGCGGTGATCGAGACCCTCGGTTGGTCCTTGCGGTCCTGCCTCGCGTAGCCGAAGTACGGGATGACCGCAGTCACCTTCCTCGCGGATGCGCGCTTCGCGGCGTCGATCATGATCAGGAGCTCCATCAGGTTCTCGGCCGGCGGATTTGTCGACTGGATGATGAAGACGTCCGTGCCCCTGATGTTCTCGCCGTATTTTACCCAGATTTCACCGTCGCTGAAGTTCTTCAGCACGCAGTTGCCGAGGGGGATTCCCAGGTTCAGCGCGATTTTCTCGGCGAGCGCCCGGTTCGAGCGGCCCGCAAATATCTTCAACTCAGACATTCAAAAAAACGTACATCCGGATGATGTGTTTCCAGGATTATTTGCGCCGAATGCGGCCCAATAGAGGCTTCCCGCAGAATCAAGAGCTTCCAATATAGGGATTTTCGGGATATCGCGCAACCCCGGGAAGGAGACCACCCGACGTCGCCCGGAAAGCCGGGGGAAACGGTCTGCCGGGCGATCGCAGCATTATTTCAGGAGGAGCATTTTCGTCGAAAACGTGCGGGTGACGCCATCGACGCCGGTGGCGTCCATCCGGCAAAAGTAGATGCCGGAGCCGTACGCATCGGCCCGGAAGTCGAGCCGGTGGCTTCCCGCGGCGAATTCACGGTCCTCCGTCAGGCGTGCGACCGTCTGACCCAACACATTGAACACCCTCACCGATACGGTCGCATCGGACGCGAGGTCGAAGGCGATGGTCGTCGTCGGGTTGAAAGGGTTGGGATAATTCTGGTGGAGAGCGAACGCCTTTGGCACCTCGACGCCCGTGCCGGCGCGGACAACGATCGAGGTCACCGCGGCGTCGCGCAGGACGAAGGGGTTCCCCGGACCCACGTTGAGCGCAAGCACGGCGTCCGTGACCCCGTCGATGAGGTCGATGGTCGTCATGGCATCGTCGTCGCCCGGCGTCAGTACGATCGTCACCGGGTACCTGGCGCCACGGAGCACGATCGGCTGTGAGACCGATCCCGCATTCCCAAAGAGTTCGGCCACGCGATCCGAGGCGAAACGGGCGTCGAAGACGCCCGCCGGCGGAGGCGGCGGCAGTTCGTAGGCGAGCGGGTTCACGCCCTCGGGATACCGGCGGCTGAAGTGCAGTGTTTGCCCCGAACCGTGACGGTCCGTCACAGTGATGCCGTTCATCCGGGCAAGAGCTTCCCACTCCGGCGGGAGGGCGGTGATCCTGGGGGCGGCAGCCGAGGAGGAGAGGACGAGCGTGCCGGTCGCGTTGGTCTTGACCCAGTAGCCACGCGCGGGCTGCAGGGCGGTCGTGGGCGTGTAGCTCGCTCCGAACCCGAAGTACGAACTCACGACGTTACCGGGCGGCTGTTGGCCGATCGACACCGTGGGGACCGGCCCGGTGACGGTGCCGATCATGTTCCACCCGGCGTTGACCGGGATCGTGTCAGACTCGACGGTATCGCCGTCGATGCCGATATCCTGGTTGTTTGAGAATTTGAGCCAGTATGCCACGCCGTTGTCGAGGGTGTCATCGTACTGGTAGCCGTTGTTGAAGAAAAACGCCTTCGAGACCGCCGACGGGAATATGAGGGTCTTCAACTTCGTCCCGGTGGGCTTCAGAGGGAGCGAGATGATGTTCCACCCGCTGTTGAACGAGAAGAACTCAGGCCCGTCGTGGACGATCTCCACCTGGGTGATCGCGGGGTTCGTCACCACGTAGGTGTTCTGGTTCCTCATGTTGATGGAGAATTGGGCGCCGGCAGTGGCCTTGTCGCGCAATGTGAATTTTCCCGGGGGGAAGTTCGCGACGTTCCACCGCAGGGTGAAGGGGAACCCGCCGGGTCCCGCCTGGAGCCTCGCGGAGTACGTATTCTTGTCGTGGAGGATCGTCAGGATGTCCCTGAAATCGGCCGGCGAGCCCTGCGTCGGGGGAAGGAGCCATCGGGTGTCGAACGTCCCCACACCCGGGGCCACCGCAAGGGCAGCTTCCCCGAGAGCGGTGTCGATGCCGTCGGTCGAGCCCGGGTAGGCGCCGTAAAGGAGGGTATCCTTCAGGCCCCCGTTGTCAGTGAGGAAGAGGCTGTCGACGAACTGGAACTGGTTCTTCGGCAGGAAATCGTACCAGCCGAGGTACCAGCGTGAGAAATTTCTGACCGAATCGAGCGAGATCGCCACGAGATCGCTGTCGAGGTAGTCCGTCTGCCCCATGTTGACCACGATGTTCGCCGAGTCCCTGAAAAGGACCAGGTCTTCGATCGGGATCGTCGTCTCGGAGGTATCGTACCGGAAAGAGACGGTGGCCATGTAGTTGTTCCCCCCGGTGGCCTTCACGTTGTACCAGCGCCGGACGAACACCGAGTCGCCCTGGCCGGGGGGCACGGCCCCCGGGGTCGCGGTCATCGTCACCGTGTCCGGCGGCGTGCCGACGGGTTGGAACCGGATGTAGGTCACGGGGCTCTCGAACCGGTAGGGGGCGAGGTTCCCCGGCGCGATCGCCCTGCGGATCGTCCCCGGGCCGGTCGTCCCGGTCCCCTGGAGGGCGGCAGGGTCGCCGTTGAGGATCAGCAGCGTGTCCACTGACCGCAGCGTCAAGTCGCCAAGGATCAGGAGGGAATTCCGGATGACCACGTTGCCCACGCTCTGGACTCGCACACTCTCGCGGAAGATCACGTTGTGGAACTTTCCCCTGATCAGTCCGTTCCCGTTGAAGACCACGGTCGAGGATCCGTGGATGAATTGACCGTTTCCCCCGACGACGAAATCCCGTCCTACCACGAAGTTTGTTTTAGCCACCGGGTCGAGCTCCAGCGTCCCGTCGACGTTGACGTTTCCCTTCACGACGAATTCCGCCACTCCGTTGCGCATCGTCAGTCTCGCGCCCGTGGCGATCCGCAACGCGCCGATGTTGATCTGCTGGACGGTCGACCGGATCACCGGGTTGCGCGCGGTCAGCGGTATCGACACGCTGTCCGATTTTCCGGGGATGCCGGACGGGGTCCAGTTCCCGGGGAACGTCCAGAGGGAATCGGAGGCCCCGGTCCAGGTGCGCACCGGCAGGGGGGTCACGCCGGAGCAGATGATCGTCCCGCCCTCTCCCGCCGCGAAGAGAATGCCTCCCGCCGAGAGCCGCACCAGTTGGACGTCGAACAGCGTCTGGCTGGTTCCGCTCACCATCCTCGACCAGGTGGCGCCGCCGTTTGTCGTGAGGACGATGGTGCCCTCGTCGCCGACCGCCCACCCCGTCGTGGGGCTGCTGAACACCATCCCGTAGAAACTCTCAAAGAAATCGCCGGTGAGGGAGTTCCAGTTTTCACCGCCGTCGATCGTCTTCAGCAGGGTCCCGAAATCACCCGACGCGTAGACTGTGTTCGCATCGATGACATCCAGGCTGTAGATCGCCTGGGTTGTGCCGCTGAACTGTTCGACCCAGGTCGCGCCGCCGTTGGTCGTCTTGAATATCTCGCCGCCGTACCCGGCAATCCATCCCACCTGGTCGTTCACGAAGCGGATCTTCAGGAAGGAGGTGAACGACGCTACCGTCTGCGCGGTCCACGCCGTGCCGCCGTTAGTCGTCGAGAGAATCGTGCCGAAATCGCCGACCGCCCATCCCCGCGACGCATTCAGGAAGTAGACCGAGTTGAGCGTCTCCTCTGAGCGGCTGTTCTGGTCGTTCCAGGTCGCGCCCCCGTTGGTGGTCTTGAGGATGACGGCGCTGTCCCCCACGATCCAGCCCGTGTTGTTGTCGACGAACCAGACGCCGTAGTAGGTCTGGAAGATGCCGGTGAACAGTTCGTTCCAGTTGTAGCCGCCGTCGCTCGACTTTGCAAACGTCCCCTCCTCACCCACGGCGAAACCGTTCGTCTGATTCGGGAAATGGACGCCATAGAGGATGTTCTTGGTGCCGGTCGAGAGGACGTCCCAGGTGGTGCCGCCGTCCGTCGTCTTCAATATGGTCCCGTAGTCCCCGACGCCGTACCCGAGCGTGGGGGAGACGAAGTTCACCGCGTAGATGTCGTTGTACGTATTGCTCGACTGCTCGAACCAGGAGAGCCCTCCGTTCGTCGTCTTGATGATCGAGCCGAACGCTCCCATCGCCCACCCGTTGAGGACCGAAGTAAAATGGATCTTGAAAAGGCTGTAGATCGCGTTGGTCGGCATCGGTGTCCAGGAATCGCCGCCGTCGAGGGTCTTCAGGACCTTGCCGAAGGCTCCCGCGGCGTACCCCACGGTCGACGAGAGGAAAATCACCGAGTAGAGGGGTTGCGTGGTGCCGCTGACCTGCGCAGACCACGTCTCCCCGCCGTCGGTCGAATGGATGATCGTGCCTGTCGCGCCGACCGACCACCCGGTGAGCGAGTCGAGGAAGAAAACATCATACAGGTTCGTTAAAACGCCCGTCGACTCGGCGTGCCAGGTCGAACCGGCATTCAACGTGGAATACATCGAGCCTTTGCTGCCGCTGATCCAGCCGATGTCGGGGGAATGGAACTGCACTGAGAGGAGGTCGCGGATGGTGGAGAGCTGCTCGAACTGCCACGTGTGTCCGCCGTTCGTGGTGCGAATCGCCTGGCCAGTGACCCCCACGGCCCAACCGTCGTCGTTGGAGGTGAAATCGATGTCGAAGAGCGATTCCGTCATCCCCCCGGCGGTCGGGGTGACGAGCCACGTGGTACCCCCGTTCGTCGTTTTGATGATCGTGCCGTAGTCGCCGACGGCGAGGATAGTGTCCGCGTTCACCGACGTGATGCCGTTGAGCAGGTTGCCCTGCGGCAGCGGGTTGACCCACTGCCACGACGTCTGTCCGGCGCCCGTGGCGCTGATCAGGATCGTGGAAAGGACGAGGATACGGATGTTATTCATTGTTCGCACCGGGAATGATGACGACTATTTTACGACGATGAATTTTCCTGTGAACCGGCCTGACGTGCGCGGGTCTTCTGACACGGCCGCGAGTGTGTAAAAGTATACACCGGAGGCCAGGTTGCCGGCGTCGACCTCAAGGACGTGACTGCCCGCAGGCATTGCCGCGTCGGGCGCGGAGAGACCGATCTCCTGCCCCGCGATGTTCCTGACCCGGAGCGATACGATCGCCGGCGCGCTCAGGTCGTACCGGATCGACGTCCTCGGGTTGAACGGATTGGGATAATTTCCGTAGACCCTGAACGTCCCGGGTGTTCCGTCTATTCCGTCCGTCAGGAGCCTGAACGCTGACCCCGACGCCGCCTCGATGGAAAAATCGTTCCGCAGGGGGTGGCTGCTGACCCTGCCGGATGATTCCGTGACGACGAGCGTATACCGCTCCACCGCAGATCGATCACCGTGGAACCGTATGCCGGTGGGACCTCGGCCGTTGGTGACCCGGATGCCGATCCCTGTCCCCGTCCGCGCGGCGTCGGCCCCTTCCGTAAAATACTCAACCAAATTTTCAGTATCAAATCGGGCGTCGAACGACCCTCCGGGCGGGACGGGGGGGAGCGCGGTGCCCCCGGTGGTGATTCCGGAACCCGCCGATCGACCGAAACGCAGGGATGCCCGGGCTCCCGCTGCGTTGGTGAACACCAGCTCGTTGGGAGGGAGGACCTGACCCGTGACGCCTGAGAGCGCACGGACGGCCGCGGCGGACCCGCAATCGAGTTCCAGCGTGTTGGTCCCGCGGTACCAGTACGCTTCACCCGGCAGGAGAGTGTCGGGGATGTAGTATCCGTTCCTGTACCCATAGATGACGGGCGACGTCGTGCACGATGGGCAGGTCGCCGCCCGGAGGATCGGGCAGTAAACGGATCCGAGGAGAATCCAGGAGCCCCCGCCGTTCGCGACCACGTTCCTGGTGAACGGGACGCCGGAGTGTGCGACGACCCCCGCGCCCTCGTTCCTGATCCAGTACCCGGTTCCGGGCGAGAGAAAATTCTCCTGCACGTAGGCGCCCCCGAAGGAGTAGGCGTCGGAGAGGGCGTCGGGGAAGAGGGCGCCGATCGCGCCGTCGGCCGGTGTGACCGGAAGAGAGACCAGACCCCAGTTGTCACCGATGCCGATCGGGATGTCGGCGTTCATCGAATGGATAATGCTGACGGTTTTCACGGAGGTGTCGGCGATGATAACCTCGCCGGTCAGCCACATATCTGCATCGAGCGGCCCATCGCCGGGGATCGTGTCCCTCATCTTCCAGGAGCCGGCCGGCATCTGTTGGCGGTTCCACCGTATCACGACGGGGTAATCCGGCGCGACGGCCGCGAGCCGGAGGGTGAAGACGTTGGTGTCGGAGGAAAATCCGATGGTGTCCCTGATGTCGGTGAGGCTGCCGTTCGTCCCGGCGATGTCCCACCTGGAGTCGAAGGTGCCCGGGGGGGGTGGCGGGGCGAGTTCGGCCTCTCCGGCCGACGAGTCGATGCCGTCGGTTGCACCCGGCCACTCGCCGAAGGAGACGACGCCACCGGAGAGCGTGGCCGTCGTGATGTCGATGGCGGCGCCGGGTATCATCTCCCTGAACGCGGTGATCCGAATGTCGTCGAGGTACCAGCCATCGCGGGAATCGGCGCCGTCGGTGGCGAGTTCAAAGCGGAGAAGGACGGGCGATCCTGCGAATGCTGAAATGTCGATTTCCTGGCGCACCCAATCGAGGCCCGGTGTATAGGCGTCGTAACCGAACAGGCCAGGCGACTGCACGCCCGACCCGGACGCGGGGTTCGAGAGGGTTGGCCTGAGGACGATCCACGACCCGCCGCCGTTCGTGGAGATCCTGACGGTGCCGATATCGTAGCACGGTTCTATTGCCCATTTCGTCCAGTAGTCGAGTCGGGCCGCGGAGTACCCCCCCAGGTCGACCGGTGTGGCGTTCTGGATCGCGGTCGTCGACCAGATCGGCGAAGCGCCGGACGGGCTGTCGTGATACGAGTAGTCGCCGCCGTGGGCGATCGGTGAGATGTCCCAGGCGCCGTCCGTCGTCCAGATGCCGGTCCACGACTCGGCGTCGTCCGCGAACAGGACGGAGGGACTGCCGATGAAGATCGTCACCGTATCGGTCCTGCCATAACCGCCGGTGTCGACGATGGTGACGAAGAGCCGGACCGCGGAGCCCGGGGTTGCGGACACGCCGACCGTTCCCGCGACGCCGAGCGCGGTGTCGCTCCTCGGTGCGATGCGGTCGATCAGGAGGGATGTGGATGCGAACTCCAGCACGCCGGAGTCGGTGGAAAACGTTACCGTGAGAGCGCGGGCCGTGTCGAGTCCCTTGTTCCGGATGGCCGCGTCGAATGAGAATGGCTCGCCGGGAAGGAAGCCGTCGTCGGCAGTCTGGCCGGTGATTGAATGGCCCGAGAGGACCGGCGTCGGGCCTGCGATGTAGGAGTAATGGATGTTCGCGTGAAGATTTTCCAGCGCGAGCGGGAGGATCTGACCGGAGGGGGGCCAGAACGACGTTCCGACCTCCGGAGTCATCGCGTAAGTCCTGAACTTCGTCGTGTCGCCATACATGTAATCGTCGGTATTCCCGCGCGTCGAATAATTGACGGTCTGTTGATCGGTGCCGCTCGCGTACCGGTTGACCCTGGTCATGTCGAACGCGAGCTCCCTGTAGATCAGGGAATCCGGACTCTCCGCCTCGAGGTAACCGAAGGGGTAGATGAGGAGCCGGCTGTAGGTGTGGTAATTCAGGCAGGCCCGGATGCTATGGAGTCTCATGAAGCTATCGATCGTCTGGGATTCCGGCTCCGAGAACGGGTTGGTCCCGCGGTACGTGTCGCTCGCGGTGTTGGTGCTCGACCCTCCGTTCGGCGCGTCCCACATATAGTCGGGGCCGAAGTTGCGGTTGAGGTCGGTGCCCCAGGTGCCATTGCCGTTGTTCCTGCGATTCTTCCGCCACATCCCGCCCCCCGAGGGGTTGGTCGATTCGTTGTATGCGTACCCGTCGACGTTGATCACCGGGATGAACCAGGACTGTCTGGCGTTCACGAGGTAGGCGGCGGAGGGATCGGTGGCGTACTGTTCAAGGAGCCACCACATGTAATAGACCACGGTCATCATCCCGGCCGGTTCCCTGGCGTGCGTGAGCGCTGTGTAGAGCACCGCGGGTTCAGTCGATTCGTCGATGTCGGGGTTGTCCGATATCTTTACCCCCCAGATCGGGCGACCCTCGATCGAGTAACCAATTTCCTGTTTTTCGGTAATCAGTCCGGGATAGAGGAGTTTCATCGAATCGAGTTGTTCGCCGATCTCCTCGAGCGTGTAATATCCCCCCATGCTGCCAATTCCGAAACCGAGGGCGTCCATCGGCACGGGGGAGAGTTCCCGCGTAGAGGCGGCGGCGAGATCAGGTTCCGTGACGACCAGGGGGATGCCGCGGGAGGCGAGTTCGCGGAGATCGGCCGGCGTGACAACGAATTCCATCCACCCGCCGGGTTTCCCCGAGGAACCTTCGAAGTCGAGGCCCGCATCCCAGATCCTGCGAAGCTCTGCCGCGTCCGTTACGTGGATCCTGATCAGGCTATGGCCAGCGGGGTCGTCCGCAAACGACGCGGTCGATGGCAAAAGGGCGAGGAGGATGGCCGCGGTTATAAAATTCATCAGAACGGGGTTACGGACGTGATTGTTATTATATCAATATAGAACTTGAGGGGGTGAGACTCAAGCCCCCACTTCTGAAAGCCCCGGGATCCGTCGTTCCTTGACTACCAGACCGCCATTTCGTACTTTCAAACCCGATGAGCGTCCCTGGGGTCGTGAAAAACAGCGCCGTGATCCAGAACGGGTCGGGGGAGCCGCTCGAGTGCGATATCCGCTACGAGCGGGGATCCGGTCGTACACCCGTCGTCGTCATCTGCCACAGCTTCATGTCGTTCAAGGACTGGGGGTTCTTTCCCCCCGCCGCGGAGCGAATTGCGGCTGCAGGGTACACAACGGTCACCTTCAATTTTTCACGGAACGGGGTGCCCCCCGGGGGGGACAGAATCAGCGATTTCGCCTCGTTCGCGTCGAATAGTTTTTCACGTGAGATCGAAGACCTCGGTTCGGTGGTGGAGGCCGTGCGCGACAACCGGTTGGCCGGGGAGACGGGTGACCCGGGGAAGGTCATCCTGCTCGGTCATTCCAGGGGTGGCGGAATCGCGGCGTCCTTCGCCTCGCGGGATCCGGATATCACCGCCCTCGTGACGTGGTCGGGGATTGCCACCTTTGACCGGTGGACAGCGCATCAGAAGGTCCTCTGGCGGGAACGCGGTTTTTTACCCCTTTCCGCGTCCCAGGGGTTGAGCCCACTCAGGATCGGCCGGGAAACCCTCGAGGATCTGGACGGGCGATTGGGAGAAATTGACCCGGTGCTCCGCGCTGTGTATATTAGGGCTCCCTGGTTGATCCTCCACGGGAAGGCCGATGTCACGGTTCCCGTCAGGGAGGCGGAGGCGCTCGAGCGTGCCGCGGGTGGGGGAAAAGCGGAGCTCCGGCTGCTCGATGCGGTGGGTCATCTGTACAACGCCAGGTCGCCGGAGGAAGATCACTACTTGACACTCAATCACGTCATCGCGCAAACGCTCGGTTGGCTCAGCGCGGTACCATCGTAAGGAGAAGGTATGGAAGAACAGAAAATCAATGGAACCGGGGGCGCGACGATCAGCGGCACGTTGGCGAACTCCCGTCCGCTGGTGGCGACCCTGCAGGTCATTCTTTTCGCCGCCCTCACCGCCGTCGGAGCCCAGATCGAGATCCCCAATTCACCCGTCCCCTTCACTCTCCAGACGCTCTTCGTCCTCCTCAGCGGGGCGCTCCTCGGTCCGCGGCTCGGAGCGCTGAGCATGCTCCTCTATATCTGCGCAGGCGTGGCGGGGCTTCCCGTGTTCTCCTCGTTCGGATTCGGGCTCGCGCGCCTGCTGGGACCCACCGGCGGATACCTGCTCTCGTTCCCCGCGGCGGCGTTCGCCGTCGGATACCTCGCGGGGGAGCGCCCATCGCTGGTACGGCTGGTCGTTTCGATGACGGCAGCGCTGGTGATCGTCTTTTCGTGCGGCACGCTCCAGCTCTGGCTCACCATCCTGCCTGCGTGGTCCGACGCCTTCACGAGCGGCTTCCTGATATTCAGCTGGTGGGATGTCATCAAATTGGGCGCCGGGGCGTCGATCGCGCGAGCGATACGAGCGGCGAGGAGGCCGGCGTAACGCCGGTCCGTCAGATCATCTCACCATCATCCTCATCACCGCCGCCGGGGCGCAGGTCGTCCCGGTGAACTGACCCGAGGTCAGGATCTCGCCGTCGAGCGTCGCGCGCTCGATCCTCCCGAACCCCATCCGTCCGAAGAATTTCTCCGCCGTCGGCGTCAACAGCACGAGCTCCGAGAGCGAGCGTGAGCGCGCTTCACGGATGACCGCCTCGACAAGCAGGGCGCCGATGCCGCGGTCCCGAAACGACGGAAGCACCGCGGCCGACCTCAGGAGGCCTCTGGGCGGATAGAGCTCGAGCCCGATCGTGCCGACGATCGTCCCGCCCGAATCAGCCACCAGGAAGGTAACGCCCCCGTCGATGAAGTCGTCGGCCGGCAGGCCGGAGTCCGAAAGGATCGACCTGATCACGGCAATCTCGCCGTGCACCGCGTGTCGCACCGTCTCCATCTCATTCCCTCATTACTTCGACCGGGTGGACGTCGAGGATGTAATCGAGCCTGAACGTCCTCCTCGCCTGGAGGACGTGGCAGAACGCCTCGAGGGCCGCGGTGGGTGCACCGGCGCCGGCCGCCCCGCGGATCGGCGTCACGATCCTCTGCGTGACCTCCCCGTCCGACGGGGAGAGGTACCGGATCCAGATGTCGCCTCCGGAGGCGAGCGCCTGCGCGATTTTTTCCGCGCGCTGGCCGCCGATCGACCGTCCCAGGTCCTTCCTCGTGAGGTCCCGGACGTCCCCCCCCCGGCCGTACGCCTTGAGCATCGAGAGGAAGTGCATCAGGATTTTCGACGTGACCATCGCGTCTTCGATCGCCCGGTGCCGGATCGGGTACGAAATACTGAGCAGGGCCGCGACCGCGGACTGCGCGTACTTCGGCCTGCCGGGGAGGAGCTGGCGGGCCAGGGCGAGGACGTCCACCACTGTATTGGCGGGGACGGGGGCGCCGCCCAGACGAAATTCGCTGTTCAGGAACGAGACGTCGAACGGGGCGTTGTAGGCGACGAGGACCGAGCCGGCCAGCATCGAGGTGATCTTCGGTAGTACCTCGGGAAACTGCGGCGCGCCGGCGAGCATCGCCGGGCTGATCCCGTTGACGGCGTACGCCCCGGCGGAGACGGGGATGGTGGGATCGATCAGCGTCCCAAAGGTCTCCATCACCGCGCCGCCCCTGATCCGTACGAGGCCGACCTCGCAGACTCTGTCTCCGCGATCGGCGGAGAGGCCGGTCGTCTCGAGGTCGACGACGGTAAAATCGACGCCGTCGACGGGGGTTGCGTCGTGGCCGTCGTCGTCGTGATGCGAGACAGGACGTCGGGAGGACGGGGTCACGGGATGTTGAGGAATTGCTTCCACCGGCGGAAGAGTTCCGCGGTGGCGATCACGTCGCCGATGCAATAGTTCGCGATCTCACGGAACTTCCTCTCGCGATAGAGCGGGCCGAGGTCGAGCCCGGTGATCCCCCCCGCCTTCGGGCTCCCGATGCCGAACGCGCGGCAGTAAAAATCTAGGTTGAACCTCCTGGATGAACCGTAGAAGGTGAGCTGGTCGAGGAGGTCGCAGTGGGGGGTCGTGCTGTACCGGTACGGGACCAGGTTTTTCGACGGCCGGATCCCAAGCAGGGCCGAACGGATCATCAGGAAGGGGCAATCGAAGGTCCGGCCGTTGAACGTGACGAACTGGCCGTAGTTCCGGATGTCGTCCCAGAAGGCGGAGAGGACCTGACCCTCATCGCCCGAAATGAACTCCACCTTCCCGTCAGCGGATTGATATTTTTCCCGGACGTCCGACCGGTAGAAGACCCTTCCACCGCCGGTGTCCGGATTCAGCATCCCGATGGCAAGGACTTCCGCAGTGAGGGGGGAGAGGTTGAGCCGATTGACCTCCTCGCGCCGTTCCTCCTCCGTCAATCCCTCTTTGAACAGGTAGGCGACCTGCGCGTCGTCGAACGATGCAACCGGCTTCCCGAGGGTTTCAATGTCGAAGACGACGACGGCGATGGGACTATCCTCCCCGTTCGGCGGGAGCGAGTGCCGATCGGACGGCCGCGTCGACGGCGCTCCGGCGG
>JANNFI010000078.1:0-3154 GCA_031379665.1 Ignavibacteria bacterium
CCGGCTGGTTGGCTGTGAGACGTTGCGGGAGGAATTTCAGCGCGACCGTTCGGCCAAGCTTGGTGTCTTCGGCCTTGTACACCACGCCCATCCCGCCCACCCCGAGTTTCTCGAGGATTTTATAATGCGATATGTTCTGTCCGATCATCTCCAGTTATCGCTTTTCGAGTTGTTCGTCCCAGTTGACGACCATCGTGATCGGCGACGCCACTCCCCGGACATCGGAAACCCGCGCCAGGAAGCTCTGACCGTCGGAGGTCATATCCACGATATTCCCACCCACGATCCCCCTCGACTCAAGGTCGAAGAGCGTCGTGAGGCTGTCGACGACCATCGTCGCACCACTGCCATCGATGCGGGCGCTCACCAGTTTCCTGTCGAGCCCGGTATACAGAATTTCCTTTCCGTCGGCCGTCCAGAACGGAACCGTGCCGCCGGTATTGGATATCTGCCACTTCCCCCCCGAGCCGTCGGCAAACCGGACGTAAATTTCATACTTCCCGGTCTCATCGGACTGGTAGGCGATCCACCGTCCGTCGGGCGAGTACCTCGCGATCCATTCGTTGAACCCGGACCGGAGGAAGGCCGTCAGTTTGCGGTCCGTGTTCATCGTCACCGTCTGGAGATCGATATGGGTCTTCGGATCGCCGAACGACGAGACGGATATCGAGCGGCCATCCTTCGACCAGTCGGTGGCATAGAGGTCGAGGGAGGATTTCGCCAGGAGGTTTTCGTCCCCGGTACCGTTTGCGTTCTTGAGGTAGAGCCCCGCGCGACCCCCGCGGTTCGAACTGAAGATGATGCTGTCGCCGCGTGGAGACCATACCGGGACGATCTCCGACGCCGGATCGAAGGTAAACCGGGAGCTGATCCGGCGCGAAATGTCGAAGATCCAGATGTCGCTTGTTCCCGTCTGCGCGTCGGGACGATCGTATGCGAATTTCTTTCCGTCCGGTGAAAACCTCAGGCGGACGGCACCCCGTTCGCCCAGGATCGCGACCCGGTCCCCGCGGCGATCGAAGATTCCAATATCCGGTTCCCGCGTCTCGCCGCTCTGATAGATCATCACGCCGTTCTCAGACGCTGAGAACATCCCCCTGCTCCTCGACGGGTTATACTGCACTTTCTCGGCCACCGGCACCGCATCGGCGGTGAATTCGAGGCTCCCGGGATCGAACGCCCGGGCCATCAGCGTCGACTGGCGTATGAAAAGCAGATGGCCGGAGGCGTAGACCACATTTGAGCTCCCCCGGAACAGGGGGCGTGCAGTCTGTAATTCCAATGATCCCAGGTTCACGGCGTCGCTATCGGTGGCCGTCGCCGATGTCTGGTTCACATAGAGAAAATGGTCCCCGTCCGGCAGGAAGGCGGGCCAGCGGTGACTGAGTTCCGTCCGGGAAGTGTCGAGCGTTGTGATCTGCACGGGCGCACCGCCCGCGGCGGCCACCCTGAAGACCGGATCATATGGACCCGGGGAAAAAATGATCACTCCGGCGTTGTTCCAGGCGCCTCCCCGGCCGTCCGGGGCGTCGCATACGGTGAGCGTCGGCCCGCCGCGGGAGTCGATTTTTTTCAGCTTTCCACCTGAAAAATACGCTATCGACCTGCTGTCACCCGACCAGAACGGGTAGGTGGCCTCCTCGGTGCCCAGCAACGGGATCGCGTTCAGGGAGTTCAGCAGGCGGACCCAGATCCGGTTGGTGCCGGTGGAGTCCGTGGCGACGAAAGCGACGCTGTTCCCGTCCGGTGAGACGGCGAGATGTCCGCCGGCAGTCGTGTTGAAATCGGTTTGTTCCGGGGGGAGGATGACTGATTGGACGACGCGCCGGTCGCCGGCCCCCGGCCCGGAGAGAAAATGCCAGGCGACGGCGGCGACTGTCGTGAGGACAAACACCGCCGCGACGATCCAGGGCAAATTTGACTGACCGGCTCCGGTGGAGGCCCCAACCGCCGGGCCACCGTCACCCGCCATTTCACCTGAGCCGGCGGCAGGCATCATTCCCGATCCTGCTGTTCCCAGCGTACCTGATCCGGCCATCGGTATCTGGCCGGACCCGGCCGCGGGCATCTGCGCCGATCCGGTGTACGCGGGCCTCGATGCGGTAATGCGACTCACCCGCTGTCGGCTCGATTCGCGCTTGATGCGGCGGAGATCCCGCCCCACCTCGGCCACGGACTGGCACCGTTCGCGGGGGTCCTTTTCCATACAATCCAGGATGATTGCGTCGAGCCCCGGTTCGATGTCTGGCCTGACGGCAGACATCGGCGGCGCGTCCACATTGACGATTTCGTAGGCGAGCGCGGTCTCGTGGACGCCCCTGAACGGGAGTTGGCCTGTGAAAAGTTCGTAGAGCACCACGCCGACCGAGAAAATATCCGAACGGTGGTCCACGTCAAGCCCCTGTATCTGCTCGGGAGACATATACCCGGCGGTCCCGACGGTGCTCCCCTGCTTGGTGAGTCTCGTTGCAGTGCCGCGCAGTTTCGCGAGGCCGAAATCCATGACCTGCACGATGCCGTCCCTGCGGATCATGATGTTCTCGGGCTTGATGTCCCGGTGTACGATCCCCTTCTCGTGCGCGGCGGCCAGGCCGTCGGCGATCTGAATGCCGATTTCGACCGCCTGTTTTGTGGAAAGCGGCGCGCCGCCGCCGGCAGGGCCGGACATCCGGGAACGAAGCGTCTGACCGTCCACGAATTCCATCACCATGAACATCTGTCTATCGCCGCCGGGCCCGTCGTACTCCTGGATGTCGATCACCGAGCAGACGTTCGGGTGGTTCAGCGCCGCGGCCGACTGCGCCTCCTGGATGAACCGCGCCTTGTCGTTTTCAGACGCCGCGAGGTGGGGCGGGAGGAACTTCAGCGCAACCGTGCGTTTGAGTTTGGTGTCCTCAGCCCTGTAGACGACGCCCATCCCCCCCTCGCCCAGCTTATCGAGGATTGTATAGTGCGATATGGTCTGACCTGTCTGGGGCATATTGTTATGAAATTATTCTTTCGTGCCCGCATTCATCGCGCGCAGCTCGTCGAACCAGCCCGTCACGACGTTGATGGTCGAGGGCGCGCTGACGCCGGTGACGACCTTGATGACGGCCCAGCGCATCCCCACGGGGTCGAACGAAGCGTCGACGATGTTCGCCTTCACGGAGCT
>JANNFI010000126.1:0-12566 GCA_031379665.1 Ignavibacteria bacterium
ACGCCTCGGGATTCCCGAGCGGCGTCTATTTCGCCGAGATCCGGACCGCCTCGTTCACGACGATGAGGAAAATGCTGCTGGTCAGATGAGGGTCGCCCGGATGCGTTCCCTCAACAGGAGGGCGTCGATGAAAAATTTCTGTGGCCAGTTCGGGATCGCCCAGGAAAAATACGGCCCGTTCCACGGGTGACTGCCGGTGAGGCCGCCGTACATATTCTTCCGCCCCGGGGCCATGATCTGTTTCCGCCTGAGGAATGCGATCGCGGCGTCCGCAGCACTCAGGAGCGACGGGTCACGGTCGGCCCGGTGGATGAGCAGCCACACTTCGGCCATCTGCGCGAGGCCGGTGAGGCAGCGCGCGGGGTGCGTGGCGCGCCACTGCGGGTCGTAGTGCCCGGCGATGACGCCCTTCGCTTCCTGGATCCGCACGAGGGCCACGGCGCCACGGCGTGACGAGTCCTGAAACTCCTTCTCGCCCAGGACATCTCCCGCCTTCCAGAGTCCGTCGAGCGTGTAGGCGATCACGTGCAGAACGGTCCTGTCATCGTCGTCGAAAGAGCAGTTGGTGAACGAACCCTGCTTCGTCTGCTGGCGGACCGCCCACCGGAGTTGCTTCAATGCCCCTTCACGGTACCGCTCCTCACCGGTGACCTTCCAGAGTTCCGCCAGGGCGTGGGCCACGCGCGAGTAGTAGGTCCGGGCCTTGCCGCTGAACGTGAACTGTTTCCAGCTCCCGTCCGCCTCCTGCACCTTCAGGAGCCAGTCTCCGGCCCTGCACGCGCTCGCGAGGCAGCGGGGGTCGTCGTCGGCCGCGTGCCCGGCCAGGAAGCCGAACAGCACCTGCCCGGTATCGAAGACCATCGGGGACCGCGTTTCGTAGACCAGCGGATCGAACGACCACGAGTCGCCGATCGCACCGTTCGCATATTGGTTCGCTATGAGGAAATCGAGGGAGGTACGAATGGCGGCCCGGATCTCGTCCCTGCGATAATCACTCTGCGAGGCAAAGTCATAGAGCGTCGGGATGATGTACCCGGTCGTTTCTGCGTATGGACCGAACCATCCGTTCTTGAGCGAATAGAGCTTCGAAAAACCCCGGCCGCCGCAGACCCCGTTGGCCTTGAGTAACCAGTCCACCGCCGCCTTTGCGGCTGCGGTGTTGTCCGATGCGCCCGACCCCCCGTCGGGGTGGGTGATCAGATAATAAAAATCCGGCTGCAGGAGGAGCTTCGATACCGTTCCGATCTTCTTCAACGCGGACATGGGTGCGGGCGAGTCTCGGTGGATGTGGCGGGTGAGGGGCCGGTCAGGCGATCGGGACGATGGCCGCGGGGGCGACAGCCGCCAGGCTTGTCACCGCGTGCGGGAGGGCGGCGTAGGCCGCGTGCAGGCGGGTGAATTCTGATTCAAAGTTCCAGCGGTCCCTCGCCAGGCGGAGACAGTTCTCGCGCATCGTCTGCCGAAGAGTCTCATCGCCGGCGATGCGGTTCACGGCGTCGGCGATGGCACGGGGATCCTCGGGGTCGACGCAGATACCAATGTTCTGGCCTTCGACGAAACCCACGAGGCCGGGGTAATTCGGCGTTATGACCGGGAGGCCCATCATCATATATTCATACAGCTTGTTCGGGGCGCAATAATAATTGTTGCGGCAGGTGTTCCGGTAGAACAGGAGTCCGATGTGCGCCGAAGCGGTGTAATCGAGGAGCTTTTCGTACGGGACGTGCGGCTGGTACAGGACGCGGCCGCCCGACGGCATCCGCGATTGTGGGTCGGCCCATTCACCGAATCCCTGCCCGATGAGCGCGAGCGCGACACCGTCCCTGAAATGGGCGGCGGCGGCGACGATCTCGTCGACGCATCGTTCGCTGCTGATCACCCCCTGGTATAGCACCATGCAGGAGACGCGTGTTCCCCGCGAGGCGAACAGGTCGGCGAGGGCGGTTCCGGCGTGCGTCTCTTTGAACGGCGGACAGTTTGCCACGACGAGCGGCAGATCGCGGGCCCCGTATTCGTCCCGGTAAATGCGCGCCCGGTTTTCCTCCGGGACGACGATCAGGTCGACTCCACCGATGAGCCGTTTCTCGAACCAGCGCCAGAAACCCTTGAAACGGATGTGGGTGCCCATCTCGGACCAGAGCTCGTGGGCATGATACACGAGGGGACGATGCCGGAGTTTCGCGACGAGGAGGGCACAGAGCAACGACGGGAGGTCGTGGGCCTCCACCAGGTCGGCCTGACATTTCCGGGCTTTGAAGAACATCTTGACGTTATACTCGGCGAATGAAAACAGGTACTGGAGCCCGGCGGTCAGGAAATTGTTCCCAAGTTTGCCCGGCAGCCTCAGAAAGAACGAACGGCTGTTGATCCCGATCCGCGAGAACGTGAACCCGGGTGTGATCTCTTCGATGGGCAGGTTGCCGACCTTCCCGAGCGTCCCGTAGCCGTGAACGCGGAAACCCGAGCGCGTCAGCGACTGCGCGGCGTTATAAAACGGCGGGAGGTTTTGCGGCCGGGAGAGATACGTGATGGCGCAGATGGTACGGGGCGGCCGGACCTCGGAAGGGTGTTCCGAGGTCGATCCCGGTCGGTCGATCTCCGGGCGCTGGTTATTGAATACTCTATCCATTGGGGCAGTTAGGTATCCCAATAAAATGATGATGGTCGTGAGAAGCAAGCGTATCTTGACGGAAAACAGGTAGAAACGGCTTCCGGCCTGACGGAAATGACGACCATCACACTGAGATGCCCCATCCGGGGTGTTCGGAGGACTTTTCCGGAGAAGCGAGGGATCGCGGTGGATGAACAATTTGGGGAATTTCCCACTACCCCTGCCAACGGGTCGACGCACTGAGCCCACGGTTCGTCGAGCTCCGTTTGATACGGTCCGACCATCTTGCTACATTGAGAAATGAAATCCCCCGGGCCGGGCCTCGACTGGAAAAAATGGCGTGTGATGGCGGGGCTCTACCTCGTCACCAATCTGGCGTTCGTCATCCAGCGCGTCACGTTCGACCTCCAGAGGGGGATGCCGCTTGAGATCATCAGTTCCCTCCTCGACCTCGCGGGCTTTGCCGGCATCTGGATCACGCTCGCCATCGGGATCCTGCGCCTGACCGCCGGGAGGCCGCTCACCCCGGGGAACATCGCCCTCTACTTCGTCGCCGGAATCGTACTCTCCCTCGTCCACGGCGTGCTCTACATCCTCTTCTCGATGAGCATGCCGGGTCTGATGACCACCGGACAGATTCTCACGGCCGACGATTTCCTGGCGACACTTGCCGGTCTCGGCCATGCCTGGAGGTTCCTGAGCTTCGGCTTCCTCGTGGTCGTGAGCCACGCCTACGATTATCATACCCTCTCGATCGAGCGTGAAAAGCGTGCCGTTCAGCTCGAGGTCCAGCTCACGGAAGCGAAGCTGAACGCCCTCAAGATGCAGATGCATCCCCACTTCCTGTTCAACACGTTAAACGCCATCACCGTCCTCATCGACGAAAATCCCGCCGCCGCGAAAACGACGCTGTCGCAATTGAGCGACCTGCTCCGGCTGGCCCTCGACAACGTCCGGACGCAGGAGGTGCCGCTCCGCCGTGAGATGGAGTTCCTCGACAACTACCTCCTCATCCAGAAAACGCGGTACGGGGAACGGTTGAGCGTCATCAGGAACATCGAGGGGGGAACTCTCGACGCCGCGGTTCCGTACCTCATGCTCCAGCCGGTCGTGGAAAACGCGTTGAAGTACGGCATCGACGCCCTCCCCGGGCCGGGGACGATCACGATTTCCGCGTATCGCGAGAACGGACGGCTGGTCCTGCGCGTGGACAACTCCGGTCCGGGGAAAAACCAGGGCCGCGGACAGGGCCGGGACGCGGTCCCCGGTCCCACCCCCGGCCTGGGGCTCGGCCTGTCGAACACCGGCGCGCGACTCCAGCAGCTCTACGGGGAAAACCAGTCGGTGGCGATCTCTGTCGCCGGGGAGGGGGGCGGCGGAACGAGCGTGACCCTGACCATACCGTACAAGCAAGCCGGCGACGCGCCCGCAGCGGGGGTGGCCGGGTGAGCGCGGGAAAGATCCGCGCCCTGCTCGCCGACGACGAGCCGCTGGCGCGAAAGGGCCTCAAGAAACTGCTCGCCGGCGAGCCGGCCATCGAGCTTGTCGCCGAGTGCGAGGACGGCATCCAGGCTGTGCAAATGATCCAGGATCGCCGGCCCGACGTCGCGTTCCTGGACATCCAGATGCCCGGCCTCGACGGATTCGGGGTGGTGGAAGCTGTGGGGGTCGCGCGGATGCCCGTAACCGTTTTCGTGACCGCCTACGACCTGCACGCGATGCGGGCCTTCGACGTGCACGCGGTGGACTACCTGCTGAAGCCGGTGACCGCCGAGCGGCTTCACGTCGCCGTCGGAAGGGCGGCGGCAATCCTGAAGCAACCGGACCGGAGCGCGCTCGAGAAGAAGGTGGAAGCCCTCATCCGATCGATCCGGCCTTCGGGCGACCGGCTCGAGCGGTTCGTCATCAGGTCGGTGGGAAAGGTCACGATCGTCCCGGTTGCCGACGTCGACTGGATTGAGGCCGACGGCGATTATTTAAAGCTTCACACCGCTCAGAAGGTCCATCTCCACAGGGAGCGGATGTCGGCCCTCGAAAAGAAGCTCGACGCCTCCGAGTTCATCCGCATCCACCGCTCCACCATCGTCAGGATTCAGCGCATCCGAGAACTCCGTCCGCTCGTCAACGGCGACCACGTCGTCGTGCTGCAGAACGGAGTGCAGCTCTCACTCAGCAGGACGCTCAGGGAACAGGTCTTCGCGGCGCTCCAGTCCGCAAGCTGAACCACCCTACACCCGGCGCATCATTGCGCCAACCCCCCGCCGCACCACCGCAACATCCCGTCGCTCCGCCCTTGAAGAACAGGCCCAAACGGCGTAGGTTGAAGGAAAATAAAGGTCAACCAACCACGGGCGACGACAATGCAGCGGGAACCATCAAACGATAATTCCATCATCTTCATCACGCCCGGCGCGCCGAACAGTCCTCGTACTTCCGGCAGATCCGTCGCGTCGATCGCGACGCTCGCCATCCTCCTGCTCGCGGCCGCCGTCGAATCGCCATCGCAAAGTTTCACCCGTATCACGACCGGTCCCCCCGTCACGGAAACGGGCGCCTGGCGGAGCGTCAACTGGGTCGACTACGATCGCGACGGCGACCTCGACCTCTTCGTCACGCGGGGCCTGGCCGGGGGACAGAACAACGTCCTCTTCCGGAACGAGGGCGGGCCCGGATTTTCCTTCACCCGGATGAGCGGGCTGGTCATATCTCAGGACGGCCTCTCCTCCGACGGCAGCACGTGGGCCGACTACGACAACGACGGTTACCCTGACGCGTTCGTCGCGAACTGGTACAACCAGAACAACCTCCTCTACCATAACGACGGGAACGGGGCGTTCACCAGGATCCTCTCGGGGCCGGCCGTGAACGACGGCGGCTACTCGGAAACCGCCAGCTGGGGCGATTACAACAACGACGGGCTGGTCGACGTCTACGTCGCCAACAGCGGCGGCAACAGGCTCAATTTTCTTTACAAAAATGCCGGAGCCGGCGCGTTCGTCAAGATCACGACCGGCCGCCAATCGACGGACGCCGGGACCTCGAGGGGGGTGAACTGGGTGGACTACGACGACGACGGCGACCTTGACCTCTTCGTCACGAACGAAGGAAACGAAAACGAATTCCTCTACAGGAACATGCTCCTCGAGTCGGGCGTCGACACGTTCCAGAGGGTGCTCACCGGTCCGCTTGTGAACGCGGGAGGTTCGAGCTGGAGCGGCTCCTGGGCCGACTACGACAACGACGGCGACCAGGACGTCTTCGTCACCAACAACACGAACCAGCCGGGCGCGCTCTTCGTCAACGGCGGCGGCGGCGTATTCACGGCCGACACCGCAACCCCGCTCGCGACGGACCTGGGATACGGCGCGTCGGCGCACTGGGGCGACTTCGACAACGACGCCGACCAGGACCTCATCGTCACGCACGCGTACTCCGGCGGGGCCACGGTGAATTTTATGTACAAGAACCTGCTCACCGAGACCGATACGGCCCGGCTGGAGCGGGTGCTCACCGGGCCGGTTGTCACCGATGCCGGTTTCATCTACGGGGCGAGCTGGGGAGACTACGACGGTGACGGCGACCTCGACCTCTTCACGGCGCGCACACGGAACGAAAGCCAGGTTAACGCGTTCTACAGCAACGACGGCACGTTGAACCACTGGCTCACGCTCGACCTTCGCGGTACGGCCTCGAATGCGGCGGCCATCGGTGCGAAGGTCAGGGCGAGGGCCGTGCTGAACGGGACGCCGGTGTGGCAGCTGCGCGTCGTGGAGGGCCAGAGCGGTTACTGTGGGCAGAACCTCCAACTCCATTTCGGTCTCCTCGACGCCGTCTCGGTGGACAGCCTCGTCATCGAATGGCCTTCTGGCAACGTGGAAACATTCACCGGCGTCGCCGCGGACAGGCATCTTGTGGTGGTGGAGAACGACTCGACGCCCGTGACCCCCGTGTCGCCGGGCAACGGGTACCTGAACGATGCCCCGGACGTCCTTTTGAAATGGAACCGGTCGCTCCACTACCCGCCCTACCGCATCCAGGTTTCAACCGATCCGGGGTTCGCCGGTGGCATCGTCGCGGACACAATCGCCGGCGGCGATACGACGGCCTTCGTGCGAGTGGTCTCGAACCTGGACCGTTACTACTGGAGGGTCACGCCGGCCCGATCGATCCACGGGTCAATCTGGTCCGCCACCCGGTATTTCGATAACGACGTCCAGCTGCCGGCCGCGACGCAGGGGATAGCTCCTGCAAACGGCGCCGTGAACACTCCGGTGTCCTCGCAATTGCGGTGGGCACGCGCCGCAAGGGCCACCAGCTACCGCGTCCGCCTCGGCTCCGATTCGCTCTTCGCGACGACGCTGCTCGACACCAGCGTCGCGGATACCACGATCAATCCCGGCATACTTCCGTTCCTGACGCAGTATTTCTGGGACGTCCAGTCTGAAAATTTCACGGGTCCGGGTCCGGCTTCGGCGCTCCGGAGTTTCACCACAATCATCCAGGCGCCCGGCGCCGTGACGCTCGCATCACCGTCCGACGAAGAGATCAACGTCGGGGTACCGGCGACGCTCGTGTGGATTTCGGCCGACCGGGCCGCGACGTACCAGGTGCAGGTTTCCGCGGAAAGCCTTTTCATTCCGCCGCTTGTCCGGGATCTCGTCATTCCGGATACGTCGATCATCGTAACCGGCCTCGGATCGTACCAGTCCTACTATTGGCGTGCGCGCAGTTTCAATGCCGGCGGACAGACCACCTACACCGCGTTCCGACGATTCCGGACCGTCATCGCCGCACCGGCGCTCCTTGAACCGCCCGAGGGGTCGTCGCAGTTCACCATCGTCTCGTTCGAATGGGCGCCCTCGCCCCCGGCGACGGCCTATCGCCTCCAGTACGGCACCGACTCGCTTTTCGTTACGGTGGAATTCGACGACTCCACGCTGACGGAAACGGGGCTGACCTCTTCGTCGCTCCAGTCAGAGGTCAGGTATTTCTGGAGGACGAGGGCGCAGCACCCGGCGGGTGTGAGCCCCTGGTCGGCCACGCGGTCGTTCTACACAGCGCTCGACACCTTTCTCTACTCGGCGACGGCCGCGTGGAACCTGGCGTCGCTCCCGGGAAACGTCGCGGACCGTAACGCTGCGGTCGTCTATCCAGGCGCGCTGACCCCGTTCTACCGCTACGACACGGGCTACGTCGGCGAAGACACGCTCGAATACGGCAGGGGGTACTGGGTTCGCCTCGCCCCCGACGCGTCGATCCCGATCGCGGGAACGAAGCGGCTCCTCGATACGATCGACGTCCTGGCCGGGTGGAACCTCGTGGGCGCATTGAGCCAACCGCTGCCGGTGGTTTCCGTCATCACGGTCCCGGGTGGATTGACGTCGTCGCCGTTCTATGGGTTTTCAGGTGGGTTTCATACCGAAGACACACTGCGCCCGGGTCAGGGATACTGGATCAGGATGGACCAGCCGGGAAAACTGGTATTAAATATTTCAGGTCCGTTCGCGTCGCACAGCGCCCTGAGGCCCGTCACCGATGGCGTTGTACCGCCGCCCCCGCCCGGGGACATTGTCGCGACCGGCCCCGCTGTTCCGGAGCGCGCCGCACTCGAACAGAATTATCCGAACCCCTTCAATCCATCCACGGAGATCCGCTTCCAGGTTCCCCGGGGCACCGCAGTGCGGCTCGGCGTGTACAATGCCACCGGGGAACTGGTCGCGGAACTGGTCGACGCTCACACTGAGGCCGGATACCATTCGATAGGGTGGAATGCGACCGGTTTTCCGAGCGGCATCTACTACGCGCGCCTGGTCGCGGGCCCGCATCGCGAAGTCCGCAAGATGCTTCTCTTGAAATGACGCGGTGAAAATCCGGTTCTGCCAGTCGGTTAAAATCTTCATTTTTCCGTGAAATCGTAATTCGCGATCGTCCTCGCGGTGGTCCGAATTATCGTTGAAATCCGGTCGATTTTGCGGTTATCCTTCCTCAATAATACTCAGTGTAGTATTGATTATACCCCATATTATCAATACCTTGTAACTCCATAACTTTTCCCGTCTCGCGGGAAAATTCTTCTAAGGCCGAAAAGGGGTGACCAGACAATATTTGAAAAAGTGGTGGCGTGTGTGAACTATTACCCCGGCACCATTGTTCTTCGCATATTGCAGATTGCCTCCCTGGATTTCCCGGCACATCCTGTGGGTCTTAGACGGGGAGCCTGGAGACACATAAATCACTCACCACTAACAAATTTTAGGAGGGTTCCATGATGAAGTCCTTACTGACGGCATTCTTCGCCGTAACGCTCGTGTTCGCTTTTTCTGCATCGGTCATCGCGCAGGATAAGCCCGAGATGAAGGCGAAAAAAGAGGAGATGAAGAAGATGGGCCAGGAGAACATGAAGAAGATGGATGAGATGGGAAAGTCGGGATTGCAGTCGGTGTCGTGCGATCCGGCATGCGGGTTTCGTGTCACGAGCCACGACGAGGCCGAGCTGACCGGCATGGTGAAGATGCACGCGAAGACCCATCATCAGAAGGATATGTCGGACGCGGATGTGAAGGGTATGATGAAACCCGAAAAAATGCTGGAAGAGATGAAGATGGACAAAATGGAAGAGAAGAAGGACACCAGCAAGCCCCACGAGCACTAAGCGTTGCTCTCACCGCGAATAACGATCCCGCTCCGTACGAGCGGGATTTTTTTTGCCCGTTCCGCCGACCCGGCCGCTGATCCCGGGAAATCTTGCGTTCTTCTTTCTGGCCGGAATCGGTTTCTCCTTCCTCCACGGGGCACTCTACTTTTTGTTCGTACTCTGCGTACCGAAGCTGATGATGGCAGGCCAGGCAGGGTCTGCGGAGGAGGTTTTCATCACGCTCCCGGCACACACGCGGTAGTCTGGGACGCCGGAAGATCTCCGAGCGGAATCTACTTTTACCGCATGCTCGCCGGGTCGTTCAACGCCACGGGCAGAATGGTTCTGCTTAAACGACAGCCTCCCCGCTCCGCCGCGGAGAGGATTGATGTTTTCAACGAATTCAGGCTGTTTTAGAGGCAAATCCCCCTTCAATTCATGATTCCGGTATTGATTATCCCTCCTATTATCAATATCTTGTATCTTCATTAATTTTCCCCAATCAGGGGAAAATTCCTCATTTTTATCACCGGCACTCACTCATTAACGTATCGTTCCTGGCGTATGATCGGCCAGACCATATCGCACTACAAGGTCCTCGAAAAGATCGGTGAGGGTGGGATGGGCGTCGTCTATAAAGCCCACGACTCGAAACTCGACCGTACGATCGCCCTGAAATTCCTTCCGCAACAGATGGCGGCCTCAGAGCAGGACAGGGCGCGATTCCTGCAGGAGGCACGCGCCGCCGCATCCCTCGACCACGCGAACATCTGTACGATTTACGGCATCGAAGAATACCAGCCCCCGGACGGCAAGGGGAGCGCACAACTCTTCATCGCGATGGCCCTCGTCGAGGGAGCGACCCTGCGCGAAAAACTTTCCACACTCACCCAGAAGCAGGCCCTCGACATCGCCATCCAGGTGGCCGACGGACTGGCGGCGGCGCACGACAGGGGCGTCGTCCACCGCGACATCAAACCGGAAAACATCATGCTCCGCAAGGACGGCGTCGCCCAGATCATGGACTTCGGGCTGGCGAAGCTCCGCGCGAGCTCCAGCAAGATCGACCGGTTGACGAAACAGGGGAGCACCGTCGGGACTGCCGGCTATATGTCCCCCGAGCAGGTGCAGGGGATGGACGCCGACCACCGCTCCGACATTTTTTCGTTCGGCGTCCTGCTCTACGAACTTCTCACCGGCCAGCTTCCGTTCAAGGGAGTTCACGAGACGGCGCTGGCCTATGAAATCGTCAACGTGGACCCCGCGCCGATGTCGTCGGTGAACCCGGAGATCGATCCGAGCCTCGACGCGATCGTCCTCGAGTGCCTCGAAAAAGACGTCAACGAACGGGCGCAGTCGATCAAGCAAGTCGGGGTCGACTTGAAACGGTACAAACGCGAGTCGAGCCGGCAGCGGGTCAGCCGGATCACCGCGTCGAGACCGGTAGTCCAACCTGCCTCGCGGCCGGGATCCGGACAATCCTCCGGCTTCAGGGACACGGCATCCGGTGTTTCGGAGGTTGCAGGCGCGTCGTCCGGCGCAGGCCGTTCAAAATTCTTCCCCGCCCTCGCGGCGATCACTTCGCTCCTCGCGCTGACGTTTCTTTACCTCTGGAGCCCGTGGACGCCTGTCGCCCCCGTCGCAGGGAGCATCACCCGAACCACCATTGAACTCGAGAAGGGATACGAGTTGCAGTTGAACTGGCTCGGCTCCCCCATCGACATCTCCCCGGACGGAAAAACGATCGCCTACAGCGGATTCAATCAGCAAGCCGGACTTCATCAGGTTTTTCTCCGGCGTCTCGACAGTTTCGAATCGAAGCCGCTCCCGGGAGTGGACGCCGAAGACATTTACTTTTCTCCCGACGGGGAATGGCTCTATTTTTTCAATAACGGGAGCCTGTACAAAATATCGACCGACGGCGGCGCGCCGATCCGGATTTCGGCCGCGCAGAACCCCCGCGGGATCAGCTGGGGGCCGGGCGGCGAGATTTACATGGCTGGCGGACAGGTGGGCGGAGTCGTGAAAATCCTCGCGGACAGGGATTCGACGGTGACGGTTTCCACTCCCGACCCTGCCCTGGGTGAAATCAGCCACCGCTTCCCCTCAGTGCTTCCGGACGGAAAGGCGATGCTGGTGACGGTGAAATACAAGACAACCGCGACCTTCGACGACGCAAACATTATCGTCATCAATCTCGGAACGGGCGAAAAGAAAATACTGATTGAGGGGGGATCATACGCCCGGTACATTCCCACGGGCCACATCGTCTACGTCAGGGGCGGATCAATATTTGTCGTCCCGTTCGACGTTGGTTCCTTGGCGCTCACCGGACCCACGCACAAGTTGTTTGCCGGCGGGATGAGCATGATGGAGTCGGGTGCCGCGAGCATTGCCGTCTCACGCAAAGGCACGCTCGTGTATGCTCCAGGCGGCCCGGCTCCCTCGAGGGAGTTGTCGGTGGATTGGATTTCGATGAACGGAGAACTGACGCCGCTCATCAAGACGCCCGCGGCGTTCGGCAACATCTCGCTCTCACCCGACCGCACGAAGCTTGCCCTGAGTATCAACGCCGCCAACAACGACATCTGGACATACGACATCACGCGTTCGACGATGCAGCGCCTGACGTTCGGGGGCGGGAACCACGGCAACCCCACCTGGAGCCCGGACGGGAAAAGAGTCGCGTACTTCGCGGAGAAGGAGGGGGAAATCGAAATCCACTGGCGCTCGTGGGACGGCTCCGGGAAGGAGGAAAAACTGTTCGGGGAGAAGGGTCATAACCTCTTTCCCGCCGGATTTTCACCAGACGGGAAGCACTTCCTGTATTATCGTGACGATCGCGGAAAGTCCGATGTCTGGGCGGTGTCTCCCGACAGCCAGGGGAAGCCGTGGCCGGTGCTCCAGACCCCGTTCGAAGAATTCGAGGTAAAGGTATCACCGAACGGACGATGGATCGGGTACATTTCCGGGGAATCCGGCTCGTCTGAAGTCTACGTCGTTCCCTTTCCACGGGGGGAAGGAAAATGGCAGATCACCAGCGGCGGTTCCGGCGTCTTCGAATGGAACGCTGACGGAAGTGAAATTCTGTATTTCGCCGATTCCGGAAAGGTGATGGCCGTCCCCGTGAAGACCGGCTCGTCCCTCGATCCGGGACCGCCGCGACTCCTTGGGGACCAGAGCTCCGTGAAGGCGAACATCGTCGACGCTTCGTTCGACCCCGTGGGGATGCGCTGGGCCGTCATCAAGGTCGTCACCGGCGTCAGCGCGCCCTCGACCATCAACGTCGTGACGGGCTGGTTCGACGAGCTGCGCGCGATG
>JANNFI010000102.1:0-8475 GCA_031379665.1 Ignavibacteria bacterium
CTACCCGACGGCGACTTCCAACGCGTTCATGTTCGACGGGGGATACGTGTCCAGGGACAGTATTTGGACGGGCGTCGGCTTCTGGCTGAAGTTCGACTCAGCGCAGACGGTCGCACTGCCCGGGATACTCAACCTGCAGGACACCTCCGAGGTGAAGAAGGGATGGAACATCGTAGGGTCGCTGAGCGACACCATTCACACCGGCTCGATCGTGCAGGATCCGCCAGGGATCGTCACGTCGTCCTACTTCTACTTCGACACGAGCTATAAGGTTGCCACGAAGCTCGCGCCGGGCATAGGGTACTGGGTGAAGGTGTCGTCGGACGGATCGCTGATCCATATCTACGGCGGCTGGCCGAAGCAGCCTGTAACTCTCGGGGCCTCGGCCATCCCGGCCGGTATGAACTCGCTCACCGTGCGCGACGTGATTGGCCGGAGCCAGACGCTCTGGTTCGGACCGTCACCAGGAGGCGAATTCCGTCCGGAGCTCTACGAGATGCCGCCGCTCCCGCCTGAGGGGACATTCGACGCCAGGTTCGCCACGCAACGGATCGTGGAGGTCCACGCGGCCGATGCCACCGACCTCCGGCTGCCGATCCAGGTGCAGTCGGACGGATCTGCGCTCACCGTTCTGAGTAACATCGCAGGCGGTGCGACGGGGAGTTACGTGCTCGAGTACTCGGACGGCTCCCGCCCGAGGAGAGTGGATCTGAACGGCGAGTCCACGATCCCGGTTCCGGCGGGTTCGCCGCTGGCGCTGGTGGTAAACGGCAAGGGTACTCTACCGACGGAATACGCCGTCTCGCAGAACTATCCCAATCCGTTCAACCCGACATCGAAGATCGAGTTCGATATTCCGGAGGAGGGGGTCGTGACGATCGCGGTCTTCGACGTCCTCGGACAGGAAGTGGCCAGGGTCCTCGACCGGCGCGCGTACGGCCCAGGACACCATTCGGCGACGATCGACGCCGGAGCGTTCGCCACCGGCGTGTACTTCTATCGCCTGGAGGTGACCGATCCGTCGACGGGCGCGTTCAAATTCCAGAGCACAAGGAAGATGGCGCTCGTGAGGTAAACTGGGGGCAGTGCGCCCGCCGGCCCCTCAATGCGATGGCCGGATGGGCTACCGAAGGGAAGGAGGTAATACCCTCCTTCCCTTTTTTTTTGTATTTTCGTTGAATTAATTCCGTCGTCTCAATACCCGTCCCTGCTCCAGGAATGAAACTCACGGCCCTCTCGCTCTTCCTCATCCTCTTCCTCTTTCTCGCAGCATCCCGCGGCGTGTCTCAAACGGGCTCAATTTCTGGCCGAATCCTCGACATCGAGCAGGGCACGGGGCTCCCCGGGGCGAACGTCGTAGTCGGAGGGACGACAGCGGGCGCCGCCACCGACGATCAAGGCGCATTCCTGATTGTCGGAATCCCTCCCGGAGAGCATACGATCAGGGCCTCGCTTATCGGTTTTGCCCAGACCGAAATCGAGGTGACTATCGCGGTCGGCGAAACGCTCACCATCGAACTCCGGCTCGAGCCGTCCCACACCGAAGTCGAAGAGGTGGTGGTGACCGGAACGCGCACCGTCCGTTCGATCGCCGACGTGCCGGTGAGGGTGGAGGTCATCCCCGAGGAGGAAGTCGAAGAAAAACTCTTGATGACGCCGTCGAGCGTGGCGATGCTCCTGAACGAATCGACGGGGATGAGGGTCCAGACCACCTCCGCGTCGAGCAACTCCGCGAACCTCCGCATCCAGGGGCTCAGCGGGCGGTACACACAGCTCCTGACCGACGGCATCCCGAATTTCGGCGGACTCTCGGCCGGCTTTTCCATCACTCAGTTGCCGCCCCTGCACCTGCGGCAGGTCGAGGTGATCAAGGGGGCGACCAGCACGCTTTACGGACCCGACGCCATCTCGGGTGTTGTGAACTTCCTGACGAAGAATCCCCCTGACGAAGGTTCGACATTCAGCGGCCTCCTGAACGCGACCACGGCCGAGGGGAGAGACGCGGCGCTCTTCTACTCAGCCCGGCCGGCCGAATCATTCGGGTTTACTGTGTTCGCGAGCGGCAACACGCAGGACCTCTACGACGTAGACGGCGACCTGTTCGCGGACATCGCCGGGTACGACCGCGTAAGCGTTTCGCCGAAACTTCAACTTTCGCTCGGCGAGGACGGCGACGCGCGCCTTACCCTCGGCTACCTCACCGAGGACCGAAATGGCGGGTGGATGGGCGTCGCCGTGCCGGCATCGGGTCCGCCGCCGTATACCGAACAGATCGAGACCCGCCGGTGGGACGCATCCTCCGAGGTAAACCTCCGGCTCGACGGCGGGAGGACGATGGGAATCAAACTCGCGGGGATGCAGATGAAACGGGACGCGGCCTATGGCGCCTCTCCCTTCAACGCGACGCAGGAGTTCGCGTTCGCCGACGCCCAGTACGTCGAGCCGTTCGAAGGTGGACATTCGCTCCTGCTCGGGGCGGCGTTCAACCTGGAGGATTTCGATGACCGGACGCCCGGCATCAGCGCATCGAGGAGTTACATCTACCGGACGACCGGTCTCTTCGCGCAGGGCGAATGGAAAATCTCGCCCGTGTGGACGGCCCTCGCCGGCGGCCGGTTTGACTTCCACAATATCTACGGCACGTTTTTCACGCCGCGCCTCTCCGTGAAGTTTGCCCCCTCGTCGGAAGTCACGATCAGGGCGGGCGGCGGGTCGGGGTTCAAGGCGCCGACGATTTTCGTCGAGGAGGCGGAAGAGGTGGGCTTCAGGAACGTCCAGCCGATCGGCGACGCCGTGACGGAACGCGCCGTGAGCGCGTCGTTCGACGTCAACTGGAACACGCTCCTCACCGATGACGTAACGCTCGGCGTGAACGCCGCCTTCTACCTTTCGCGGATCTCCCACACGCTCCTCACCGACGAGGATTCCCTGATGAACGGCGGAATGATTTATTTCCGGAACGCGACGGGCCCGCTCCTCGCCCGCGGTGGTGAGCTGTCTCTCAAGACCGGCTACCGCGATTTCAAACTCTTCCTCGGGTACACCTTCATATACGCGACGCGCGAGGACAGCGGCACGGTCACCGAACTCACCCTCAATCCCCGCCATTCGGCCGGCGCCGTCCTCTTCTACGAAAACGAGGAGGCTGGGCTGAAAATTGGGTTCGAGACCTACTTGACCGGCGAACAGCTCCTGGAGCGAAACCCCTACCGGGACGTTTCGCCCGTCTATGTGCTGAACGGGCTGATCGCGGAAAAAACCTTCGGCATCGTCCGGCTCTTCGTGAATTTCGAAAACATCTTCGACGTGCGGCAGACCCGCTGGGACCCCCTGGTGGTCGGTCCGCCTGATGCCCCGGACGCGCGGACGGTGCCGGTCTACGCTCCGCTCGAGGGTAGGGTGATCAACGGCGGTGTACGGGTCGTGTTGTGAGGGAATCGTCCAGGACGACGGCCGTTATCTCCTGGGTAATCCTTGCCGCGGTCGCAGGCCTCGTGCTGTACATCCGCGTGACGATGCTCGGCCTCCCGTTCGAGCGGGACGAGGGGGAGTTCGCCGTGATGGGTCGGATGATCCTCGACGGCATTCCGCCGTATGGCGAGGCGTATAACCTCAAACCGCCCGGAATATATCTAGCCTACGCGTTCGTGATGAAGTTCTTCGGGGAGAGCCCGGCCGGGGTCCACATCGGTCTGCTCCTGGTCAATTTCGGTTGCGCTCTTTTCATTTATTTGATCGTCAGCGGAATCCGGGGGCAGATGACCGCGGCGGTTTCAAGTGCGGCTTTCCTCGCGCTGAGCGTAATGCCGAAGGTGCTCGGCCTGAGCGCCCACGCGACGCACTTCGTCCTGTTGCCGGCGCTCGCGGGGATGTGCCTGATCCTGCGACAGGCCGGCCCGCGTGTATCGCGCCTGGAATTGATGGGCGCCGGAATCCTGATGGGTGTGAGTTTCCTGATGAAGCAACCGGGGATCTTCTTCATCCTGCTCGGCGGGGTGATGATTGCTCTCGCTGGGCGGGACCGGGGGTCGAAGGGTAGTCCATCGCCCGAGGGCCGCGGCGTGAGCAGAATCGGGGCCGACAAGGGCAGACGATGGTCAGGACTTTCGTGGTACTCGATTGGGGTTGCCATCCCGATCGGCCTGACGCTGGCCTGGTTATGGATGGCGGGAGTGTTCGACAGGTTCTGGTTCTGGGTCGTCACCTACGCGCTCAGCTACGGATCGGGAATCGGCCTGGCCGAGGGGCTCGATATCGGATGGTCGATCGGCTCCTCGATCGTACAGCCGTCGTTCGGGATTTGGCTGTTTGCGGCGTACGGGTTCTACGGTTTGATGAGACGGCCAGAATCCAGAAGTGAACGGATCCTCATCATCGCATTCGTCGCGGCTTCAGTCCTGGCGGTGGCGATGGGGTTCCATTTCCGGAGGCACTATTTCGTCCTCCTTTTGCCGGCCGTCGCGATGCTGTTCGGACTGGGGCTCGGAAACATCCACTCACTCCTCCGTGCCAACGCACGGTCAATGCGCCTGGCCGTACCCGTCACGGCGCTCGCCGCCATCCTGGCGATCGCCCAGACCTTCTACGCTGGCGCTCACGTGTACTTCACACCAGAAACCGACCGGGCCAGCCGGGAGATGTTCGGCGCAAATCCCTTCGTGGAATCGCCGCTGATCGGCACTATGATCGCGGCAATGACGCGGGCCGGCGAGCGGGTCGCTGTCGTGGGATCGGAGCCGCAGATCTATTTCTACGCCGACCGGCGGCCGGCGACGGGGTATCTCTATTCATACAGCCTGGTCGAAGCCCAGCCCTACGCCGCTGTGATGCGCGCGGAGATGACAGGCGAGATCGAGCGCGCCCGACCCCCGGTCATCGTCTACGTCAATCATCCGACCTCGTGGCTCCTGCGTCCGGAGTCCGACCTGTCAATTTTCAATTGGTTCGATGCGTACCGTTCGCGCGAGGGTTACACCCTTGCCGGGATCGTGGAGGTGATCTCAGACGAGGAGACGGTGTCGTTGTGGGGGGAGGAGGCGCGCCGATACCGGCCGCGAACGCGGAACTACATCGAGATTTTACGTCGGCCGACGCCGTAACATCGCCACAGACCGACCCGAGTCCCGTCAGCTTGCGCGTTTGGTGGCACCGCTGATGGGGTGTTTCCGCTTCCTGGAAGAGATTTTCATCGGGCGCCGGATCGACTCCACATCAACGAGCTGGTGCGTAACGTATTTATGGAGGACGCTGGAGATAAGCGTCTGATAGGGTATCCCTTCCCGGAGCGATCGCTTCTTGATCGCCCCGAGAACTTCGTCCGAGAGTCGGATATTGATGTTTCTGTTTTTCCTGATCTTGTCGAGTACGCGTTCGATCTTTTGTCGCTCCTTCGCGGTAGCAGGTCGGTATAATTCAGCAGCCCGCGCAATGGATTGCTCGTATTTGTCAAGTTTAATTTTCATGGCACCTGTTCACCATATAGTCGGTTATAATTACGATCGGCAAATATTGTTTTCAGGAAAATACTTCCGTCTTCATTTAGTATAAACGGAACAACGTGGACATATCCACGTATTGATACTAAAAATACCGGTTGGTCAACCTGCAACCGTTTTCGTACCATGAACAGGGATTTACCGTGAAGTATGAGATCCGCGGCTTCATTAAAAGACACGCCCCGCTCCTGTTTTAATTTTGCATTCTTCTCCGGAATCCATCGAATCTCGGCCATTTCAAGATATGACGTTATGTATACAATGTCAAATACCGCCCCAGGGAGGACGATGGTAACGTAAGCGCACCGGGGGAGGGTAACAATGGGTGGAACGCCTGAATCGGCGCGCGGGCAGGCGGGATCTTGATTATTCGTACTGTTTCAGTTATTATGCTCCCCTCTATGTCCACAAGGAAAAAAGGCAAGGCGGGGGAGAGGCCGACGGGGAGCAAGCCGCCGGTCGTGCTCTACGCCGTCACGATCTTCACCTCGGCGTTCCTCCTGTTCCAGGTCCAGCCGATCGTGGCGAAGTACATCCTGCCGTGGTACGGCGGGAGCCAGGCGGTCTGGTCCGTCAGCCTCCTGTTCTTCCAGGGGTTCCTGTTGTTCGGATACCTCTACGCTCACCTCCTGCGGAAACTCCGGAACCCCCAGCGAGAGACGGTCATCCATTGTTCCCTCCTGGGGGCCTCGCTCTTCCTGATGCCGATCATCCCGGCGGACACGTGGCAAGCGGCGACCGGATCTGACCCTACGTGGCAGATCCTCGGCCTCCTGAGTACGACGCTCGGCCTGCCCTACGCGCTGCTGGCCTCCACCAGCCCACTCGTCCAGTCGTGGTATCCGAGGGCGTTCGGAATGTCAACCTACCGGCTCTACGCGGTCTCCAACCTCGGCTCGCTCCTCGGCCTGATTTCGTACCCGTTCCTCGTCGAGCCGGCGCTGGCGCGCGCGGCCCAGGCGGTGGCATGGTCGTGGGGGATGGGCGCGTTCGCCCTGCTCGCCGCTCTGTCGGCCTTCGCCTCACTCCGACCCGTCCGGGACCGTGGCGACGAAGCACTGCCAAACCGATCGGTTGGCCGTTCGGAGGAGAGTGAGGGTGCCGGGAGCCCAACCGATATGCGCGACCCGTACCGGGCCATCTTCTGGATCCTCCTGCCGGCGCTCGCGTCGGTGCTTCTGCTCTCGACCACGAACAAGATCGTCCAGGAACTCGTCGCGATCCCGTTCCTCTGGATCATTCCACTGACGGTCTACCTGCTCTCGTTCATCCTGACGTTCGACAGTTCCCGGTGGTACGACCGGCGCGTGTTCCTCGGCCTGTTGGCAGCGTCGTTCGGCGGCGTACTTTATATCCTGACGCTGAAGGAAGATCCGCCGCTTCTCCTGTCGATCGCGTTGTATGTCGCGGTACTTTTCGCAGGATGTATGATCTGTCACGCTGAGGTCGCCCGATTGAAGCCGCCGCCGCGCCTGCTCACGGCGTTTTATCTCTGCCTCTCGCTCGGGGGGGTCGTCGGGGGACTTTTCGTCGCCGTCATCGCTCCGGCCCTCTTCAACGAGTTCACCGAGTACCCGCTCGCGCTGGTCCTCATCCCGGCGGCGTGGGTGGCGGTCCGGTCGTTCGAGACACCGACCAACGGACAGGCGCCGATGCCGCGGTTCCAGGCGGCCATCGCCACGGGAGCGATCGTCGTCTTCGCAGTCGCCCTGTTCACGGGGGGAACCGGAAACGACCACGTCATCGCGCGTGACAGGAATTTCTACGGCACGCTCACCGTCGCCGAATACGACAGCGCCGGCTCGCAGGGTCACCATAGGACAATGCGGCACGGCAGGATCCTTCACGGCCTGCAATACCTCCATCCCCGGTACGAGCGGCTCGCGACGTCATATTTTTCGGAGAAGGGTGGGGCGGGACTGACGCTGGCGAACTTTCCGCGTCAAAAGGGTAGGGGGCTGAAGATTGGCGTGATCGGGCTCGGGGTGGGGACACTCGCCGCCTGGACGCTACCGGGCGACACGATCCGGTTCTACGAAATCAACCCGGCGGTGGAGACGATGGCCAGGAAGTACTTCACGTTCCTCGGAAAATCACAGGGGCGGGTAGAGGTCGCGATCGGGGACGCGCGGCTGGTGCTCGAGAAGGAGGCGCCGCAGGGGTTCGACGTGCTGGTGGTGGACGCGTTCAACAACGATTCACCGCCGGTGCACCTGTTGACAGGGGAATCGTTCCAGATTTATCTGAAGCACCTCAAGCCCGACGGGGCGATCGCGATGAACATCACGAGCAAATACATCAACTTCGTGCCGGTGATCGCCTCGCTCGCCGAGTACTATCGCTTCCCCTGGACGACCGTGATTGATTACAATCGCGAAGACGAATTCCATCGCACGGTGTCGTTCTGGGCGATCCTCACGCACAACGCATCCCTCCAGGCGAACGAAGCCCTCACCGCCGCCAGCTACCAGCCGGTCATCACCAATCGCATACCGCTCTGGACGGACGACTATACGTCGCTTTTCGAGATTGTGGAGTGGTAGGGGGTTTAATCGGAGATTGTAAACTTTTGCGTCTGTAACTTTCTGGCGACGGCTTCTTGTGTATTGCCAGTGAGTTCCCTCTCCTGCCGACGCATAACGCTAAACTCAAACGCTTCATACCCAGACTCGAAGTTCTTAGAAAACGCCCGACTGCGTCGCTTCCGTTTTACGATGTACTTTTTTAGATCGTTCATAATTAATGGCGATGAAGTCAACGATGACAAAAGAGAGGAAGTAAATTCAGTTTTATTTAAGGTGGCAGTTCGTTGGGAATAAGTCAATAGGGCGAATCCCCACCGCCCGGAAGCGAACACCAGTGGTGGTTATTGGGGTAACTACTGGATTGTGAAATTGCTGATTTATTCTCAAGGTCGACTTGACTTACTCATGATTTATTTGTCATTCATTCCAGCATACCCGCCGCGCCTCTCTCTCCG
>JANNFI010000127.1:0-4253 GCA_031379665.1 Ignavibacteria bacterium
TTCTGCACATTCCCATCGACCCCGGTGTCGACCCCCACCACCGGTAGGTATAGACTCCCCCTATAAATAGGTGTAGAGCCCATTGATAGGGGGTGAATACCCTATGTAGATTGAGGGTAGAAGCCCGGTCGCTGTCCTCGATGGATCGACTGCGCAATAAATCACTCAATCACACATTTTCCAAAGGGGTCGCACAATGAATGCCACAGCTCAACCGGGAACGACCTGGAGGGTCCAGGCGATCATTACTCTCTTTTTCACGATGTTTTTCGTGGTGGGATTCTCCTCGCCGGTGGTCGCGCAAACTCAATTCACTGCAGACAAAGACCACGCCATCAGCCTCGATGCGGCCGTCCTCTACACGACGTCATTCCAGCAGGTCGACGCGTCCGGCGTCCTCAAGGCCGAGGCCTTCGGAAAGGACGCCATCGTCAAACTGTTGGAGCAGCCGGGATGCGTCGGTATGAGGATTTACTACGGCACGGGGGAGGCCGGCCGGCGGGTGCTGGTCCTCGTGGGTGTTGACGTTGATGGAAAAGATATGTATCTAGGGGTGCTGGACGAAAAAGGTTTCCCGTGCCCGCCGATCTGTGACGAATCGAGCCCTTTGAACGGTAACTAAACCGCCGAACGACAACGGTCGATGTGAAGCTCCCGATCATCGCGTACATCGAACTGATGTCGAACCTCCTGCCGATCGCCGCAGGAGTGGTTCGCCGCCGGGCGCTTCGGCCGGAGATGCGGGCCCTGTTCGCCTACGTGGTGTTTTCCTTCGGGGTCGAGATGTTCACGCTCTACCTGGCGTTCAACAGCGTGAACAACCTGTGGGCGCTCCACCTCTACACGATCGCAGAATTCATCTTCATCGTGATCATCTTTTCGCGGTTCGCTGAGATGGCGGCGTACCGGAACCTTGCGCCGCTGGTCATCGTCGTATATTCCGTGATCTGGATCGTGAGCAAGGCCCTCGTCGAGTCCTTCGAACAGTTCGACCAGTACTCGTCGCCGGCCGCGAACGGCCTCCTGATCCTCATCGCCCTCCGGGCCCTCTTTCTTGCGACCCAGACGGTTGAACCCGCCATCTGGAGGACGTCGTTTTTCTGGTTCACCACCGCAGTACTCTTCAAGTATGCGGGCGATTTTACGCTCTACCTTTTCGGAGAGTGGTTCATCAGGCTTGGACTGGCCGACGGGATGGCCGTCTGGTCATTGCACTGGACGATCAACGCCATAGCGAACACGGGATTCTTCTTCGCCATATTATGTCAACCGCCGACACCGGCACCTACTGGATCGTCCTGATGGTCACCGGGATGACGCTCCTGCTGATCATCGCGGTGATCGGCAGCGTCGTCCTTAACCAGCGGAACAGGATCCGCCACCACCAGGAGAAGATCGACCTCATCCTGAAGGGGGAGCGGCGCTACCACGACCTTTTCCACGGTGTATCGGACATCGTCTACGTCCACACGCTCGCCGGGGAGATCGTCGAGGTCAACCAGCGCGGGGCGGGCCTGCTCCATTCCACGGTGGATCAGCTGCGCTCCCGCAACATCGGCGAGTTCCTCCCAGGCAAGTACCGCACGGCGTACGCAGAGTACCTCCGCCGACTGAACACGTCGCCGGACGAGGCCAGGGGCATCCTGCCGTTTCGTTCGAAGGAGGGCGGGCCGCTGGCCATCCTCGAATTCACCAGCTCGCCCTACCACCGGGCGAGCGGGGAGGAAGCGACGGTGAGGGGGATCGCCCGCGACGTGACCGACCACATCCTGCTCGCCCGCTCGCTCCGGCGGATGGAACAGAAGACGAAGGGACTCCTTCTCACGTCCGAGCTCGCGCAGAAGAAACTCTCGATACTCTCGCACAGTATCCTCCAGATGCAGGAGGAGGACCGCCGCCGTATCGGACGCGAACTGCACGACGAAGTGAGCCAGCTCCTGGTCGCGATTGGCGTCAACCTGGACGTCGTCAGGGGAATGCTCAACTCGCCGAATGGCCAGGTCAAGCAACGGCTCGACGACACGAAGCAGATCACCGAGAACATCCTCGAGCGGGTCAGGGCCGTGCTCAAGGAATTTCGTTCGCTCGACATCGAAAAGAAGGGGCTGATTCCTTCCCTCAGGGCTTATATAGACGAGTATTCGACGCGGACCGGCATCGACGTGCGGATGGCCGAGGACGACCTGGCGGAGATTCTGCGCTACGACCAGAAAATCGTCATCTACCGGGTCGTGCAGGAGTGCCTCACCAACGCGGCGCGCTATTCCAAGGCTACGAAGATCAGGATCCTGATGCAATGCCAGTCGGACGACCTCTCGCTCGAGGTGGCCGACGACGGGGTCGGGTTCGACGTGGAGCGGCAGAGCCAGGACGTTGCCGGTAACCATCTCGGCATCGTCGGAATGCGCGAGCGCGTGAATGTCATCAACGGGAAGTTCTCCATCGAGTCGACCATCGGCCGTGGAACGCGCGTCCGCGCCAGCGTTCCATTCGACGATGGAACCATCAACCAGCCTGTCGGCATCAATGACACCTTCGAAACAGATTAAGGTTTTCCTCGTGGACGATCACGCGATCGTCCGGCAGGGGTTCTCGTCGCTCCTTTCGCGCGAGGAGGACATCGACGTCGTCGGGGAGGCCTCAAGCGGTGAGGAGGCGATCGAGATGTTGAGGGCGATCCGGGCCGACATCGTCGTGATGGACGTACAGATGAAGGCGCTTACGGGGCTGATGACAGCGGTGAAGCTCAAACAGCAGCACCCGGAGATGAAGGTTTTGATCCTGTCGATGTACGAGGACCACGCCACCGTCCAGCAGGCGATCCAGATCGGCGTCGCGGGGTACCTGGTGAAGAGCACAGAGACGACGGAGCTCCTCACGGCGATCCGGAAGATCGCTGAAGGCAACGTCTACTTCAGCCCTTCGGTCCAGAAGATCCTCGTCGAGCTGAGCGCCAGGCAGTCTCCCGGCGCCGTCGAGCTGACACTCAGGGACCAGGAGCTCCTGGAACTCATCGGAAACGGGAAGACGAACAAGGACATCGCCTCGGTGCTCTGCATCGGCATCAAGACCGTCGAGAAGTACCGCCAGCACCTGATGAACAAGGTCGGGATCCACGACGTGGCGGGACTGACCAGATACGCCATCGAGCGGGGGATTCTAAAGCTGAAATAGATTCAAGGCCCCAAATCGAGGGGTTCCCCACCCATTTCTACCGGTAGGTATAGACCCCCCATCGAAATAGGTATACACCTACTATCGCCTGAGGCGAACATTCCTTTCCTTCTTGTATCACATTGTCAATAGGTTCTACGACCCATTTCGACAAGATTTTCCGGAGACCGGATCGACAGAAGGCAACGACGCGCGAGCCCGCATACCGTGACCTGCAAGGCGAATTGGTGGATTGTCGGCGACCAGGCCTCAGCGGGCTTGAGCGTTCGGGAGTGGCGAAGGTTAGAAAACCACTATTAAACCCGAGCCGAGAACAAGAGCGAAATTATTAAGTGTGGCACCGAAGATCCAACTTGGGAGCAGCCGCCGGGGGGATATCCTCCCGGCGATGGAGGATCGGGGAGCACTTGAAAAATATCATCGGATTCGGAGCTGATTTATAGTTAATGGTGTTGAGCAGTCAGTATTCTTCAGGCTAAACGTTTCATTCGTCGGGAGAGATAATATGATGCCATCAGGACAGAAAAGGTCACTGAAATCCTTTCTAAAGTATATTTCGTACGTGATCATGATTGCGTTATCGGTTGAAGTCGTATATTTAATTCAACAGAATTTAAGCCTTCGCTCCCAACTCGCGATGTTCAATTCCGGGGGTAATTTCGGAACCTTGGCCTCTGGTGACATTGTCCAGAATCTTAATGTGCGCACAATCTCTGGTGAGGACAGCGTAGTATCATATGCGGACAACGGAAAGAAATATCTCTTATTCGTCCTATCACCAGCGTGCCCTTATTGTAAAGAAACCTTGAGTCTCTGGTCAATCATTCGGAATAACATCGATTCTAATGACTGCAGTATTCTGGGCGTATCAACATTCCCCCTCGAACCAACAAAGTCATTCTTGAGAGAATATCCCGTTGATTTCAACTTGGTCATTGGAATTGATTCTACATTTCAGGAAACCTATAAAGTAAACAGCGTCCCCATGACCATACTAATTAATAATGGGGGTGTCGTCGAAGGGGTGTGGATAGGGAAGTTAACTGCTCCACAGGTAGATTCTATTATGACCGCAGTGA
>JANNFI010000129.1:0-36766 GCA_031379665.1 Ignavibacteria bacterium
TCTGGCTCACGTCGGGTGTCAGCATCGTCGTCGGGTTGTGTGCCCTCGGGGTCGCGCGATCTGCGACGAAGAATGCGCCGGAAGAATCTCCGGAAGAACCCCCGGGACCCGCCGTAAAGCCGGCGGAGAGGTTCTCCGATCGGGTGGTCGCGCTTGCGATCGTGACCGCGGTATGTTCCGGATTCATCTCAATGATCTATGAAGTGTCGTGGATCCGGCTCCTGACATCCATCCTCGGTTCCTCCACCTATTCCTTCACCGTGATGTTGATCGCTTTCATCAGCGGCATCGCGCTCGGCGGATGGATCGTGGGACGGATGCTCTGCCGCCGAAGGAATCTGCTGCTGACCCTCGCCTGGTGTCAGATCGGCGCCGCCCTGTCGATGCTCGTCGCGATGCCATTCTACGAGCGGCTTCCCTATTTACTCTGGAAGATATCCGGGGCGATTCCGCCGACTGCCGACAACTTTGCCCTGTTCCTTTTCCTGGAGTTCCTTTTCTGCCTCGGACTGATGATCGTTCCGACGACCCTCTCGGGGATGTCGTTGCCGGTGGTGGGGAGGATTGTCGCGGGGGAGCTCAGCGTTCTCGGCAAGAGCATCGGCAGCGTCTTTTCGGTGAACACGGTCGGGGCGGTCGCAGGAACGCTTGCCACCGGACTTCTGTTGATCCCTTTTTTCGGAGTAAAGCGGTCGATTGAAGTGGCCATCGCGGCCAATGCAATTTTGGGATTAATTCTCCTTTTTCGCGATGGCAGGACGAGGATGCGATGGAAGTATTTGACGTTCGTGGGAGTTTTCCTCCTGGGCACATCGTACCTCGCGTACTTCCCCGATTGGAACAAGAACGTCTCAAATCTCGGCGTCTACAGAATACTCCACAGCGAGATCCCGGGATCGTACGGTGAATTTCTCGATTTGATGCAACGACGGACAATCCTCTGGTATGAAGAGGGTGTCACGGCGAACGTCGCGGTCGTTACGTACCTCAGCGACGGAGTTTCCGAAAAATCGCTGATCATCAACGGAAAGGCGGATGCGAGCACCGGCGACGATCTGCCGACGCAGATCCTCCTCGCTCAAACTCCGCTTCTCCTGGGGCCGGATTCCGGCGATGTCCTTGTCATCGGGCTCGGCAGCGGTATTACGGCCGGATCGGCGCTCACCCATCCGATCCGGTCGCTCGATTGCGTCGAGATCTCGCCGGAAGTCGTGAAATGCAATTATCTCTTCACGAATGAAAACCGGAACTTCCGGGCGGATCCGAGAGTCCGACTGATTGTGGACGACGCAATTACCTTCGTGAAATCCAATCAGCGGAAATATTCCTGCATCATCAGTGAACCTTCCAATCCGTGGATCGCCGGAATCGGTAATCTCTTCACCACGGAATTCTTCGAGCTCTGCAAGACCCGCCTGACTCCGGACGGAATTCTCGCACAGTGGTTCCATACCTATGACGTCAATGACGAAGTATTCCAGCTCGTGCTCCGGACGCTCGCCCGGTCGTTCGATCACGTCACCGTCTGGGCTCCCACGGGCGCAGATGTCATTCTCATCGCATCGATGGCTCCGATAGAGCCGGATTTCCATGACCTCGAGAGAAAGATGGCCCTCCCTGACGTGCGTGACGACCTGGCGAGAATCCAGATGAACGACGTCCCGGCATTTCTCTCGACTCAGATTACAGCGGACCTGCGGACGACCGTCACACTTCCGGATGGCCCCGTGAATACCGAGAAGCGTCCCGTGCTGGAATTCCTCGCACCGGTTTCATTCTTTACGCACTCCGAAGTGGAATACACGAGGGAGCTCGACCGGCGTTACGATGTTACCGATTCGACGTTGATGCTCTCGATCTTCCGTTCCGAGCGTGGTTTGTCCGGCGGGAACCTGGTCAATATTGCGTTGTATCAGTCGGTGACGGCCACGGACGATTTCCGGATGGCATATCGGACCCTCACCGAATGTCTGGACCAGGATCCCTCGAACCAGGAGGCCCTGAAACTTCTTGCCGTCATTTCGGGATACGTGGGGGCACGGGAAGACCGCGTGGCGGCCCTGCGAGCTCTGGCGGTGCTCAATCCGGATGACCCCGGGTTTTTCGTTGATCTGGCAACGGAATATGGCGAATGGCGCCGCGAGGTATCACCGGAGAGCCTGAATGCAGATGTACCGGGACTGCTCCCGATGTTCCGCCGTTGTGTTGAGGTGACCAGCGGGCAGGATGAACGGTGTCTGCTCTCCCTCGCAGACGTATTGACGATCCTGAAGGAGTACGATGATGCAGCCGCGGCATACGTGGCCGTAATAGGCCTTCGGGAGAATTACGAGGTGCTCGATTCGGCCTTTACTAACGAGCAGATCGCCCTTCTTGCCGCCGAATGCTACATACTGGCCGGTGATTATCAGAATGCCGGGACGCTCGCTGCACGCTTGAGGTCGCTGAACCCGGAATTCCCTGAGTTGCAGAATCTCGAGGCGATAATAGAATCGGCTACGGGAAAGAAATAATCAATATTCCGGAAACCCCTATATTCAAGGACTCCGAAAGCCATTCTGAAAAACCTTCCTGGAGATGTCAATGAGCCTTCATCGCACATTCGAACGCGTTGTCGTTTTGATGAGTACCCTGTTGTTTGTCTCTCAGACCGCACTGTACAGCCAGGACAGCAATAAGTCGCTGCTGAACCTGGAGCGAATATATTCATCGCGGGATTTTCGGGGGCAGTCGTTCGGCCCGGCACGTTGGATGAAGGACGGCGGCCCATATACGACGCTCGAAAAATCGGAGAAGACGAAAGACGGCCGGGATATTGTCCTGTACCAGGCGGCCTCGGGAGAGCGGACGATACTTGTGCCGTCGTCGATGTTAATTCCGGCCGGCGACTCACTGCCGATGCAGATAGCCGATTATTATTGGTCTGCCAATGGGAAGCGATTGATGATCTTTACCAACAGCAAGCGCGTGTGGCGGCAGAATACCATCGGCGATTACTGGGTCCTGAACATGGAGGATGCCAATCTGTCGCGGATGGGAAGAACGTTTGAGGCGTCGTCGCTGATGTTCGCCAAATTCTCACCCGATGGCAATCGCGTTGGATATGTGCGCAATAATAATATTTATTCGGAGAGTCTTGACGATCATTCCATCACGCAGCTCACGGCCGACGGCACCGATGAAATCGTCAATGGCACAACCGATTGGGTGTACGAGGAAGAATTTGGTTTACTGGACGCTTTTCGCTGGAGTCCGGACAGTAAATCGATCGCGTTCTGGCAGTTCGATACGCGGGGCGTGAAGGAGTATACCCTCGTCAATTACACCGATTCGCTCTATCCGCAAATGAAGCGGTACAAGTATCCGAAAGTCGGAGAGACGAACTCGGCATACCGTATCGGCGTTGTTCCTGGGGCCGGCGGACCGATTGTGTGGATGAAGATCCCGGGCGATCCGCGCAATACCTATCTGCCCCGCATGGAATGGGCGTCAAATTCGGACGAAATCATCTTCCAACACCTTAACCGGCTCCAGAACCGTAACGATGTGATGATCGGAAACGCCGCGACCGGCGAAACAAAGACGATCTTCACCGACAGCGACAGCACCTGGGTGGAAGTGATGGATGACCTGCGCTGGATCAACTCGGGCGCCTCGTTCACCTGGATCAGCGAGCGGGACGGTTGGAATCACGTATACATCGTGCCGCGTTCCGGCGGTACACCCAAACTCGTCACAAACGGTTCGTACGATGTCGTCAGCATTGCTGCGATCGACGAAGAAGGTGGATGGCTGTATTTTATGGCATCACCGGAGAGTCCCACCGAAAGGTTTTTGTTCCGGACGCGGCTCGATGGCAGAGGGGAGCCGGAACGCCTATCGCCGTCAAGCCAGGCGGGTTCCCATTCCTATCAAATGTCCCCGACGGCGGAATGGGCGATTCATTCATTCAGCACACTGGATAATCCCTCAGCCACCGATCTCGTCCAGCTTCCATCGCATCAAACCGTGCGCGTACTGGCCTCAAACGATTCTCTGCGAACAATAATACGTGCGCTGCGACGGCAGCCGGTCCAATATTTCAAAGTGGACATCGGTGACGGAGTCCTTGCCGACGGCTGGTGCATCAAACCGCCCGACTTTGATTCGACCAAAGTGTATCCACTCTTTATCCACGTGTACGGCGAACCCGCCGGTCAGACGGTGCAGAACCGATGGGGTGGCAGCACATACCTGTGGCACCTGATGCTTGCACAGCACGGATACATTGTGGCGAGTTTTGATAACCACGGCACCCCGGCGCCGCGCGGCCGGGCCTGGCGGAAAAGCATCTACCGGCAAATTGGCATTCTCGCCTCCGCTGATCAGGCCGCCGCAGCACAAGCCCTCGTCAGGCAATGGAAGTACATCGATACCTCGAGGATCGGTATCTGGGGATGGAGCGGCGGCGGATCGATGACACTCAACGCGATGTTCCGGTATCCGGACCTTTACAAAACCGGGATAGCCGTGGCGCCGGTCGGCGACCAGCGGTATTACGACGACGTGTATCAGGAGCGGTATATGGGTTTGCCGAACGATAATGCCGCGGGCTATCGCGAAGGGTCGCCCGTCACGCACGCGAAGAATCTGAAGGGAAACCTTCTTCTTATTCATGGCACAGGAGACGACAACGTTCATTACCAGAACTCCGAGGCGATCATCAACGAACTCGTTGCCAACAACAGGCTCTTCACCATGATGGCATATCCAAATCGTTCACACGGCATCTTCGAGGGCAAAGGCACGACCCGGCATGTCTATGAAACGATGACCGCCTATCTGTATCGTACCATGCCGGGCGGTGGGAGAGCGGCGGCAGGACCAATCTCGGGTGAGGGGAAATAAAATCTGTTTCGAACACTGGCGTGGCGGGTCAGTGCTTGCCGGAAGACACCTGATTCTCCATAGACGACATTTTCATCTATACTCATGCAGGCGATACGTGTCACATCTCCGATCTACGAAAAATAGATCACGAACCTCGTCCGTTCCCCCGGAGCGCTCTCGAGCGAGAACTCGAAGTTGTGCTGTCGCAGAATTTCCTGGACGAGTGTAAGGCCGATCCCCTGGCCGTTCTCCTTGGTGCTGAAGAAGGGGGTGAAGAGTTGCAGCCGGACGTCTTCGGGGATGCCGGGTCCGGTGTCTTCGATGGAAACAGCGATTCTCCCGATCATCCGTCCCAACCGGATCGTGATGGTCCCGTCTTCACCGATCGCCTCCATCGCGTTTTTCAGGACGTTCAGAAACACCTGCTCCATCTGTTGGGCGTCCATCAAAACGGGGTCCGGTTGCGTGCCACCTTCCAGCCCGACCACTCCGGCTCGCGCCCCGACCCCCCCGGCTCCCGCCCTGTCCTCCCAGGCGACCGCGATCCTCCTGCGGGTGAGTTCGGCGTACAGGAGCCTCGCGATATTATTCAGAGGGACGCGCACGTCGCCGAACGAACGACGCGGCGGCGGCAGCCGGAGGATGTCCGCGAAGCCCTTCATAAATGAATTCAGGTGGTCGGTTCTGGCGATGGCCACGGTGAGGGCCGTTTCGAAATCGGCGCGGTCCTCGGCGCGCAACTGCTGTCCGTAGACCAAACAGGAATGCAGAAGGGAGTTCGCCGCCCCGAGTGAATTGTTCACCTCGTGCGAGAGCATCCGGATCAGTTTCTCGTAGGCCGCACGTTCGTTCTTCCGCAGTTCTTCCGTCAACTCCTCGAATAAATAAAACGTTCGCGAATGTCCCCGGTCGAGGAAACTCGATTTACGGCAGAGGACTTTACGCGTGCCGCGGATCGTGAAGATGGCGGCTTCCCCCGGATCCAGCTGGTCCATTTGAGTGGCGAACGGGACGCCGATGTCGGCGATTTTCTTCCCCCCGAGTGCACCATCCGTTCCGTTCGCCCCGTTCGCTCCATTCGTCCCGCTCGAAACCTGCAATAGCGAGACGGCCGATGGGTTTGCGTACGAGATTGTCCCTTCGTGGTCGAGGATGATGATGGCTGAAGGGGAGACCTGCAGGATTTTATCCAGGAAATAGTGCTGTTCCTGAATTGTGAGTCGTTCGGTGCGAAGGGTGTCGACCATCTGGTTGTAAACGCCGATCAGCCTATCCATCTCGGGCGGACCGGTCGAGCGCAACCGTGTCGAGAAGTCCCTCTCCCGGAGGAAATCCACACTCGAGGCGATCAGTTCGAGGGGGCGGAAGAGGCCGCGGAAGATCGCGAGAGCGGCAAAAAAAGACAGCAGGAGGAACACCTCGAGCGCGATCAACCAGATCCGTTCGTTCCAGAGGAACCACGTGACAACCGAAGCGAAAACGAGGTGGATGGCGAGAAGGTAAAGGGTGAACGAGCGGCGCAGGGTCACGACGGGATCCCGAACTTCTCCAGCCTCCGGTAGAGGGCGGCCCGGCTCAGGCCGAGGCTCTCGGCCACCTTGCTGATGTTCCCCTTGAACTCCTTCATACACATCTCGATCATCGCCCGTTCGACTTCCTCGAGCGTCATCGTGCCAGCCGCCGGCAGGCCACTCCGCGCCAGTCCGGTACCGTCCATCCTTTCCGGTAGGCTGAAATCCCCAATCTCAAGAATGTCCTTCGACGTCATCATCACGGCCCGTTCGACGGTGTGTTTCAGCTGCCGGATATTGCCGAGCCAGGGGAGTTGCCTCAGCCATTCGAGGGCTGTATCACTGATGGTGAGCCCCGCGCGCCTGTACACGCCGGCGCTGTTGCCGAGAAAGTGGAGGGCAAGCAACGGAATGTCGTCCCGGCGTTCGCGCAAGGGGGGCACGTGGAGGGCGATCAGGTTTAACCGATACAACAGATCCTCGCGGAACTCTCCGCGAGCGATCAGGTCGGCGAGATCAGCGTTCGTCGCCGAAATCACCCGCACGTTCACTGTCCGCGACTGGCTCGATCCGAGGACTTCGTACGTCCGGTCCTGGAGCACCCGGAGCAATTTCGCCTGGCAGGTGCCGTCGAGGTCGCCGATCTCGTCAAGGAAGATGGTCCCGCCGTCGGCGATTTCGAAACGGCCCTTCCGGTTCTCCCGCGCGTCGGTGAAGGCGCCCCTCACGTGGCCGAACATCTCGCTCTCGAAGAGCGATTGCGAGATGCCGCTGAGGTTGACCTTGATGAACGGTTTTTCCTTCCGGGCGCTGTTCCGGTGGATCGCCTCGGCGATCAACTCTTTCCCGGTCCCGCTCTCTCCGGTGATCAGGACCGTCGCATCGGTGGCGCTTATTTTTCCGAGGATCTCAAGGATGCGAAGGAGCTTTGGGTCGCGGCCGACGATCCCGCCGAAGTCGTACTTTGCGTCAAGTTCCTCGCGGGTGAGGGGAGGAGCCGACGAATCTCTCGTAATTTCAGCCAGCCCGAGCGTCGTCCGGATCGAGTGGAGCAACTCTTCGTTGGTCCACGGCTTCGTGATGAAATCCGCGGCGCCCGCCTTCATCCCCTGGACGGCGAGGGAGATCGACCCCCAGGCCGTCATCAGGATGACCGGCACCGCAGGATGGAGCGCCTTAATCCTTCGGAGGAGGGCGAGTCCCTCGTCCCCCGACGTGCTCCGGGAATAATTCATGTCCTGGATGACGAGCCGGACCGGGCCGGTCTTCATTTCTTCGAGGGCGCGCCCGGGCGAGGTGATGCCGCGGGACGGATAACCGGCCTGCTTTAAGAGAAGAGAAAGGGAAGCGACGATCGATGGATCATCGTCGACGATCAGGATTGTGCCGTCCATACGTGCTTTCAAACTAACCGAATCGGATGGGAAAAGCAAGACCCCCACGGCACGCCGGCCGCCCATGCAACACGCACGACTCCACTCAGGCGCTCAATCGTAATGGAGCGCTTCGGCGGGCTGGATCTCCATCGACAGCCAGCTCGGATAGAATCCGCAGGTCATCGTGAGGAGGTACATCAACACAACGGAGATACCGAACCCGATGCTGTAGACTGAGCCGGGGATTTCCGGTATGAGGTCGAGCATCGGGAACTGGACGATGACGAAACTCCCGATGGCCAGGCCGAACGTGGTAAGCACGAACATTTCACCGAGGATCTGGTGATGGACCTGCTGTGCCGTTCCCCCGACCGCGCGCCGAAGACCGATCTCCTGCGTCCGCTGGGAGATGTTCTGCCAGAGCACGCCGATCAATCCCAGGGCCACCATCAGGAGAAGGAATCCGGCGATGACCATTCCCGTGAGCAGGGGTGTGAGACGCGTCTTGTGGTCGGACTCGCGTTCGCGCTCGAGCTGCGTCACACGGAACGTCCAACCCTTCTGTGTGGCCTCGAGCGTCTTCACCAGCTTTTCCTGGAATTCCGCCGTCGTACCCGGTTTCACCCTGAGAATCACATCCCAGGGGAACCGGCCGCTGGCAGTATCGGTCGTGCGGATCCGGGTGAGGAGGTAATTCACCGGCAGCGAGAACTCCCCGGCCTTTCGAAAATCACGAACCACGCCGACCACGCGCCGCTTGTTGAACGGTAGCTCCTTCCCGAGCGGATCGGCGGAACCGTAGAGGTCCTTCGCAAGCCGCTCGTTGATGACGGCGGGCTCCTGAGTGCCTGCGTCGTCCTCGCGCGAAAACCAACGCCCCGCGATGAGGTCGACCTTCAGGACCTCGCCGGCCTCGTCGGTCGCGTCGTTGACGTACGCGTTGATCTTTCTTCCCTCGAAATCGACTCCGGAGATCGAGGTCGACCTATTATAGGGCGTCAACGAGATGCCACCCACCGCCTCGATGTTCGGAAGTTCGCGCAGCGCGAGCTCGATCTGCGCCATCCCGTCGAGGACCGCTATTTTGTTCTCATCCGCGGACATATGCGGGTTCACGCTCACGTTCCACACCCGTTCGATCGAAAACCCGAGCGGCATCCGGTAGTTCACCGTGTAGAGCGTCGCCATCACCATAACCCCGAAGAGGACCAGGAACGAGAACACGATCTCGGTCAGGATGAGCGCGTTGACGCGTTTCCGGTTCCAGATTATTTTCAGCAGATGTTTGATCATCGCGTCACCCCTCTCAGGGCCTTCACCGGATGCATGCGGGCCATCCTCCACGCGGGATACACCCCCGAGATCAATCCGAAAGCAAGGATCAGGAGGAATCCGTACAGGAAAACCCGGAGATTCATCGAAAAATGGGCGTACTGGACGAGACCGCTGTCGTTGAGCATCCCGAGTATGATCGCCGTGCCGATGAACCCGAGGATTCCGCCGATCGCGGTCAGGATGAGGTTCTCGACGACGAACTGTCCCACCAGCGTCGCCGACGATGCGCCGAACGATTTCCGGACGCCGATCTCCGAGGAGCGTTCGATCATCCGGCTGACGTTGAGGTTCACCAGGTTGATGGTGGGTAGCAATATAAAGAGAAGCGTGGCGATCGCCAGACCCCCCACGGCCTGAGCGGTATACGATTCGATCGTACTGTCGCCGTGCTCCGGGTTGGTGCTGTACGAGGCCCCGATGGCTTCCCGCGCGGTGGCTTCAAACATCGTCTCTGCGGCGCTCTCGAACCTGTTGTAGCTCGAGCTTGGCATCTGCACGTTGCGCAGCCGGGACTTCACCTCTCCCTTGATCCGGTCGAAGTCGGCCTCGTCGTGAGCCAGGATCAGGCCGGTGAAGTTTCCGGTCAACTGCTCCCTGTAGTTCGGGTCGGGTGTGGTGCTGACCGGTACCCAGACGTCGGCGAAGGGGATGTCCCGGTACCGGGGGACGTTCTCCACAACCCCGGCGACCCGGAATCGCTCCCGATCGAATTCGATGAACCTCCCGACCGCCTCGGTCCCGCCGAAATATTTCGCCCTCGTGGCCTCGTTGATCACGCAAACCAAATTCGCTTCCGCCTCGTCGTCCGCCGTGATCGGACCGCCCTCGAGAAATCGGAATTCGAGGATTTTCCAGTATTCCCCGTCGGTCCGTTTGAGTGTGAGTTTGATTTCGGCCCCGTCGCGGTACGCCGAGACCGTTCCCCCCGAGGAAAAGAGCGAAACCATCTCGACGTCGGGGAGCGTCCTGATGTATCCGTCGAGGAAGGCGTATCCCGCGTTTCCGACGTTCATCGTATTCTCGCCCGAGAGCAGGGCGTTGAACACGCCGAGGGTCCGGTCCTGTTTCGTCTCGGGGGGATAAGGCGCGAACATATTGTCGAGCGCGGCGGTGACCACCATCAGCACCACGAGTGTGAAACTGATGCCGAAGAGACTGATCAGTGTGAAGAACTTCCTCCGGAGGAGGACCTTGACGGCGATTTTAAAATAATTTTTCAGCATAAGGGGGCCTGTCTAGTTGACCTGTCTGCCGTCGAAGAGGCGAATGGTCCGCTCGGTCAGCTCTGCCATCCGGTCGTCGTGCGTGACCATCACGATCGTCGTCTTCTCGGTTTTATTCAGGTCGAGGAGGATGTTGATGATCTCCTTCCCCATCTGGCTGTCGAGGTTGCCGGTCGGCTCGTCGGCGAGGATGATCCGCGGGTTCCCCACGATCGCCCGGGCGATGGCCACCCTCTGCTGCTGGCCGCCCGAAAGCTGTCCGGGGAAGTGGTGGATGCGGGAGCTCAGGTCGACCCGTTCCAGCGCCTTGAGGGCGAGGCGCCGGCGTTCGGCGCCGGCCATCTTCCGGTAGAGGAGGGGGATCTCGACGTTGTCCACGACGCTCAGGTCGTGAATGAGGTGGTATGTCTGGAAGATGAAGCCGAGCCGTTCGTTCCGCATCCTGGCGAGTTTCCGGTCGTCGAAGAGGTCGACCATCGAGCCGCCGATGATCAGGGTGCCGTCGGTGGGTTCGTCGAGGAGGCCCATGATGTTGAGCAGGGTGCTCTTCCCGGAGCCCGACGGGCCCATGATCGACACGAACTCGCCCTCGCGGATCTTGAGATTGATGGCCTGCAGGGCGATCGTTTCGATTTTCTCCGTCTGGTAGACCTTTTCGATGTTCTCCATCGTAATCATCGGGCGTTCCTTGGTGTTATTGGATTTTGATTTCCGTGACGTTCGAGTATTCGTCCATCTCCGAGATGATGGCCTCGTCGCCCTCGGCGAGCCCGTCGATGATCTCCACCGCGTCGAACCCGATGACGCCGCTGGTTACCGTTCGACGAATCGCGCTCCCGCCGTCGATGACGAAGATCTCCTGGCGGTTTCCCCCGGTGAGGTAGGGGCCTTTCGGCAGAATCAGCGCGCCGGCTTTCGAGCTCGTGATGAGGGAGACGTTGACGCGGAGGTTGGGGCGGAGCGAGGGGTTTGACGATTCCTTCAACCCTACAATGATGCGAACCACGCCGTTCTCCACGTTCGGGTAGACCGTCTCCAATGTCCCGGCGAGGGTCGAATCGTTCAGCCGGACGATGGCCGCCATCCCGGGGCGCAGCGCTGCCGCGTGAACGTCTGAGAGCGTCGCCTCGACGCGGTAGTTGCTCAGGTCTGCGATCCGGGCGACGACATCGCCCCGGTGGATGCTCGACCCGATCTCGTCGCGCACCCAGGTCACCACGCCCTCGCGGTCGGCTTCGCACTCAAGCAGTTTCTTCTGGCGATGGAGGTCCTCTTTTTCCTTCAGGAGCGTGCGGGTTTCGGCGGTGATGCCTTCGAGCCGGTTCTGTAGGGACAGCTTCGTGCTCTGGATCGATTTTTCGAGGTCCTGCTTCTCGATGCCGGCAATCCGTTGCTCCAGTTTCGTCTGGTCGAGCTGGTCCTGGGAGATGGCCCCGATCGTCATCATCTTATCCGCCTGGGCGCTCTTCGACACGAGGTACTCGAGGCGGAGGTTCTTGATGTTCAACTGGCCGGCAAGGTCGTTCAGCGTGCGTTCCATATCGAGCCGGAGCTGGGTTTTTTCGTTTTCCTTGAGCGCGAGTTCCTTCCCGGTCCGTTCCAGCGCGAGGTTTAGTTCACTCGGATCGAGGGAGAGGACCGATTCACCTTTTTTCACCGCGGTGCCCGGCTGTCTCCTCACCGAGAGCAGGCGGGTTTCGCCGGGACTGGAAATGACCTGCTCGAAATAGGGGACGGTGGTGCCGGTCGCCGAGATGGTCCCTTCGATGCTCCCCCTGCGGACGATGCCGGTCCTGATTTCGTCGCGGTCGAGCGACGGCCGGAGAAGCGCCGATAGCAGGAGCAGAACCGCGATGCCTCCGGCGGCGACGATGCCGACCTTGATGATTCTACCGTTCAGGCGTCTGCGAATGGTCTGATTGTCCAGGGGGCGATCCATGACTGCAATAGAGTCAAGGATCGTGCCAGAACGATCAGCGTGTTCCGACCGGATTCAGCGGCGATGGGGTAACGACTGTCCGCTATCGGACAGCACTGTTCGGTTTCGGTGGGCCATAAAAGCATATGGGCCCGGTTGTCGGACCGAGGGGAGGCTCTCGATCGCGACGTGGATTCCGGACCCATACACACTTCTATTATAGTGACGCGGTGTTACGGTGACGCCTACTTAAGGAGTATCATCCTCCTCGTCTGGACGAACACTTCCGCGGATCCCTCGATCGCGATTGCCTCGATGCGGTATAAATAGACGCCGCTTGAAAGCGTCGCGCCCGCGTCGTTGCGACTGTCCCACTGGACGGACCCGAACCCGGCGCCGAGTTCACCCGCGAGTATCGTCCTCACTTCGCGTCCGGTGACGTCGTAGACGCGCAGGGTGACCCGGCTCGCCTGCGGCAGCGCAAACCCGATGGTGGTCGTCGGGTTGAACGGGTTCGGATAGTTCTGCGCGAGTGAATAGGCGTCCGGGACGACCGATTCCGTCCCGATGCCGGTCGGTTTCGTCGAAGCTCCCATCTGCGATGCCCCCGCGAGGTTGAACACGATCCTGTCCGCATAGTAGGTCCGCAGCTGAGAGGTGTAGTTCTGGATGTTCAATTGATGGACGACCTGGTTCCCTTCATTGAGCGCATCCACCGGGATCGAGATCACCGTCCATCGGTCTGCGGGAATGTTTGACCGCGTCACTTTCGGGAGCTCTCCGGAGACATCGCTATCGAACCAGACGGCCAGGAAAAGCCCGGGTTCTTCCGGGTATACCGCGAAGCTGACGGTGTCGTACGCCGAGGTGTTCACGTCCACCGGTAAACTCCAGCTGCCGCTCCGGGCGCTGATCGAGCCCCACGCGTTCTGGACGGACTTGATCGAGGATGTGCCCTCGAACTTCTGCTCCGCCGAGTTGAACGTGTTGACGGCGCCCCACGACGCGTTGAACCAGGGGGAAGCGAGCTTATCGTCGTAGATGGTCACCGTCCCGCCGGCGGGTGGCGGGGGAGGAGGCGGAGGGGTCGAAGCGTTCCTCACAACGACCTGGACGCCCGCCGTTGTCTTCAGCCCGGCGCCGTCGGTGGCTTCCGCCGCCAGTGTGTGCGCTCCGTTCGGGACCGACGCGGAATTCCAGGAGAACGAATAGGGCGACGACGCGTCGCTCGCACCGGTGAAGTTGCCGTCCACCTTGAGCCTCATAATGCTGATCCCCGATGCGTCGGTGGCAGTGACGCTGATCTGGATGGTGCCGGCAACGGTATCCAGGGAAGCCGGCGCAGTCAACGACACCGTCGGCGGAGTAACGTCGCTGGGAGGCGGAGGAGGTGGCGGAGGCGGAGGGTTCACCCCGCCAGACCATTTCAGGAGCTGGGTCCCGACCCAATCACGATCGAGTCCTGGATACGACGTCGCGGGAAATTTTCCCGTCCCGAGATACGCTTCGGTCATATCCCAGATGGCGATTCCGCCATACCCCTTCGCCTGAAGGAGCGAGAACGCTTTCCCCATTGCCGCGTCGTAGCCGGGGGCGCCCATAAAGGAATAAAAATTCCCGTTCCTCGTGACCCAGTAGGCCCCCGCGATCGCGTCGTACTGAACGACGGGCCTTGGGCTCGCCATCAATACATCCTTGTAGAACGTGTCGTACTTGACGTCGACGTTGATGCTCCCGTCGCTCGCAGTGATTTGCTGGAACGGCGCGGTATTTCCCGGGAGCATCGCGCCCATCATATCGATGCCGACGACGATCTTCATCGGATCGAAGCCCACGGTCTGCGCCGCCTGACGCTCGACGGTCGCCGGTTCCTGTGAGCCGACCCTCTGAACAATCGTTCCGGTCGCATCCCGTGCGGTGACGGCGCAATCGTAGTACGAGACGCCCGTCCAGGTGCCCATTTTATCATAGGCCATCAGGACGACGAACTTCAGGTACGGCTCCATCGGTTTCAACGCCGCGCCCCACTGGCTCCCGCCCGGAGACATCGTAAGGATGATGTCGGGGTTCTTCGTGGCATCGTAATAGGCTCGTTTTGACTGCAATGCCGCGTGGAGCTGTCTGACGAACGGATAGAAAATAGCCGTATCGGATTTCGAGAACGGTTCCCAATCGAAATCGAAACCGTCGTACTGGTAGGTCTCCATCGTGGATATCAGCGTGGCGATTGCGGTCGATCTGTTCGCGGCGCTGAATGCTGACGACATCCATCCGTCGCTCCCGGATCCGCCGAGGCAGAGGTAGATCGGCTTACCCGCCGCGTGGGCTTTGTCGTTGACGGGTTTTCGCCTGTCGACGAGGAGGTTGTTCCAGGTGATGGCCGAACCCGTGGAGTTCATCGGCACGGCAAAGGTTGAAAAATGCGTACCCGTATTCCATCGGAATTCGGACAACGGCATATCACCGTAACTGCTCGACGTCCCCGGGATGTAGATATCCCACGAGGGGAGCCAGACGTATCGCACCAGCCCCTGGGCTCCAAGGAGCGAGAAGCCGGAGAGGAAAAGGAGGCATAGAATGAGGACTTTCTTCATTTTCAGGTTCCTTTTGTTGGTTTAATTCGGATGTATTTACGTCCGCGAGCTTGCTGCATTGTTGCGGACGGTTCGGATGGTGCCCGCGTCAGACGCGGATAATCACGTTGAACCCTCGACCGCAGGATCGCGGCCGGGTGTCATCGCGGTTCAGCGTGATAGCTGAACGCTATGGAGGAGTGAAGCGAGAGCGCACTATGTGGTCGTACAATGATTATACTCACGGGTGCCCGGTAATGTTCCCGTTTCCCCCGAATAAAATATTCAGCGCAGAATGGCTCGAAAAGCGGTCAATGACGAAATACGAATGGGTAGATGCGGCCTGGCCTCTTGGAACTCACGGCGCCGTTGCCTACCTTGACTCGTCATCATTGGTGTTTCATCGCCCCCGCATAGTCGCACCCGAAGGATCCTCAATGCTCCCTGAAATACTGGCCCGAAACCTGCGCGTGCTTTTCGTCGGAACGACCGTCGCCGAAACCTCCAACGAGCTGGGGTTCTACTACCTCGGCCCGAACAACCGGTTCTGGGGCCTGCTCGAGTACGCCGGCATCACGCCGGTCTCCGTCGTCACGCCGCAGGAGCGAAAAATCCTACTCGACACACTGAAAACCCACGCCCTCACCGAGGTCTACAAGAAACTCTTCTTTGAGAAGAAGGAGGGGGTTCTGGCGAAGCATCGCATTGGCTTGACCGACCTGAACCGCCGCAGGGTGTTCAGCAACGACGACGAACCGGACGCCAGGCCCACCCCCGAGGACGTCCGGAGATTCATCCTCAAGGTGGAGAAGTTCCAGCCACGGGTCGTCGCGTTCGTCGCGAACCTCGAAGTATTCGAGAACTGCTTCAAACCCCTCTACCCGTCGGCGACCCGGCTCCGGGGGAAACAAGACTTCACGATCGGCGCGTCCGAAGTGTGGCTCCTCGGGAGCACCAGCGGCCGTGTCAAGGATAGCGAGGCCCTGGAGCAGGTTTTCGAGGACCTCGAAGCCAGGATCAGGACCGATGCCTGACACGGGAACCCGGAACCCGTTCGGATCGCGATTTGATATCCCCGAACGATTTGATATCTTGATGGAAATCCCACGGAGCTGACCTATGAAAAAAAATCCGGACGCCCAGTGCCATTGCGGTAGCAAGAAAACCTACCGTCACTGCCACAAACCGAAAGATGACAGGAACCGGATGTTCCTCTTCATCGGAGTGGTCCTCGGGGGAATATTCCTGGCGAAAATGATGTTTGGACCCGATCCCAAGATTCCAGCGGCTCCCCCGGGAAAGGTGTGGTCCGAAGAACACGGGCACTACCACGACGCGCCGCAAAGTGGGGCTCAACCATCCGCCGGCGGACCCGCCGGTGGGACCGGTGCGGCCGGCTCTCCAGGCGGCGCTGCCGGCTCTGCTGCTGGCGCCCCCGGATCGGTCATCGCACCCCCGCCGCCCGGTCAGAACATTCCCGAGCCTGCAGGTGGCACGCCGGCCGGGAAAGTCTGGTCGCCCGAACACGGACACTACCACGACCTGCAACCCTCCGCCGGTCAATCCCCGATCTCACTCCCGGGTCAATCACCCATTACGACCCCGGGATCGCAGGCGGCACCGGCCGGCATTACGAATACGCCGCAGCCGGCAGGCCCCGTTCCGACAGGGAAGGTCTGGTCCACCGAACACGGACACTGGCACGACGCGCCGAAGCCCTGAACCGGGATCGCAATGCAAATCGGCATCGTAGGCCTCCCTTTCTCGGGAAAATCCACCCTGTTTCAGACCATCACCCGGACGCACCTCGATCCGTCGGTGCTTGCGCGGGCGGAATCGCACCAGGCGATCGTGCGTGTCCCTGACACGCGACTCGACCGGATGTCCGATGTCTTCAAGCCGAAGAGCACGGTCCACGCGACCATCGAGTTCGTCGACGTCGTGGGGTTGAAGAAGGGGGACTCAGGCTCGACCCAGTTCACGACATCATTCCTTTCGAGCGTGAAGACCAACGACGCCCTCGTCCAGGTGGTACGGCTCTTCGCCAACGACACGGTTCCGCACCCGGACGGCAGCATCGACGCCCTTCGCGACATCTCCTCGTTCGAAACCGAATTCATCCTTTCCGACCTGACGATCCTCGAGACGCGGATCGGGAGGATCAAGAAGAACCTCCAGAAGGCCGGAGACGAGATTGGAAAGAAGGAGCTTCCCACGCTCGAACGGTGCAACGACCTCCTGCAGGCGGGGACGCTCCTGCGCGAGGCCGGCCTCCCGAAGGAGGACCTGGCCATCCTCAAGACCTACCAGCTCCTCACCGCCAAGCCGATGCTCATCGCGCTGAACGGCGACGAATCCCAGCTGCCCGAAATCGAAAAGCTCACCGCGGTCGTCCGGGAGAAAAAAGGGGCGAAGAACACGAAGGTCCTCTCTTTTTTCGGCAAGATCGAGTTAGAGATGTCGGAATTGCCGCTGGAGGAGTCGGCCGTCTTTATGGCGGAGTACGGGATCAGGGAATCTGCCCTCGATACGCTCCTGCGTGAGGCTTACGACCTGCTCGGCCTGCAGTCGTTCTTCACGATCGGCGAGGACGAATGCCGCGCGTGGACTATTAAAAAAGGGATGACGGCGCAGGAGTCGGCGGGGGTGATCCATTCTGATTTCGTGAACAAATTCATACGCGCCGAAGTCGTGCATTACGATGATTTCGTCGCGCACGGCGCGTCGTTCGTGAAGGTGAAGGAGAAGGGGCTCTGGCGTCTCGAAGGGAAGGAGTACGTCGTCCATGAGGGCGACATTATTTCGATCCGTCACAGTTAAACCGGTCCCGGTTGCCGGCCCGCTCAACCGTTGTAACCATAATAGAGGAGGATATGATGAAATCGATCACGATGTTCGTCCTGATTTCCGTCATCCTTTGCTGCGCTGACGGTTATGGACAGGTCAAGACCAAAGAAACCCGCGTCACCGTCGATTCGCTCAAGGGGGACACCACCATCACCAAATCCGAGATCGTCTCCGAGAGCGAGGACATCACCCCGCGCAACTCGATGATCGTCATCAACCCGCTGAAGTTCTTCCTCTTTTACAACATCTCCTTTTTCCACAAACTCTCTTCGACCGTCGTGGTCGGCGGGGGGATCCAGTTCCCGACGCCGTCGGAGTGGAGCGGATTCGGCGTGCTCGCGGAAGTACGGTTCCACCCCTCGAAGAAAGCGCTCCGCGGATTCTACGTCGCGCCCAATATCTCCTACAACCACCTCGAAGAAGGCGGCGAGGAAACATCGCCGTTCTCAGTCGGCGCGCTCGTCGGCTGGCAGTGGTTCCCGGGGGATGAATTCGCGATGGGGCTGGGGATTGGCGCCGACTATTATATGGGATCGGTGACGTCGACCGGGGGTAGTGACAGCAAATACGACGGATGGGCTCCCCTTGTCAGGTTCGACATCGGTTACGCGTGGTAGGGTAGCGCCGTTCGCGGAAAATTTCCGATCTCCGGGCGCGGATCTCGGCGCCCCAGTTCGCCAGGATGCCCGCAGAATTGGTGACTGGACGATGACCGTTCCCTCCACAATACGGCAGATCCCGGAAAAAAAACGGTACTTCAGGGGTTGACTACGAGATTCCGCGACTCCCGGAGGTCGGGGTCGAATTATCTGTTCCCGGTGGCGTTCCACCGCCTCCAGGTCGGGCCGACAAGGGGGGGTGACCCTCCGCTACGGCCGACCGCGCTGAAATATTCCGCCAAAACCTGTTTCCTCTTGCGTTGGGGGGATGATTGACCTATATTCCCCATCAATACAGGGGACCTAACATCAGGGCCGAAGACGTTCCTTATGATTTTAATTCTGACCTTTCGACGCGGCCTCGTGCCTTCCGGCCGTGCGAGCGATCTCATCGCGAGATCCTTTATTGATCCAGAGTCCGTTTAGTATTTAATCCCGGTGCGCTCGATCGCACCGTGACGGATGCGCTCTGCTTGCGCGTAACGCATTCCGTTCCGAACGCTGAAAATATTTTCCATCATTCCATCAATTCATCCATAGGAGTTCTTATGAAACATGCGTACCAGCTGTTCGTTGCGGTGCTCATCCTCGCGGCGATACCGCTCCTCCAGGTCTTCGCCGCGGACTGCCCGCCGGATTCGCTGCCGAATCCGGTCATCATCGGGACCTTCACGCCCGACACGACCTGCGTCGACAAGCACGACCAACCCGGTGCCGGAGCCGATCGTGAACCCTGTCTTTACGCCTGCGAACTCCAGTACGCGACGTTCTGCACGGCGCTCAACCCCGGGAACACCTATACCTGGTCAGTCTCGGGCGGCATCATCACGGCCGGTGCCGGTACGAACTGCATCACGGTCCTCTGGGGACCGATGGGGAACGGCACGGTCAATGTCACCGAAACCACCCCTGACACCTGCGTCGGCGTGGATTCATCGTGCGTCAAGATCATCGCCTCGCCAGTCGCCTCGTTCACCGCGAACACGAACGTCTGCCTCAACAGCCCGGTGAATTTCCTGAACACCTCGACGGGCGCGGTCACCTACTGGTGGGATTTCGGCGACGCTGCCACGTCGAACCTCGTCCATCCGCAGCACGCATACTCGACCCCTGGCTCCTACACGGTCACCCTCGTCGCCTACAATCAGTGCGGCTGCGCTGACTCGGCCCAGCAAGTCATCAACGTCGGTTCAGACCCCGGCCCGGTGATTGAATGCCCGGCGACGGTCTGCGCCTTCGACCAGGAATGTTACTCCACGCCGAGCGGCTGCCCCGGGGCTGTCTATACCTGGATCGTCACCGGCGGTACGCCGATCGGCCCCACCAACACCGCGAGCCTCTGCGTCCAGTGGGGCGCGGGTCCGATGGGAACCATTTCGCTCATCATCACCGGATGCGGCGGCACCTGCCCCGACACGACCACCGCCATCGTTCCCATCGTGAGCCCGACCGCGAACATCGCCGGCCCCAACCCTGTCTGCCTCGGTGCGATCGGCACCTACACCCTGCCGACGTGGCCGGGCGTCTATTATAACTGGTCGCTCTCGGGCGGCGGGACGATCATTGGCGGCCTCAATACGCAGGCCCTCACGATCCAGTGGGGCATCACCCCGGGCAATTACGTGCTCTCCTGTTACTGGAACGACACGACCCTCGGCTGTTCCGGCTACGACTCGATCATCGTCAAGGTCCGGCCCGAGTGGGACATCAACGGGCCGTCCGGTCCGTTCTGCCTCGGCGACAGCGCCGTGTACTTCACGCCCGGTCCCGCGAACTGGACCGTCACCGGCGGGAATGCCTCGGCCGGCAACGGCACGAATATGTTCACGGTGTATTGGAGCGTCGCCGGAACCCACACGGTCACGGCGACAACCCTGACCCCCGGCGCGTACTGCAATCCGGTCGACAGCCTGACGGCCACGGTCGTCTTCGTGCCGACAGCGCTCCTGATCACGGGTCCGTCGAGCGCGTGCGCGGGTATTCCATACCAGTACACCGCCACCGCCTCCGGACCGGGATATACCTTCCTCTGGTCGGTCACCGGCGGCGGGACGATCATCGGCTCACCGAATTCGAACCCGGTCACCGTCCAGTGGACGTCGCCCGGAACGATCTCCGTCCAGCAGATCCAGACGAGCCCGCCGCAGTGTCCGTCGGCGCCGATCTCGATCCCAGTGGGCCTCTTCACCGTCGGCGCCGTCACCGGTCCTGACACGGTCTGTATGGATCAGACCACGGTCTTCACGGCTGGTCCCCCGAATGCGTTTATCGATTTCCAATGGACGATCGAAGACGGGTTCGGCAATCCGTCCCCGGCCGGCAGCGTCACATCCGGTCAGGGCACAAACCAGATCAACGTCCTTTGGCACGGGCCCGGCGGCAACGCCGTGGTCGTGCTCAATGTCTGCAACGGCACGATCAACCACCCGGTACTGATCCTGCCGAAACCGACCCCGACGATCCTTGTCAGCGGTATCGTCTGCGCGGGCGGAGGCGGTTCGGCGACGCTCTCACTGTCCTCTCCGTATGCATCGTACAGCTGGTTCGATTTGACGACCGGCCCGACGAAGGTCGTCAGCGCCCCGGGGACGTACAGCGTCACCGTGACCAACTCCAACGGTTGCCAGGCCACTGCCTATGTCACCGTGACCGCGGCGCCGGCGCCGGTGGCGAGCATCTCGACGCCTGATCCGACCGCGTACTGCCTGCCATCGCCCATCAGCACGACCTTCTACGCGCTGGTAGGGACCGGATACACCTACACCTGGTACCCCGGGGCCATCGCGGGTCCGTCGACATTCACCGCGACCGGAACCGGTACATACTATGTCGTGGTGACCGGACCGAACGGCTGTACGACCACCTCGAACTCGATCACGATCACCGCGGCGACCTGCCCCGGCGGCGGCGGCGGGTGCATCCCGCAGGCGTATACCCTGTCGATCGCCGACACCGCGCAGAACCCGAATTGCAACCTTATCAACTTCGGGGCGATCAGCACGAACGTGAGCAACTTCTCGTGGGCGTTCGGCGACGGCGGCACCGCGGGTAACGTCGTGAACACGTCGCACCTCTACACGACGGCGGGGTGGTACACCGTCACCCTCTGTGGTGATGTGCCCGAAGCCCTTCCCGGAACCGGCACCTGCCCGATCTGCACGACGCTGGCGGTCGCGATCCCGGTCGCCTCGGACTTCAGCTGGGTTGTGGACTGCGACTCGGTGATCTTCACCGAGCTGGCGACCAATATGCCGGCGAACACGATCACGTCATATAGCTGGAGCTTCCCGGGCGGTTCGCCCTCATCGTCGAGCCTCCAGGTGCCCCCGGCCGTGTACTACGCGACCTCGGGCGCCCATTCGGTGACGCTCGTCGTCTCCGACGGCTCGTGTCAGGCCAGCATCACCCAGAGCGTCATCACGGCCCCGCCGCCCTCCGGAACGTTCACCCTTCCGGCGACCGCGTGCGCGGGCTCCAACATCCCGCTCGCCGGGATTGGCGCCGGCATCACGGGCTGGGCGTGGGACTTCGGCGATGCCAGCACCTCGGCCCTCCAGAACACGTCCCACACCTGGACGGTCGGCGGCACCTACATCGTCACGCTGACGGTCACGAACGCGCAGAACTGCATCGGCGTGTTCGCGGACACCATCACCATCTTCCCGCCCGATACCAACTGCACGATCTTCCCGCCGTCAACGGCGCCGATCTGCCAGGGCGACTCGGTGATGCTGAGCGCGTCCACTGGCTTCAGCTATCAGTGGTTGATCAACGGCACTCCGATCGGCGGGGCGACGTCGCAGACCTACTGGGCGGATTCGACCGGCAACTATTCGGTGATCGTCTATGACGTGAACGGCTGCCCCTGCACCACCGCCGTCGTCGCCGTGACGGTTAACCCGCCGCCGGTCCTCACGCCGACGTCGCAGCCCGGGCCGATCCTCTGCGGACCCGCGCTCGTGACGCTGACGACGTATAACGACCCGTTGTACACCTACAACTGGACGTACGTCTCCGGACCGGGAGCGCCGACGATGTTCAACACCACCACCTTCCAGGCGGCCGCCAACCTCACCAGCGCCGGGACCTACGTGTTCCAGATCTGGGCGATGGACGGGTTCGGTTGCATCGACAGCGCGACGCTGACGATCATCGTCCACCCGACGCCGGCGCCGCCGACCATCACGCCGTCCGGGCCGACGATGCTCTGCAAGGGCGACTCTGTGACGCTCACCAGCTCGAGCGCGACGGGCAACCTCTGGAGCACCGGCGCGACGACGCAGAGCATCACGGTGAAGTTCGGAGGCACCTACACGGTGACGGTCCTCGACGCCAACGGCTGCCCCTCGAGCGCAAGCATCGTGGTGAAGCTGTCGATCGCGGACTTCAGCCTCTATCCCTTCGGGTGCGACACGCTCTGCGACTCGGCGTGGATCCCCGGCCCGATCGGACCGTTCCTTGGCTACTACAGCTACCAGTGGCAGCTGAACGGGGTGAACGTACCGCCGGCCAACGGCACGAACCAGCAGCTCCTGGCGACCGTGAGCGGCAACTACACGCTCATCCTGACCGGGCCCGGCCCGGCGTTCTGCAAGGACACCTCCGGCAACTACAATATGACGATCGACGATTGCGACGACACGTGCAAGGTGAAGATCTGCGGCCGGAAGTGGTGGGACAAGAACGGCGACCATAAGTTTAATTATGGCGTTGAAACAGGGATCCCGAACTGGAAGATCTGCCTGGTGCGGTGTGACGAGTTCGGCAGGCCGACCAAGGATACGGTCGCGTGCACGACCACGGATTCACTCGGGTTCTACTGCTTCGAAAACATCTGCGCCGGTTGTTACGTCATCGTGGAGCAGAACAAGCCCGGATGGGCGCAGACCTGGCCCGTGAACCCCGGGTGGTATACCATCACGGTCGGCGACACCGGGACCTACATGGGCTTCGACTTCGGCAACAAGTGGAAGAAGCTGAAGCTCTGGTCCACGAAGGACACCGTCGGCGTCCCGATCGATCCGATATTGCCTTCGGACGTGATCTACCCCGTCTGCCACCCGTGGCCGTACAAGATCGAGCATTCGACCAACGACGGCTCGACGTGGGCCACGGTGTTCGAGGGCGTGGTGACCGAAAACTCGGACATCATCCCGGGCTTCGAGCCGGGGACGTACCGGATCACCCGGAAGTCGGTGGCGAACTACGTCCCCGACCGGATTTACCAGAACGACACGCTCGTGGGCGACGCGACGATGAACGCGATCATCATCAACTTCCCCGATTCGTCGAAGGGGATATCTCTACTCTTCCTGAACGTCTACCAGCCCGACAGCACCGTGGGCTTCAGGACGTTCACCGCCGACCAGCTGGCGGGAGACGAACAGAAGAAGGTGGTGAAGCGCGTGAAACCCGGGAAGCCGGTGCTGATGCCGACGACAGCGAACGTCCTTGACGAAATATTCAAACAGGGCTTCGCGGTGGTGGTTGGCGTCCCCGATGAGCTCAACGACGCGGGCAAGACCCTGCCGTACCTGCTGCCGGGCAAGCAGTCGAACGTGTTCAAGACGTTCAACAACAAGAGCGTCAAACATACCGGCACGCCGCACGGCCTCGACTTCGACGTGAAGGGGAAGCCGATCATGAAGCGTCAGAAGGTGGTCCTGCCGACGAAGCACAACAACCGCTTCCTGGCGAACCTGCTGGCGTTGAAGATCAACATCGCGGCGTCGGACGCCGGGAAGACCCCGATGGGCTTCGGCGACCTGGTCTACCTCGATACGCAGACCTCGCCGTGGTTCGCGGGCCAGGGGACCTGGACGGTGGAGGACATCGCGGAGCTGGCCGACGACGCCCTCACCAACTGGGCGGGCATCCCGTACCAGAAGTACGAGGACCTGAACACGGTGATGGAGCTCATCAACGCCTCGTTCGCGGACAGCCTGCCGATCGGCCCGGAGGACACCACCTCCTGGCTGGGCAACGCCAAGCTGGCACTCAACGGAGTCCGTCCGCTGAGCGAGGTGCCGATCTTCATCGACGTCGACGGGAATTCCGCGCCAAGGAATGTGCACTACCTGAGCGAGTTCGCGATCCAGCCGGAAATATTCCTGCTCGATCAGAACTATCCGAACCCCTTCAATCCGACCACGACGATCAGGTTCTCGCTCGACGAACCGGCGGTCGTGACGCTGAAGGTGTTCACGATGGTCGGCGAGGAGATCGCAACCCTGGCGGAAAACGAACAGCTGGACGAAGGATTCTGGGATTATGACTTCGATGCGAAGAAACTCTCGTCCGGAGTCTACATCTACCAGCTGACGGTGCATACCACCGGCGAGGACGACGAGGAGGGCGGCGCGCCGAAGGTGTTCAAGGACGTCAAAAAGATGTTGCTGCTGAAATAGGCGACGCCGGCCGTCTGTTCCACAGGCGCGGCCGCAGCGTAGTTTTCGACTGGAGGGGTCCGTCCAACGGACCCCTCTTTTTTTTGACATCCGCGACGAAATATTGTATTTTAGGCCGATACGGCAAGGCCGTACCCGATCCATCCTCTGGAACGGGTCTGTACCACATCGAATCCTCAACAAGCACTTAGCACGGAGACTTCAATGGCAAAGGACAGGAACAAGAAGCGGAAGCTTACGACGGCGTCGGGTAAGCCGTACGCCGAACACGAGAACACGATGACCGTCGGTCCCCGCGGGCCGATTCTGTTGCAGGATTTCCTCCTCCACGAGAAGATGGCCCATTTCAACCGGGAGAGGATCCCGGAGAGGGTGGTGCACGCGAAGGGGACCGGCGCGTTCGGAACCTTCACCGTCACCAACGACATCACGAAATTTACGAAGGCGAAGCTCTTCAGCAGGATCGGCAACAGCTGCCGGGTCCTGGTTCGCTTCTCGACCGTTGGCGGCGAGAAGGGGAGCGCCGACGCCGAACGCGACCCGCGCGGCTTCGCCATAAAGCTCTACACCGAGGACGGCAACTGGGACCTCGTGGGGAACAACACACCGGTCTTCTTCATCAAGGACCCGAAGAAATTCAGCGACTTCATCCATACCCAGAAGCGCGACCCCCGCAACAACTGCAAGAGCCCCACGATGATGTGGGATTTCTGGGGTCTCAACCCCGAGTCGCTCCACCAGGTGCTCATCCTGATGAGCGACAGAGGCACCCCGGCTGGCTATCGCAATATGAACGGGTACGGCTCTCACGCGTTCAGCATGATCAACGCGGATGACGAGAAGGTCTGGGTGAAGTTCCATTTCAAGACGGCGCAGGGAATCAGGAACTTTACGGATGCGGAAGCCGCGGCGATGAAGTCCAAGGACCCCGACCACGCCCAGCGCGACCTGGTCAACTCAATCGATAAGGGTGAGTTCCCGAGGTGGAACCTGAAGATACAGGTGATGACCGATGCGCAGGCGAAGAAGTTCCCCTGGAACCCCTTCGACCTCACGAAGATATGGCCCCACGCCGACTATCCCCTGGTCGATGTCGGGGTGATGGAGTTGAACGAAGTGCCTGGAAACTATTTCGCCGACGTGGAACAGTCGGCATTCGCCCCTGCGCACGTGGTGGACGGCATCGGGTATTCCCCGGACAAGATGCTCCAGGGACGCCTGCTTTCGTACCCCGACGCGCACCGGTACCGGCTCGGCGTGAATTACGAGCAGATCCCGGTGAACAAGTGTCCCTACCACGTCGCGAACTACGAGCGGGACGGCCATATGCGCGTCGACGGGAACGGCGGCGGCGATCCCAACTACCGGCCGAACTCGTTCGACGACATCTACGAGGACCCCTCGTACAAGGAGCCGCCGATGAAGCTCGACTCGATGGTCGCCGACTGGTACGACCGGAACGAAAATGACCACGACCACTTCACCCAGCCGGGAAACCTGTTCCGGAAAGCGATGAGTGCCCAGGACCGCAAGAACACCATCTCGAACATCGTCGGCGCGATGAGCGGCGTCGCGGGACCGAAGCGCGCCGAGATCCTCAAACGGCAGATTGCGCTCTGGACGAAGGTGGATCGCTCCCTCGGGGCCGGCGTGGCCGCGGGCCTGGGGATGAAGAAAGCGGCGGCCGGGGCCTCGCGGAAGCCGAAGGTTGCCGTGAAGGGGAAAAAGGTCGCGGCGAAGCGCGCTGTGAAGTCCGCCCGGAAGCGGACCGTGAAGGCTTCCCCGAAGCGGACCATCCCCAAGGGGAAGGCGCGACGGTAACGATTATATGACCTACGAAGAGATCTTCCTCAACAACAAGAAATGGGCCGACGCGAAAAAACGAACCGACAGCGAGTTTTTTCAGAAGCTGGCATCCGGGCAATATCCGGAATTTCTGTTCGTCGGGTGCAGCGACAGCAGGGTGACGGCCGAGGAGATGATGGGCGCGAAGCCAGGCGAGGTGTTCATCCATCGCAACATCGCCAACCTCGTTCCCAACAACGATCTCTGCTCGGCCGCGGTGGTTGAATATTCGATCCGTCAACTGCACGTCAAGCACATCATCATCTGCGGGCATTATGCCTGCGGGGGAGTCAAGGCCGCGATGGAGGCCAGGGACCTGGGTATCCTCAACCCCTGGTTGAGAAACATCCGCGATGTCTTCCGGCTGCATAAAGACGAGCTCCTCGCGATCAAAGACGAGGAGGCGCGGTACGACAGGTTGGTGGAATTAAACATCCATGAACAGTGCCTGAACGTCATCAAGATGGCCGTCTGGCAGAGGAGTTTCCTGGAGACGGGCGGCCCGAAGATACACGGTTGGGTCTTCGACGTTAAATCCGGTAATCTGGTCGACCTGACGATCGATGTTCAGAGCCTGTTACACTCCATCCGGGAAATTTACGACCTGGGGACGACCTCCTGATCTCCGGCGTCGTGAGCATGGACGACGTCGTGGTCGGGATTGATTACCCGATTAATTACAGCGAAGCCATAAAAAAGGGGCATCCAACGCCGCGTGGATACCCCTTTTCAATTTGCGGTTCCGGAATGCGGGGTGGGAGGACTACTTCCCCGCGTCCGCCTTCTCCCACTCCTCGCGGCTGATGGGCCTGACGGCGTCCAGCTTCCGCTCGGCGAGCGCCTCGTTGATCGCGGGGAGCTCCTCCGCGGCCCAGTCGTCAAACTCCTTCGCAACGTCCGTCAGCTCGCGGCCGAGGGCGTCGGTTCGGTCCATCTGCGCATCCGAGGGGGAGCCCTCGAAATTGTTCACGTTGCCGTAGAGGTCGGCCATATACTCCCGGAGCCGTTCCTCGCCGGTGATCATCCCACCCTCCTTGGTCGCGACAATCTTCCTGCGGACGTCGTCGGCCTGGGTCGACGCACTCCTCAGGCGTTTTGCGAGCTCTTCGTCCGCGCCGCCGGCCCGCTGTTCCAGGGCGCTACGCACCCCGTTAATCTTGTCGACCAGGTAGGTCATATCGCCGAGCATCCCGTGGATTTTCATCGTGAGGGTGTATTGGGCCCACCGATCTTCCTTTGAGTGCTTCGACCGTGGGTCGGGGGCAACGGTCAGCGTGGTCGTGTAGACCGATTTGTCCTTGGTCATTCGCACCGTGTACGTTCCCGGGAGGAGGCGGGGACCGGTGGCGGCGCCGAACGCCGCGGTCGCGGCGGAGGGCACCCGTGGGGCTTTCACCCGCATCGGCCAGCCGGCGCGGTTGAGGCCACGGCGCTTGCCGCTCGGGATTGTTGTAAGCACCGTTCCGGATTCGTCGAGGACCTCGATTTTGAGGTCGCCGAAGATGTGCCGCTTCTTCTGGTAGTAGGTGATCTGCGCATCGTCGGACGGGTTCGGGCCGTTGAAGGTGTTGTCCCCCTCGTACCAGCCGCCGAAGGCGCCGATCTCCTGGACGGTCGGACGGGCCGCGACGAACGCCGCCTCGCTCGAGAGCACCTCGGGCGTCAGTCCCCGGAGGGGCGTGATGTCGTCGATGATCCAGATCCCGCGCCCGTGCGTGGCGATCACCAGGTCGTTGTCGCGTGGATGGACCACGAGGTCGTGGACGGCGACCGCGGGGAAGTTTCCGCCCTTGTACTCGGCCCACTGCTTCCCGCCGTCGATCGATATCCAGAGTCCGAACTCAGTCCCGGTGAAGAGGAGGTCCCCGTTCACCAGGTCCTCCTTGATGACGTGCGCATAGCCGCGGACCGGCGATCCGGGGGCAATCAGCGGTACCCACGATTTTCCGAAGTCTGACGTGTGGTACGCGTACGGCTTCATATCGCCCGAGCGGTGCATGTCGATCGTCACGTAGGCCGTTCCCTCGGCGAAGTGCCCCGCCTCGACGGACGATACCCAGGCGTCCTTCGGGAGCCCTTTGATGTTGCCTGAGGTGTTCGACCAGTTCTTCCCGCCGTCGCGGGTCACCTGGACGTTGCCGTCGTCGGTGCCCACCCAGATGACCTGCGGGTTCACCGTCGACTCACAGATGTAATAGATGGTCGTGTGCATCTCGGCCGCCGAATTATCCACCGTGACCCCGCCCGACTGCTCCTGTTTCTGCTTTTCCGGGTCGTTGGTGGTGAGGTCGGGCGAGATGCGAGCCCAGCTTTGCCCCTGGTTGGTCGATTTGAAGAGGAACTGCGCGCCGACGTAAAGCGTGTTCTTGTTCGTGCGGCTGATGTGGATCGGAGTGTTCCAGTGGAACCGGAGCTTTCCTTCCTTGTAATCGGGAAGGGGCTTGATGCTCCTGACCTCGTGGGTCTTCCTGTTCACACGGCCGATCTCGCCCCCCTGCGCCTCGGCATAAAGATAGTCGTTGTCGGTCGGGTCGGCGAACACCCAGAAGCCGTCACCGCCGTACATATTTTCCCACTTCGCGCTTCCGATCCCGCCGGGGTTGCGGGAGGGCGCCACCCAGGAACTGTTGTCCTGCAGGCCGCCGTACACGTTGTACGGACGGTCCATGTCGGCGCTGACGTGGTAGAACTGCGATATCGGGAGCGTCATGCACATCACCCAGTTGTTCCCGGCGTCGTACGAAATGTAGAGCCCGCCGTCGGTGCCGGTGATGATGTGGTCGGTGTTCTTCGGATTGATCCAGAGGTCGTGGAAGTCGCCGTGGGCCGAACCGCCGATTCCGCTAAATGTTTTTCCACCGTCGTTGCTCACGATGAGTCCGCCGTCCGGCTTGTAGACCCTGTTATGGTCGAGCGGGTCCACGATCAGGTGGGCGAAGTAGAACGGCCGCCAGACCATGTTCTGGCTGCGGTCGAGCGCCTGCCAGGTCATCCCGCCGTCGTCGGACCGGTAGAGGCCGTTCTTCGGCGGTTCCGCCTCGATGAAGGCGTACACGACTTCCGGTTTCGAGGGAGCGACTGCGACGGCCACGCGGCCCCACGGTTTTGAGGGGAGACCCTTCCCGCTCTTGTCGTTCAATTCCGTCCAGGTTGCCCCGCCATCGGTGGTTTTATGGAGCCCGCTGCCGCTGAATGCCGTCGGGCCTTCGCCGCCGGACCGGAACGTCCAGCCCTTGCGGCGGAAATCCCACATTCCGGCGTAGAGCGTTTTTGGGTTCTTCGGGTCCATCGTGATCATCGAAGCCCCCGTCGAGGGGTTGACGCCCTTCAGGACTTTCGTCCAGGTGGCGCCGGCGTCGGTCGTTTTGTAGACGCCCCGCTCATCGCTGTCGCTCCAGAGCTTACCGGTCACGGCGGCGTACACGGTCTTCGGATCTGTCGGGTCGACGAGGATCCGCGCGATCCGCTCGGATTCCTTCAGCCCCAGGTTCGTCCAGTTCTCACCGGCGTCGGTCGACCTGTAGATTCCGTCGCCGATCGAGACGCTGTTACGGACCCACGGCTCGCCTGTTCCGGCCCAGATCGTCTTCGGGTCGGTGGGGTCGATGGTGATGGCGCCGACCGACTGCACCGGTTGCTTGTCGAAGACCGGTTTGAAGGTTGTGCCGCCGTTGACCGACTTCCAGACCCCGCCGCTCGCTGTCGCGATGTAGACGGTGAGCCGGTTGCCTTCGTGGACGGCGTCGACGGCCGAAATTCGGCCGCTCATCGCCGCCGAGCCGATGTTGCGGGCGCCGAGGCCCGAGATGGTTTCCGCGTCGATCTTGACGGGCCCGGTCGCCGCCTTCGGCTGTGCGACCGCTGTCCAGGATACACAGGCTACGCAGGCTAAAATTGAGCCGATGACGCCGATCGCGGCGGCGGCGGCGGCGAAGAACCGGGAAATGGCATTGATCTTCATACGTTCAATCCTTTTTATCGTTCAGGGGTGATGATCGTTGAGGGAAGGGGTGTCCTGCCCGGTTCATTTACCGGCCGGCGCCGGGACGACCGCCGGCTTGCTGAACCTGGCGTCGTCGAGGGAGCCGTTCGCCTCGATCGTCTCATACGCGAGCTTCGACCGAAACGCGCTTCCCTTCGAACCGCTTTCATAGGAGAAGGGGAGGTACACACCCTGGACTTCCTTGTAGTCGCCCAGGATCGTCTCGAATTCGCGTTCGGCGCCGCGCACCATCCTCTTCGTTTCGACCTTGATCGGCACGTAGTAGTCGGTGTCCATATAATAGTGGTAGACGTCGCCGTTGGGAACGCTCACCTTCAGCTTGATCGCGTCTGTCCCCTCGACCGGTTCCATCCCGAGGTACTCCACGGTGTTCCCTTTCTCGCGGTAATTCACCAGGGGGCCGTCGAAGTCCGACTCCTCGAGGATCGATTTCATCTCGTCCTCGCCCAGCTCCTCGGCGTCTTTCTTCCCGCCCCACGGCTCGATCTTCCAACCGTTCTTGCCGTCGTAGGCGTTCACGCCGGTCAGCCCCTGGATCACGAACTCCTGCCTGACCTTGTTTGGGCGCTTGTTCTCCTGGACGAACACCGCCTCGAACCCCCCGCCGCCGATGAACTTGCCCGATCGCCTGAGGCTGGTAAGGGATTTCACCTTTTCTGCCCCTCCCACGGTGGCGAGGTACTTCGCGATGATCTCGTCGGCGGTCTGCGCCTGGAGTGCGACGGCGAGAAGCGATAACGCGGCCACGTACCACAGTCTTTTGTACATGCTGGTCTCCTTGATCGTTGTGCTGGTGAAATGGGTCCCCGACCGGGGAATCTCTGGGCGTATACGGAAAAAGCCCCGGAAAGATTCATCATTCCGGGGCTTTGCCGATGGTGCGCTTCGTTGGCTGGACTTTCGTGGCGGGGGTTTTTCACCCGCCGGAGGCGATGGGGCCTTCCGGGCCCCCCGCGTGTTGCCGGCGGTTACCGCTGGAAGCGCCGCCGCCGTTGCTGGCCGCCCTGGCGCTGCGACGGCCGCTCGCCGCGTGCGGATTCCGTGATGATCGGGAGGTCGGCCGGGTTGACGGTCTTGAGAGCGATCTGCCCGCTGTAGTTGAAGAGGATCTGCTTGAAAAACTTTTTATCCTCGTCGGTCGCGACCAACGAAATCGCCTCGCCGCGCTTGCCGGCCCTCGCGGTTCGCCCGACCCTGTGCGTGAACGAGTCGACGTCCTTGGGGATCTCGTAATTATAGACGTGCGTGATGTCGTCGATGTGCAGGCCCCTCGCCGCGACGTCGGTGGCCACGAGGACCGTGAACTTCTTGCTCTTGAAATCCTCCGTCGTGCGCTCCCTCTGGTTCTGCGACATGTCGCCCTGCAGCGGCCGGGCGTGGACGCCCTGGCTGGCCAGCTTGCTGGCGATCTTCCGGGCGATGTGTTTCCTGTTGCAGAAGACGATCGCGAGGTCGCGATCCTCCCTCAGGAGGTGGACGAGGAGCGGCAACTTGTTCTCGGGGTGCGTCTGGTAGTAGGTCTGCCGGAGGAATTCCGGCTTGAGCTCGGAGGCGAGCCTGATGTCGATCGGTTGCTGCAGGTATCGCCGGCCGATTTTTTCAATTTCACGCGATATCGTGGCGCTGAAGAGCATCGTCTGCCGATCCTTGGGCACCTGTCGGATGACCCTCTCGATGTCCGGGAGGAAGCCCATGTCAAGCATCCGGTCCGCTTCGTCGAGGACGAGGAACTTGATCGTGGAGAGGCGGAGCGCACCCTGCTGGAGGAGGTCGAGCAGGCGTCCCGGTGTCGCGACGACGATCTGTGTCTTCTGGAGTTTTTTCACCTGGGGACCGCTCGCGACGCCGCCGTAGACCGGCGTTACCACGAGCCGCTTTCCCTGCGAAAATATCTCGAACTCACGGGCGATCTGAACCGCAAGTTCGCGGGTCGGTGCCAGCACCAGCGCGCTGATCGGATCGGAGGATGCGATCCTCTCGATCAGCGGGAGGGCGAACCCGAGTGTTTTTCCTGAGCCGGTTTCGGCCTGGGCGATGACGTCCTTGCCGGAGAAAAGATGGGGGAGGCAGAGCTCCTGGATGGGTGTGGGGGTGACGATTCCGTGTTTCGAGAGAATGTGGAGCGTGGCTTTGCCAACGCCGAGAGATTCGAATGTATGCATGATTGTAGGGTGTGTGAATGGATTCCGTTAGCTGTGCTACCGGACAGGATCAGCTGTGGGGGGGCGTACGATCGGATTCGATAGACGGTACAAGATAGTGAAAGGAGGGGTGAATACCTAATCGACGATGTAGTGCGGACTCCACATCGGGCGTGTCCGCCATGTGTCCCCTGGTGGACAGGAGAAGCCCCGATTCCAACCGAATCGCGGGCACGAATCGAAACGTCCATCGCGCCACAGCGTTGCGACGGTGGTTCGATTCGATGCGAGGAATGTTCAATTTTTTCCGGAAAGACCCTTGACTCTCACGCGAGTGCGTGTTACCTTTCTGCATCGCCATTATATTCCTACGCTCGCCCACAGAGGCGTCATCACCATGAAACCACTCTTCCTGATCCTCGTCGCCGCCGTCCTCGTGTCGACGGCACTTCGCGCGGCGCAACACACTATCAACTCCGCCGGGTTCACCTTCTCGCCCACGGTCCTCAACGTCTCACCGGGCGATACCATCGTCTTCTCCATTTCAGGAAGCCATAACGCGGTCCAGGTGGCCCAATCGACCTGGAACGTCAACGGGTCTCTCCCCCTGTCCGGCGGTTTCACTGTGCCCTTCGGCGGCGGATCGATCGTCCTGACCGACACCGGGACGCATTTCTACATCTGTACGCCGCACATCTCCCTCGGTATGAAGGGGAGGATCATCGTCAACCCGCCGCCGCCGCCCACGACCACGATCACGCTCAATTCCCTCGCAGATCAGGACGGGCTCCACGGGACGACCACGGACAGAGTCGCGAAAAATTGGGGGCTTAAGCTGTACCAGGATTCCATCGGTTCGGGGATCGTCCTCGACTCGATCGCCTCCGGGACGACGCTCGCCGTGGCGGGCCTCGGGGCGGGCACCTACGTGGCTTTCGAGAACGACAGTGCTTCGTGGTCGCACATCTCGCTGATCGTCGACGGGGTGCCGCAGGGCGCCACCTCGCAGGGGAGCTGGACCTTTACGGTCCCGGCGGGGGAAACCCACTCCGTGAGCTTCGTCAACACCGTGCCGAACATGATCATCAACAGCGGCCTGGCGTTCACCCCGGACACACTCACGGTGGACGTCGGGGACACGGTCTGGTTTGTGCTCACCCCGGGCCATCTGGTGCGTGAAGTCTCCCAAGCCACCTGGCTCGCCAACGGCACGGCATCCAACGGCGGCTTCAACCTGCCCACCGGCGGCGGATCGTCCGTTGCCGAGGCGGGCGGCATCGTTTACTACGTTTGCGTCGCGCACGCCGGTTCCGGCAGCAAGGGTCTGGTGATGGTCAACCCAATCCCGCCATCGACCATCACGCTGAACTCTTTCGCCGACCAGGACGGCAGCCACGCGACGGCCGCCGACCGGATCGGGAAGACCTGGTCGATGAGACTCTACCAGGATTCCGTGGGGTCGGGTATCGTCGTGGACAGCGTCAACTCCGCCTCGTCGCTCGTCGTCGGGGGCCTCGCACCGGGAGTCTACGTCGCGGTCGAGGCCGACAGCGCCCCCTGGACACACATCTCCCAGACCGTCGATGGCGCTCCGCAGGGCGCCACCGCGGCGACATCGCGGTCATTCTCAGTCGGCTCAGGGGAATCGCGGACGGTCGATTTCATCAACCACGTCCCGAACATGATCATCAGCAGCGGCTTCGCGTTTTCTCCCGAAACGCTCTCGGTGGACAGCGGTGAGACCGTCTGGTTCGTCCTCGACTCCCAACACACCGCCCGTGAAGTGGATTCCGCGGCTTGGGTCGCGAACGACACCCTCTCGAACGGCGGATTCGACCTCCCCGAAGGAGGGGGGGCCGCGCAGATGAACGTCGCCGGGGTGGCGTACTACGTCTGTGTTCCGCACGCCTCCGGCGGCATGAAGGGGATCATCAGCGTGGTCGTGCAACCGTCACAGGGCGCCCTGAGCGATACGGTCGCCGACGGCTGGAACCTCCTTTCCTATCCATACCTGATGGAGGATACGGTGGTGTCGGCGCTCTATCCGGCCGCGTCGACGCCCGCATACATTTATGAATCAGGCTACACGACGCGCACGTCGATCGGGAACGGCCCGGGGTACTGGATCAAGTTGAACGGTGCACAGGTCCTCGAGCTCTCGGGGCTCCTCGTGGAGTCCGACACGATCCCGGTCGCGCAGGGGTGGAACATCGTCGGCACGATCAGCGAGCCGGTCGGGACGGCATCGATCGTCAGCGTCCCCCCGGGCCTCGTGACGTCGTCATTCTACGGATATGACGCAGGTTATCTCTCCGCCGACACCCTCCGGCCCGGCAGGGGTTACTGGGTGAAGGTCTCTGCGGCCGGTTCCCTGATCATTTCCTCCGCACCCGGAGCAGCCCCGGCGGCCGGCCGGTTCCGCGATCTTCCCGACGGTGTGTCCCGTGGGACCGGTCATAAACCAAATCATTGATTCTTCAGTACTCAGTAAAACTGGTTGGAAAGGAACGTTCGATGAAACACCTGATGTTGATCGCGTTACTCACCATCGCGGCGGCTAGTCCGGTCGCGGCCACCAAGCACACCGTCACGTTCTCCGGCCTCACGTTTTCACCCTCGCTGCTGACGATCGACGAAGGGGATACTGTCGAATTCGTTCTCTCCGGCATCCACAACTCGCGGGAAGTCAGCCAGTCCACCTGGAACGCCAATGGTACGACGGCCCTCGGGGGAGGGTTCTCCGTCCCGTTCGGCGGCGGGGAAGTCGTCCCTTCGGGCGCCGACACCCATTGGTACGTCTGCACGAATCACGTGTTATCGGGGATGAAGGGAAGAATCGTCGTCAACCCGCTGGTGGCCCCCCCGTCAAGCATCACGATCAACTCGATCGTGGACCGCGACGGGAACATCGGCACGCTCGCCGACCGGGTGGGGAAGAACTGGTCGATGAAAGTGTTCAAGGATTCGATCGGCTCCGGGATCGTCCTCGATTCCGTGGCATCGGGATGGACCCTCGTCGTCGATTCCCTCGACGCGGGCACCTACGTGGCCGTGGAGGCTGACAGCGGATACTGGACTCACATTTCGCAGACTGTCGACGGCTCGCCGCTCGGCCTGACGTCGCTCAACTTCCGCCAGATGGTGATCGGCGCCGGAGAGGACCACACGCTCGATTTTCTGAACTACTCGAACAACGTCATCATCAGCAGCGGGTTCACGTTCGAGCCGGAAACCCTCACCGTCGACAGCTCCGACACCGTGCGTTTCGTCCTTGATCCGATGCATAACGCGCGCGAGGTTGATTCACTCACCTGGCTCGCCGACGACACGCTGTCGAACGGCGGCTTCGAAACGCCGTACGGCGGGGGTGACATCATCCCTCCCCAACCGGGGACCTACCGGTATGTCTGTGTCCCCCACGGGTCGGGCGGGATGAAGGGGATCATCGTGGTGAAGCCGCGCGGGGCGCTCCAGCTCGACGTGGCTGATGGTTGGAACCTGCTCTCGATGCCGTACGTTCCGGTCGACGGCAGCGTCGGGGTCGTGTATCCCACGGCGACATCAGCGGCGTTCATCTACCAGGGGAGCTACCAGTCGCAGGCGGTGGTCGGCCCGGGTGCCGGGTATTGGGTGAAATTCGGCGGCGCCCAGTCGGTCGACCTTGACGGGGGCCTGCTGCTCGTCGATACGGTGGACGTCTCGCAGGGATGGAACATCATCGGAACGATCAGCGACCCGGTGCCGGTCGCGTCGATCGTGAGCGATCCGGGCGGGCTCGTGACCTCGGCCTTTTACGGATACAACCTCGGTTATTTCACCGAGGATACTCTGCAACCGGGGTATGGATACTGGGTGAAGGTCAGCGGCCCGGGTGTCCTCATCCTCGACTCCTCGCCGGCGATGGCTCCTGCTTCGGGAAGGATTCGGATCATCCCCGGCGCCGAGATACCGCCTGCCGGGACCCCGCAGAAAGAATAACAGCCGGCGGCCTCGCCCGGGCGATAAGCGTCACCCGGTGTCGCACTTCATCATCCTGTAACGAAGGTGAAGCGCGTCCCC
>JANNFI010000142.1:0-54955 GCA_031379665.1 Ignavibacteria bacterium
CCACCGTCATTCACCGGGGAGGGGCTCTCGCGGGGATCGCATTCACTCCCGGGCGAATGGCCGGCTGTTGGTGGGCCCTGCAGGACTTGAACCTGCGACCCGCTGATTATGAGTCAGCTGCTCTAACCAGGCTGAGCTAAGGGCCCGAAATCCACGTTAATTTACAAGAAATGTAGGGTGATTCCAATTTACCCGTCAAAATCAGGCCGATCGGCAAAATCCAACCAGGAAATCCCCCAAACTGGGCGATTTACATTGACTTCGTACGGCCTTTTCCCTATATTGATATATCCATGAGATGTTGCTACCACCCTTCGACCAACACCGGTCTTCTGTGGCCTGATCGATCAGATCAGTTCGGCATCTCACGCTCGTTCATTCATCGGGCACATTCTTAAGGGAGACGCATGGCCAGAACGAAATACTCGATGTATTTTTGTGTCTACTGCAACAAGGACACGAGAATGGAGATGATGAATGAGGCGCACGGATCGGCGGACAAATTGTGGCTCCGCTGCTCGCGCTGCCACCATATGTCGATGATGGAAACGCCCGACAAGGCGGCGGGTGCGAAAGGAAAGGTCGACGCGAACACGGCGACGCCCTACAATCCCCGCGGGAGCTTCGAAATCGGGCAGTCGATCTTCCACGCCGAGTGGGACGACGTCGGCAGGGTCGTCAGCAAGATGAAGACCTCCGACGGCGCACACGCCATCGTCGTATCTTTTGAAAAACAGGGTCAGCGAAGGCTGATCGAAAAACTGAAAGCGGAAATTGAAGAAGCAAAAGGCATCCATCAAGTCTTATCGTAACACTTCGAAGGGAGGTGACTTAATTGGTCGGTATCATCATTCACGAGAATGAGAACATCGACCGCGCGATTCGGCGCTTCAAGAAGAAATACGAACGCTCCGGTATTCTGAAAGAAGTCAAGAAACGTGCGTACTTCACCAAACCTTCCGTGAAAAAGCGTCTCAAGAAGATCAAGGCGGTCCGAAGGCTGCAACGCGATTTAATGGAACAGATGTAACCTCAAGCAAAGGGCCGGGAAACCGGCCCTTTGTCGTTATCAACCCTCCCACCGATCCCCTCAGCTTTTCTTCCGCAGCAGCTTCCTGAATTTTTCATCCCTGATCAGCCCGACGGCCACCAGGAGGAGGACGATCGACCAGCCGGCAGTGGTCACCGTCGAGCCGATCCTGAACGATTCCGGATCGAATGTGAATTTCACCTCGTGCTCCCCCGCCGGCACCACCACCGACCTGAGCACGGCGTTGGTACGGTAGATTTTCGTCTCGACGCCGTCGACCGTCGCGCCCCACCCGGCCGGATAGTACACTTCGCTCAGAACCATCAGCGCGGGTTGGGAGGTGTATGCTTTCAGGATGATGGTGTGGGCCCCGTACGAGGTGAGCCGCACCCACGACGAGGCCGGCCGGCCGACTCCGGGCGGCACAGGCTCGTTCAGGATCGCCAGTTCTTTCGGATTCCACTCCGACGAATTCATCGTCGCGTACATCTCGGTCTTCGACGCGGCCGTAAACGCGCTGTCGACAAACCAGGCCCGCGGGAGCGCCTTCGTATAATAATAGACGAGGAGTTTTTTCACGGGGTCGTAATTCGTCTGCTGGAATCGGTCGGGCGGGAGAGGTCCCGGCGAGATGACGTACTTCGCGTTCATCATCGCGACGACGTTCATGTTCAGCGGCATCGACGGATCGACCTGCTTCATCAGCGCAGAGTCGAACATCTCCTGGTAGATCTTCAGCTTGGCAGGGCTGTACCCGGTGACGGACTGGACCGCGTGGTTCATCATCGTGTTGTCGCGGAACAGGTTCTGCTCGAGCGCCAGGACCCGGTAGGTCGTCGTGTCCCGCTTGAAATATTGCATCGTCGCGTCGGGCTCGAGGCTCGCCTGGAGGTCCGTCTTTGGCCTTGGATGGATGAACTGCCGATCGATCACGGCAAGGTCGATGACGAGCAGCGTCACGACTCCGGCGCACATCGTCGTCGCCGCGATTTTCCGGCGGAGGTACGCGACGATCAGCCCGAGCAACAGGACAGCGATTCCCGAGACCTTCAGGAGGTCCCTCCAGAGGAGTTCGAAACGGATTTCGCGCACGACCGGCAGCTGCTGGGCGTTGAACGGATCGCCGTCGCGGGTGAAGGCTGTCGGCGGGAAGAGCTCGAAGAGGAATTGCTTCCCGACGTACGCCAGGACGAACACGCCGGCCGCGACATAGATCCAGCGGAGGATCGTTTTATCGGGCGCACCGCCCGCAGCTGCGGCGTGCCCAGCGCCGCCGTGTCCCTTCTGCCCCGCCTCGAGGACCCACGAAAGGCCATAGACGCCGAGCAGCCCTACCGTGAGCGGGATTAGGAACAGTATGAGCGACGGCGCCCTGAACTTGTTGAAAAACGGGAAGTAGTAGTAGAACAGGTCGAAGAGGACGGGCAGGAATCGTCCGAACGAGAGTAATGCGACGACGACGGAAAATCCCGCGAGGAACCAGGTCATCCTGTTGCGGCGGTATATCAGGGCCAGGAGCGCCAGGATGACCGGCACGATGCCGATGTATGGGGGGTTGTCGGTCGAGGGCATCCAACCCCAGTAGCCGGGGAAATTCGGTATGGCCTGTCCTTTCCACTCGAGCCCCACCTGCGCCCCGAAACCGAACCACGACGGGACGATGTAGGTGATCAGTTCGTACGGGTGGAGCGACCAGTTGGTGGCCCATTCGTAGCTCGCCCCACCGGTCGCACCCTCCCCTCCCCCGCCCCGCACCGAATATTCCGCGTACTCTTTTGTCGGCAGCATCTCGTACGCGTAGATCGAGAGCCCGAGGACGACCGCCGCCGCGATGAGAACGCCCGCGACGGCGTACTTCGCCGGTTCCTTGCGGATGTCGGCGATGACCTCGTAGAGGAAATAACAGGCGACCAGCAGCATCCCGTAGAAGGCGATCTGCGGATGACGGTTCAGGAACATCGTCCCGATGGTCGCCGCGAGCAGGCCGAAGGTCAACAGGTCTTTTTTCTGCATCAGCCGGTGCGAGAGGAGGAACAATAACGGAATGTAGCTGAACACCGCGAGCTTCGACCAGTGGAACGACTCGCCGAGCCCGATCGCGTACGGGTTGAGCATGAAAACGCACCCCGCCAGCAGCGCCCCCAGGTGGGGGAGCTTCAGCGACCGGGCGAGCATATAGGTAAAGAGGCCGCCGAGGAAGACGTGGAGGAGGAAGTAGTGGACTTCTCCGGAGCCGAATAGGAGGCTGGCGATCGACAACCCCCACCGTTCCAATCCGATACCCCCGGTGAGTGGAAGTTCCAGCCAGTTGTAGTCCTCAGGAAATAGGAGCGTCGATGCCACAGGCATCCCACCGTATGGGTATGGAATCCATAACGGTTTGACGCCATCGCTTTGCTCAATGTGTTCAATCGCGTTCAGCCACTGATAGGTGGCGGTGTAATCCCCGCCGCTCCCCGCGAGGTCCAAATCAGAGTAGATCACCGGCCAGAAGAGGACGTAGACGACGAGGAGCATCACCCCGGCGCAGACCAGGTCTTTCTTCAGGGAAGGGAGACTTTCGAACCAGCCCCGGCCCTGGTGTGACGTTCCGGAATCGTGCGATTTATTGTGGACTTTTTTCTCGGTCATTGTGCTTTACGGTTTTTGATGACGTTGTCGACAAGATACTCAACTTTCTTCATTACATCGGCGACGTTGATCTCCCCCATCCGCGAGGGCGCTGTTTGCACGATCAGTTCGGGATCGTACGATTGCAGGGCAGGGTCCTCGATCCATTGAAAGCGGTCATCGTCGGGTGGAAAGTAGATCCGGCCAGGGGCGTATCCAACGATGGCGACCAGCGGCGTTCCGGCATCGACGGCCAGATGCATCGGCGCGGTGTTGATGGTAATGAAGAGATCAATTCTTTTGAGGAGCCCGTACAGTTCGGGGAGCGTCACGTTGGCGTAGCGGCCCTTTCCACCGGCGATCCGGTCCTCCTCGCCGACGATCCGGTCCTTTCGGGCGATCCCGGCAATGATCGGTTCCACGAAAGGGCGATCCGACGCGACGTCGGTAAAGACGACTTTGGCGCCATGGAATTCGATGAGCCGATTGGCGACCGCGGCGAATTTTTCTTCGTCCCAACAGCGTATCTCACGATCCTGCCTCGAGCTCGTGTGGATGCCCACGAGGAAATCACCGTCGGCAACTCCCCAGGAGGAGAGCAGGGCGTCGACGCTGGTTTCCACCTGCGCGGGCAGCGTCAATACGGGTATGTCGGTGGATGATGTCCAGCCGAACGCCCTGTCTACGAGGTCGACGCACTCGTGGCGCCTGTAAATGGTTTTCACCGTCCGGGTGGCGATCGGGATCCTGATTTGGTGGAAGCACCCCCTGCCGCCGTAATCGTATCCGAGTCGTATCTTCGCGCCCGTAAGATAGACGAGAAAGTTCGTCCACAGTCCGGTGTTCACGTGGATCGCGAGATCGAAGCGCTCGCGCCGCAAACCGATGGCGGCAACGACCTGCGAGAGCCGCTTCCCTTTCCGAACCGGGTGGAACCGGTCGATCATCGGGAGAAGCGGAAGGATGTTTTCGACCACAGGGAACCCCAGGATATGGATCGCCGCGTGGGGGTACTGTTCCCGGACAGCGCGGTGGACGACCGAGGTCATCACGATGTCGCCGATGAACGAGAGGTCGGCGATCAGGACTTTTTTCACGCGTCCGGGGTCGACCGGGGGGGAGAGCGCCCCTACCAGCTTCGCGATCAGGCGGAGCAGAAGGCTCAACCGCCCTCCAGCCCGCCCGTCCGGGGGGAAAGAACCGATTCGATCCGGCCGACGGAGCCGGTTTCGAGATCAAGGACCGGGAGGTGCCGGATGGCTTCGAGGCGTTCCGCTCCCGCGAGGAACGTGTGTTCACCGCGGAGCCCCCTGGAGTCGCGGAACCGGGATTGCACATACCCCTGCGACACGGAAACCGGTTTCACGATGTCGGAGAATTCCTTCCGCACGAAGAACGCGTCGTTCCCAGCACTGTTCGAGCCGATGAACGCGTAACCTTTTTCCGCGGCGAGCCGGCAGAGGGCCGGCAACGACGCGCCCCAGTAGAGAAGGGAGTGATGGGCCCGCTCCCGGTTGAAATGGCGTTCGTACGGAACCACGATCGGTCGGGTATTCCCGAAGACGCTGTTGTATTCACAGATGACAATCCTGGGATTGATGGAATCGATCGCCTTCCATACCCAGTAATCGTTCCCGTCGATGTCGATGCTCAACAGGCCGATGTCCCCGATGAACCCCGAGCCCGCGAGCAGACCGTTGATGTTTTCAGCGGTGACCATCGCCTGAACGGCGGTGAGTTCGTGGTAGACGGACAGGCGGTGTGACCTGATCGCTTCGATGTTACCGGCGCCGCTGTCGATGACCATTCCGCGCCAGTCGTCGTGTTCCAGCAGAAATCGCGTGTTCGATTCGAGATAATTTTCAACGCCGAATTCGACGAAGGCGGGAACGGGGATTGGGATGCGTCCGATAAGGTGCTGGATGATTCCATCCTGGCCGAATTGCGAGAATACTTTGAACTCGGCCTCCCGGATGGATTCGGGCGCCGGGCGCAGGGAACGCGACTCCAGCAGGAGCCTTGCGAGCAGGATCGCGTTCGCGTCGGCCTGTTCCGAAGGGTGGTTGAACCGGTATTGAAACTTCCGCATCGCCCTGCGAAAGCCGTGGAAAAAACTCATACGTCCGCGCTCGTTATCGTTGAGAATGCCAAATGTAATCAATCCGGGGTACAAAATAAAATGCCCGCCCGGGAGGTTCCGGGCGGGCGCTCTGCGGGTGGGGGGGCCGCGCGGGACTATTTCATCATCATTATTTTTTTCGTCGCTGTGAATGCCCCCGACGTCATCCGACAGAAATAGATCCCGCTCGGCCGGCCTGCCGCGTGCCACACCACGTCGTACGACCCGGCGGAATGGTATCCGCGGGAGAGGATTTCCAGCTCCTCGCCGAGGACGGAGTAAACGGCGAGCGTGACGTCGCCGCCGACCGGAACATCGAACCGTATCGTGGTGGACGGATTGAACGGGTTCGGGTAATTTCCGACCAGGCTGAAGTCCTTTGGGATACCCGACTCGATGATGTCCGTCACGACCCCGGGGGGAGGTGGGGGCAGTTCCGACGTCATCGTAATGATGATTCTGTTCCCCGAAGCCGCGGCGGTCCCGGGATCGAGAATCAGTTTGCCGTCCTGTGCCACCTTAATCCAGTAACCGACCCCCGGCGCCAGGACGGCGACCGCGCTGTAGGTGCCGTTGAACCTCCAGAAATGCGAAGTGTTGATCCCCGGTGGGATGCTCCCCACCAACTGGACTGAGAGCGGTTCGACGAGCGAGCCGATGAGGTTCCAGCCCGCGGTGACGTCGAGGGTTTCTGAGACGACGGGGATTCCGGCGAGCACCACCTCGGTCGTCGATGAAGATTTGAGCCAGTACCCACGTCCCGTATTCATCGTGTCGGTGTGGAGATATTGGTCAGTGTAGTAGATCGCGTCCGAGAGATGCGTGGGGAAGAGCGCTCCGACGCTCATATCGGGCGCCAGCGTGGGCGATGAAATGAGATTCCATCCCTGCGAGAGGCGGACGGTGTTCGGATTTTCGCGGACGGTCATCAGGAATGTCCCGCTGCTCCCGCCAACGACGCCGACCAATGAATCACCTGACGCGGTAAACTGTACGGCGTAGAGCGCCGCCGAGACGCCGCTCGATTCCAGCTGCCAGGTGGCCCCGCCGTCGTCCGTGGAGAGGATCAGGCCGTTCGACCCGACGACCCACCCCCGTACGGGATCGACGAACCAGACGCCCCGGAGGTCGTTCACGATTCCGGTCGTCACGAGCGACCAGGTTTCACCACCGTCGGTTGTGCGGATGAGCGCGCCGTTGTCGCCCACCGCCCATCCGTTGAGGTGGTCGGGAAAATGGATCGACCGAAGCGTCGACGTCGTGGGGGTCGGTTTGACCGACCAGCCGGCGCCGCCGTTGGTCGTTTTGACGACGGTCCCCGAATTCCCGGCCGCCCATCCCGCCGACGGACTGAGCATCGTCAGCGCGTGCAGGTCCGACGATGTGCCGCTCGACTGCAGTCCCCAGGACGATCCCGCGTTGGTGGAGTGCAACACAACCCCCAGCTGACCGACGATCCAGGCATGGTCGGCCCCCGCGAACCTCACCGCGTTCAGGTCGTTCAGAATCGCCGTCGAGATCGGCGTCCATACATCCCCGCCGTCGATTGTCCGGATAATCAGCCCGTTCGCACCCACGGCGAGCCCCCGGCTCCGGTCGGCGAAGTCGATCGATGGAATACGGGCTGCTGTTCCGGTCGGCTGGTCGACCCAGCTTGCCCCGCCGTCCGTCGTCTTGTTGATCCTTCCGTCCCACCCCGCGACCCATCCCGTGTCACGCTGAATCATCTCGACGGCCAGGATGTCCGGCAACGGAGGCTGCTCCAGGCCCATCCATATCGATCCTCCGTCCACCGTTTTTCGCAGGGTACCGTATGCCCCCACGAACATTCCGTAATCCGCGGTGAGAAAATCGATCGCGATCACATCGTTCGAGGTGCCGCTGGATTGTAGAATCCAGGTCGTCCCCCCGTTCGTCGTCTTCAGCACCGTCCCGCCCCACCCGATCGCCCATGCCAGGTTGGCGTCGATCACCGCCATCCTGAATAGCATGATCGAGGTACCGCTGCTTTGCGGCGTCCACGTCGCTCCGCCGTTTGTGGTCCGCAGGATGGTGCCGATGTCGCCGCTGATCCAACCTGTGTCCGGGTTGATAAAACGAACCCAATCCAACTCGTTTGTTGTCGGGCTGGCTTGCGCGACCCAGTTCGATCCAGAATTGGTGGTCTTGAAGATCGATCCATTCTCTCCGACCATCCACCCGGTATCCGGATTGAGGAAGTACAACCACTTCATCCTGTTGGCGGGACTAAACGTTTGATCGGCCCAGGTTGCCCCTCCGTTGGTAGTCTTCATCAGGAGAGCGGGCTCGAACCCCCACCGACCGCCGACCACCCAACCGGTGTCCTGGTTGACGAAGAAGACTGACATAAGGGTGTTGCTTGATCCAACATACTGCTCGATCCACGACGACCCGCCGTCGGTTGTCTTATAGATTATTCCGTTCCAGGCCGCCATCCAGCCGGTCAGGGTGTCGATGAAATGGAGCATCTGAATCCGTTCGGTATTGCCCAGGATGTTTTCCTGGACAGACCACCTCGCGCCGCCGTCCGTCGTCTTGATGAACGTGGAGTAATCCGCCGATCCGATGGCCCGGTTCTCGTCGATGATCTTGATGTCCGTGATCATTACATCGGGGGGCGGACCGCCCTGGCTGTTCGGCGGGTACCAGGATGACTGTGCGGATCCTCCCTGAACGATGATTACAAGGAGGATGAGGAATGTGAGCATCCATGTTGTCATAACTGCGCCTCCATCGGATTTTCGGAGTGGATTGGGGTCGAATGTTGACCCCTGGAAATGCCCTGAGCCGTGCGACTGCAGGGATCTAAAGAGACGGGATGGTAATGATTGCGAACTTACTGAAAATTGAGGGGAAAATCAATCCGGTCCGGATGGTTGGGAAAATCCAGCCCCGCCAGGGGGAAGGTGGCCGGATCCGCCGGTAAATCCTCGTCCGGCGCGGACTTCCGGACGAGGGTCACCTCGAGCGCTGTCGGGAGCGGGGTCGCCGGAATGAGGGGACAATAATTATTGCCGTGGACGTGGACGACGTGGAAATCACGTCGCAGGAGCCGCATCGCCTCGTCGAGCCTCCCCCCCTGTCTGTCCAGGTCGTGGAATTCGATGGCCAGGCCGTTGATATACCGGCCGTGGCGGGCAACGGCGTCGAGGACGTCGTACTCCGAGCCCTCGATGTCCAGCTTCACGAAGACGGATTCCGGCGTGACTCCGGATCGGATGACCGAGGCCATGATCGTGTCGAAGGAAACCGTCTTCGCGCCGTCGGCGGTCGCAAGGAATTGTCTTTTCAATGCCACGCGCGGATTGGCGGAGATGAAAGCGATGTATCGGATCATCGCCTCGAAATAATGCCCGGCCTTCACGAGATCGAGTTTCGCGGTTTTCGCCAGGGCCGTTGCGACGATGCGGCCGAACGACGTGCTGTAGTCGTACATCTGGATCCGGATCGAGGGGTTTTCGCGGCTGAAGTGTTCCTCGAAGCTCCAGTCGGTTGCGACCCCGAAAGAGAGGAGGAGCGCGGTGTCGGAGACCTGCCGTCGGAGCAGTACGTATCCGCCGTCGGAATCCTTGCCGATACGGACTTTCTCGCCGGCCATCACCGGTTGCAGCAATCCAATATTGTACGGACCTGCCGTCACGACGACCGGCGCGCGCAGTACAGGTTGATGAAATCACCTTCCCCGCACAACGCGATGAGGGCGCGCGGATCGTTGAGCGCATCCCCCGCCGGCCAGTCGAGCAGTGGGCGAATGTCGAAACCGAACGAGAGGATCGTCCGGATGAACGCTTCCGGCGAGCCGCCGGAGGCCGCCATCATCATCGGGTGGAATTCAGTGATCAGGACCGCTCCAGGGTTCGCCCGGAGCACCTTTTCCATCCCCGCGAGGGCGACCGGCTCGTAGCCCTGGATGTCCATCTTGACGAAGTCGATTCGCGGCGCCGTGTCACCGAAATAATCGTCGATCGCTATCGCCTCGACCGACTGCGGCACCGAAGCGCCGTCCGTTTGATAAAAGTGGTGGCCGCCGCTGTTAGCCGGGTCGAGGAACAGCGTTTTCGATTGGGTCCGGTCTGAGCAGGCCTTCCGGATGAGCGTCACGTTCGTGAGGGCGTTGAGCTCGACATTTGCTTGCAGTGCGCTAAAATTCGTCGCCTCCGGTTCGAAGGCGTACACGCGGCCGCCCTTCCCGACGAGCGTCGCGGCGAGCACGGTATCGTACCCGATGTTCGCGCCGACGTCGATCACGTTCATCCCCGCCTTCAGGATCGCGCGAATGCAGTTCGTTTCGGCGGGTTCGTGCACCTCGTCGAGGAGAAGCCCCTGGACGACCGCCGAGGCCGTGGAGGGGTCGACGAGCAGTTTAAAATCGTGGAAGTCGATAACCCTCGGTTTCCCGGGCTTCGTGACCCCGTACAGGACGTCGCGGAGGCGCCGGAGAGCCACGATCTTTCCCAGGCCGGACCCCCTCAGCATCCGGTGGGTAAACCTGAACGTCTTGAAGAGCAGATCTGACATTACGATTCGGCGGTGAGAATTTTTCTGAGATAATTAATGGGGTCCCGGTACCGGAGGAGAACCCCCCTGAACGAGGGGCGGACGGGAGTGATCGCGACGAGGGCCGACAACCACACCACCATCATCGCGGCGTAGCTCAAGACGACCGCCCACGCGCTCCCGGACAGGCCGAAACCGGCAGTGAGCAGCCAGGTGAGTGCGATACCGAAAGCCGACATCGAAAAATTAATATAAAATACTTCCCTCATTTTCCCTAATCCGAAACAGAAACTCGAACTCACGGCGATGCCCGCGATGAAGAGGCCGGAGAACGCGAGGACTCTGAGCAGCGACCCGGACTCGGGATATCGTCCGCCGTACACGAGGTCCATCAGCGGCGGTCCGAAGAAGTACACTCCCCCCGCCGCGGCGATCATCAGCGTGGAAAACGTGAACAACGATTTCTCCGCAAGGACGACGAGCGCTCCCGCGTCGGAGCGCGCCTGCATCCGCGACACCGTCGGGACGAGCAGGAGCGCGATGACCTGCATCCCCATCTCGAAGAGGCGGACGAACGCCTTCGCGGCGCTGTAGATCGCGAGGGAGACGGGCCCCAGGACCGATGCGATGATGAGGTTGTCCGAATTCGCGTAGAGGGTATACGAGAGCGACGACGCGAACGAATATTTGCCGTAATCCCACACCTGCCGGAGGAACCTGCGGCCGGGGAACGACGTGAGCCGGACAACGGGGACGACGAACGTCAAGCCGTAGACGGTCGAGAGCAGGGCCGCCACGAGGTTGACTCGCATCAGGTCCTCGGCCGTGACGACAACGCCGGCCGGAACGAGGAACGCGACGAGCGCCATCGAGCCGAGGTACTGGAGCGCATCGAGGAAGAACAGCGTTTTGAGCCGCAGTTTCGACTGCAGGAGGAACGACGCCACATTCCTGGGAAAGGTGGCCGCGAGCGTCAGGGGAACGTAGTACATCAATGCGCCAGCCTCGCCGCTTTGAAAAAGGACGCCGAGGATGCCCGCCGCCGGAAGAAGCACGACTGTCACGGCGAGGATGAAGAGCGCGTAGAGCAAGGCCGAGGCGGAGAGAGGGCCGGCGGGATCGTCGGCTTCCGCGCCGAACTTCACGAGAGGCTGGAGCGCGAAGCTCTGCCCTGTTGTCGTCACGAGCACCAGAATCGTCTGCAGGAGCGCGAAGACGCCGAACTCGACCGGGGGGAACACCCGGATGACGAACACGATGATCCCGAGGCCGTAGACCGTCGGGAGTGCCCTGCCGGCGAGGCCCCAGAGGCCCTTCCCCAGATGTTTTCCGAATTCCATCGAGGGCTCCCTACGCCGGGGGGGTCGACGGGCCGCCGGCCCCGAGCAACCTTCCGGCCGCCTTCACGAACCCCCGAAAGAGGGCGGGCACGACGCCGAAGTTTCCCCTGAGGAGTTCCCTGCCGAGGTAGACGAGCGAGAGTCCGGCGATGCACCAGGGGATGGCGAGCCAGTGGTACCAGCGCGCGTACCGCTTGAAGTAGATGAGGTTGTACTCGATCTTGAGCATCACGCGCTTCGGCGTGATGACGCCGCCGCTCGACGTGGAGACGCGGTGCCAGAGCACGGCCGACGGGACGTACCGGATCCGGAAGCCGGCGCGGAGCGCCCTGGCGCACATATCGGAATCTTCGGTATAGAAGGGATTGAAGACGGGGTCGAACGGGCCAACCTTTTCAATCACGCGTTTCGCGATCAGGAACGAGCAACCGACGACGTAGTCGGTGTCCTCTTCGCGATCGTACTGCTTCCGGTCCGGCTCGCGGATGCCGCGGTGCGTGATCATCCCCGTCCAGTAATTGACCCTCCCGCCCGCGTACCAAAGGACATCGGGTTTTGCGTGGTACAAGATCTTCGCCCCGAGGATGCCGATGCATTCGTCTGCGACGGCGGACTTCATCAGCTCGGTAAGGAGTGCCGGGTGGACTTGGATGTCGTTGTCGAGGTGGTGGATCCAGTCGGCGCCGCGGCTGATGGCATGCAGCATCGCGATGTTGCGAGCACCGGTTACGCCGAGGTTCTCGCCATTCTCGATGATCTCGATCTTCGGATATTTCTCCCTGACGAACGCCACCGAACCGTCGGTCGAGCCGTTGTCGGCCACCACCACCCGGAAGTTGGGCCAGGTCATCGCCCCGAGCGTTTCGAGCGTCTCTCCCAGGACCGCCCTCCCGTTATAATTGAGGACGACGCAATACACGAGGGGCGAGCGCGCTGGCATCGGGCCTTACCGGTATCGGTTCTCGATGACGTCGACGATGCGCCCGGCGGCCTTCCCGTCGCCGTAGGGATTGGTGCGGCCGGCCATCTCGTCGTATGCGGACTTGTCGCGTAGCAATCGCGTCGCTTCGCGCCGGATGAGGTCTCCGTCGGTCCCCATCAGCTTTGCGGTGCCCGCCTCGATCGCCTCGGGGCGTTCGGTGGTGCTCCGCAGGACGAGGACCGGCTTCCCGAGGGTCGGCGCCTCTTCCTGGACTCCGCCGGAGTCGGTCAGGATCAGGTAACTCTTGTTCATCAACTGGATGAACGTCTGGTACTCGAGTGGCTCGATCAGGTGGACGCGGGGCTGTTTCCCGAGGATCCGGAACGCCGCCTCTTTCACGTTGGGGTTCGGGTGCACCGGATAGACGAGCTCGACGTCGGCGTGTTCCTGTACGAGGTCGCGACACGCCTCAAAGACCCCCGCCATCGGAGCGCCAAAGTTCTCGCGCCGGTGCGACGTGAGCACCATGACCTTCTTGTGGTCGAAGTCGATATTCGAGAGCGGGGCCGTGGTGAAGCGGTACTTAGGGTCGACGATCATCAGGAGTGCATCGATGACGGTGTTGCCGGTGACGTGCACCGTCTCGGGCTTGATGCCCTCGGCCAGGAGGTTCTTTTTCGCCCATTCGGTCGGGGGAAAATGGTGCGCGGTCATCCGGGTCGTCAGCTGCCGGTTCATCTCCTCGGGCCAGGGGTTCATCGGGTCCCAGGTCCGCAGGCCCGCCTCGACGTGACCGACCGGGATCTTCAGGTAGAAGGCCGCGAGCGACGAGGCGAAGGTGGTGGTGGTGTCGCCCTGGACCAGCAGGACGTCCGGCTTTTCACTCGCGAGGACCGGCTTGACCCGTTCCAGCACCGCCGAGGTGACGTGGAAGAGGTCCTGGTTCTCCTGCATCACGTGGAGATCGTGGTCGGGAACCAGGTCGAAGACCGCGAGCATCTGGTCGAGCATCTGCCGGTGCTGGGCCGTCACGATGACGGTCGTGGCAATCTTCCGCTTCCGCAGTTCTTTCACCACCGGGGCCATCTTGATGGTTTCCGGCCTTGTGCCGAACACTACAGCTACTTTCATCCATTCTCCTTTTTTCGTCCAAGTACGAATCCCGCGACCGAAAGCGCGAGCGTCAGCGTTGAAACCCAGGCCCCCGTCTTAAAGCTCGACGGGGAAAAATCCACGATCACAGTGTGTTTGCCGGCGGTCATCGGCACTACCCGAAGGCACCAGTCGGCCTGGAGGACCGGGGTCTCCACCCCGTCGACGTACGCCCTCCACCCCGGGTACCAGACCTCGCTCAGCACGAGATACCCGTTCGCCGGTGTCTCGACGGTCAACCGGATCTCGTTGAGGCGATATGATTCGATGGAAACGATCGACTGGTGCGCGACGGAATCGTTATAGAGGGCCGGCGGGAGGGTCTCAAACACCACCTCGGCCCTCGGATCGAATGACGGATCGGCTATCCTGGCCCTCGCTTCGTCGGCGGTCGCCGCTACGTACGAGCCGTACACCATGAAGGCCCTCGGGGCGTAGTACCTCGCCTCGCCAATGCTCATCGAGTTGTTTTCCTCGTCCACGACGATCCGATATTTTGCGTTCATCAGCTCGCAGGTCCGGTCCCACGTGTTCATCGGCGGGATGAACCTCGCGAGGCCGAGCGGTGTATACCCCTCCATCAGGTACAACCCGTCGACCATCCCCTGGTTCCGGTCGAAGATCATATACCCTTCCTGGCGCGAGTTGATCCGGAAGAGCTCCGTCCTCCCCTTTTCCTTGAAGTATTCGGTGAGTTGTTTCGTCGAGCCGTAATAGAGGTCAGGATCGATGTTCCCGTTGTTCTGCACGAAGCCGAAAGTATGCGCGTCGGCGAACTGGAGCGCGAGCACGAGCCCGATGAACGCCCATGCGGGCATTCTCCGGTGGCCGGCAAGGAGGATGAGGCCCGCGAGCGCCAGCAGAATTCCAGCCGCCAGCATCGTGGTGGACGCGGCGGTGTCGAGCGCGGCGGCCATCCGGGCGCCCTCCAGCGCGGGAAGGAGGATCCCCACCTGCCCCGAGATGAAGAGCAGCACCGCCACGCCGGCGATGCACATCGAGAGCACCCGCGCCGCTTTCGATCGCTCCGCAGCGAGGCGCGCGACGTGTTGCAAGCCGAAGCCGGCGAGGATCGAACCGGCGAAGCAGACATAGAGCACCATCCGCCCGGGCACCCTGAAGTCACCGAACCGGGGGACGTAGTCGTGGAAGAGCCTGTGCAGGAAGAAATTGTTTCCGAGGGCGTAGAGGAACGCGAAGCCGATCATCCCGGCGAGGAACAGGACGAGGGGTTCCCTCCGCAGGAAGACGACGGCCGCGATCGCGAAGACCAACCCGGCGAGGCCGAGGTACGCGTTGGTCTCCCAGTACTGCCAGTAATCACCGGGGCCCTCGTACTCCGACGCCTGCGCGGTGTTCGCGCCGAAATATTTCGGGACGGCCACCATGATGAACTGCGACCAGGCGAAGGATCCCTCCGACGCCTTCTCGTAGGTGATCTCGGCGCGCTGTGAGAGCGGCGCGAGTTCCGCCGTCGGGAGGAGCTGGACTGCCGTCACGGAGACGGCGAGGACGATCGGGATGGCCGCGTACGTCGCGACCCGGAGGGCCGCGCGGGCACCACCGGCACCACCGGCACCACCGGCTTTTGCGGCCCGTGCGGCAACGACCTGCAGCGTCAACTCAAAGAGAAAATAGAAGAAGAGGAAGAGGACGATGTAGAGTGTGATCTGCGGAGCGCCTGCGAGCAGGGCGTGCCCGAGGAGGAGGCCGGAGAGGATCGCCTGTCGGAGCGATTTTCCGGTGAGCGCCATCCTGAACGTCAGGAAGACGAGCGGAAACCACGCGGCCTGGTAGATGAACCCCTGGTGGATGAGATGCCCCACCATGAAACCCGAAAAGCAGTAGGCGAGGCCGGAGAACGCGGCGGACCATCGCGCGACCCCCAGGTGCCGCGCGAGCATAAACATCCCGCTGCCGGCGAGCGCGAAATGGAGGATGATCGACACCTCAACCCACCAGTAATCGAGGCGGCCGGCGTCGGTAAAAAACGTCAGGAGGAGGTTCGGGACGTAGAAGATGGCGGACTGGATGTCCGCCTGAAACGGCATCCCGCTGAAGATGTACGGGTTCCAGAGGGGGATATCTCCGCCCGCGAGCGAGGTCGCGGCGAAGGAGCGAAAGGCGTAGTACTGGTAGAGAAAATCGTTCCAGAAGAACGCCGTACGCGCGAGGATGTCCCTGAAGAACAGGAGCACCGCGCCGGCGATCAGGACGTGTACGATCCACCCCCAGGGCTCCGGGGATGGATTGGGGCCCGATTTTTTATTCTGCATGACGGGAGGCCGCAGAGGGAGAGCCGGGCCTTACTTCAGCGTCTCTCGGATCGAGTACGACTCCGTCGCTTCGCTCTTCGTCTTGATGATCATTTCGCCGAGCAGGCCGATCGAGATGAACTGGACCCCGACGATGATGAGAAGGATGCCCCCGAGGAAGAGCGGCCGGTTGCTCAACCAGTAGTCGGGGATCGTCAGTTTCTCGTAGACGAGCCACGCGTCGATGCCGAATCCGGTCAGGAAAAAGCTCATTCCCCAGAAACCGAAGAGGTGCAACGGTCGTCGCAGGTACCGGGTCGTGAAGAGGACGGTGATCAGGTCGAGGAACCCCTTCCAGAACCTGCCGATGCCGAATTTTGTCTTGCCGTACTTTCTCCGGTGGTGGGTGACCGGAATCTCGGTGAGCTTGAACCCCAGCCATTTCGCCAGGACGGGGATGTAGCGGTGAAGCTCGCCGTAGATCCTGACTTCCTTCACGACCTCGCGGCGGTACGCCTTCAACCCGCAGTTGATGTCGTGGAGTCGGACGCCCGTCATCATCGAGGTGACGAAATTGAAAAACCTGGATGGGATCGTCTTCGTGATGGGATCGCGGCGTTTCTTCTTCCACCCCGAGACGAGGTCAAACCCCTTCCGTATTTCGTTGACGAGCGACGGGATCTCCGCCGGGTCGTCCTGCAGGTCTGAATCCATCGTGACGACGATTTCGCCGGAGGCCTCTGCGAACCCGACCGAGAGGGCGGCGGATTTTCCATAGTTGCGACGGAAGCGGATGACCTTGATTCGGGACTTGTCGCGGTTGCGGATCTCGGCGAGCACTCGGGCGCTGCCATCGGTGCTGCCGTCGTCGATGAAGATGATTTCGTATCGCGCCATCCTGCCGAGTCCGCTGCGAATGTTGTCGTAGAGTTCGCGCAGGGAACCTTCCTCATTATAGACGGGGATGACGAGCGAGAGTTCCTTGCCCCCGCGATGGGATTCGCCGGAACGGTCGGATCGATCGAATCGATCTGGCCTCTCGGATCGATCCTGCCGGTCGGAGCGGTCGGACCTGCCGGAGCGTTCGGATCTTTCAGGACGTTCGGATCTTTCAGGACGTTCGGATCTTTCGGGACGTTCGGATCTTTCGGGACGTTCGGATCTTTCGGGACGATCTCCTCTTTCGAGACGCTCGGGTCGTTCGGCGCGGTCCGGCCTGTCGCCGCGTTCGTTTCTCTCGGGTCGTTCGGCGCGTTCCGACCTGTCGCCGCGTTCGGGTCGATCCTGCCTGTCGGGCCTGTCACTGCTGTCGGATCTGTCGGAACGGTTCCTCGATCGCCGGTCGTCCTGACGCGGACGGTTGCGACGCGGGTCCTGCGAATTCCTTCCCCTGCCGTCGCGCTGGCCTTGGTTCTGGCCTTGGTTCTGGCCCTGGTTCTGATCCTGCGATTGTTCGGGGTCCGGCGCCTGCGCGGATGAAGACTGGTTGTCCACCTCGCCTTGCGAAGGGGTCGCCTGCTGGTCCTGATTCGGGGAATCCTGGGACGCGAGTGGTTCCGGTGTGGGCTGACTTACCTGGGGGGGTCTTGGTACTACTGGAGCCGGCGGCGGCGGTTCGACCTGTATCGGTCGCTGAGGACGTTCCTCATTTCCGCTGTTTTGGGCCGGTTCTTCGAATATTTCGTCTGACATTCCACTCAAAAATTGTACCCTTTATAATACGTTTTATTTTGGGAGAAACAAAGAATTCACCGGGATTGACCCCGATTTGCGAACATAACGTCATTTCGTTAGATTTAATAAATTCATCAGCCGGATTTCCAGCTCAACCGAACGGATCCAATGATACCATTGCGCCCAGTTATCACCTCACTCTTCCTGTTACTTTTCCTACCTGCCGTCCTCCCCGCGCAAGAAAAACTGGAGGCGCTCTCGAAGGAATTCGATCGTCGCTGGCGGGTCGAACGCGCCGAGGCGGAATCGCTCGCCGTTGCGCTCGACTTTCCGATCCGGAGCATCTCCCCCGACGGCACTATCCGCGAGCTGAAACGCCTGCGTGACGGAATGCCGGTCTACTTCAAGACCGACAACGTGACCTCCGGGAAAACGATATCCACTGATAAGGTATACCCGGGCGGCGTCGCCGGATTGAGCCTCACCGGGAGCGGCGTGACGCTCGGCGAATGGGACGGCGGCGGCGTGCGTATGACCCACCAGGAGTTCGGCGTTCGCGTGCTCTCGAGCCAGGGCGTGGCGAATTTTCATTCGACGCACGTGGCTGGTACGATGATCGCGGCCGGGACATCCCCATCGGCGAGGGGGATGGCATACCAGGCCCAACTCAATGCGTTCGACTGGACAAACGATGTCTCCGAGATGGCGGCGCAGGCGCTCACCGGGCTACGGGCGTCGAATCACTCCTACGGTCTGATCACGGGGTGGAGCTTCGGCGCCGTCACGCCGGGGCGGTGGGCTTGGTTCGGCACTACCTCCGTCAGCCTGGTGGAGGATTACAAGTTTGGATTTTACGCGCAGGAGTCACAGGACTGGGACGCGGTTGCGTACGACGCGCCGTATTACCTCATCGTCAAGTCGGGCGGCAACGACAGGAACGAGGGGCCCGCGGGCAGCGTCTTGCACGACGTCTTTATCGGTGGCTGGACGACCTCGACGACGGTCCGTAACCGCGACGGGAACAGCGGGTACGACTGCCTTTCGGCGTCCTCGGTGTCGAAGAACCCGCTCGTCGTCGGCGCCGTGGAGGACATTTCGGGAGGCTACTCGACAGCAGCCGGCGTCGTAATGAGCTCCTTCAGCGCCTGGGGACCGACCGACGACGGACGGATCAAGCCCGACGTCGTCGCCAACGGCGTGGGGCTGACCTCGTCGCTCGAGACCTCCAACACCGCCTACGGATCGCTCTCTGGCACCTCGATGGCGGCCCCCTCGGTGACCGGATCGATCGGCCTCCTCCTCCAGCACCAGCAGAACCTCCACGGCGGCGACTCGCTCCTCGCCTCGACGATGAAAGGGATCATCCTCCACACCGCCGACGAGGCAGGCACGACGACCGGCCCCGATTACCGTTTCGGGTGGGGCCTGATGAACACGCGCGAGGCCGCGGACCTGATGACTCTTAACAGTGTTGCCGCACCCGATTCGCACATCCGGGAGTTCTCGATCGCGACCGGAGATACCATCATCATTAATTTCGCGAGCACGGGCGATGAACCCCTCAAGGTCACCCTTTCGTGGAACGACATCCCGGTGGGGCTCCCGCCCGCCTCGGTCGACCCGCCGAATGTCATCCTCCGAAACGACCTTGATATGCGCATCACCCGTCTGAGCGACGCAGTGGTGTTCTACCCCTGGAAGCTCGACCCCGCGGTCCCAACGGCGGCCGCCACCCGCGTCGGCGACAATGCCAGAGACAACGTGGAACAGATCCTGATCGACGCGCCCGGCCGCACGCTCTATACGCTCCGGATCACGCACAAGACGACGATTTTCAATTCCCCCGAGATGGCGTCGCTGATAATGTCCGGCAACATCGCATCCCTCGGCCCCGCGCTCAGCGTCGTACCCGACACGCTCTCGTATTCGGCCCTGCCCGGCGCCTTCTTCTCGGATTCGATCCGCATCTATAATGGCGGCGATTCGGCGCTGGCGGGAACGATAACGAAGGACCCGGGGAGCTTCTGGCTCGACCTGACGGAGGATACGGTCAACCTTCCCTCCCTTGACTCGGGGATCGTCCACATCGATGTCGACGGTTCGCTCTGGAGCCAGTGGACCGTGCACAACGGCAGCCTCACGTTTGAAACCAACGACCCGAACTCACCGCTGGTGGTCCCGGTCGTCATCAACGTCCTCGGCCCGACGATCGGAAATTCACCGGGGTCGTTCGTCGTGGACCTCGACTCGGCCGAGATCGGATACGACACGCTCATCGTCAGGAACACGGGGTTCATACCGCTCGACGTCGTGGTCTCTGACAGCGCAGGCCCCTTCCCGTCGTGGCTGACCGCGGACCCGGACACGTTCACCATAGGGCCCGGGGATTCCACGGCCGTCGTCCTGACGACGAACGCCAACGACGACAGCCTCGGGGACTATTATACGCTCCTGCGGCTGGCGAGCACCGACTCGGTTACCGGCGACGTCCTTATTCCCCTCTTCCTGAACATCGGCACGAGGACACTCTTCTCCGTCGATGTCGTGGCCCGGTGGAACCTCGTCTCACTACCGGTGGAACCGATCACAGGCTTGAAAACCGTCGTCTTCCCGACAGCCGTGACCGCGGCGTTCGGGTTCGACGACGGGTATTACGAGGAGGATACGCTTCGAACCGGCCCTGGTTACTGGTTGAAATTTAACGGCCCGCAGTCCTTCATCGTGGACGGCTACACCTATTCGTCGGACACCATTCCGGTGGCGACCGGCTGGAACCTTGTCGGATCGATCTCCGAGGCCCTGGCCGTGACCGCGGTGACGAGCGATCCGCCGGGCATATTGACGTCGGATTTCTTCCGGTACGAGGACGGGTATTCCCCCGCCGACTCGATCATACCGGGGAAGGGCTATTGGGTGCAGACAGATCAGGCGGGCGATCTCTTCCTGGCGACACTGCCCGGCGCGGCGCCGAAGGCTGCCGCGAGACCGAGGATGGACGAATTCAACAGCGTCACGATCTCGGACGGGTCCGGCGGTTCGCAGACGCTCTACTTCGCACGGGACGCGGCGGCGCCGGTGAAATCGGCGCTCCCGCCGAGGCCCCCGAAAGGCGCCTTCGATGCAAGGTTCACCGACGAGACGCTGTTTGCATCGTTCTCCCCGGCATCGGGTGAGGCGCAGTCGAAAACCATCCTCATCTCGAATTCCGGCTCCGGGACCGGCGGGCTTACGTTGAGCGCAAGGATTCGGAACGGCGGCACCGGACCTGCATATTTCATCCGCGACGCGGCTGGCACGATGACGCCCCTGAAGGACGGCGCTGTCCTGACGATCCCGGCCTCGGACGACGGCGAAACGCCGATCCAGCTCCTCTCCGGCGGCGAAAACCTCCCGACCGAGTTCGCGCTGGGTCAGAACTATCCAAACCCCTTCAACCCCGCGACAAAGGTGACATTCTCACTCCCCATCGAGGAGATGGTGAGCATCGCACTCTATAACATCCTCGGAAACGAGGTCGCGAAGATAGCCTCGCGGCGGTACGAGGCGGGCAGGCACAGCGTGGAGTTCAATGGGCAGGCCCTTCCGAGCGGCGTGTACATCTACACGATGCGGGCAGGGAAGTTCTCGGCGAGCAAGAAGATGGTGTTGATGAGATAAGGACAAATGCCCTGATACCCGATCAGGAATTCCAGTCGGACCTCCGGCGGACATTGAAATACAAGCGCCGGGTGCGGGACCCCTCCAGGGGACCGGCATCCGGCGCTGCTACGTTACGACCTACGCGCGCTACCTCTTTTCGGCTTCCCTGAGGACCCTCATATAATTTCCCCCCAGCACCTTCCTCACGTCTTCTTCAGAATAACCGCGGTCGAGCAGTCCCTCGGTGATGGCGGGAAACCGTGTCACGTCGTCGAGACCGGCCGGCGCCACGCTGATGCCGTCGAAATCTGATCCGATCCCAACGTGGTCCACGCCGATCAACCTGATGACGTAGACGAAGTGATCGAGAACCTGTGAGAGCGTGGGCCGGATGGGATTGTATTCTGGTGCGAGCGCTTCGGCGGAGTAGAAATCCTTGATGAACTCGTCGCCGGCGATCTTCGACTGGATCGAGTCGATGCGCGAGGCGATCTTCTTCCTCATCGCGTCCTCCTTCCGGCCGAAGGTGCTGTCGATGAACCAGGGAGCGAAGTTGATGAACACCACTCCGCCGTTGGCTTTGAGGGCCTTCAGCTGCCAGTCCATCAGGTTCCGGCGGTGAGGCGAAATGGTCCAGACGGAGGAGTGCGAGGCGATCACCGGTTTCCGGCTCGTCACGAGCACGTCGCGAAACGTCTGCTCACCCACGTGTGAAATGTCGACGAGCATCCCGAGGTCGTTCATTTTCCGTACGACCTGCCTGCCAAAATCCGTCAGTCCGCGGTGGGGCAGGTTCTTTTGCGTGTTGGTCTCGTCGGAGGCGGATGACGCCCAGTCGGTGCTGTTGTTCCAGGTGAGCGTCATGTACCGGACGCCCCTCCCGTAGAAATAGTCGAGTTTCGAGAGGTCGTTTTCGATGTGGTGACCCCCCTCCAACCCGTACATCCCCGCCAGCCTTCCTGCCACAGCCGCAGATTCGACTCCTGCCGCGTCGGGGACAATCACCATCCGGCCCGGATTGCGGCGGGCGAGGTTATCAATGGAATCGATCTGTTCGACGGCCTGGTCGAAGTACTTCCTCGAAGTTTTCTCGGGCGGCACCCATATCGAAAAGAGCTGGAGGTCCACTCCCCCTTCCGCGAAACGCGGCAGGTCAGAGTGGCCGTGGGATGTCCGCACCGAGATGTCCTCCCCGGCGAGAATCCGCTGGGCCACGTCATTGTGCGTGTCGACAACGAGGGCGGAAAAATGAATTGTGCGATGGTCCTGGTCGCCCGCTGCGCCGATGGCGAGCGGAACGGCGATGAGGAACGCAAGGTACTGCCTGATGCTGGTCATGTGATGGTCCTCGGGGGGAGAGAACGCCGCCCCCGCAACCGGGAACGACGATGAAAAAAAGAAGGGCAGGGGCCGGTCCGCCGGATGGCGGCCTGCCCTCTGCCCGTTCAATTGTTGGAGCGTGTCAGCCCTCCGTTTCGGGACCCTTCATCGCCGCCTTCATATCCTGGACTTCCTTGCGGATTTCCTGGGCCTTGCGCTTCAGCTCATTCATGTCCTTGCGGACGCGCGTGCCGGCCGACTTGTTGCCTTTTTCGTAGAACTTCACGAAGTCCTTCTCGAAAGAATCCAGCAGGTCGCGTAATTCTGTGAATCTGCTCATATCAACCCTCCGTAGTTGTTGTGAATGGAATCCTCCCCGGCACGATAGACCTGGACCGGGATCGGCTTGTTTTATTTCCTTGTTACTTTTTTCTTTCGGATCGCTTTTCTGTGTTCGTCGTACAAGCGTTCGATCAGTTCAGCCCTCCTGTCGTAGAGCCGTTTGTGGCGCCTCGGCTTGACCTTTCCGAGAGCGTAGGATGTCATGATAGGCATCGCGACCGTCGTGTCGAGGTAGGCCACCACGGCGTCGGGCAGCCGGTCGGGATCGACCTTTCCCCAGGTCACGGCCTCGCCCGGGGTGGCGCCCGAGAGCCCGCCCGTATCGGGCCTGGCGTCGGTTACCTGGAGGAAGTAATCGTGGCCCCGCTCGTCGATGCCGAGCACTTCCTGGATCTGGGGTTCGGTCTGGAGGATGAAATTCTTGGGTGATCCCCCGCCGAACATCAGCGCCGCGCTCTTTCCCTTCCCCCGTTTGGCGTCCAGGACGATCGCGGCCGTCTCGTTGACGTCGAGCATACCGTCGATCCTGATGGCATACCCGTTCAGGGCCGCTTCGGCGATGTTCATCCCGATGGAGCTGTCGCCGGGGGATGACGTATAGATCGGAACGCCGCACCGGTACGCCGTCGAAAGGATGCTGTGGTGCCGTATCCCGAGGGCCTTTTCCCGCGCCGCGATGTATTTTCCAAGCCGGTAGTGCAATTCGGCGGTTCCCATCTCTTTCTGGAACTCGTCGAGTACGAACAGCTTCCTGAAAAAGGCGTCCGTCGAGAGCAGGACGTCGTAATCGAACAGAATGTCGTAAATCCTGATGATTCCGCTCTCCCTCAGGAGCCGATCGTCCCCGTACGGGGTGCCGCGGTGGAGCGTATGGCCTATCGCGAAATGTGTGTCGTGGTAGAGGTTCGCCCCCGTACTCACGATCCAATCGACAAAACCTGCCTCCATCAGCGGAACGATGCAGGATCCTCCCAATCCGGCGGGTGTCAACGCCCCGGTGATGCTCATCCCGATCGTCGTATCGTCCCTGAGCATTTTATCGGCGAAGAGGTGGCACGCTTCCCTCAGCCTGCCGGCATTGTAAGCCTGAAAATATTCATCGACCAGAAGGCGGACGGAAATATTCTTCGGGATCGGCTTGATGTTGATCGGCCGGCCACTCAGAAGCTTCTTTTTTTTTACTGCCATTCGTGCAAGCTCGGTTGATGAAATTTAACGGCTAAAATATAGTAGAATTCGCCAATTATGCAAGGAATTTATACGAATTTCGCAGGTTCCACCGATAAACATAAAAATCGCCGAAATTGGTCTGAATTCTACCGAATTTCAGGACAAAACGCTCCCGCCATTCACCGAAATGTCGGATCCTACCAGGTGGTCGGAGAAATTCGATGCCAGGAACAGGACTGGCCCGGCAACGTCAATCGCGGTGGCGACTCGCCCCCGGGGGATGGAATCGAGTATTTTTTTCAACTCGCCGCGTTTTTTCAGCCTCCCTGCGACCATATCAGTGTCGACCCAGCCTGGCGAAACGGAATTGACCCAAATTCCGCGTGAAATGAGTTCAACCCCGAGGGATTTCGTGAGGGCAATAACCGCCCCTTTCGATGCCGCATAGTTGGAGTGTTCCGCCTCCCCACGTTGACCGGCGGTACTGGCGATGTTGATGATTCTTCCATATTTTTGGGATATCATCGACGGCAGGACTGCCGTGATCATATTGACCGTCCCGTCCAGGTTGATCCGCATCGTTTTATCCCATTTCGCCGGCGTCATCCGATCGATCGGGGCGTGTTCCCAAATCCCGGCGGAATTCACGAGAATATCGATGTGCCCGAGCTGTTTGGAGACCATTCGAACGGCGTTCACGCATTCGTCCCTGTTGGCGACGTCGAGTCGTAACGCAACGGCGTTTTTGCCCAATTCCCGCACACCGTCCACGACCTTTTCCGCAGCCCGGGTGTCCGTCCGATAGAGGATGCCGACATTGGCGCCCGCCCTGGCGAGGAGTTCGGCGCAGGCCGCACCGATCCCTCTTGAGCCCCCGGTGATGAGAGCATTTTGACCCTTGAGACTTATCATTTTATCCTACGATCCTGTGTTATTTTTGAAAATGTACCCCAGTAAGGCGTGATTTCCAAGCGCCCGGGAGAATTGAGGGAGAATTGAGGGAGAATTGCAGGAGAGTTGCAGGAGAGTTGCAATTGGTGGGCGATCTTTTTATATTTAGACTAAATCTAAATAGATATGACCCCGATGGACACCTCCTCAGCCAGGGACATCCTCAAGAAATTCCTCGACGAGAAGAAACTGCGCCCGACGCGCGAGCGGCTTCTCCTCCTCGACGAGATCATGAAGATGACGGGCCACTTCGACGCCGACCAGGTCTACGCCAAATTGGGGAAGAAGGGCCTCAAGGCCTCCCGGGCAACCGTCTATAATACCCTCGACCTGCTCGTGAACTGCGGCCTCATCTCCAGGTACCGGTTCGGGGAAAACCATTCCCGGTACGAGAAAGCCCACGGCCGCCCGCGGCACGACCATATGATATGCCTTGAGTGCGGCGACATCCTCGAATTTGTCACCCCAAGGCTCGAAGCGATCCAGAAGGAAGTCTGCGAAGAGAAAAAATTCCACGCCCAAAATTCCACACTACAGATCTTCGGCATATGTTCTCGCTGCTCATCACGAATAAAAAGATGAAGACCGGACACCCCCAGCCCCGTCAATCCGTGAAGACGGAAACGGGGGGGCCGGAAAACGCTTCGGCCACCCCGCTCGATAAGCTCCCCGGAGGCGACGGCGGCACCGTCCGGTCGATCGGCGGGGCTTCGACTCCGCTGCGCCAGCGCCTGATGGAACTCGGCATCACCATCGGCTCGGAGATCCGGGTCATCCGCAAGGCGCCGTTTGGCGGACCGATCGAAATCTCCGTGAGGGGATACCGCCTGTCGCTCCGGAGGACCGAAGCCAGGATCGTCCTGATCGACAGGCGCGACTGATGTCGACCGCCGCGTCACAGGGACCCCACGGGCACATCGCCGTCGCGGGCAACCCCAACTCGGGCAAGTCCTCCATCTTCAACGCCCTCACCGGGCTGCGACAGAAGGTGGCGAACTACCCCGGAGTGACGATCGAAAAGAAGGAAGGGAAGCTCCGGCTCCCCGACGGCGTCGAGGTGACCCTCATCGACCTGCCGGGAACGTACAGCCTCTTCCCCCACTCCCCCGACGAGGAGATCGCCTCCGAGGTGGTCCTCGGCCGGTATCCCGCGACCCCGGCCCCGTCGAAGGTCCTCTGCGTGATCGATGCGAACAACCTGGAGAGGAACCTCTACCTCGCGACCCAGCTGATCGACCACAGGATCCCGGTGGTCATTGCCCTGAACATGATCGACCTGGCCGAGAAAGACGGGAAGACCATCGACGCCCGGCGGCTCTCCGAAGACCTTGGCGTTCCGGTCATCCCGACCGCCGCCAACTCCGGCCGGGGAATTGCCGAACTGAAGCAGGCGCTGGCCTCGCGTCCCAATGGCGCGAACCCCGTGCGCCTCTTCGAGCTGCCTGAGGCCGCCAGCAGGGAATGCGCGGCCATCGAAGAGGAGCTGGTGCGGCGATACTCCCTCTCCCCTCCCATCGCCCACCACGACGCCATCTCGCTACTGACCGCGCAGGATCTCCCCGGAGTTCATTCCGCCCGGTACGACGAAGCGGTGTTCTCCCGGGTCCGCGTGGGCCGCGAGAAACTCGACTTCCTCGGCATCGACCGTCAATCGGCCTTCATCGAGGGCCGATACACGAGGATCCAGCAGATCTGCCGCCGGGCGGTGTCGGGCGACGGACCCGGCGGACGGCCGCTCTCCGACAGGATCGACCGGGTCCTCACCCACAGGGTGTGGGGGTTTTTGATCTTTCTCTTCCTGATGACCCTGATGTTCGTCGCCGTCTTCTCGTGGGCCGAATACCCGATGCAGTTCATCACGGCGGGGTTCGACGCGCTCGGCTCCCTGGTGACCGGAGTGATGCCGCCGGGCGACTTTCGAGACCTGATCGTCAAAGGGGTGATCGCGGGCGTCGGCGCGGTGGTGACGTTCATTCCACAGATCCTCGGCCTGTTCTTCTTCATCTCGGTGCTCGAGGACAGCGGCTATATGTCCCGCGCGGCATTCATCATGGATAAGGTGATGGGCAAGGTGGGACTTCACGGAAAGGCCTTCATCCCGCTCCTCGGTTCGTTCGCCTGCGCCATCCCGGGCATCATGGCCACGCGCACGATCGAATCGCGGAAGGACCGGCTGATTACGATGATGATCGCCCCGCTGATGAGCTGCAGCGCGCGGCTGCCGGTCTACACCCTGCTCATCGCCGCGTTCATTCCGGAACGGTACCTCCTCGGCTTCCTCCCCCTCCAGGGGCTCACAATGGCGGCGCTCTACCTCCTCGGGATCTTCTTTGCCCTGTTGATGGCCCTCCTCTTCAAGCAGACCGTCCTGAGGGGGGAGAAGGCGGCCTTCGTGATGGAACTTCCTCCCTACAGGATGCCGTCGTTCAGGACCATTGGGCTGATCATCCTCGACCGGGGCAAGATCTTTCTGCAGAACGCCGGGACGTTCATACTGGGAGTATCGATCATCCTCTGGTTCCTGGCCTCGTACCCGAAGATCGAGGGGGCGTCGGCGCCCGAGCAGCTCGAGCACAGCTACGCCGGGAGGATGGGTAAACTCATCGAACCGGCCATCGAGCCGCTGGGCTTCAACTGGAAGATCGGCATCGGCCTGATCGGCTCGCTCCTGCAGCGGGAGGTGTTCGTGAGCACGATGGGGACGATTTTCAACATCGGCGAGACCCGGAACGAGGCGGGCAAGACTTCACTGCGGGAGAAGATGGTGAACGACGCCGACCCGGCCACGGGGGCGCATTCCTTTTCGATGCTGACCGCCATCTGCCTGATGGTCTACTATGCGCTTTCGATGCAGTGCCTCTCAACGGTCGCGATCATGAAGCGGGAAACGAACGGCTGGAAGTGGCCGCTCATCCAGATAGGGTACATGACGGGACTGGCATACGGGTTCACGTGGCTGGTGTACAGGGTGGGACAGGCGATCGGGTTGGGATGATGGACCTTCAGCAGATACTCGCGCTGGTGACTGTCGCCGTGGCCGCCGCGTCGATCGTGTACCGCGTGATCCGTAAACGGAAGAACCTGAAATTCAGGGAGTGCGCCGACTGTCCGGCCACCGGCGGCGAGACACACGCAAAGATTTCGACCCCCGGCGCGGGGAGCGACGCCAGCGGGTCGTAACGAATCACCGCTCCAGCGTCAGATCCACCAGCACTACCCCGAACCACACAATTAATCCAACATCATTTCAATCACTCAGGTCAGACAGCCATCCCAATGAATACGGCATCGAACATATCATCGCGATTCACCCGGACCGCCCCGAAGATCTGCCTCCACCTCTGCACGCTCGGGGCGCTCGTCGCCCTGCTCACCCTCGCGTCCGCTCCGCTCGTTGCCCAGGAGGAGGAACAGACCACCGTGGGAGGATACGGCGAACTGCACTACAACGAACCCGACGGCTCAGCGCGCGGCCAGCTCGATTTTCACCGGTTCGTCCTCTTCCTCTCTCACACCTTCAGCGACCGGGTCTCTTTCCAATCGGAAATCGAGATCGAACACACACGGATCGAGGCTGGGGAAGATGATGGGGGCGAACTCGCACTCGAACAGGCGTACATCGATTGGCGCTTCGCGGACGTGAGCGGATTGCGCGCGGGCATCGTCCTCATCCCGATGGGCATCATCAACGAACGGCACGAACCGGCCACGTTCAACGGCGTGGAACGGCCGAACGTGGACAGGAACATCATCCCGACGACCTGGCGGGAAGCGGGGATCGGGGCCTACGGCAGGTTTTCCGACGCCCTCGCCTGGCAGGCGTACGTCGTCGCGGGCCTCAAGGCGGATGGGTTCTCGGGGTCGGGGGCCATTCGCGGTGGACGGCAGTCCGGTTTCAGGAGCGACCCATCCAATCCTTCACTGGCCGGGCGGATCGACTACCTGGCGGGCGCGTCGATGCGGTTCGGCGGGTCAGTGTTCGCGGGGAACACGACCTCCGGGGACTCGGCGATGGGCGACGGACGGCTCCTGCTCTTCTCGGGCGACGCCGAATTCTCGACGGGAAATTTCACTGCGCGCGCCGTGGGGGCCTACGGCAGCATCGGTGACGCGGACGACATTAACGCCGCCTACGGGAACGCGGTCGCCGACAACTTTTACGGGTACTACGGCGAGGGCGCGTACGATATCATGCCGCACATCGATCCCACCACCGGGACGTCCCTCATCCTGTTCGCGCGTTACGAGAAATACAACACGCAATCCTCCGTCACGGGTTTCACCGCGAACCCGGCCTACGATCGGGACGAGGTCACCATCGGAGCCACGCTGAAGCCGACATTCAACACGGCGTTCAAGGTGGATTATCAGTTCCTGAACAATGGCGCCGACGTGAACACGGGGATACTCAATTTCGGCATCGGTTACCAGTTCAATTGATGCGAGCGATGCGGATCCTCCACGCCATCGCGTACCTGTTGTTCTTCGTTTTCGCCGCGGCCGGCGCCACCCGCCCGGCCCCGGCCCCGCCGGCCATTGGGGGCTCCGGAGACTCGCTCGTCCGCGACGCACTCGAGGGGTTGTTCGGGAAAGACAGCACGCTCAGGATCGAATCGAGGCCGATCGTCCTCGATTCGACCGACCGCGTGGAGATCGCGAAGTACTCGAAGAGCCCTTTCGCCGACGATACCCTCAGGCTTTACGTCTGCCGCAAAGGGAAGGACACCGCGGGTTACGGCATCGTCGACGACGTCAGGGGGAAATCGCGTGACATCACCTATCTCCTGGTCCTCGAGCCCGGCGGAACGGTGGCGTCGGTGGAAATACTCGTCTACAGGGAGTCGCACGGGGGCGAGGTGGCAACTTCGGCGTTCAGGGAGCAGTTCGTCGGGAAGAAGCCGGGAGACCCGCTGAGCGCGGGGCGCGATATCAGGACGATCAGCGGCGCCACCATTTCTTCGAGGTCGGTCACCGCCGGCGTCGCGAAACTCCTCGCCGCGTTCGACCGGGTCCGTGGGAGGATTCGACCTTGAAGACGAGGCCCGAACCATTCCTCGCGTCGCCCCTCGCGTCGCCCCCCGGTGGAGCCCTTCCCTGGCGGCTCGCCCAGGCAGACCGCTCGTTGCGTCTGTTCCTCACCGCGTTCCTCCTCGTATTGACGGCTGGCTACGCGATCGGCGTGCTTTTCGTCGACCATACGACGTCGGGTACGCCGGACGGGCTGGCCGCGGAATTCCGGGGGAATGAGGACGATCAGGCCCACGTCCAATCCGAGGGACGGGCCAGGGACGAGTCCCAGGTCCGGTCTGAGTCCCGGCCTCAGCCCGAACTGAAGTTCGAAAAAAGCCCGCGGGAAATTTACACGTTTCTTCACAACCACATCTTCTCGCTCAGCCTCCTCTTTTTCTGCGTCGGGACGATTTTCTATTTCTCCTCAACGCCACAGAGGCTCAAGACCTTTCTCCTCGTCGAACCGTTCGTCGCCATCGTCACGACATTTGGCGGCATCTGGCTGACGCGGTTCGTCTCCCCCGTCTTTTCCTGGCTCGTGATCATCTCTGGTCTCTCGATGCTCGCCTGTTACGTCATCATCCTGTTCCTGATCATCAGGGAACTTTGGGGCCACCGATGAGATCCCGCAGTGGATTCAGACGCAGCACATTCAGCTCGGGCGGATTCGGCTCCGGCGCACTCAGCTCTTATGCATTCAACCGCCGCGACTTCCTGCGCCGGGCCGGGACGCTCCTGCTGATCGCACCCGCCATTCCGGCGCTACGCTCTGCGGGGTTCGCTCTCCCCGGGACGGTAGACCCGGCCGGCCCCGCGCTGGTGGAGAAATACTGCCACACGATGGGCTCCGTCGCATCGATTTCCGTCTATGGACCGGACCGACGCGCCTGCGAAGAGGCCATCGCGGAGGCGTTCGCGCTGATGAAGCGCGTCGACACGATGATGTCCTCGCACGATCCGGCGAGCGCGTTGAATGGGGTCAATGCCGCTGCGGGACGGGCAGGATCGAAGGCGCCGGAAGACCTCATCCGGGTCCTCGAAGCGGCGCGCCGCTACCACGCGGTAACGGGCGGAGCGTTCGATGTGACCGTCGGCCCGCTGTTGGAACTCTACGGGTTTTTCCGTGAAACGGACGCGGTTCACTATCCCGGCGACAGGACGATCGCGGCCTCGCTCGAGGCGGTGGGATTCGGCACAATCGAAGTCGATGCGCAGCGATCGACCGTCGGCCTGATCCATCCCCGTTCCAGGATCGATCTCGGGGGGATCGGCGTCGGGTTCGCCCTTGACCTTGCTGCAGGCGCACTGCGAAAACGAGGAATCGAGGCGGCTCTATTGAATCACAGCGGCGATATTCTCGCGATGGGAATGCCACCGGGGACCAAGGGATGGGAGATCGGCATCCAGGACCCGGAGGATCCCGGCGGCACGGTCACGTCGTTCCTCCTGAACGACAGGTCGGTCTCAACCTCGGGAAACTACGAGAACTTCGTCGAGACCGACCGCGGGAAGGTCGGGCATATCCTCGACCCCGCGACCGGGATCAATCCCGCGAAATTCCTGAGCGTCAGCGTCCTCGCCGGTACGTCGCTCGCCGCCGACGCGCTCTCCACCGGATTCTTCACCGGCGGGGTCCGGCTGTCCGAGCCGCCGCCCGCCGACGCCGGCACGATCTCCGTCTTCACCGTCGGCGTCGATGGTGACCGACGCGTGACTGAATACCACCCCGACGTCCGGGCATAGTTGCCCGCCGCGGCAAATTATCGTATCTTCAACGAAGCAACCACCGAAATCGCGAGAGGTCTGAAATGCCCGAAACTCCAACTCCTGTCACCGAACCCCAGGTCTTCGAAGCCCTCAAGGACGTGTACGACCCCGAAATCCCGGTCAGCATCGTCGACCTCGGGCTGGTCTATGACGTCAAGATCATCGACGACTGGGTCGGCGTGAAGATGACCCTGACGACCCCCGGTTGCGGGATGGGCCAGTCGATCGCCACGATGGTCCGCGAACGGGTGCTCACCCTGCCCGGAGTCCACGAGGCGGACGTCAGGATTGTATGGGAACCGGCGTGGAGCCCCGCGATGATGAGCGACGTCGCAAAGAAAAAACTCGGGATGAGCTAGCGCCCCCGCCGGGGGGAATCGTCGAACCGGAGCCCACGATGAAAAAAATGTTCCCCCGCCACGTGATGCTCGTCGCGGCTTGCGCGGTCGCCTTCCTTTCCTGTGACACGATCCAAACCGGACCGGCCAGTCTCGGGGGCATCTATGCCTACACCGCGTATGACAACGCCGATTCAGCCCTCGTCACCGGGATCATCGTCCTCCGGAATTCGACTTCACCCCTGCTGAGCGGCACCTGGAACCTCGACACCACCGGAAACGGCGGACCGGTCGGACCGCAGGTCGGTTCCGGAATGCTGGCTGGATCGACCGAGGGCGGCATCTCGATCAACCTGAACCCCCAGATGGCCGACGACAACATCATCCTCAACGGGACCTCAGGCCGCAATGAAATCACCGGCACCTGGCAATGGGTTACCTTCTCCGGTGTGAGTGCCGAGGGCCGGTTCGGAATGAAAAAACGATAACCAGCGGGTCTTCCCGCTCAGGCCCTCCCAGCTCTCCGTGACTCCGACGCCGGCAAAGCACCCCAGAGGCCGTGGCACCGGCCTCAATCCGCCGAATCGCTTCGAACGGCTCTCCGTCGGACCGGTCGACGACGAAAACGCTCCTGAACCCGAAGAGCCCCGCCCCGTTCCTACGACGTTTTTCCGCGACTCATCCCACAGCGTCCTCTCGAAGAACGACAGCCCAGACATTCCGTTCACCTTCAGCCTTAACCCGTACCGCGGATGCGAGCACGGATGCGCGTACTGCTACGCGCGTCCGAGCCACGAATACCTCGGTTTCTCGGCCGGGCTGGATTTCGAGACGAAAATACTGGTGAAGGAGGACGCACCGGACCTCCTCAGGAAGGAAATGGGAAAAAAATCGTGGAAGCCGCAGATGGTGGCGCTCTGCGGGAATACCGACCCGTACCAGCCGGTGGAACGGCGGCTACAGCTGACGCGCCGCTGCCTCGAGGTGTTCCTGGAGTTTCGCAACCCGGTCGGCATCATCACCAAGAACGCCCTCGTCCTCAGGGACATCGACCTGATCGCAAGTCTCGCGTCGATGAAACTCGCCACCGTCACCCTCAGCATCACCAGCCTCCGGGAGGATCTCGTCAGGAAGCTCGAGCCGCGCACCTCCACCCCGTCGGCACGCTTCGATGCTGTCGAAAAACTTGCTGCCGCCGGGATTCCGACGATGGTCTTCATCGCACCCGTGATCCCCGGCCTCAACGACCACGAAATCCCCGCGATCCTTGCCGAGGCTGCCGCTCGAGGCGCAGACCGGGCCTCTTGTACGGTGCTCCGCCTCCCCGGGCCGGTCGAACCGATTTTCCTGGAATGGCTTCGGAGGGAATTCCCCGGGGCGGCGCAGAAAGTCGAGGGGCGGATCAGGTCGACACGGGCGGGTTCGCTGAACGATTCGGAGTGGGGCAGGAGGATGACGGGAGTGGGAGAGACGGCGGCGGCAATCCATTCGCTCTTCAGGATCAGCGCGCGAAAGCTCGGCCTGGACGGTGAGCGGCCGGAGTTTGACACGACGCAGTTTCGCAGGGCCCCGGGACCCCAGGGCGACCTCTTCTCCTGACCCGCTCGCCGCCCGGGGTGGAGCGCGGCCCGTCCCCCCCGGTTCTAGACCGCGAACCTGAAGAACACAACGTCCCCGTCGGCGATCCGGTATTCCTTCCCCTCGATGGCGAGCAGACCCTGTTCCTTGACCGCCTGCTCCGACCCGAGTCTGACCACATCGTCGTACTTCATCACCTCGGCCCGGATGAATCCCCGTTCGATGTCGGTATGAATCTCCCCCGCCGCCCGAGGCGCCGGCGTGTCGCGTCCTATTGTCCAGGCCCGGACCTCTTTCGGGCCACAGGTGAAAAATGTGATCAGGTCGAGGAGGGCGTACCCTTCGTGGATTACCTGGTCGAGGCCCGACTCCTTCACGCCCAGTTCGCGGAGAAAATGCTCGCGCTCCCCGTACGGCATCGTCGCGATCTCAGCCTCGAGCTTGGTGCACGCGACCACGACCTTGGCGTTCTCCTTCAGGGCGATCTCACGAACCTTCGCGACGAACCCGTCCTCCGCGGTGAGGTGCTTCTCGTCGACGTTGGCGATGTACAGCACCGGCTTACCGGTGAGCAAGTGCAGCCCCTTGAGCCAGGTTTCCTCGTCGGGCGACCCGGGTCGTTCGTAGACGGCGAGCCGTCCTCCCAGCAGATGCTCCCTCACGCGCCGGTAGTACTCGGCCTCCGACTTGACCTTCTTGTCGCCGCCCCTCGAGCGTTTGTCGGCGTCAGAAAGCTTCCGCTCGACGGTGTCCAGGTCCTTCAAGATGAGCTCGGCCTCGATAATCTCGATGTCGCGTTTCGGATCGACGCTTCCGTCGACGTGGACAACGTTCTCGTCCTCGAAGCACCGCACGACGTGGCAGATCGCGTCAACTTCCCGGATGTGGGAGAGGAACTGGTTCCCGAGGCCCTCGCCCTGACTCGCCCCCTTGACGAGGCCCGCGATGTCCACGAACTCGATGGCCGTCGGGGTGATCTTTTCGGGCCGGTACACCTTCACGAGGTTGTCGATGCGTTTATCGGGGACCGAAACGATTCCGACGTTTGGATCGATGGTGCAGAAGGGGTAATTTTCGGCCGCCGCCCCCGCAGCGGTGATGGCGTTGAAGAGCGTGGATTTGCCGACGTTCGGCAAGCCGACGATGCCGCAGTTAAAACCCATTGGAGACTGAAAAAGAGGTGATGGGAGGAGAACGGACGGTGAAAATGTAGGAAAAATCGGGCCGGAATCCAAAAGAGGAGCGGGATCACTGCCCCGTTGCATCGGGACGTGTGCCTGGTGGGACGATCGTGCGGTGGAAGCTCCTTGGGCGCGGTGGAGACCTACCGGGGTGCGCCCGGCGTGCCGACCTTTCGTTCGATCGTGAGGAGGCGTCGGATGTGGTAGAGGTCCTTCAGCTTCTCCTCGATGCGTTCCACGTTTTCGATCATCAGGCTGTGGTAGAGTTCGCGTTTGTCCCTCGGCGGTTTCGAATGCTCGAGGTGGTAGACGGCCAGGCGGATGACGCTCAGGGGCGTGTTAAGCTCGTGCATTAGTGATGTGAGCGAACGCTTGATCGAGGTGAGACGGTCGCGCAGATAATCGTACTCCGACGCCTTCCTCCGCTCGACGATCTTCCGGATCGTGCTCGTGAATGTCCAGGAGAAAAGCGGCGTGGTGATGTCGACGATGTTCAGGAGGTCGTCCACACCCGCCTCGTGGTATGCCGATGCGAGCCGCGCCTCGCTCTGCCTCGTAAGGAGGAGGATCGGGCAGCCGTATCCCATCGAACGGAGCTTGGCCGCCCATTCGATGACCTTCTTCTTCGGGAGCTTGTCCCCGATCAGGACGACGTCGGCGCTGGCCATCGACTGGTCGGCCATTCCGTTCCCGTTCTTCGACGGGAGCAGGGTCACCTCGATTTCGCTCAGGGACTTACCCAGGGGGGCCTTGTCGAGCGCCTCCTTGGTCGAAACGGTGTTGTCGATCAGGAGAATCCTAATGGCTTCCATCGCGGACGATTGATATGGAGGAGTTGTCAGGCGATCTGGGTGGCGACACGAGCCGCCTGGCGTCGACGAATGGGCTTGTCGCTGTTCGGCCCGAGCAGTAACTTCTCGATCGATTGGAGCATGAGGTTGAGATTTTCTCCCTTGTCCCAGGCCTGGTCGACCTGATGCTCGCGCAATTTGATCCGGGTCTCCTCATCCAGATATGCGCTCAATATAACAACTTTCATCGAGCGATCCTTGTTGTGCTGGCGAAGGAGGTCGAGGACCTGGAAACCGTCGAGTTTGGGCATTCGCATATCGAGCAGGAGGAGCTGCGGCTTCCGTTCCCCGATCAGCAGGAGCGCCTCGTACCCGTCGTCCGTCATCACCACGTCCGCGCTCGGGAACCTCGAGCAGAGCGATTCCTTCAAGAGGTTGGCGTACACGGTGTCGTCGTCGACGATCAGGAATGTCGTCTTCCGCTCGTCGACGAACTGGAACGGGACGTCGATGCCGGCTTTCACGATGAAATCCTTCAGGTCCCCCGGCCAGATGCGGTAGTGGCCGCCGAACGTCGTAAAGGCCTTGAGCGCGTCCTTGTAGATCCAATTCAGGACCGTCTTCTTGCTGACCCTGCAGATCTTCGCGACCAGCCCGACATTGAGGGGCTTCCGGTGGATCCCCGATAACTTCAGCGCGTTGAAATTCTGTTTGTACTCAACCATGACATTCTGATGGTAGTTTTGCCGGTGAACTTATGATCAAAGATAGCAGGAAGATCGGGCAAAATGGTGACAGGAATCACGGCCGGCACCCCCGTGAGCGTGACCTGTGTCACTCGCCTCGATCAGGGATGGCGTGTTGTGTCAAATAGCGGAATTACAGGTTCTTGATGACCCTTACGACCTTCCAGATGAAGGCAACGTCCCGTTTACGGACCGTGAGCGGGTCGAACTCGGTGTTCAGGGGGATCAGGTGGACGTGCTCCTCGTCCAGTTTGACCATCTTGAGGACATCCTCGTCGTTGACCCTGACGACGCAGATGTCACCGCTGCGGGCTTCCCGCTGGGGGCTGACCACGACGACGTCGCCGTCCTCGATCCTGGGGGACATACTGGCCCCCTTCACGATGAGGGCGAACGCCCCGGGGTCATTGAGGTTATCGACCGTGACATACCGCTCCACCTGTTCGGGGTGAAAGATGGCCGCAGTTTTCCCCGCGGGTACGGACGACAACAGGGGGATTTCAACCAGGTTCACTTTTTTGAACCTGGAGTCCTGCTTGAAATGGAGGATATTGCCGCCCCTGTTGGTGAGAAGGTACATATCGCCCTCGCCGGTGAGGAGCCAATTCGGGCGGACGCCTGTCCAGCGCGCGATCTGCATCAGGAAATCGCCACCCGGCACCTGCTCACCCTTTTCCCAGCGCTGGAGCGTCCTGGTGGCGATGTCGAGCTTGTCTGCCAGGGAACCCTGGTCTATCTCCTTGTTCTCCCGGCCTTTCCGTATCCTGTCTCCGATCGTCGATTTCATTGCGGTGATGTCATAATTGTCCTGTGCTCTGTGTACAGACGACATTTATGTCGTCTGCAAAATATACCACATACTGGGGAAATTGTCAAGTGAGGCGGGTGTACGGCTCAGGAGGTGGAAATGCCTTTCGAGGCGAGGGATTCGCGGATGGACTTCAGCGCAATGTCGGCCGGCGTGATGAGCCTGACACCGGACTCACGGATCGTGTCGTCGAGACTGCCCTGGTGGGTGGTGAGCCACCTCCAGACGTGGTATCCGAGGCGGTGCCGGTCGTTCGGTTCCTTCGTTTCCACGGAGGCAACGCTCTCGTAGGCGATCTTTTCGAGCGTATTGGCTGCCGCGGGTTCAACAGCGGAAGGTGCTTTCGTCGTCATTTTCGGTCAGGGTAGGTTGCTTTTGAGATTGTCCGCCAGCGCTTCCGGGAACAGCCGGAGGTAGTAATCGCCGTCCTCTCCCTGTTCCGCCATCACGCCGATTTCCTTCCCCTCCACCTTGTATTCAGTGACGAGGCGCGCGATTTCTTTGACCAGAAGATCGGTCATATCGACACCGACGAAGCGAAGGCCGCCGCCGTGGTAGGAACTCTTCAGGAGCGGGATGAGAAAACGGGACAGGCCTGGGATATCGACGTCGGAGATGCCCGCCTGTGCAGAGCGATAGGAGAAGACCTGCGGGGTGAACCCCTCGGGAAGAATTCCGCCCCAATGGAACGGCGTCGAGACGGGCGAGTATTCCGGGGATACCGTCGACGCGAACACCGGCTGAAGCGGTATCCGGTGGACCTGGATCGGTTCGTGAATCTCCTCGGCTTCCTCCCCTGCCACGACCGAATCAGCCGGGCGGTGTTCGGCGGGTCTGATGCCCGAGGCGAAAACGCCGGGAGATGCGGTCACGAGTTTCGTCATCGTCGCCCCCTGCCTGAACCGGGTGATCGATCCGGCCGTGTCGTATTCCACAATGCGGGTGACGCCGCCGCGGTTCCCCTTCGAGTCGAGCCAGTCCCCGAAGAGCAGGTCGAGCGTGTCGTTCCTCGATTGTCCGGGAGAGAAGGATACGATACGGTACTTCTCGGGTTGCGGTGGCGGAAAGAGGAGCTTCTTTGCCCCGTCGATCTTGACGACGCGGGGTGATACCAACCCGAACGCGTGGTTGATCTGTTGTGAGACGGATTTCTGCGTGATGCCGAGCGCCCGATTGGCGATGCCGATGAACCTGAGGTAGTCGCGGGGCTCAAACCTGACCCCGGAGGCGAGCTCGATGTTCATCCAGTGGCCAAACCCGGAACTGTCATTCGAATAAATGGCCTGGGGGTTCGATCCCCCTGCAAGCCGGGCGAAGCCGGAATCGAGCATCGCGAGGGCCGTGTGGAAACCGCCGACGCGAAGACTGTCCCTGAATGAAAGGCTGATCTGCGAGATCCCCCACTGGACGTCAGCCGTGCGACCGTTCGAGAGGATGATGTCGGATACCGAGATGGGGAACGGGTAATTCACGGGGTTGTAGGCGTGGAGCGAGACCGAGACCTGCGTAAGGTCGGTGAGAAGTTCGTGCCAGCGCTGGAAAACGCTGCGCCCGTGGAGCGCGAGGTCGGCGCTCCGGCTGCCGGGAACCGCTGAGCGAGCACTGCCGCCGATCAACATCCATTTTGCTGCGGCACGGCGAAATAACTCGGCGCCGACGATGGGGATGTTTCCGTCCTCGACCGGATGGTTGACGTGGACGTTGAGGCGTTTGAGGCTGCCGCGGTTATACACCAGCGTGCCCCAGCCCCGGGTGATGGGCATTTTCTCCCAAAAGATGTCGAAGGTGCTGCCGCTGACGGCGTCCTTCATCGAGGTGAGCGTGTAGTTGTACCGGGCCAGGACGGCGCGGCAGCTGTCGAGCCGGCCCGCGCGGAAGAGGTGGATCGCGAGAGTCCAATCGTCGAGGTTCTCATCGGCCGGAACGATGTACGCGTGTTCCGATGCGAGAGGTATCGCGTCGACGGTTTCCCGGATGAACGTGAGGAACGGATCGCCGCTGCGTTGCGTCAGCGCGGAGGTCCCGGTTCCGAGGGTACAGAGAAAGAGACAGAGCAGCGAATAAGAATGAATTCTTACCGGCACGATGAACCTGTTTATGTCTGTAAAGAAAAGACTTCGAGATGAAGTCTCGACGGGAAGGATTGTGTAATTGTACAGCCCTCACAAAGTTACGCCAAGGCGGGCTGAAAGTCAATAGGCCGCATCACGACCCCCGATGGCGACCTCCGGGTGTCTCTTTTCCAACACTCTCCTGAGTTTTTTTAACTACATGGATTAAAACGACTTGTCAAATTCATTTAAATTTTCACACAAATAGGATGGCACGAGTCTTGAATATTTTTTATTCAGAGGTAATTGAGTAAAACAAGAGGGCACTAAAATGAAACGCATAATCTGGGTCATCCTGGCCATCTTCTTCACCTTTGGGCCGACGGAAGCCCATAAACGCCACGGAGGCCGCCAATTCGGCCTGTTTTATGGCTCCCTGGCCTCCCACGGAGAATGGATTGAAATGAGTTATGGATCCGTCTGGCGTCCGCATTACACCGGCCACAACTGGAAGCCCTACAGCCGTGGACGCTGGATCTGGACCGACTACGGTTGGTACTGGAATTCATACGAACCGTTCGGCTGGGCCACGTACCACTACGGGCGATGGGTGTACGACGATTATTATGGATGGATCTGGGCGCCCGACGACGTGTGGGGACCCGCGTGGGTGGAATGGAGATACGACGACGATTACATCGGCTGGTCGCCCCTGCCTCCGAGCGCGACGTTCAGCATCAACGTCGGCATCACGTTCGGATATCAGTGGGCGGCGCCCGTCCACTACTGGAATTTCGTACCGTGCCGCAACTTTTCGTCGTCGTACGTCGTGAACTATGTCCAGTCGCCCGAAGACACGCGGCGGATCTACGGACAGACCCGCAGCGGGGGGAGCGTCAGGAGCGTGGACCGCAGGATCGTCAATGACGGCGTATCGCCAGAACGGATCGAACGGTATACCAACGAGAAGATCCGCCGGGCCGAGCTCTTCGAGCGCGGCAAGCCGGGCGAGGACCGGCTGCTCCGGAAGAATGACCGGGACCGGCTGGAAGTGTACCGTCCGGATCCGGAGGAAGTCCGGAAGGAAGGCGCGACGAGGGAAAACCGGCGCGAGAGTGCCGCCCCCCGGTCTGCGGGACGCGGCGCGCAGAAGCCGCTCGAGGAAATGAAGCGCGAGCGGACTTCACAAAGGCAGCCTGATGAATCCCGTCAGCGCCCTGAGATCAGGCTGAAACGGCCCGACGTCAAAGGCGGGAACGAGGGGATCCGGATGGAGCGACCCGACGTGAAGCGCGAACGTCCGGAAATCAAAATACAGAGGCCCGAGGTAAAACGGGAGAAGCCCGAAGTGAGGCGCGACAAGCCGGATGGACGGAGCCGGCAGTCGGGCAAGTCGGGCAAGCGGTCGCCGGACGCCTGAGGATCAGACGTCCCACCAGTACGTGATCTTCAGAAGAAGGACGTTGGCGGGAGGAATTCCGAAAGTCTCGCCAACGCCCTTTTTTATCGTGGAGAAGTATTCAGCGCTATCGTCGGTGCGCGCCTGCGACCACACAAAAAAGAGCGTGCTCCCCGTAAGGTATTCCCACCTCAGGACCAGGTTCGAATTCAACGACTGACTGTTGAAATCCTCGGCGCGTAGTTCCGGAGTCTCGGGCGTCGGGATGAAACTGTCATCTCCGACGAGGATGCGGTATCCGTTGTAATTTCCCTTCGCCAGGAAGATCTGGCCGTAATATTCGAGCGTCAGGTCGCGCGTGAAGGCCAGCATCGCCCTGAGTGTGAAGTCGTACAGATCCGTGTTCCTGTCGCCGAAAATTGCTCCGCTCCCATCATCCGGGTTCGTGATCCAGGCCTCGTCCATCCGCGAACGGGCGTACTGCGCCGAGAGCGTCCACCGCATCCAGGGGAGGGGTTTCAGCTCGACACCGAGGGAAACCGAGGCATCTTCCTTCAACTTCTCGTCCCAGCCCAGGCGGACATCCAGTTCACCGACGACGATGTTCCTCGAGTCCGACTCCACCGAGAGGCCGGTTGACCATTCAACCGGTTTCCGGTAAAGGCCGTTCCCGCGGGTCTCGCGATGATCGTATGAGCCGAAATCGTAATTGGCGTTCCAGCCGGCGCTCCAGTAGTTCGTGAAGAGGAGATCGGCGCCCGTATTGAGCGCCCTGAACAGGTTGATGTCGTCAAAGTTATACCGGACGTGCCCGCTTCCGTTGATTTCGTAATTCCTGACCACGGCGGCCGGAACATTTTCCTTGTACGTGAGCGACGCGCTGCCGCCGTAGTCGTCCGGCGAAAAGAAGAATCCGACGTCATTGATATCGTACTTGCGGGACGTGTAATCGACTCCCGCTGACCAGAGCCAGTGCTCCGCGGCGATACGCGCGAGGGAGAGCTTCCCGGCGGAGCCGGTGACCCTCTCACCAGCGTTGTTCGTCGTGTGGGAGAGCGCCGCGAAACCGTCAAGGGCGAAGGTGTTCGCGCCGAGCCTCAGCTTCCAATCGTAGCCGTTCGTGATGGCGGGGGCGTACGAGGTCCTCGCCACCGTGGTCAGGATGGCGCCCACATACGAATTGCTCATCACGTCCTGCCGCACCCGCAGGATGTTGTAGTGCGAGAACGGTTCGAGGATCATCTCGCTCGTGGCGCCGATGGAATCGCTCACCACCGCGCGTTCCTCACCGGTGAACGCCTCGAGCACGCCGATGGCGAGCCCGCCGCTGGTCTTCCCACTCACCTTGGCCGCGCCAATGATGGTCGTCGTCTGCGGCATCTCCACGATGCTCCCCCCTTCCGGTACCGGCACCTCGCCCTCCGAGATCCCCCGGCCGATCCTCCTCGAGTAGAACATCCCGGGGCCAAAGTCCCCTCCGAACGTGGTGAAGCGGATGAACTGGGTCCCTTCGATGAAGAACTGGCGCTTCTCGGGATAGAACGTTTCGAACGTGCTCAGGTTCAGGACTGCCGGGTCGGCTTCCACCTGGCCGAAATCGGGATTGATCGAGACGTCGAGGGTGAAATTTTTGGAAAGGCCGTACTTGACGTCGGCTCCCAGGGCCTGCGAGAATTCGCTGATCGGTGGACGGACGTCCGACGCCGGCGTCCACGTCTGCTTGCTGACGGTGAACGGGACCACTTCGAGTTGCCGGGGGTCGGGCAGGCCCTCGAGCCCGGTGAGGCTGCCGAACCTCGAAACGAACCCACTTTCCTTTTTCGGGGTGAAAGCCCACCGTTGCGCCTCCTTCTTTCGGCTGATGTTCCGGATAAAATTGATCCCCCAGGTATACTCGCCCGAATCGGCGCCGGGGGAATTATACCGCAGGATGCTGAAGGGGATTTTTAACTCGGCGGTCCAGCCCTGTGCAGTCACCTTCGTTTCAACGTACCAGACCGGGTCCCACGACGTCACCTCGCTGCTCCCGTCGTCGAACTGGAGGATGTCCACCTTCACTCCCGACGGATTGAACGTGAACTCGAAACAGCTCTGGTGGTCGTGGTAGGAATCGATCCTGATCGATCCCCAGTCCGATTCGATCTCGTTGTCACGCCGGGTGAAGGGGGCCAGGATCAGCTCCGGCTGCGAATCGTAGAACGTGCAGGCGAAGTAAATCGCGTCGTCGTCGTAGAGTATCCTCACCTCGGTCCGTTCCGAGGCGGGACTGCCCTCCTCCGGCTCCCGCTGGATAAAATCCGTAGCGGGTTCGGCGGCGAGCCAGACCTGATCGTCAAGGATACCGTCGATTCTGGGGGCCGCCGTCGTTCGGACGGCGCGGACGGAACGCGGATTATCGCCCGCGCGGACGCCGGCCAGGGCGAGCAGCGACACAAGCGCCACCGGCGCCCAACGGATCGGATTCGAAATTCGCACGATGTGAATGGGGGTAAAAAAGGTGAGGAAAAATACGGAATGAGCGGGATAATACCAAACGGGGAAGCCGGCCCGTCGGAATTGCCGAAGTGACGGGCCAGGTGGGGGCGGAATCCTGCACGGCCGGAATCCTGCACGGCCGGGCTCCTTAAAACCCGGCCGGGCTGCCGGGGGTCAGCGAGCGGGTTTCTTCTCGAGCACTTCGAAGAGGACGTCACGCGCCTTGTCGCCGCCGATGGTGCCGAGGTAATAGATCGCCTCGCGCCGGAGCTCATAGTCGTCATTCGACCTGGCGACGGTTGCGAGGAAGTCGACGGCCTTCTCGTTGCCGATGCCGGCGATGGCGTAGAACACCATCTTCCGTTTTTCCACCTTCGCCGGGGGGAGCGAAGTGTACAGCGTCCGGAGGGCGTCGAAGGCTTTCTCCTTGTCGCGCGCCGCCTGGCCGATGTAATCGATTGCGAAGAGTTGCATCTCCTCGCTCGTGTCGTCGCGGGCGATGTCGACGAGGATCGGCAGGGTTTCGTGTTTGCGATATCCCGACAGGGCCTCGATCGCCGCGATCCGAACCACCTGCTTCTCCTTCGGATTGAGGGCGAGCTTCTTCAGCGCGGTGAAGCCCTGCTCGTCCTCACCCGTCATCCCGATCGCCTGGACGGTCTCGAGCCTGAGCCGGGTGTCCTCGTCGACGTCGACGTCGTCGTAGCTCCACCCCAGACCGGGGAGGGGAGTTCCCCTCTTCAGCAGCCCTTCGAGGTGCCTCATTTTCATCATCGGGGCAAGGGCCGGCGAGGGGAGTGTGGTGATGGTCAGTCCCGGCGCGGATTCGTCAGGGAAGACGTACACCGGGGCTGCGGGCGGGGCGTGGAGGTTCACTCCGGGCACGCGCCGGGGGCTGGCCACCGCCAATGATCTCGCCATCATCTGATCCATATCGGCGAGGGCGTCGTCGAAGTACGCGCTCTGCTTGTAGTCTTTCACGAATTTTTTATACAGGTCCATCGCCCTGTCGTAATCGGTCTCCCGATACGAGTAGGCGATCCAGTACTCTGCGTCGTCCCGGTATTCGGAGTCGGGGTATTTTGCGCTGAGTTCCTTGAAGGCTTTCCTCCCCTCCTCCCATTGCTCCTGCAGCATCAACTCGTAGGCCTTCTTGTACGCGGAATACGCCGGGTCGTCGGGATCCCCGGCGGCCGGGGACGGGGCGACGCGGGACGTGTTGAGTCGGGACGGGGCGGCCGCGGCGAGGGCGCCGCTGAATGAGCGGGTCCGCGCGTAGGACGGCGTGGATGTCCGGACCTGCGCCGTCGCGCTCCTCGTCGTATCGGACGTCCCCGTGGCCGTCACCGCCTGTGTCATCGCTGAGCCGGTGGAGGCGAAAAGGATCGACGAGAGGAGCGTCGATAGGATCGCCGGCAACATCAAAAGACGAGTCGTAGTCATCGTGTGTCCTTTATTGTTTGAAAGACGCCTGTACGATCGGCGTGCGGTATTCCGCGGTCTCCTGAATCCTCAGTTTGAAGAGCAGGTTTTTCTCCCCGATACCGTCCCTGATGATGTCCACCGCCGGTTGCGCGTGGCCGGCGTCGCTGTTGGCGAGGCCGATCATTATCTGGTCCAGGTCGCTCAGCAGCCGATAGGAGCGGGGATCGATCGGGCCGGTGCGGAGGTATCGCGCCTCACGCAGGAGCGCTCGGGAGACCCGTCGTTCTGTCTCGAGGTCGATCGCGCGGCCTTCCGCCGGATCCATATTCGAGACGCCAACGAGCAGAGCTTTCGAGCGTTTGAAATAGTCGTAGAGCCGTTGATCGAAGGCCGTGGCGGAATCCGCCGGGACTTCCGTCACGACTTCCGTCGCCGTCTCAGGCTCGCTCACCATCGTCTCCGTGTCGTCCCGCTCCATGGTCCGGGGGAGGACGAAGAAGAACACGATCACGGCAACCGCGAGCGCAGCGAAGGCGGGCGAGAACCTTGGCACAAGGGAGGGAAACCCGGCAGAGAATCCACCGGAAATACCAGTGGATACACCTCCACTTTTCCTCGAAATGCGGTCGAGTCCCAACAGACCGAGAAGACGCTCGAAGAGGCCCGGCGCCGCGACGGCCTCCTCCCCGATCCGTCCCGCCACCTCGTCGGCGAACCGGCTCCAATAGGCGTCGTCCAGTGAGGCGCTCGGTTTTTTCGACCCGTCGGGGGCGACCCTGAGAAATGCCCTGAGGGATTCCGCCTCGGCCGCGCACCCGGCGCAGCTGGCGAGGTGCTCCCCAACGGCGCGCTCGTCGTCGGCGCCAGCGGTGCCGCGCAGATAATCGTACAGCAGGAGGCGGGTTTTCCGGTGTCCGGTCATTGGTTTTCCGTTTCGATGAAGTCGAGTAGCTTTCTCATTTTCTTCAACCCCCTGTACAGGTGCGTTTTGACGGTCCCCTCGGAACAGTTCAGGATTGCGCCAACCTCCCGCGTGGAGAGACCGTTCAGGTGCCTCAGCATCACGACAGCGCGCTGGAGCGTGGGAAGTTCGTGGAGCGCCGTCTCGATGTGCCCGGTGAGGTCCGGCTGCGCCGCGGCGCTAACGTCCGTCCCGAGGAGGCCCGGGGGGAGCTCGTCGCTCCGGACTTCGAAGCGAGCCCTCGATTTCTTCTGGCGAATCCTGTTCATCGAGAGGTTCGTGACGATCCTGTAGAGCCAGGTCCCGAATTCGGCGTCGCCCCTGAACGAGCTGAGCCCGCGATGCGCGCGAACGAACGCTTCCTGGGCGACGTCCTGGGCGTCGTCGTGACAGCCGACGAAGTGGTAGGCGATATCATACGCGCCTCTCATATGCCGTTCGACCAGCGACCGGAACGCACCATCACTGCCCTCCTTCGCCCGCTCTATTAAATCCCGCTCGTCAGGAGCAGGCATCATAGGTTCCTGAATTGATCTGATGCTGTTGGTTGGACACGCCCGGCGGGGAAATGGTTGACATCATCGGCATCGGAAGGGATATGGTGCGCCGGAGCAGGATTGGCCGGATTAGCCGGTTTGGCCGGATTGGATTGATGGGAAAACCCCCTACAAACTCCACCAGTAGCTGATTTTGGCGAGGATGACGTTATTGACGGGCAGCTTGAACGCCTTGGCCATATCGTCGGAGAAACTGCCCCCGTACGTGGGGACGGTGCCAAAACGTTCGTGGGTCCAGACCAGGTAGACCGTGCTTCCGGGGAGGTACTCCCATCGCAGGACGATGTTCGCGTTGACCACTTTGTCGTTGAAATCGGGGCTGCCGGTGGACGGATCGTAGGCGACGGCCGTGAAATTCTCCGGACCCGTGAGCTCGCGGTAATTTCTGTACGTTCCTTTGGCGAGGAAGACCTGCGTGAAGAATTGCGCCGTCACTTTCCTGCTGAACGCCACTGTACTCCGCAGCGAAAAATCCGTCTGGTCCACGTCGCGGTCGCCGAAGAGGTTCAATCTGTTGTCGGTGTAGATCGGTATCGCCCAGGCCTCCTCGAAGCGCGTCTTCGAGAGCGTCACCATCGGGACGAAATCCATCCAGCTGGTGGCCCTGAGCGTCACCTTGAACGAGGCGATCCATCGCTGCATTCCGTGGTCGTCGTGGTCATAGCCGAAGTATCCGCTCAGAATGGCCGGCCTGCTCGGGTCGGTGTCGAGAATCGCCCGGAACGCGTTACCGCCGGGCCTCTTATAGAGCCCGACGATCCCGCGGCTCGCGTCGTCGTACGCGGGAAAGAGGTGCATCGCGTTGAGCGTGAGGACCCAGAAATTCGTGAACTCGAACGAGGGTTCGAACTCGAGGCTCGACGCGGTGAGGATGCCGTCCCAGTTCCAGCGGTAGTTCGGCTGGAGGGTGAGCGCGTACCGGCGGACGGTTACCTCGCCCGCGGCGTTCTCACGCCACGTCGTCTGGGTGTACCCGCCGTGTTCCCTCGGCTGGCTGTAGAACCCGAGGTCCTCGATGGAAAAATCCTGGCTGGAGTAATCGTAGGTGCTGAAGAAGAGGAGATGCTCCCCTTCGATCCGGCCGAGCGCCATCCTGCCGGCGGAACCGTGTTCGCGGCCCGAGATCCCCGATTCCTCCGACGGGAGCGAGAACGCGACGTAGCCGTCGGCGAGCCACGTGTCGTCGTCGGACCGGAGGCGCCAGTCGGCCCCGCCGCTCAGCGCGGGCGCGCTGAATTCCTTCATCGCCGCGGTAGCCAGCAGGCCGACCCGCGATGCGCTCCCGACCTCCTGCGAAACGCGGGCGACGGTGTATCCCGCGCGCGGCTCGACGAGGAACGGCTCTCCCGCGTTGCCGTACTGGTCCTCTTCGATGGCGTACTCATCGTCGGTGAGGGCGGCGAGCGCACCAAACGACAGCCCTCCCTCGGAACGACCCGTGAGCTTCGCCGAGCCAAGAATGGTCGTCACGCGGGGGTTTTCCGCGTAGACGTACCCCGGGGTCGGCGGACGCGAGAGCGTCGGTTCCCTCCCGATCCGCCGCGAGTAGAACAGCTTGAGGTCGCGGTTGTCGAACGCATTGCCGAAGGTGAAGAACGGCGAACCCTCCAGGAAAAAGGGCCGCTTCTCCGGGTAAAACGTGTCGAAGACGGTGAGGTTCAGGACCGCCTGATCTACCTCGACCTGTCCGAAATCGGGATTGACGGCGAGGTCGAGGGTGACGTTGTTCGTGACCCCGTATTTCAGGTCGAGGCCCAGCTCGCCGGTGAGTTCCTGCCTCGGGCTAAACGGGGGAGGCTGGGCGAAATGTCCGTAGGTAGTGACCTGGTAGGGCAGGATTTCGATGTGCATCGCCGGGGTGATCTTTGTCATCCCGGAGAGGTGTCCCATCCTCGAGATCGACGAAAGCACGCCGGGTTGAGTTTCGTTTCTCGGGACCATCACCCATTCGTCGGTTTCGTTCTTCCGCGCGATGTACCTCCGGAAGTTCACTCCCCAGACGTACTCGCTGTCCTGGAGCGAGAACCGGAGCGCGCTGAAGGGGATCTTGAATTCCGCACCCCACCCGCCGGGGGTGACGGCCGTCCCGACCTCCCAGACGGCGTCCCACTGGACGTCATACAGAATTCCGTCGTACGAAAAGACGCCGTCGGACTGCACGCCCGACGCGGTGACGCCGAAGAGGAACGCGGTCGAGTGGCCGTGGTAGGAATCGATGATCACCGAGACGCGGTCGGATTGCGTCGTCCTGTCGCGCCGGGTGAGCTGCCGGTTGATGAGCGAGGGATCGGAATCGTAACAGAAGACGCCGAAGTAGATGTTATCGTCGTCGAAGAGAGCGCGGACTACCGTCCTTTCGGTCGCCGGGGAACCCTCCGCCGGATCGTACTGGAGGAAGCCCCCCACCGGAACGGCCGACTCCCACGACGGTTCGGAGAGTACGCCATCGATGGTGAGGGGCGCGGCGCGTACCGCCGCGACGATGTTCTTCCCAGACCCGCCCGCCATCGCCCGCATCCCCGCGCACGGCGGGAGGAGGAGCAGGAGGATGAGACCCGGGAAGAATGCCTGTTTGGATGTCATTGAGAAAATAAAGACATTGACGCGTTGCAGTGTATGGAAAACTCCTCCGCCTCGAGCCAAGCCCGCCACGCAGGCCAGTCAGACCAGGTACGCCAGGAACTTAACTCACACCCGGCCCGCATTCGCGCGATGTTCGACCGGATCGCCCCCACCTACGACCTCCTCAACCGACTTATCAGTTTCGGCCTCGACACCGGCTGGAGGCGGCGGGCAATTTCCCTTCTCGCGGAACATTCAGGCGGCGCGTTCCTCGACATCGCCGCCGGCAGCGGAGACATCTCCGTCGGACTCCGGACACTCTCGCCCCGGTTCATCGCCGGGACCGACTTTTCGCTCAACATGCTCCGGCAGTACGATCTGAAACTGCGCTCTAAGGCCCCCGTCACCCGGTTCGGCGTGGCTGCCTGTGATGCGCTCTCCCTCCCCTTCCGCGACCGCACCTTCGACGGCGCGATCACCGCGTTCGGCATCAGAAACTTCGCCGACCGGCCGCTCTCGCTGCGCGAGATGTACCGGGTCTTGCGTCCCGGCGGGACCGTTGTCATTCTCGAACTGACCGTGCCGGAACAACCGCTGCTCCGGGACCTCCACGCATTCCATTCGAAGTACCTCCTGCCGATCGCGGGCAGGATCGTGTCCGGCGACGCGTCCGCCTACCGCTATCTTCCCGAATCGATCGAGGCGTTCCCGTCGAGCCCCGAATTCCTTTCGATGATGGACGCGGCCGGATTTGTCAGGACTCAAGCCCGACCGCTCACCTTCGGCGCCGCCACCATTTTTTCAGGCCGGAAGGCCTGAGCCCTCCCGCGCGTTACCGCCCCTTACCGACTGAGCACCGTCACCGTCTCGACGTGATCGGTATGCGGAAACATATCCACCGGCTGGACCGGGCCGGGCGCGTATCCCGCTTCCGCGAAGAACTTCACATCCCTGGCCTGCGTCGCCGCGTTACAGCTCACGTAGATAATCTTCTTCGGCGAGAGCCGGATGATCTTTCCCACCAATTTTTCGAGCAGGCCGCTGCGGGGAGGGTCCACGACGACCACCGTCGGCGCCGGAAACCCGGCCAGCTCCGCCGATCCCGCGTCGAGTCCCGCCGGCAGCGCGGCCCGGACGAACCGGCAGTTGGTCACGCCGTTCTCGGCGGCGTTGCGTCCGGCGTCGGCGACGGCGGATTCGTTCGCTTCGATCCCGAGCACTTGTCCGACGTGACTTGAGATATAGATCGCGATGGCGCCCGTGCCGCAGTAGAGGTCGTAGACGACGTCGGACGCGTTGAACCCGGCGAGCGCGACGACGGCCTCGAAGAGCGCTTCTGCCTGCACCGTGTTCGTCTGGAAAAAGGAATTCGCCGAGATGCGGTAATGGTACGGACCGAGCCGTTCGCGTATTACGCCCGGTCCGTGGTACACCAGTTCGCGATCGCCCTGTGCCACCATCGACTTGCGGTCGGTGATGTTGTTGACGATGGTGGTGATGGCGGGGTACCGGCCGAGGATGAACGAGGCATAGGCCTTCATTTCCTCCGGCCGGTCGTGGGTGGTCACGATGTTGACCATCGTCTCGCCGGTGTTCTTCCCTTCGCGCACGACGAGGTGCCGGAGATATCCCGTATGGGTGCGCGTGGAGTACGCATCCACGTCACGGGCCCGGAAGTACTCCCCGGTGGCGAGCAGGATCCCCTCGCCGGACGGGGACTGGAGATGGCATTGGGTCAGGTCGAGGATTTTGTCGAAGCGTTCCGGGAGGTGCATCCCGAGGACGAGCCCGTGCGGTCGGTCGACGGTCTGCGCGAACTCATCGGCCGTGAGCCACTTTTCGTTTGAAAACGTGTAATCCATCTTGTTCCTGTAGTGGTACGCGTCGGGGCACCCGAGCACGGGACGGACGTCGATCGTGTCGATCCCGCTGATCCGCTGGAAGACGTCGGCGACCCGCCGCCGCTTGAACAAGAGTTGGTCCTGATACGCGAGGTTCTGCCACCGGCATCCACCGCACGTGCCGAAGTGGGCGCACTTCGGTTCCGTCCGGTGCGGGGACGCTGTGACGATCCGGACCGCCTTCCCCTCGAGATATTGTTTCTTGACCTTCGAGAGCCGCACCTCCGCCACGTCGCCGGGGACGGCGTCCTGGATGAAACAGACGATTCCCCCGTGCCGGCCGACGCTCGTTCCCTCGCCCGAGAGGCTGTCGGCCTTCACGGTGATCGTATCGCCCCGGTGGAGTTGGACCGCCGCCGGGGGCGCTTCAGGAATAAGATCGGGCATATGGTGGCTACCCTATCCGTCCGGTCAAGGCGTCGAGGAGGCCGGCGGAGCCGGTGAGAACGCCTGGTTCCTCACCATCTTCTCCATATCGTACGGCGCCGGGTCCCCACCGAGGTATTTGTGGAACCAGTCGAGGTGCGCGTTATAATAGAGCGGCATCGATTTGACCGATGAGGGCCAGTGTCCGTCGTTCGGGAAGACGAGCAGGCGCGACGGCACACCCATCTTCTGGAGGCCGGTGTAGAATTCGAGGCTCTGGGTGTAGGGCACCCTGTAATCCTTTTCCCCGGTGATCACCAGGCAGGGCGTCTTGAAGTTTTGCACGTGATTGTTCGGTGAAAGCTTTTCGTACAAATCTGATGTCCAGGGGGTCCCGCCCAAATCCCATTGCGGGAACCAGAGTTCCTCGGTCGCGCCGTGCATCGCCGTGAGGTTGTAGACGCCCATCATCGAGGCAATTGCCTTGAATCGCGTCGTGTGCCCCTCGAGCCACATCATCATATACCCTCCGTACGACCACCCCATCGCCCCCACCCTGTCCTTGTCCACCCAGGATATTTTTTCGAGCGAGTCGGCGACCGCCATCACGTCGTCGTACACCTTTCCGTTCCAATCCTTCGAGATGGCCGCGGTGAACTCCTGGCCGTAACCGGTCGAGCCGTGGGGGTTCGGCATCGCGACGATGTATCCCGACCCCGGGTAGACCTGCCAGTCGCCCCGGAACGCGTCGGCCCACTGCGACTGCGGTCCCCCGTGAACATTAATAATGAGGGGATATTTCCTGTTCGGGTTAAAATCGTGCGGCTTCACGATGAAGGTGTGGATTTTCTTGCCAGTGGGCGAACTGATCCACATCTCTTCGGCCGGACGGATGTCTATTTCGTCGGCGATCGGTTGGTTGATGAACGTGAGTCGTTTCAGGCTCTTCCCTGTCGACGAGCAACTCCAGATATCCGCGGGCTCCCCCACGGACCGGCGGGCGAACACGATTGTCCCCCCGTCCTCCGAAACGCTGAAACCGTCCATCGTCTTGACGTCGATGATTTCCGTGATCTTCTTCGATGCGACTTCTATTTTATAAAGCGGCACGTGCCCCTGCACCGGAGCCGTGAAATAGAGGCTCTTCGAGTCGGGCGCCCACCTGATGTCGCCGATCCAGTTGTCGAAGGCGCTCGAGATGATTTCGCTCGTCCCGGCCGCGCGGTCGTAGAGCGCCAGGCGGATCCAATCGGATTCGTACCCGGGGACTGTCTGGATCTTGTAGGCGATGTATTTGCCGTCGGGCGAATACTGCGGGTTGCCGTCATATCCCTTGTTGGCGGCGGTGATGTTTTTCGGCTGGCCGCCGGTGAAGGGCATTAACCAGAGGTCCTTGTTCGTCGACTCCGCCTGGTCGGAGTCGGGGTTCGAGACGAGGCAGACTTCGCGGCCGTCGGGAGACCAGACGTATCCCACTCCCCCCTGCTCCCACGCGGGCCAGTCGTTCGTTCCGGGCGTCAGGTCGGTGTACGAGCCGGTGACCATATCGTACCGAATCGTGTGCGTGGCCTTACCGCGCTTCCAGTCGGTCCAGTGACGATAGAGCAGGCCGTCGGCCATGTAGGCCTGGACCGGTCCGTTGCTCTGCGTGCTGTCGTTGTACGCGTTGCACTCGTCGTCGGCTCCGCAATCGGGGAAGACGTCGGCCGAGAAGAGGAGCGATCGTCCGTCCGGGCTCAGCTCGGCGCCGGCGGCTCCCATCGAAAAGTTCGTGACGCATTCGGGCGTACCGCCCGCAGGCGCGACTTTCCAGACCTGCGGCCCGTTCTCGCGCGAGGAAGTGAAGTAGAGCGTCTTGCCGTTCGGCGACCAGAAGGGGTGGTTGTCGGCCGAAGCGTGGTTCGAGATGTTCTTCAATTCCAGCTTGTCTCCGCCGCCGGTGTTCATCACGAACACTTCGGAGTTCGCCTTCCCCTTTTCAAGCGTGTACTCGGTCGTCACGAATGCGACCAGCTTTCCGTCGGGGGAAACCTGCGGGTCTGAGACGCCTTTGAGCCTGTAGAGGTCTGCGAGATGAAACGCGTGTTTTTGCGCGTGAAGGGGAAGCACGAAGAGGAGGATCAGCAAGGGCAGAAGGAATTTTTTCATCGGGATCTCCTGGATGTTTGGATGCCAGTACGAAAAAACGGAAGGATAAAAATGACCCGGGAATGTACCTATTTCCCGGGAGTTATTCAACGGGGAGGGGTCTTATCTCAGCATCTTATCTCAGCAGGTTCTTACTTCAGCAGGGCGAGGATTTCCGCGCTCCCCGGCTTCGTCCTGGAAGGGAACACTGCGAGAAGCTCCCCCGTCTCGCTCACCAGGTACTTGTGGAAGTTCCATTTCGGCCCGGCGGAGTTCCACCCGTTCAGCGATTTGTCGGTGAGCCATTTGTAGATCGGATGCATCCCCTCCCCCGCCACCGAAATCTTTTCAGCCATCGGGAAGGTCACGCCGTAATTCAGACGGCAGAACGATGCGATCTCGTCATCCGTTCCGGGCTCCTGGCCCCCGAAGTCGTTGGCGGGGAACCCGACGATCACCATCTTGTCCTGCTGCTCCCTGGCGAGTTTCTCGAGGTCGTCGTACTGCGGCGTGAAGCCGCAATTCGAGGCGACATTGACGAAGAGAATCTTCTTCCCCTTGTAGGCGGAGAGTTTGATTTCCTTCCCGTCGATGGCCTTGTACGTGTAATCGTAGATGGAGGCCGTGCTGTTCACCCCTTCAGGCTTCTGGGCGGGGCCGAAATATTTTAAACCGAAGTATCCCAGGATCGCGATGACGCCGAGGATGATGAGATATTTCATGGTTGTTTGTGCCTCGCAGTGGTGTGAGTCGAATGCTATGACAATGATATGTTATTCGGCCTCGTGTAGACCATCTGGACGACGCTGATGTTCCGCATCCTGAAAGCCGCCTGGCAGTACTCCAGGTAATAAGTCCATTTACGGAGGAAACGCTCGTCGAAACCGAGGCCGCGCACGGCGTCGAGACGCGCGTTGAACGTCTCCTTCCAGGTCCGCAGGGTCCTCGCGTAGTCGGGGCCGAAATCCTTCAGGTCCCGGAGCGACATCTCCCCCGTCGCGTTGACGGCACGGTTGATCCTCGCGATCGAGGGCAGGAGCGAGCCCGGGAAGACGTGTTTCTGGATCCAGTCCACACCTCTGCGCATCCGTTCGTACCGCGAGTCGGGCGAAACGATCACCTGCAGGCCCATCGCGCCGGACGGCTTCAGGGCGCGATGGCAGACACCGAAGAAGGATTCCATGTGCCGGTGGCCGACGGCCTCGAGCATCTCGATGGAAACGATTTTATCGTAGGTCCCCGTAATGGCGCGATAGTCCCGGAACTGCACATCGATGCGGTCACCCAGGCCGCGCTCCGCGACCCGCTGCCGGGCAAGCCCGAGCTGTTCGCGGGAGACGGTGACGGTGGTTACGCGGCAGCCGTAGTTCGAGGCGGCATGGATGGCGAAACCTCCCCATCCCGATCCGATCTCGAGGATGTGGTCGCTGGAAGAAATTTTCAACTTGCGGCAGAGCCGGTCGTACTTTGCGATCTGCGCCGCCTCGAGCGATTCGTCCCCCGTCGCGAAGTATGCGGAAGAATAAGTCATCGTGGGGTCGAGAAAGGTGGCGAAGAACTCGTTGCTGAGGTCGTAGTGGTCCCCGATGTTCTTACGGCTCCCGCTGGGGGAATTATCCCGCATCAGGTGGGTAAGCCGGTCCACCCATTTCAGAAGGTTCACTCCAAAAGCCCTCTTCCTGCTGCCCGAGACACCCGGCGCATGGCTCAGGTTCAGGAGAAACCAGGAAATCACCCCCGCGAGGTCGTCGGAATCCCAGTCGCCGTCCATGTACGATTCCCCGAGCCCTATGTCACCCGAGAGGACGCACTTCCGGAAGAAATCGTCGCTGTGGACCCGGACGGTGACCGGGGCCGCGGCCTCGTCCCT
>JANNFI010000006.1:0-7771 GCA_031379665.1 Ignavibacteria bacterium
CGAACCATTCCGGCGTCAGCAGCATCGAGCGCACCTTCAGGCCCGAGACGAGAAGCCGCCTGACGACCTTTTCCCCCTCGGCGACGAAAATTCCCTCGCGGAAATGGTCAACCTGCCGCCGGAGCGTTCGGTAGGGCTCCACTCCGGGGACGTTCAGGTCGGTGATGGTGACAATGGAAGGGTTCTCGCTCATCGCGGCTGAAAGATACTGAATATATTGCCTATATTGATCGTGTCAATTCGTACTTCCCGCATTTCCCTTATTCACCGATGGAACAATCAGGCCTCCCGCTCGTCGTCCTTGGCTTCCTCCTCGGGATGAAGCACGCCCTCGACGTGGACCACCTCGCCGCAGTGACGACACTCATCGCGGGCCAGCGCAGCCGCTGGAAATCGGTCCTCGTCGGCGCCTGGTGGGGGCTCGGCCACTGCGCTTCGTTGATGCTGCTCGGCGGCGTCATCATACTCTTCGATCTCAGATTTCCCCCCGCGGCGTCGCTGCTCCTCGAGTTCGGCGTCGGCCTGATGCTGATCGTCCTCGGGGCGAGGGTCCTCCTTCGGTTGAAGCAAGGCGCGACCCTGCATCTGCACGCCCACGAACACGAAGGCCGGCGACACATCCATCCACACATTCATTCCGGGGGAGTGAAAGATCACGCGCGAGGGGGACACCACGGGGTCCCTCCGAACGAAGCCGGTTCCGCGAAGACGTCCCTCGTGGTCGGGATGCTGCACGGCCTGGCGGGGAGCGCGGGGCTCACCCTCGTCCTGCTTCCTTCGATTCCGACAAGGGTGATGGGCATCGTCTATCTCGCGCTCTTCGGCGCGGGGTCGATCCTGGGGATGACGCTGGCGACCTTTCTGGTGAGCATCCCTTTGGGCAGGCTCGGCGACCTCGGACACGGCGGTTCCGGCGCGCGAGTCGTGACGATCTTCGCGGGGGCTCTCAGTCTCCTCGTGGGGCTGACGCTGATGCTGGAAACCGGCGGGGAACTTCTGCATTTCCAGGGGGGGTGAGTCGTGGACGCTGCTGGGATCGAACCAGCGACCTTCGCCTTGTAAGGGCGACGCTCTGAACCAGCTGAGCTAAGCGTCCGGAACCCCAAAATATAAGAAAAACCGCACTACCGGCCAATCCCGGAATACGCCGTTTCCGGCCTTCACCCACCGCACTCCTGTAACCTGCATCACAATCCTGAGCGTCGAATCGGGACCGTTTTCAACATCTTCCCGAACAGGTTCCGTCCCCTGCCATCTTTGCTTGACCTGCCGCACACGGCGTGCGGTGGAGCGTTGGATATGTCTGTCTCTCTATGTACAGTAGGCCGTTCGAGCGCCGAAATCTCTGCGGCGGTTGTAAAACATCGGATAGCTCGCGTTGAGACTGACGTTCAATCTTCCGGGCAGTGGCGCCCGGGTGGAGGAAAAATCGGAACAGTAGGGGGACGATCATCAATCGTGCCGGTCGTGTTGGCGGCCGTTCTTTTCCTCGTCGCGCAAGGCGCGCGAGCCGGTGAGGAAATCTCCGGCCTCGACCGCCTGACCATCGAACACGGCCTCTCCCAGAGCACCGTCCAGGCGATCCTCCAGGACCGCGACGGCTTTATGTGGTTCGGGACGATGGACGGCCTGAACCGGTACGACGGTTATAATTTTGTGGTCTTTCGGCACGATCCCGAACACCCTGCATCGACACTCAGCGACAATGATATCCGTTCACTCTACGAAGACCGGTCGGGAGCTATCTGGGTAGCCACCGCCGGCGGAGGACTCTGCAAGTACGACAGGTCCACCGGTGAATTCACGCAATTCAGGCATGATCCCATCGATGTCGAGGGGATCACCGGCGGCGAGGTCACGGCGATGTTCGAGGATTCCCGCGGTTCGTTCTGGGTGGGGACGAGCGAGGGATTAAACCTCTTCAATCGCTCATCAGGCGTTTTTACCCGCTTCCGGTATTCGGACGGTGAAAATTCCCGGCAGATCGAGAACGGAATCACCTGCATCTACGAGAGCCGTGACGGTACGGTCTGGTTCGGCACGACGGCAGGATTGAGGAAATACGATCCCTCCAAGGGAACATTCGGGAAGTTTGATTCTCCGGAAAACAGCATCCGGAGCCGGAAAATATCTTCACTCCTGGAAATCGATCCGGGAAAGCTCTGGATCGGGACCGACAACGGCCTGTTCCTCCTCAACGAGGACGCCGGTACCGTTCGAGGATATACCGAAGCCGGGAGTGGGTATTCGCGGATCTCCGGTCGCAGCATCACATTCCTCCAACCGGACGAGGACGGGGGGATGTGGCTCGGCTCGCAGAGCGGAGTCGACCATTTCGTTCCGAAACTGGGCGGATTCATTTGTTATCCATACATCCCGTCGGCCCTCGAAAGCGGAAACCGCGGGACCTTCACGGCGATGCTTCGCGATGCGGCCGGGACGAACTGGCTTCTCTCCTGGGACAAGACACTCTTCTCGTTCGAACCGCGCACCGGCTCATTCATTCCATACAATCCCGGCGTCACGCCCCGTACCCGGCAGCCCTTCAACCGGGTCAACTGCCTGTATGAGGACCGGACAGGAACGGTCTGGTTCGGTACCGCGGGAGGGGGGCTCTCGAAGCTCAGCCGTGGTAAATTGAAATTCGGCGTTCTCGGAAACCGAAACGCGGAAGTCAACGAGTTGCAGAACTATTCCATCACATCGCTGGCGGAGGGGAGCGACGGTCGAATCTGGATCGGGACGGCTGAGGACGGGCTGGCCCGGTACGACCGTGCGACGATGAATCTGGCCTGGTATCGCCAGACACCCGGCGGCGCCGGGCTCTCTGATAACCACGTCACGTCGATGGTACCGGGCGTTCCTGGTACGTTGTGGATCGGGACGGGGGAGGGTGGTCTCCAGAGTCTGGAAACCGCCACCGGCCGGATGCGCAGCTACTGGTACCCGGTCTCGGGGAGCGTCACCCAGGGGAAACGGCATATCAACGTCCTCTTCCGGGACAGCAAGAATTGTCTCTGGATCGGGACGGGAGACGGGGCGACCCGGTACGATCCGGCGCGGGATAACTTCCAGGCTTTTGAACTGGCCCGGAGGGTGCCCAACACCGGCGGTGAATTCTCGGTCACGACCTTCTCCGAGGATTACTCCGGGACAATATGGATGGGGACCTCGACGGGAGTGCTCGTCAGATTCGATCCGGTGACGCAGTGGGTCGAGAGCTATATCATCCCGGGAGATACGCTCCTCCGGCAGCACAATGCCGTCACAGCGCTCTTCGGGGACAGCCCCGACAGGATGTGGATCGGGACCGCGTCCGGCGGCCTGCATACATTTGATCCGACCACCGGGACGTTTTCGCCACCCCCCGGAAGGGATAAACTCAAGAGCAGCAGGATCAACGGCCTGCTGGCCGAGGACGGCGGGGCCCTGTGGCTGAGCACGAACGTCGGCCTGACCCGGTTCGATCCCGCGGGCGGTACCGTTCGGGATTACGATTTTTCAGACGGCCTCCAGAGCAACGAATTCAACAGGGGCGCGTATTGCCGACTGGCGGACGGCTCGATGCTCTTCGGCGGCGTGGGCGGCGTCAACCGGTTCCATCCAGACGAAGTGCGGGACAATCCGAATGTCCCCTCGATCGTGCTTGCGGCTTTCAGGAAATTCGACCGCCAGGTCCCGGTGGGGGCAAGGGATGGCGCCATCCCAATGGTCGAGCTCTCACACAACGAGAATTTCATCACCTTCGAGTTCTCGTCCACCGACTATACCGCGCCCGAGCGGAACCAGTACGCCTATTTCATGGAGGGGTTCGACGAGAAATGGGTGTACTCCGGCACCCGCAGGATCGCCAGCTACACGAACCTCGACCCCGGGGTGTACACGTTCCGGTTCAAGGGGTCGAATAGCGACGGCGTCTGGAACGAACAGGGGTCCTCCATTGTCATCTCGATCATGCCGCCGTTCTGGAAGACAAGCTGGTTCCAGTTCGTGGGTTTGTCGCTGCTGATCACCGCCGTGTATTACGCCTACCGGTACAAGGTGAACGCCATCCATACCCAGAAGAAGACGCTCGAGGGCCTGGTCGAGGACAGGACGCGCGAGCTGTGGGACATCACACGGGAATTACGCTCGGCGCGCGACCAGCTGGAACTTCGCGTGAGCGAGCGGACGCTCGAATTGCGGAACGCCAACGAGACGCTCCGGTCCGAAATCATCGAGCGCATCGAGACACAGGAGGAATTCCGCCGGCTGAAGGAGTTCCACGAAAACCTCGTGCACACGATGGTCGAAGGCGTCTCCGTCGTGGATATGGAGGGCAGGATCACCTACCTCAACCCGGCAGCGGCGACGCTCCTCGGCTACACGCCGGAGGACCTGCTCGGGAAACACTGGTCGGTGCTCGTCCCGTCGGGGAGCAGGGAGCAGGTACGCGAGGCCGACGAACGGCGCAAGAAGGGTGTCTCCGACCACTACGAGATCCAGATGCTCCGCAAGGACGGCACGAGGGTCGACGTCTTCGTCGGCGGAAGCCCGATCTTCACCGGGGGCAGCCTCACCGGGACCATTGCCGTGTTCACCAACATTACCGGTCTGAAGAGTGCCGAGAGCAGGATCAAGGAACAGGCCGCCCTCATCGACAAGGCGCGCGACGTCATCATCGTGACCGACGTCGCTGGAACCATCACGTACTGGAACGGCAGCGCGGAAACGATCTACAAATGGAAGGCCGACGAGGCCCTGGGATTGAACGTCCACCAGCTCCTGCAGGACAAGTCGGATCACACGTCGATCGACGCGGCGCGGGTGATCCTGGAGAAGGGCGAATGGTCAGGTGAATTGCAGCAGATCTCAAGGGACAAGAAGACGGTCATCATGCAGAGCCGCTGGACGCTCGTGAGCGACGCCGACGGCTTCCCGAAATCGATCATGATGATCAACACCGACGTCACCGAAAAGGTGAAGCTCGAAAAACAGTTCCTGCGAGCGCAGCGGATGGAGAGCCTTGGCACGCTCGCCAGCGGGATCGCGCACGACCTGAACAACGTCCTCTCGCCGATCATCATGGCCCTGCAGATCCTCCGTGACAAGCGGGTCGACGAACGCGAGAAGGTCCTCCTCACGACAATGGAGCTGAGCGCCAAGCGGGGATCGGACATCGTCAAGCAGGTGCTGATGTTCGCCCGCGGCGCCGAAGGCAAACACGAGGAGCTTCAGCTGAAGCACGTCATCCGCGAGATGGAGACCATCGTTCGCGAGACGTTTCCCAAGTCGATCGACTGCCGCACCGACGTGCCGAAGGAGCTCTGGACGGTCTCTGGCGACGCCACCCAGCTTCATCAGGTGCTGCTGAACCTCTGCGTCAACGCGCGCGACGCGATGATGCCCAAGGGCGGCACGCTGAAGATCACGGCCGAGAACGTCGAACTCGATAACTACGAAATGCAGCTCCAGCCCGAGAAGCGATCGGGTCACCATATCGTCATCAGCGTCACGGACTCCGGATGCGGGATGTCGCAGGATACGATGATGAAGATCTTTGAGCCGTTCTATACGACCAAGGGGGTGGGGAAGGGGACCGGGCTCGGCCTTTCCACCGTGAACGGAATCATCAAGGGGCACGGCGGTTTCATCAACGTTTATTCCGAATCGGGCGTGGGCGCCACTTTCCGCGTTTATCTGCCGGCCGTGCCGCAGAGTTCGACGGGGAAGAAGCCGGAGGCGGCCCCCTCGTTGCCGATCGGGAAGGGCGAGACGATCCTTTTGGTTGACGACGAGCCGGCCATCCGGCAGATCGCCAAGGGGACGCTCGAGGCGTACGGGTACAGGGTCCTCACCGCCGGAGACGGCCAGGAGGCGGAGGAGGTGTACCGGCTGAATATAAAGGATGTCGCCATCGTCATCACCGATATGATGATGCCGATACGCGACGGTCGTGAGACGATCCGTGTCCTCCGGTCGATCACCCCGGGGTTGAAGATCGTGGTGACCAGCGGTCTGGTGAGCACCGAGAAGGAAGACGACGGATGGAAAAAGCAGACGCAGGCCTTCCTGGCGAAGCCGTTCACCGCGGAAAAACTATTGAGGACGCTCGACGAAGTGTTGCAGATGCAGAAGAACTAAAAAAACCCCGGACGTACTCGGGGCCTTTTTTGTCATGCGTGTCCGCGGGAGGGTGGCGGGCCTAGAACCCGCGGTTCCCGCCCCGCAGACCATGACGGGCTCGGTGGTGAGCTAGTCAGCCCAAATCAGCGTTCCATTGGCGTCGATCTGAGGGGCCCTTCCGCCCTTCGATTCCGGCCTCGTAGCGGACGGGCCGATGATGGCGCACAGGATGTCGATCAGGAAACCGACCGTCCAAATAAACGCGCAGAAGATGATCACCGGGGGATAGATGCCCGACAAAAAACCTGCGACATCGAAATTCCGTCCCTCCTCCTGGATCTTCAGACCCGCTTCCACCCGCTCGATCGCCGCAGGGAGTTCCACCGCCAGCAGGCGCAGCCGATCGTATTCCGGTTGATAAATGGCTCGGGCGGGGGGCTCGGGGGGTGCGACAACTGCAGCGGTGAGACCTTCCAGGGTCCGGGAATTCTCAAAGTAACGAAGAAGGAGCGCCTTGCTCTCGTCCATTAGCGGCGAGAGGGGAAGGAAAGCTTCGAGCGTGAGGAGAATGTCCTCAGCGGATCCGACTTCCGCGGGAGAGTTCGTGAAGTCAATGAAAATGTCCCGGGTGCAAGGGTCCTCCAACAGGAGGAGGCCGATGCCGGCATTATCCGTTTCCAGTTTGTCAATCGGTGCGTTGTGTTGGGCCCGGTGCTCCGTGAGGCGGCGCCCGAGGGCCTCTTCCCATTCGCGGTCGAGCGCTTCGATCTCTTTTGTGGTTTCCTTGAGCGTATTGGTGAGGAACGGGAGCTCCGCCTCGAGGAGCGCAGTCCGTGAATTATCGTGGCCCAGGATGCCCGACGATCGCAGACCGGTGAGGACTCCGGTCGAAAGGATGAGAATCCCGCCAAGGACCATCAGGCCCTGCATCGCGGCAAGCAGTCGGCGGGTGAGGTAGGAGCCACCCAGTTCGTCTGCACCGGGGCGCCTTCCCGGCTTCGACCTTCCCGGCTTCGAAGCGAGGGCTTTAATGTTTCTCGCCCAGAACAGGAATGGAGTCGTGGCCACGCTAAGGGGCGCCGCGACCAACAACAGGAACACCCTCGGAAACCTGCGCCGCGCGAAGGGAAGGACCATCGCCAGAAGCAGAACGGCGGTGGTGACGATCGCCGTCGTCGGGTGTTCGGTGAAAAGTTGGGTCAGCATCTGCATTGTCAACGGTTGCGCGAGGAAGCCTGAATGATCGACGAAATTGGTGCAAGATTCGAGGGAAGAAGGTGGAATCGTGCTCTTCAACCAATATAAAGTGATGCGGCGCATCCCTTGTGATGGGTGTCACAAATCGTCGTTTGGCGGGTTCAATTTGCCCGTTTGCATTGATGGTTCGGGATGAAGAAAGGGGGGCGGGGTTTGAGGAATGAAAAAAGGCCCCGGTGTGTAACGGGGGCCTTGAAATCAACCGAGTGTTTGTTCCAGAGTGGAGCGGGAGACGGGACTCGAACCCGCGACGTTCAGCTTGGGAAGCTGACATTCTACCACTGAATTACTCCCGCGGGAAAAAATTCAGGTGACAATTTAACGATATTTGGTTCGCCAAGCAAGGTTGTGGATTGCTCGGTAGTGTCTCAGTTTGAATCGACCAACCGGGCCAAATCCTCCACCGTCC
>JANNFI010000013.1:0-3645 GCA_031379665.1 Ignavibacteria bacterium
GGCGGCGCGGCCAGCGGTCTGTTCCTTGGCGCGACGGTGACGGTTCCGACGACGGCGTTCGCGGGCGGCTACACTGCCCAGATCATCGGCTCGGCTGTCTACACCGGCAACTGAGTTCCGACCGGTAGCCGTCGCCTCCCCGGCGGCCGGCGGCGGCTCCATCCCACGCAGAGGGGGGCGCACCGATGACTGAGGGGTCATCCAAGGGGGATTATGGCGAGTTAACTGCCATAGTCCCCTGGTTTTTTATTTACAATTTCATAACATCTCAATAACTGCCCGGTAACCGGATTTCGGTATCTTACCGCCGTAAGTGTTCAAAAACCCCTCACATCATCGGAAATATAATGAATCAGAGAATCCTCCTCTGTGTTTTCGGGATTCTCTTCGCCTCCGGAGGCGCCCTGGCTCAGGACACGAGCAGGGCGGTCTCGCGGGAGGAGTACGAAGAGACCGAAGGCACGCTCGAAGGCATCGGGGAAACCCTTGCCGCAATCAAATCGACTGTGGACGCGCTGAGCAAACTGAAAATCAGCGGGTATGTCCAGTCCCAGTACCAGGTCGCCGAGTCGGGCGGGATCGTCTCCGCCGCGGGGGGAATCTTCCCCTCCGACGTCAAGTCGAGGTTTGTCGTCAGGCGCGGCCGGATCAAGTTCAACTACGTTGCGGATTTTTCACAGTACGTCCTGCAGATCGATGTGACGCAGAATGGCGTCGGCATCAAGGACGCGTACGTCTCGATCCTCGACCCGTGGGAGAAAACCTTCGGGTTCACGGCCGGAATTTTCGACCGGCCCTTCGGTTTCGAGATCGGTTACTCGTCCGGTTCGCGGGAAATGCCGGAGCGGACCCGCGTCACCCAGTTGCTCCTCCCCGGTGAACGCGAGCTTGGCGCCAAGATCGAGATCCTTCCCCAGGATGGCCCGCTGAGTTTCTTCAATCTGCGCGCCGGGGTATTCAACGGCGTGCTGAACACGGCCAACGAAAACAACGGCTTCAAGGATTTCATCGGCCGGATGGGGGTGCAGCTGCCCTTCAGGGAGGAGAACCTCGAAATAGACGCGGGCGTGTCGCTCTATTCGGGAAAGGTGACCAACACCTCGAAGTTCGTTTACTCGGTCGACCCTTCGGGCGGCGTGAACCGTTTCGCGGTCGACTCCTCGGCCTCGAACCTCGGCGGATCGCTCGGCCGGGTGTACTACGGGACCGATCTCCAGCTCTACTGCGACCTGCTCCCCATCGGCGGCACATCCCTCCGCGGGGAGTACATCACCGGCACCCAGCCGGGATCGTCTGTGCTGAACGTCTTCTACAACCCGTACGGCTCCGGGGGCGTGATCAGCGCCTCCCTGCCCGTGTATATGAGGAAGTTCACCGGGTGGTACGTGTCCCTGGTCCAGAACCTCGGGGGTTCGCACCAGCTCATCGCCCGCTACGACGAATTCGACCCGAACACGGAGGTGGCGGGGGCCGAGGTCGGCGTACCCGGTAGCAATTTCAACGACACGGACCTGAGGTATTACACGCTCGGCGTCGGCTGGGTCTTCCACTTCGATGCGAACGTGAAGTTTACATTCTACTACGACGTCGTCACCAACGAAAAGACCGCGGAAACGGCGACCGGTTCACTCGCCGCGTACAAGAACGACATCCACGACAACGTCTTCATCTTCCGAACTCAATTCAGATTCTGATAACCAAGGAGCCTTTACAATGAAGCAATTCATCGTCATAGCAATCGCCGTCCTCGCCGCGTTCGGGTTCGCCTTCCAGGGCGAAACCATCACCATCAAGGGGTCGGATACCATGGTCATCCTCGCCCAGCGTTGGGCCGAGGCGTATATGTCGAAGAAGCAGGATGTGACGATCCAGGTAACAGGAGGCGGTTCCGGCACCGGGATCTCGGCCCTCATCAACGGCACGACCGATATCGCCACGTCGTCGAGGCCGATGAAACGGTCGGAGATGGACAAGCTGAAACAGCGCTACAGCTCACTCGGCGTCGAGGTGAAGGTCGCCAAGGACGGCCTCTCGGTATACGTCAGCGAGTCCAACCCGGTCAGGGAGATGACACTCGCCCAGGTGAAAGACATCTATACCGGGAAGATCAGCAACTGGAAGGACGTGGGGGGCCCCGAGGGCAAGATCATCCTCTACAGCCGCGAGAACAACTCCGGCACGTACGTCTTCTTCAAGGAGCACGTGCTCGAGAACGAGGATTTCGCCACTCGCACACAAAACCTCCCCGGCACGGCATCGGTTGTGAACGCGGTCTCGAAGGACAAGATGGGGATCGGTTACGGGGGGGCCGCGTATGCCTCGGGAATCAGGACCGTGCTCATTAAAAAGGACGACGCCTCACCGGCGATCGCCCCGACCGAGGAGACGGTGCTGAGCGACACCTATCCGATCTCGCGATATCTCTACCTCTACCTCAAGAGCAAGCCGACCGGCGATCTCAAGGAGTACATCGACTGGATCCTGAGTCCGGAAGGTCAGGGGCTGATCACGAAAGTCGGGTATTTTCCTGTGACGAAAGTCGGGGATTCCCCCACGAAAAAATAGACGATCATCCGATCGATCGGTTCCGAGCGGCCCGGGCGCGTCAGTGTCCGGGCCGCGGTGTTTTCCGAGGTGTGAATCATGTCCCGGTCCCGGATGACCGACCCGGAGTGGTGCGCTTTGATAATGTCCCGCGATCGGCCTATATTCCACACACTCATCGACCCCAAATCAACACAGGATCTTCAGTGTTTCAGTTCCGATAGCCGCCGACACCGGTCGTATATGATTTCTGAAATGAACCTGATAACCGGAACGGGCCTCAACCACCCCGGGGGGTATCGCGGCGACAACTCGCAAAACCGCACGGGGGCTCGCGGCCGTGCTCGCCGCGGTGTTGCTCGCGGCAACATCCGTCATCGCCCAGCGGGATACCCTGGTGATGAGTAATGGTGATGTGATCGCGGGAGAATTGAAATCGCTGGACGAGGGCGTGGTGACGATGGAGACGGATTATTCAAAGAACGAATTCACCATCGAATGGGACGGGGTCAAGAAAATATATACGCAGCGGAGATTTCTCATCACGCTGAAAAACGGGGAGCGCGTCAACGGATCGATCCACTCCACAGGCGGTGAGTACGTCATCCTCGCCGACCACCTCACCCAGGATACGATGTCGACGACGCTGATGGACGTTGTTTACCTGAGGGTCCTGGAAACGGATTTCTGGAGCAGGTTACGCGCCAATGTCGACATCGGATTATCGGTCACGAAGGCCAACATTCTGAAGCAGTACAGTTCGCAAAGCTCCATCGGATACCTTGTCGATGAATGGGAGCTCACCCTCAGTTATAACGCCAATAAATCATACCAGGACAGCGTGCAGGACATCGAACGGACGGAGACGGGTGCCCATTTCGTGTATTTCCTCCCGGCCGACTGGTTCCTCCAATCGTCAGTGACGACGCTGGCGAACACGGAACAGGCGTTAAAGATGAGGGCCCAGGGAAAACTCGGCGGTGGACGGTACATCGTCCACACCAACCGATCGTATTTCCGCACTGGCGCGGGCCTCTCGCTCAACGATGAATCGTACACGAACGATACTCCGGACAAATCCAGCCTTGAAGCATATTTCGG
>JANNFI010000043.1:0-8689 GCA_031379665.1 Ignavibacteria bacterium
GTCGTCGCCATCGTCATTCACCATGACCGAACACGGGCTTCAGCTCGGTACGGCGGTGACCATCGCGGGGACGCAGGTCGGGAGCTATTTCCACGACCAGGTCATCTTCTCGCAGGCGGAGCGGACGACGGTCGCTTCCTGGACGGACGCGCAGAGTCTCCTGAATTTCGCCTATTCCTCGACGAGCGCGGCCGGGACCGGGTACATCGACTCGTACGAACTGCTTTACGACCGGGCGACAGTCGCGCAGGGGAACCGCTTTTCCTTCCATATGCCGGACACGGGAGCGGTCGTTGCGTTCATCGTGAAGGGTTTCAGCGGGACAAACGTACGGGCCTTTGCCGTTGCGCGGTACGATTCAGTCGCGCTCCTCGCACCGGATAACCGCTCCGACACCTCCTCGTTCCGGGTCGCCGGAACGCCGGGCGAACGACGTCAGGTTTTCCTCTGCGGACCGGGCGGGTACCTGACCCCGGCCTCGATCGTCCCCGTCCCCAACCAGGACCTCAGGGGCGAGCCGGAGGTCGCCGATATGATCGTCGTCGCGCACCCATCGCTCCTCACCGCGGCGAACCGGCTGAAGGATTTCCGCGAACGCCCCGGCCCGCAACAACTTCGCACCCGCGTGGTCAACGTTGAGGAGATCTACAACGAATTCGGCGGGGGGATCCCATCGCCGGTCGCCATCAGGAATTACCTCAGGTACGTAACGCAGACGCAACTCCCCGCGCCGCGCTATGCGCTCCTCTTTGGCGATGGAGACTTCGACTACCGGCGCATCATCGCGCCCGGTCCGATGTTGATGCCGCCCTGGGAGACCGAGAACAGCGTCACGCCGATCAACACGTACGCCTCGGACGACTATTACGCCCTGTTCGACGGCACCGAGAGGGTCCAGCTCGCCCAGGGCCGGCTCACCGCCCAGTCGGCGGCGGAGGCGGCCACGATGGTCGACAAGATCATCGAGTACGAGACCGCCTCTGTCAACGACACCTGGAAGACGCTCGTCACCTTCGTCGCCGACGACGGGCTGGCGGCAACCGGAGACGACGATCGTTTCCTCCACCTGGCGCACGCCGAGAATGTCGCGGCAGTCCTTCCCGATCTCTACGACCGGACGAAGATTTACCTGTTCGATTATCCGACGGAGATCGCGGCCGCCGGGCGGCGGAAACCGGGGGTCAACAAGGCGATCCGCGAGGCGATAGCCCGGGGGACCCTCGTGCTCAACTATTCCGGGCACGGTAACCCGAGGCTGTGGGCCCACGAGGCGGTATTCGTGCGCGAGGACGACATTCCGCTTCTGGCAAATAAGGGAAAATATTTCATCCTCGTCGCCGCGACCTGCAACTACGCGAACTTCGACGCGATCGCCGACCAGAGCGGGGCGGAACTCCTGGCGGCCAAACCCGACGCCGGCTGCATCGCCGGTCTCTCTGCCACAAGGGTGGTGTACGCGTTCCAGAACCTCAGGATGAACTCGACCTTTTTCTCCTACCTCTTCGAGGAAGATACGCTCGGTAGGATGGTGACGGAGCGGCTCGGCGACGCGATGTTCAGGACAAAGCAGGTTCTGACGGGCCCCAACGACGAGAAGTATTTTCTCCTCGGCGACCCGGCCCTCATCCCCGCGTTCCCAAAGCGCCTGGTCGTCGTCGATTCGGTCAACGGCCGTCCGGCCGACCAGGTCGTGGACCTCTTCGCGCTCGGCCGCTCGTCGGTGTCTGCCGGCATCTCGCCGGAGAGCGGAGCGCCCCCCTACTCGGGGTCCGCGCGGGTTTCAGTCTATGACGCCGACCGGTCCGTCACGATCAACGACCCGACCGCCGGAACCTACGTCTACCGGACGACCGGGAACATCCTCTTCCGGGGCGAAGCGACGGTGTCGATGGACAGGCTCGGCGCGGAATTCATCGTACCGAAGGACATTTCGTACGGCACGGAGAACGGCAGGATTTCTGTCTATGCGTCGAACGCGACGACCGACGGCTCGGGATACACCAGGAACATCAGGATCGCGGGCACCGATTCGACCGCGCCACCAGATGTCGTTGGACCCGAGATCGGGATATTCATCGATTCGAGGAGTTTCCGGCCGGGCGATGCCGTCAGCGGTTCCCCGACACTCATCGTCGACATCACGGATTCCAACGGCGTGAACACCTCGGGCGCCGGAATCGGTCACCGGCTCGAGGCCTGGTTGGACGACCGGCCCGAGAGCATCGACCTTGGCGATTTCTACAGGAGTAATCCCGACACCTATCGGGAGGGAGTGGTGACCTACCCCCTGGGAGAGCTTCCGGCCGGTTCGCATAGGATCAGGGTGCGGGCCTGGGACACCTACAACAATTCGTCCACCGACGAGACCGGCTTCAGCGTCGGGGGAGCGGGCGGGCTCGAGCTCGCCAACGTCTACAATTATCCGAACCCATTCGCGAGATCGACGTGGTTCACCTTCGAGCATAACCAGACCGAGCCGGTGGACGTCGAGGTGAAAATCTACACCGTGGCGGGCCGGATGATCAACTCGCTGGTCGGTTACGGGTTCGACGAACGGTTCGTCAGGATGGAGTGGGACGGGCGCGACCGGGAGGGTGACGAAATTGCGAACGGCGTCTACCTCTATAAGGTGATTGCCCGGACCGCGGACGGAAAATATTCGGGCGAAGCGCTCGGAAAGTTGAGTGTCACGAAATGACGACGGGGGACGGGTTGCTTCTCAAATCGGAAAAAACTACATTTCATTCCCCTGGCGCGCTGATTTTTCATTGCATCCCAATTCATTTTTCATCTCCACATTAGAGGAAACGTCTATGTTGTTACGCAGCTTTGCACAGATGCTCAAGGGTTTCCTGATCGTCGGCGTGATCACGGGAGCGATCCTGCCTTCGGCGGCGCGGGCCCAGGGTGAATCGGCCGTACCGTTCCTGCTGATCGCCCCGAACGCGCGCGCAGACGCGATGGGCGAGGCCGGCACCGGCCTGGCCGACGATGCCTCGGCGAACTTCTGGAACCCGGCCGGCCTTTCGTTCCTGCCCGGTCAGGAGATCAGCCTCACGCATTCGGCCTGGCTGCCGCAGTTCCAGCAGTCTGACCTCTTCTACGATTACCTGGCCTACCGTAACTACATCGATGACATCGGCGGAACGTTCGGGGCGAGCATCACCTACCTCAGCCTCGGCGAATTCTCGGAGACGAGCGCCGACGGCCCGGAGGTGATCAACACCTTTCGCGCCTACGAAATGGCGGCGACGGTGGGATACTCCACCAGGGTGACCGACGACCTCGGGATCGGCATCAACCTGCGGTACATCCACAGCTCGCTGGCGCCGTTCAACGTTCAGGGCCAGGACAGGAAGGGCGTCGCCTCGACGGTGAGCTTCGATATCGCGACGCTCTGGCGCCCGCGGAACCTGGGCGATATCGGCAACAGGTTCAGTGTCGGCGTCAACCTGTCGAACCTCGGCCCCAAGCTGACCTACATCGACGCCGACCAGGCGGACCCGCTCCCGACCCAGCTGCGGCTCGGCATCGGGATTGACGTGCTCAAGAGCCAGTACAATAATGTCACGGCCATCGTGGACTTCGCGAGACTGCTCATCAGGCGGTACCTGGCGCCTGTCGATTCCAACGGAAACGCCATCGGCGATCCGCCGCCGCCGGACGACCTCCCAAAGTCCCTGATCACCGCGTGGGAAGACGGCGGGCTCAAGAAAGTCACGATCGGCACCGGCGTGGAGTATTGGTACGGCGAACCCAAGCTCATCAGCCTTCGTTTCGGGTACTTCTACGAGCACCCCGATTACGGCAACCGCAAGTTCCTGACGTTCGGCGCGGGCGTGCGGTACGACATCTACGGTTTCGATTTCAGCTATCTCTCGACCATCGAGGAGAACCACCCGCTGAGCGAAACGCTCAGGTTCTCGCTCCTCATCGCTTGGGGTGTCTGATCGCGCGTTTCCCTGAATTACCGCAGGTCCGTCCGGAGGGTTGCGTGGCGACCCTCAGGGCGGGCTTTCAGGTTTTCGGGACTCCCGCAGGGCCCGGCCCAGCATAACCATCAATCCCCTGACACATTCCCCAAGGCAATAATGTCCCGAGCAGGAATACCATCCCGCGCTCCGGCGATGTTTCTCCTCCTGTGCGTGCTCGCCACGGCGGAAGCGTTCGCCCAGAAACCCGCGGCGGCACAGATCACGCCGCGGCTCGATCACCGCATCGCCGCCGGCGCAACGTCCGGGACGCCGCGCACCCCTGATCGACGGGCTGCGGCGGTCCCGGATACGCTCAGGATCCTCGCGGTGATGGTGGAATTCCTCCCGGACGACGACGCGCGCACGTCGGGGACCGGGGCGTTCGACCTCGCCGAACCGACCACGAGGATGAAAGACCCGGCGCCACACGACCGCGACTACTTCGACGTCCACCTCGCGTTCCTCAGGAACTACTTCAGAAAGGTGTCCGACGCCCAGTTCGAAATCGAGCCGACGCTCCTCCCCGACACTTACCGCCTCCCGGCCCAGATGCGGAACTACAGCCCGCCGAAGAACAGCCCGGACAACGCCGAGCTGGGCCGGCTCGTCGCCGAAACCTGGAGCCTCGTCGACTCGCTCAGCCCCGCGACCGAGTTCGAGCGCTTCGACGCGTTCGTGCTCTTTCACGCCGGCGTGGGGAGAGACATCGACCTCGTGAGCATCTACGGGTTCGATCCCACGCCGTTCGACATCCCTTCCCTCTATATGAATATCGACGCACTCCAGGATGTCTTCGGGGACGGCTACCAGGGAGTCCCCGTCCACGGGGGAGCCTTCACGATCACCAACAGCCTAATCATCCCCGAAACGGAAACCAGACGAATACCGGTTATCGGTGGGACAGTCCTTCTGGAGCTGGGGATCAACGGTCTGCTCGCCGCAAACGTCGGGAGCCACCTGGGCCTCCCGGACCTCTTTGACACGCAGACGGGGCGCTCCGGGATCGGGCGTTTCGGCCTGATGGACGGGCAATCGATCTTCAGCTGGGCCGGGTTCATCCCCCCTGAACCGTCCGCCTGGGAAAAATATTTCCTCGGCTGGACCGAACCGGTCACCGTGGGAGTGGGGAGCGTGCTCCTCGACCTGCCGGCGGTGGGGCTGGACGGTTCCCCGGACACCGTCTACCGCGTGCCGATCAGCGCCGGCGAATACTTCCTGGTCGAGAACAGGAACCGCGACGCCGACGGCGACGGCCAGACCGTTTCGATGGTCTGGGCGGGCGATACGCTCGTGAGGACCTGGACCAGGGATACGACCGGCTTCAACTTCGTCGACCAGGACTCGCTCGTCGGCTCTCTGCTCGATGTGGACGACTTCGACTGGAGCTTGCCGGGAGGCGTCAACAGCCGCACCGGCGAGTGGTTCGACGGCGGCGTGCTCGTTTGGCACGTGGACGAGGCGGTCATCGACGCCAACTTCGCCACCGGAACGGTCAACGCAGACATCGCACGGCGCGGCGTGGACCTGGAAGAGGCGGACGGGTCCCAGGACATCGGGCAGTCGTACGGCTTCATCGGGGCTGGCTCGGGAAGCGAGGACGGCACGGTGCTCGACTTCTGGTACGCCGGCAACCAGGCTCCGTTGCGGGTCGAATCGGACGCCTTCGGCCCGAACTCGAACCCCCACAGCCTCGGGAACAATTTCACCAACAGCCACGCGACGATCTCGGAATTTTCAACCCGCGGGCCGAGAATGACGGCGCTCTTCACGCTCGGCGACAGCGTCGTGAGCCCCCTCGCCGGATTCCCGAAAGCGACCGGATCGGTCTTCGCCTCAGGCGCGCTGACGGCGCTTTCGTTCCAGGGTATCATCGCGGTGAGCAGCGGCCCCGTCCCCCGGGTGTACGGGTGGGACCTGACCGGCGGACCGTTCATTCCCGGCGGGGACCTCTCCGGCCTTCTCTCCCTGCAGGGTGGCGCGTACGCCTCCGACAGCCTCTACCCGAGGGCGGCCGTCGGACAACTCGACGGCGACGCGTACTCAGACCTCGTGTTGGCGGGATCGCTCTCCGGCGCCGGCGTGATCTACGCTGCCGAACTGGCCGACGTGAACAACGACCTCCTCGTCGACAGCCTGTTCAGCGTTGCGCTCCCATATCCGGTGACGACGGCCCCTGTGATCTCCGACTCGTTCATCGCGGTCGGGACCGGCGGTGGTTTCGTTTACCTGCTCGACCGCGACGGCGGCAACCTCCGCGAATTCCACGTCTTTCCGACGGACAGCGCCGATGTGACGAGCCTCGCCCTCCTCGGGGAGGCCGGAGCGTTGATCGCGGGCTCGGCGTCGGGCGGGTTCGGTTCCATCCTCTCCCCGGCGTGCATCGTTCCCGCGTTCACCGGGGGCGGCAGCATCGGCCAGATGCAGGGCGCGGTGAGCGTCGCCGCGGGAAAGTTTTCGAAAGGCCCCGGAATGGTCGCGATCTTCACGTTCGTCGCCGTGTCCGGCGACGGCACGATCGCGCTCGGCGACATCTGCGAAGGGACTCTCCCCGGATTTCCGCAATCATCCGGCGGCCCCATCGCCAGCGGGCCGGCGATCGCGGACTTCGACGGTGACGGGTCGAAGGACGTCGTCGTTTTTTCCGGCGCGACGGTGCTCGCGCTCAACCAGGCGGGTTCGATGCTCGACGGATTCCCAGTCAAAGCCGGCGCCGGTTCCGATCTCGTGGGTTCGCCCGTCGTTGCCGACATCGACGGTGACGGGTCGGTCGACGTCGTCGGCGTGAGCTCGGAGGGGATCGTCTTCGCGTACGGCCGAAACGGTTCGCCGCTTGCCGGGTTCCCGCTCCAGGCCGGGCCGAACGACGGCATCACACCCGCGATCATCTATGCCCAGAGCCCCTGCCTCAGCTGCACCGACATCGTCCTCACCGTTGCGACGGGCGATGGGACGGTCTACGCCTGGAAGACGGGCCAGATCGTCTCAGGCCCCGCGCCGCCTCCGGTGCAGCCGTGGCCCCAGTACGCCCACGACGCGGCCAACAGCGCGGCGGAGGTCGCCGTCCTCTCGCATACGCCGCCGTCCGGAGGATTCCTTCCGGCCTCGCGCACCTACAACTGGCCGAACCCGGTCGGCGGTGCGGATGGCTACGTGACACACATCCGGTATTACGTTCCATCCGACGCGACTGTCACCATCAGGATCTTCGACCTCGCCGGCAACCTGGTGAAGTCGTACGAAGGTCTCCCCGCGCAGGGCGGGCTCGACAACGAGGTCGAGTGGGACGTCTCGGGCGTCGAGAGCGGCGTCTACTTCGCCCAGGTCGGGGCCGACGGACAGTCGGGATCGGGCAACGCCGTCATCACCATCGCGGTGGTAAAATAGTGCAACGACCCGGTCGACATCGGGGCGCGTCCACCGCCCTGATCGGGCGTGTCGCGACGGCCCTGGCGCTTCTATGCGCCTTCACAGGGAGATCCCCGGCCCAGGACGATTTCCACCATCCGGAACTGGAATGGCGTACCATAGAGACCGGGCATTTCTTCGTCCACTACCACACCGGCGCCGAACGGACGGCGCGGACCGTCGCGAAAATCGCCGAGGAGATCTACGGACCCATCACGTCGCTCTACGCCCACGAGCCCGACGGAAAGGTGAGTTTCGTCATCAAGGACTATGACGACTACGCGAACGGCGCCGCGTACTTCTTCGACAACAAGATTGAAATCTGGGCATCGTCGCTCGACACCGACCTCAGGGGGACGCATAACTGGCTCCGGAACGTCGTTACCCACGAGTTCACGCACATCATTCAGATCCAGACCTCCTTCAAGTTCGGCAGGCGGGTGCCCGCCATCTACCTCCAGTGGCTCGGCTACCAGTCGGAACGCCGGCAGGACGTGCTCTACGGGTACCCGAACAGGATCGTCTCCTACCCGCTCTCCGGCTTCGTGATCCCGAGCTGGTTCGCCGAGGGCGTCGCGCAGTACAACAGGAAGGAACTGGACTACGACTACTGGGACAGCCACCGCGACATGATCCTCCGTTCGTACGTCCTCGACGGCAACATGCTGACCTGGAACGAGATGTCGGTCTTCGGCAAGACCAGCCTGGGGAACGAGTCGTCGTACAACTCCGGGTTCGCCTTCGTGAGCTACATCGTGGACCGCTTCGGCGACGCGAAACTGGAAGAGATTTCCAGGAACCTCTCCACGCTCACCGAAGTCACGATCGACGGCGCGATCGGCCGGGCCGTCGGGATCGACGGCGAGCAGCTCTACCGTGAATGGCAGGACGCCCTGAAGGCCGACTATACCGAACGCACCGCGGCGGTGCGCGCTGCCCCTGTCGCGGGCGACATCATCGGCGACGTGGGCTTCGCGAACTTCTATCCGGCGTTCTCCCCGGATGGGAAATACCTCGCCTACATCAGCAACAAGAACGGCGATTACTTCTCCTCGTCGGCGCTCTACCTCTATGAGCTCTCGACGAAGACGGAACGGCGCGTCGCCTCGGGAGTGAGGTCGAATTTTTCCTGGTCGCCCGACGGAAAAACCATCTGGTTCTCGAAACACACGCAGGACAACCCATTCTGGTCGTCGTACTACGACATCTTCTCGCTCGACGTCGAATCGGGCGACGATGAGCGGATCACGGAGGGTCTGCGCTCGAACTCCCCGGCGGTCTCACCCGACGGTGGGCGCATCGCCTATGTC
>JANNFI010000097.1:0-12668 GCA_031379665.1 Ignavibacteria bacterium
CAAGAAAAACCCCGGAAATTCGTGACAAATTATCCCGCTAAAAATGGCGTGCCTCGGATCACCTTTTTATGCATATATAAAAATAATTGCGATATCCCTTGACAAACCCATAGTTTATGCATATATTTGCCGATAGCAGGTTAAAAAGGTCTACTTTAAATGACATTTTCGAAGAAGATCATCATCGTCTGGGGAGTAACTATGGCCATCTATATTGTGGCCCTCCCGTTCGCAGACCTTGACATCCTGCTTGGAGCGGATATCCTCAACCGATCAATTCAAACACTTCTCTTTATTTTGTCATTGTTTATTGCGGTCAAAGAGACAACTACCCGTAATCGAGTCATCTTTATAAATTTTTCAATCTTTTTTGGGATATGCACGCTCATGATGTTGCAGCCCTTTATGGGCAAGGCATTTTTTAAAACCGACGTATATGCTTATTTCATCTTTTGGCAATACACCTCGATTGGATACATATTATTCCTCTCGCTTGCTGTTATCTATGTGGTAGTGGATCTTCTATTTAGGGACGTGAAAATCTTCGTGAAATACTCGGCCGCGTTGGCTATTTCACTAACTTTTTTCCTCTTTTACTTTACTCCATTCTTCGTCGACCCTCTTTATCTTTATACCACAGAGGAAACTCAGCAACTTAAGTCGCTACAGAATGCTGTTCGTGCGGGGGAGGAAACTCCAACTGCAGCCGAACTCGCAAGTCGTGTAACGCTCCAATCGTGGCGAGATGGTAAGCCAATCGGCGAACTATTCCCTGAAGAAAATTTAAAACAGATAGAATTTCTGATTCCGTACGTTGAAGGTGATGAAACCTGGATGGTAATATTCACCAAGCCCATGTATATGAACTATATATACATGAACATCCTTACCATTGGATTTATATTGCTATTCTTTGGTTATCAGTACAAAAAAGACCCACCTCAGGGGGCATACATTGATAAAATGATGTTCCTTTTCCTCATTTACAGCTCGATGGAGATACTCCATTTTTGGGAGTATATTAAGAGTATCGAGTGGAACTATTATATGGAAATATCCAATTTAGGTCAGTATATTACGATGTTCGTGGAAATACTGATAGCACTCTTTTTCGCCCTCAGGTTGAAATTCATTACCTCGGTCCAGGGCGAATTTTATGAGACTGAACTCGCAACGAATCCGTACCAGATCAGCCGATGGAGAGACTGGGTCGACAACCTGGTGCTTTCACATTTTTTCAACTCGAATCCCTTTCTCGGAAGGTTTTTTCAAAGCAGGCCGGGATCGAATCAGCTTCAGCCGAACCTAACGGCCAACCCCCTACACAGAGGCATCAATGGAAAAAGACACTAAGAGTAAGCTCTCGGAGGAGAGAAAAACCGGATCGATGGAGTACTCGATCGTTGGTAAGAGTCGGGCGGTAGACAATCTCCTCAAGCATATCCAACGCCTGGCCAAGACGCGCCGGGACGTCGTCATCATCGGAGAAGCCGGGGTAGGGAAGGGGGCCGTCGCGAAGAATGTGTACGCGGCCGAGAGGGAGGCCGAAAGCACGTCACCCTTCATGTCGATCAACCTTTCGGTGCTCGACGACAAGGAATTGCAGTCCGTCCTTTTCGGTTTCGACCGGGGAGCAGAAGGATTACCGTACACGACCAAACGCGGCCTCTTCGAGATCGCCAACGGCGGAACGGTCCTCATTGAGGAGATCGAGGAGGCAAGCTTCCGTAATCAGATGAAAATTCTCGAATTCATGAACGAGCGGACAGCCCGGAGGATCGGCGGTACGAAGAATGAGCCGATCGATATCCGCCTCATCGTGACGGTCAAGGAAGACCTTCGGGTACTCCTCGACAAACGCAAAATCCTGCCCGACCTCTACACCAAGATCAACGACTTCGAAAAGATCGAAATACCCCCTCTTCGCGACAGACCCGAGGACATTCCGTATCTCGTCAAACACTTCGCAGGTGAGATCTGCGAGCAAATCGGGATCGCCCCCCTGGCGATCGACATCAACGCGATTGATGTCCTCGTCCGTCAGGTGTGGCGCGAGAACATCCGGGAGTTGAAGGCGGTCGTCGACAAGTCGGTTCTCTTCTCGAGCGGTGGTCGATTCATGCTGCCGCCGGAATTGGTCGACGAGAAGACTGAAGTTGTCAAGATGATCAACAACATCGTGACTGGTCAGGATTTCATTCTCGACAAGTCGCTGGATGCGATAGAGAAGGGGATCATTGAGCGATCGCTCTCGAAATTTGGAAACAACCAATCGAAAGCGGCAGGATTCCTGGGAATGACGGAGCAGACTCTCCGGTACAAGCTCAAGAGGTTGAACATCGCGAGCTCACGCACGAGGGTCTGACCGGCGTCGGGCCGGACGGTTCTACAGCAGTTTCCTCAAGAATGCCTTTCTCCCTGAAAGGCATTTTTTTTCTCCCTCCGCAGAGTCCTTTCTTTCCATATGACATTCCGACTCCCAAAGGCGAGGAAAGGGATGACCAATCCGTAAAAAGTCAGGTAACACTCAAAGGCGGGGAAGTATTTCCGCACGTGTTTGAAAGGGAGAACGCCGAAAACCTTGGACAGGAAGATGAAATCGGCGAGGAAGACGGCGAGCAGCGACGTGAGCGAGACCGTCGGCGGTAGCAAGATCACTCCGAGTATGACCGCCGCGCGAACCATCCACCCGAGTGCGACGATCACCATTCCTGTGGGGATCATATCCAGCGCCCCCACCCCCCAACGCTGTTTCTGCCGAATTAATTGCGAGAGCGTATCGCAAGCGCGACTCGTGACGATGGCGTCCCGCTCGAGCGGAAACTTCATTGTGTATCGCGTCTTTTGGATGATCGTCTGTACGAGGGAATAATCCTCTGTAACGCTGAAGGGTATCACCTCGTATCCGCCCGTCTCCACGTACGCGGCCCGTCGGATCGAGAGGTTGTTCCCGATGGCCGTGAGCGGAATGTTCAATCCGGCCGTGGCGGAGGCGATACCGAAGAGATAGAGCCAATCCAGGGCTTGGATACCGTGAAACGTTGTGGCGCTTTCCAGGATGGTGAACCCGCCGACGATTCCCGTATGTTCGGAAAAATATTTGACGGTTCCCCGTACCCACCCCGGGCTCACGGAGCAATCAGCGTCCGTGAACATGATGATTTCCCCACGGGAATGACGGATCCCCTGAGCAATGGCGTTCGTTTTTCCCCTGAGATTGCCCGACTCCGGCGGGGATTTGAGCAGCTGCATGTCCGAACGATCCCCAATGAATCGGCCGACGATTTCGGAAGTTCGGTCGGTCGAGAAATCATCGATGATGAGAATTTCGAGTTTTCCGGCAGGGTATTCGATCGTCCGGAGCGATCGTAGACAGTCGAGAATGCGGTGTTCCTCATTCCGAGCGGCGATGATCACCGAGACGGTCGGCTCGGCGGCGGGATCCACCAAGGTTGACGAGGATGCCGCCAGGCCCCGGCGAAAGAAAACCAGTTCGAGACAGTAGAGCGATACGATGACGATGAGGGAGATCGTAACCATGGAGTAGGTTTGTTGAGCTCAGGGCCCCGAAATGTAGAAAATCCCGCTGTCTGATACAACGATAAACAACGCATGGTGCCGTGGGGGTGCGGGCTCCGGCGAGGGTGGTCGCACAGTTGATATTACAACCTAAAAGTGCTATATTTTCACAATTTCGTTCACGTTTTCAGGCAGACCCCGGTGCCTCACAGGAAGATCCAACCCGATTCGACTGTCCCACAATCACCCGTTTATCGAAAAACGGTGTTGCCCAATGGCATAAGGGTGGTGAGTGAGCAGGTGAGTCACGTTCATTCGATCGCGGTCGGGATCTGGGTGGACGTGGGATCCCGCGACGAGGACCTCTCGAACAATGGCATTTCGCATTTTCTCGAGCATATGGTGTTCAAGGGGACGCGGCGGTATTCCGCGAACCAGATCGCACGAAGCCTGGAAGCGGTTGGCGGGTATCTGAACGCCTTCACGACCAAGGAACATACCTGTTTTTACGCCCGGATCCTCGACGACCAGCTTCCACGGGCGATGGACATTCTGTCTGACCTCATCCAGCATCCCACGCTCGATCAGAAGGAGATGGAGAAGGAGAAGACGGTGATTCTCGAGGAGCTCAAGAACATCGAGGACGACCCGGACGACCTGATCCACGAATATTTCGACCGTAACCTCTACCATCAGCATCCGCTCGGTTTCCCGATCATCGGACGGGCGGAGAACATTCGGCGATTCAATACATCGTCCCTGCAGGGGTACATCAGGAGGTTCTATACGGCCGACCGCCTCGTTGTCTCCGCGGTAGGTAACTTCCGGCACGACGACCTCGTCGCCCTCGTCGAGAAGCACTTCAGCTTGAAGAAGGGGAAACCGGCCCAGACCGGCCGCGTTGCTTCGCCGCGCACCATGAAGCCGAAGGCGGAATTATTTCACAAACCGATCAACCAGGCCCACGTCTGCTACGGGACGCTCGGGTACAGCGTGAAGAGCTCCTACCGGTACCCCCTCCTGGTCCTCAACACGATCCTCGGTGAGGGGATGAGCTCAAGACTTTTCCAGAACATCCGGGAAAAGTACGGCTTCGCCTATTCGGTCTTTTCTTTTCTCAGCCTGATGAGCGACACCGGGAACTTCGGCGTGTACATCGGGACCGATCCGTCGAAGGTCGACAAATCGATCGACCTCATCCGGAAGGAGATCGACAAGCTCCGGTCGGGCAAGATCGGAGCGGAGGAAATTCGCCGGGCGAAGGCCCAGCTGAAGGGTACGACGATGCTCGGCATGGAGAGCATGTCGAACCGCATGATGCGACTCGGAAGCGGAGAGCTCTATTTCCACGAGTTCGTCACCCTCGATCAGGTGCTCAGGAGAATCGATGCCGTCACCCCCGGTGACATCGGCATCGTCGCAAAAAAATTGATGAACCATGAAAATTTTTCAACGGTCGTGATCTCTCCCTCGGCCCCGAAAACTGAAAAGCTGCGGGACATCGTCTGATCACGACGATGCCCGCCCTCCGCGTGGAATTCAATCAAGAACCAGGTTCATGGCGACGATCACGATAGATGAGAAACAGGTCCCGGTCGAAGGCAAGCCGACCATCATGCAGGTGGCCCTCGCCAACGGCATCTCCATCCCCCATTTTTGCTGGCATCCCCGCTTAAGCATCGCCGGGAACTGCCGCATTTGCCTGGTGGAAGTGGAAAAGATGCCGAAGCTTGCGATCTCGTGCCAGACGATGGCGACCGACGGAATGGTGGTGAAGACGGCGTCTCCCAAGGTCATCGATGCCCGCGAAGCGGTGATGGAATTCCTCCTGATCAACCACCCCCTCGATTGCCCCATCTGCGATGAGGCCGGGGAATGTAAACTCCAGGATTACGCCTACGAACACAGCGTTGGCGAGAGCCGGTTCGAGTTCGACAAGGTCCGCAAACCGAAGAGGGTGGAGCTCGGACCCCGCGTGACGCTCGATACGGAGCGGTGCATCATGTGCTCGCGATGCATCCGTTTCTGCGACGAAATCGCGGAGAAGCCCCAGTTGGTATTCACCAAGAGGGGCGACCACGTTGAGTTGACGACGTTTCCCGGCGAGAAACTTGACAACGCCTACTCGATGAACACCATCGACCTCTGCCCGGTCGGCGCGCTCACCAGCGCAGACTTCAGGTTCAAGTCGAGGGTGTGGGAAATGTCCTCGACCGACACGATCTGCCAGGGCTGCTCGCGCGGGTGCAACACGAAGATGTGGGTGCGAAACAACCAGATCCTCCGACTCACGCCCAGGTTGAATCCGGAAGTCAACGATTACTGGATGTGCGATCACGGCCGGCTGGACACATTCAAACACGTCAACGCCCAGGACAGGATCCACGGACCCATGGTCAGGAAGGATGGGGAATTGGTCGAGGTCGGCTGGGATGAAGCGGTGGCGCTCCTCGGTTCCGAACTGAAGACGTTCAAGGGGAGTGAGATCGCCGCGATCGGCTCACCCTTCGCGACGAACGAGGACAACTACATCTTCCGCAAGCTGATGAACCACCTCGGGGCGGAGTCGTTCAGCGTCCTGCCGCACGTCGATTCCGACGATTGCGATGATTTCCTGATCACGTCTGATAAAACGCCGAACAGTCTCGGCGCCCAGCTGGCGGCCGCGAGCGAGGGGCGGGGGATGGTCGAATATCCCGCCCTGATCGAAAAAATTCGGGATGGTGAGGTGAAGCTCCTCTACGTCATGGAGGACGACATCGGGGCGATGAAGGAATTCGAAGACGTCCTTCCGAAACTCGAGATCCTCGTCGTTCACGCGTCGAACCACAATTCGACGACGAAACACGCGGACATCGTCCTCGCGTCCTCGACCTACGCGGAAAAAAACGGTACGATGATCAACGTGAGCAGGAGGGTGCAACGGATCCGGCCCGCCGTCGTCACCGCATACCAGGAACGCTCGCTCGACGGATTCTCGATGAGCAGGTGGGACAAGTTTGGCGCCCCCAACGACCGGTGGATGCGGGGAACAAAGTACGATGTCCGCGACAGTTGGAGCATCCTTGTGGGCCTGGCGAACGCACTCGGTCTCAAGTGGAAGTACGCGGGAGGGCGCGACGTCTTCGCGGAACTCTCTACGAAGGTCCCCGAACTGAGGGGCCTCACCTATCAGGCGATCGACCGCCTGGGCGCGCAGCTGCAGGAACTGAAGAAAACGGCCGCAACCGCGGGAGTGTAGGATGGCACTGTTCATCGACATCGCCAAAATCGTCACTGTCATGGGCCTGCTCGTGGGGGTGGTCGCATACACGGTCCTCCTCGAGCGGCGGGTCGCGGCGGCGATCCAAAACAGGATCGGTCCGAACCGGGTGGGATGGCAAGGACTCCTGCAGCCACTCGCCGACGTCCTGAAGCTGGTGATGAAGGAGGACATCGTCCCGACGAGCGCGAACAGATTCATCCACGACCTCGCCCCCGTCATCTCGATCGCCATCGCGATGACCACGATTTCGGTGATCCCCTTCGGCGATTCGATCGAAATCCTCGGTCAGACAATCCGACTGCAGATCGCGGACGTCAACATCGGCGTCCTCTACATCCTGGCGATGACTTCCCTCGGAGTCTACGGCGTGACGCTCAGCGGCTGGTCTTCCAACAGTAAATATTCCCTCCTGGGGGGCTTGAGGGCGTCGGCTCAAATGCTCAGTTACGAAATCTCGATGGGACTCGCGGTCATCGGCGTGATCATGATCGCCGGAAGCCTGCGTCTCGACCAGATCGTCTCAATGCAGAGCGATTGGAAGTGGAACATCATCCTCCAACCGATCGGCTTCATCACCTTCACGGTCGCGGCCTTCGCCGAAACGAACAGACACCCGTTCGACCTGCCGGAAGCGGAACCTGAGCTGGTGGGGGGCTACCATACGGAATACAGCGGACTGAAATTCGGACTCTTCTTCCTGGCCGAATATGCCAATATGGTCGTTGCGAGCGCGCTCATCACCACGCTCTTCCTCGGCGGCTGGCAGATTCCGTACGCCGCCGTGCTCGGCCTGAGCGGCAATCTGCTGAGCGTTCTGCAGGTGGCGGCGTTCTGCGGCAAGACCGCGCTCCTGGTGCTCTTCTTCATCATCGTGCGGTGGACGATCCCCCGTTTCCGGTACGACCAGCTGATGAACCTTGGCTGGAAATTCATGCTGCCGTTGGCGGTGGCGAACATCATCGTTACCGCGGTGGTCATCCTCCTCCTCGAGGGGTAAGCAAACCAATCATTCATCGATCGAAACACCAGTGAAAAAACAGCAACCGCCGATCATTCACCGAAGGGACCTCTCGTTCTGGCAAAAGCTCTACATCCCTGAGATCGTCAAGGGCCTGAAGATTACCATCGCCCAGATGTTCCGGCCGAAATTTACCCGGCAGTATCCGGAAGAGAAGTGGAATCCCTCGGCCGCCTTCAGGGGGCGTCCGGTCCTCGTCGAAGACAAGGGTATTGAGCGGTGCGTGGCGTGCGGCCTCTGTTCCAGGGTATGTCCCGCCCTGGCTATCGAGGTCCAGGCATCGGAGTCGCCCTTCTGGAAGGAACGGTACCCCGTAAAGTTCGAGATTAACATGCTCCGCTGCATCTTCTGCGGTTTCTGCGAGGAGGTCTGCCCGGAGGAGGCGATTATCATGAGCAAGGAATTTGAACTGACTTTTCTCAGCCAGGAGGAGGCAATTTTCGGCAAGGACAAACTCCTTAAACCGGCCGAAGAGGTGAAGGACAGGCTCGAGTACCTCCGAAACAACCGGTGAGATCGTCGCCGGTAGAGGCCGGCGCGCGGTATCAGCGCCCCAGTAACTGACGGGGGTCTATCCGTATACTACATTGACATCCACTCAAGGAGAATCCCGATGCGAAGCCTGATCCGGTGGCTACTGCCCGTCCTTCTGTCGTTTCCCGCGGCGCTCAGTTCACAGTTATCGCTGTCATACGAAAAATACACCCTCCCCAATGGTCTCCAGGTGATGCTCCACGAGGACCATTCGCTCCCTCTCGTCTCGGTAAATACCTACTACCACGTGGGCTCGGGGCACGAGAAGCCGGGACGTACCGGATTCGCCCATCTCTTCGAGCACCTGATGTTCGAAGGCTCCGCCAACGTCCCCGAGGGGAAATTCGACGAATGGCTGGAAGCCGCAGGGGGCAACAACAACGGTTCCACGAATTCTGACAGGACCAACTACTACCAGGATGCGCCGTCGAACGCCCTCGAACTGGCCATCTTCCTGGAAGCGGATCGGATGGGTGGTCTCCTTGCAACGATGACGCCGGCTACGGTCGACGGGCAACGCGACGTCGTGAAGAACGAGCGACGCCAATCATATGAAAACAGGCCGTATGGAATGGCCGACATTACCATTTCGGAAAAACTATTTCCGCCTGAGCATCCGTACCACTGGCCGACCATCGGTTCGATGGCTGACCTTTCGGCGGCGTCGTACGAGGATGTCGTGGAATTCTTCCGCACGTACTACGCCCCCAACAACGCGAGCGTCGTGATCGCCGGTGACATCAATCCTGCAAAAACGCGTGAGCTGGTGGCGAAGTGGTTCGGTCCCATCGCGGAAGGGAAACCGGTGCCACCGATCGACCCGCCCGTCGCGTTCCTCTCCTCCGAACAACGGTCGATCATGGAGGACAAGGTCCAGCTCCCGAGACTCTATATGTGCTGGCTGACTCCCGCCGCGTTCAAACCGGGGGACGCAGAAATGGACCTCCTCGCGGGAGTGCTGACGGGGGGCAAGAATTCGCGCTTGTACAAGCGGCTCGTCTACGAGCTGCAGATCGCCCAGGACGTATCGGCCGGGCAGGGATCGCAGGCGCTGGGGTCGTACTTCGAAATTGAGGCCACCGCGAAAGCCGGGCATACGCTTGCCGAGATCGAGAAGGTGATCCAGGAAGAGATCGACAAACTGAAGACGACTCCGCCGGAGGCCCGCGAGCTGGCCCGGACGGTGAATGGCTTTGAATCCTCCTTCCTGGCGAGGCTGCAGGGGGTCGGTGGCTTCGGAGGGAAGGCCGATATCCTCAACAACTACTATACGCGCACGGGAAATCCCGATTACCTGAACGAGGACTTCTCCCGGTACATCGCGATCTCGCCCGTCGACATCACCGCGGCGGTCCAGCAATACCTTCGCGATGACGGGAGGGTGGTCCTGAGTGTCGTGCCCGAGGGGAAGCCTGAACTGGCTTCACCCGGAAAGGCAGGTGCAAAATGAACCCGAGGACCTGCTCCGCACTCCGGGTCGCCGCACTCTGCCTCCTCCTTGCCCTCCTCTCGACGACGGTACCCTCATCCGCCGGGGCGCAGGAAAACCCGATCATTCCCGGACCACCCGCCCCGCTGAAGCTCCCGGGCCTCCAGCACTTCGAACTCGGAAACGGCTTGCGCGTCGTGCTGATGGAGAACCACAAGGTCCCGCTCGTCGAGATGGAGATGATCGTGCGCGGCGGCTCGGTGCTCGATCCGGCGGGGAAGACCGGTCTTGCGACGATGACCGCCGAGATGCTTGAAGAGGGCGCCGGGACCCGGAATTCGCTCCAGTACGCCGATGCCGTGGATTTCCTCGGCGCATCGGTGTCAGCCTATGCGAGCATGCACTCCTCGGGAGTGAGCATGTTCACGCCGCTCTCGAAACTCGACTCGTCCGTGGCGTTGTTCGCGGATGTGGTCCTCCATCCCGCTTTTCCTGAACAGGAGCTGGAGCGGTTACGAAACGAGCGCCTCACATCGCTACTGCAGGCGCACGACCAGCCCAGGGCGATCGCTGCCGCCGCCTTCAACGCGGCGCTCTACGGTACATCGCACCCTTATGGCGTGACATCGATCGGCGATGAATCGAGCATCAGGGGGATCCGCATCGAGGACGTCCGCGGGTTCCATGCCAGGGTCTATACGCCGCGGAACGCCACCGTCATCGTCGTCGGCGACATCGGCATCGAACAGGCCCGGGGCGTGCTCGAACGACATTTCACCACCTGGTCGGGGGATCGTCCGGATTTCCCCGATCTCGCCACCGCGCCCCAGGTAGCTTCGAGGGAGGTGATCCTGGTCGATAAACCGGGGGCGGCGCAGTCCGAGATCCGTATCGGGCGGATCGGGACCGACCGGCTCACGCCCGACTACTATCCGCTCCTGGTGATGAATACGATCCTCGGCGGGTCGTTCTCCTCGCGGTTGAACCAGAACCTCAGGGAGAAGAACGGCTACAGTTACGGGGCCGGTTCGGGATTTGATTTGCGCCTGGCCGCGGGGCCGTTCCGGGCGGCGGCGGCCGTCCAGACGGACGTGACCGACAAAGCCCTCGTGGAGTTCTTGAAGGAGTTGGACGGCATCGGGGAACTGGTGTCGGACGAGGAACTCGACCGCGCCAGGAACTACCTTGCGCTGCTCTATCCGAGCAATTTCGAATCGATCTCATCGGCGGCGGGGCAGATTGCGGAACTCGTCGTCTACGGACTGCCCGACGATCTGTTCAATACGTATGTCGACCGTGTCCTCGCGGTAACGAAGGAAGACGTGCAGCGGGTGGCCCGGAAATACATCGACACCCGGAGCATCTCGATCATCGTGGTGGGGGACAGGGAGAAGGTCGGGAAGAGCGTCTCCGCGCTCGGGTTGGGGACGATTCGAATGATGAGCATCGATGACGTGCTGGGACCCGCACCGACACCGGGCGTGGGGCAATGACGCTGAGGTTTAATCCCGCGGGGGGGTGACTCCCCGCGGTGTGGGGATCCGCGGGAGGGGGTCGAGCGTCAGCTGCGTTCCTGCTTCCACCATTTCTCGACGACGCTGTTCACGTTCGTCTCCGCCTGCTTCGTCTTCCACCGCTCGTAGAAATTCACGTCCCCGCTCGACGGTCTCGGCGACGGAATGTCGATGATGAGGCGTGAGGGCACGGGGACGGCATCCCCGATGATGTACGCCTCCCCCTGCTGGAGCGTCGGGAGGACGTCCATCAGGTTCGAGAGCGCGTCGGGGAGGAGTTTCCTGACGTACGCCTGGTCGGTGGGGTTGAGCAGCCGCATCGCGATGAAATTGTTGCACTGGGCCGTGATCGTTTCCGAGATTTCCGACGGCCGCTGGCTGATGATCATACAGCTCACCCCGTATTTCCTTCCCTCCTTCGCAATCCGCTCCACTGTCTTCCTCGCCGCATGCGATTTACCGCTCATCGAGAGGTAGGCGTGGGCCTCCTCGAAGACGATGAGGATGGGGAAGTCATGGCGCGCCTCGTTCCAGATGTTGAAGTCGTAGAGGATCCTGCCCAGGAGCGAAACCAGAACGTTGATCACGTCGAAGGGCACCCTGCTCAGGTCGATGATCGTAACCCGCTTGTTCGAATCGAGGGCGAAGAGCCGCGTGAGCAGGCTTGGGAAGGTGTCCGACGACCGGTAGTTCTTCGGGCGGAAGAGGAACTCGTACCGCTTGTCGGTGAGCTTGCTCTCGAGCCGCACCAGGAACCTCGTGAACTGGCCGTAGAACGGGCCCTCCTTGCCGCTCAGGGTGCGTTCGGTATCGAGCGACCGCATCCGGGCGCTGACGTCGAGGAAGTCGAAGAAGACCGGGGTGTCGACCGTCAGGAAGTCCTTGAGGCCGAGGTTTTTCCCGCGCTTGGAGTCGAGGATCGCCTCCTTCATCACCATCATCTGGTTGGTGGCCGAGAGCTCCGTCTCGTCGATGAGGGTCTCCACCAGCTCGTCGAAATTCATCAGCCAGTAGGGGAGCTCGATGTCCGTGATGTTGATCAGGTTTCCCGTCTCGACGAAGGCGGGTCCGTATTCACCGTGGAGGTCCAGAAGCACCACGTGCGTGTTCTCGAGAGAGGTGACTTTTTGGAGTATCGAGGCCGCGGTACACGATTTGCCTGAGCCCGTCGATCCGAAGAGGGCGATATGTTTCGAGAAAAATTTGTTCGGGTCGACGTAGAGCCTCTCCTTGTCGACCTGCGGCAGGACCCCGAAGGAAAAATCCATGCTTCGGAACGCGGAAAAAATCGATTTGAGGCTGGTCGGATCGGCCCCGACCACCGGCGCCCCGATGGTGGGATACGTCGACAGGCCTCTCGTGAATGAGTTGTCGTGAACGGTGCCGATG